>NZ_AP022842.1:15000-705500 GCF_011398925.1 Bacillus sp. KH172YL63
GCTGACGCCTGCCCGGTGCTGGAAGGTTAAGAGGAGTGCTTAGCGCAAGCGAAGGTGCGAATCGAAGCCCCAGTAAACGGCGGCCGTAACTATAACGGTCCTAAGGTAGCGAAATTCCTTGTCGGGTAAGTTCCGACCCGCACGAAAGGCGTAACGATCTGGGCACTGTCTCAACGAGACTCGGTGAAATTATAGTACCTGTGAAGATGCAGGTTACCCGCGACAGGACGGAAAGACCCCGTGGAGCTTTACTGTAGCCTGATATTGAATTTTGGTACAGCTTGTACAGGATAGGTAGGAGCCTTGGAAACCGGAGCGCCAGCTTCGGTGGAGGCATCGGTGGGATACTACCCTGGCTGTATTGAAATTCTAACCCGCGCCCCTTATCGGGGTGGGAGACAGTGTCAGGTGAACTAGTTTGACTGGGGCGGTCGCCTCCTAAAGAGTAACGGAGGCGCCCAAAGGTTCCCTCAGAATGGTTGGAAATCATTCGCAGAGTGTAAAGGCACAAGGGAGCTTGACTGCGAGACCTACAAGTCGAGCAGGGACGAAAGTCGGGCTTAGTGATCCGGTGGTTCCGCATGGAAGGGCCATCGCTCAACGGATAAAAGCTACCCCGGGGATAACAGGCTTATCTCCCCCAAGAGTCCACATCGACGGGGAGGTTTGGCACCTCGATGTCGGCTCATCGCATCCTGGGGCTGTAGTCGGTCCCAAGGGTTGGGCTGTTCGCCCATTAAAGCGGTACGCGAGCTGGGTTCAGAACGTCGTGAGACAGTTCGGTCCCTATCCGTCGTGGGCGCAGGAAATTTGAGAGGAGCTGTCCTTAGTACGAGAGGACCGGGATGGACGCACCGCTGGTGTACCAGTTGTCTTGCCAAAGGCATCGCTGGGTAGCTATGTGCGGAAGGGATAAGTGCTGAAAGCATCTAAGCATGAAGCCCCCTCGAGATGAGATTTCCCATCACGTAAGTGAGTAAGATCCCTAGAAGATGACTAGGTAGATAGGTCAGAGATGGAAGCATGGCGACATGTGGAGTTGACTGATACTAATCGATCGAGGACTTAACCACAAAGAGTCATATTTATATGAACAATCGGCTGATATTCGGCTTTCTTGACATCAATTCTTTATCTAGTTTTGAAGGAACAAACCTTCAATTAAATATTCGTCTGGTGATTATGGCGAAGAGGTCACACCCGTTCCCATGCCGAACACGGAAGTTAAGCTCTTCAGCGCCGATGGTAGTTGGGGGATCTCCCCCTGTGAGAGTAGGACGTCGCCAGGCAAATAGTAGGAAAGAGCAGCTCTTTAGGGAGCTGCTTTTTTTGTGTTGTTTTTTGGGAGTGGGGGCTTCCGGGGTTGGTGATAGAGCTCGAGTTGGATGGTAGTGGGAGTACAAGAAGATTGAAGACGTGATGGAGTGAAGAAGATCTTTGTTCAGTTCTCCGTAGAGGGATTTGAAGATTAGTCGCAGCTTTAGCGCGGATGATAGATTGGGTGCGGTATTAGAGTGTGGGATGTCGCCAAGCTTTTAGTTAGAAGGGTAGCTCTGTGAGAGTTACTCTTTTTTTAGTTGGTGTGGATGTGGGAGGGAGTATGGTTTGGGAGAAAGGGGGCTTCCGGGCAGAAGTGGTAATGAGGTATGAAATGAATAGATAGGGAGGTTGATAAATGGATAATTTTGTTAAACGACGCATAAACCAAGTAAAGAGACGCATAAATGAAAAAAACGACGCATAAACCTCCGAAACTGACGCATAAACCTTCCAAAATGACGCAATCGACTCGTCTCCCTCACTCAATCGGATCTCAAGTCTATGAAAATCTCAGCTATTGCAGCCTCACCACTCAATTCTCATAAAATATCATATTAAAAACGTCTCCCATTGATCGATTTTATTAAAAAAAGTATTCAAATCTTTGAATAATCACCAAATCACGAGCTCACTCCATTCCTGGCACGATCATGTGAATGAAAACCAACATTGAAACGAAAAAACAGGTCGGAGGTCAGACCCCCATGGCCCCCAACGCAATACTTCCTCAAAAACAGCCGCCACTCAAACTAAACCCCGTCACTCCCCCTATCCTCAAAAATTGCTATCCCCCAACCACCTAAAGTATCATATAGATAACTACGCAAATAAGGAGAAGAAAAAATGACGACAATTTATGATTTCAGTGTAAAAAGATCGAATGGGTCTGTCACGTCCCTTAAGGAGTATGAGGGGCAAGTGATGCTTATTGTGAACACTGCCAGCAAGTGCGGGTTTACACCTCAATTTGAGGAACTGCAGGGCTTGTATGAAGAGTATAAGGAAGACGGGCTTGTTGTCCTTGGGTTTCCTTGTGATCAATTCATGAATCAGGAGTTTGATGACCAGAATGAAATTATTGAATTTTGTCAGGTGAATTATGGGGTGTCTTTCCCGATGTTTGCGAAGGTGGACGTGAAAGGTAAAGAAGCGCATCCGTTGTTTACGTTTTTGACGAAGGAGAAGAAGGGTGTGCTTCTTTCCAATATTAAATGGAATTTCACCAAGTTTCTTGTTGGCAGGGATGGAGAGGTAGTGGATCGTTATTCGCCGCAGACGAATCCGCGGAAGATTGAGGACGATATTAAGAGACTTCTTCAGGAATAGAGAAAGAAGTCTGTTGTCTTCTTTCTCCTATGTTTTATCTTTCAGTAATTTGATCAGTAGGTAGGGGGACTTCTCTGATGTGACGTCGATAAAGGTCGTGATGATCGGATAGTCTTCGTTCGTACGGTTTTTCAATAGTTCCACCCACCATTCGGTTTCATACCGGGCGATCATGCTTAGGTTGTAAAGGATGGCGTAGTGGATCAACACTTCCGGGATGTTCGAAGCAGTATTCCGGATGCCGGGGAGTGCGAGCAGGTTGTTCGACAGGTCCCATCTCACCGGCAGCTGTTCTTTTCCACCCGTCAGCTGCAGGATGTTGCCTTGGTGCCAGGAGGCAGTGTCTGACAGTTTTTCATTTAAATACTGTTTAAATAAGTTTTCCGACATATGAAAGTGGGAGAGCAGCGCATCATCGACAGTGAGTTCTTGTCGGGGATTGAATGGGAACATGGTCTGCTTTCTCAGCAGGATGTGAAATGCTTCCCCTAGCTCGGGTATTTGAACGAGCAGATCTTCCATTTTATATTTTTCCCCTATGATTTCTTTTACGTGAAAGACGAGACTGGAGAAATGGGAAAACAGTCCATTCTTCTGGACCTTCACTTCATCCTGCAAAAATTTATAGTGCTGCTTTTTTCTTTTTCGGGAAGTGATCCCGTGGGCAAGGACGGTGGTCGTTTCCGGATACGATGGATCTTCTGTGAGCACGATGGCTTTGATGAAATGGATGTATCCATAAAAAAGCAGGATGGGTTTGAGCGATAATGGCGATTGAATGGCCTGCTTGTAATACAGCTCCCCCTGCTCAAGGTAGTACATGAATGGATAACAGTTGTCATAACTTTTCATTTCGGCTTGATCGAGCCCGAGTTGAGTGTAGCACTTTTTCAAGAAATGCTGCGTGTATTCGGCCGATTGAAAATAATGGATGAAGCTCCAGTGATGCTGGGTGGTATGCAAGAAAATCACCTCCTGATTTATCTGAAAAATTAAATTAATCCTATTCTTCTTGACAGTATTTTAACCAATTGATAACCTACTAATAATATTTTGGGACTAGGGAGGCCGTAAATATGTGGGATTCTAAATTTGCTAAAGAAGGTTTAACGTTTGATGATGTTTTATTGTTACCGGCAAAATCAGAGGTGCTTCCAAAGGATGTCAATATCTCTGTTGAATTAACGGACTCGATCAAGTTGAATGTTCCTGTGATTAGTGCGGGAATGGATACGGTGACCGAAGCCGACATGGCGATTGCAATGGCTCGACAAGGTGGACTGGGTATCATCCACAAGAACATGAGTATTGAACAGCAGGCTGAGCAGGTTGATAAAGTAAAACGTTCCGAAAGTGGCGTCATCTCAGATCCATTCTTCTTGACTCCAGATCATCAAGTGTTTGCAGCAGAGCATTTGATGGGCAAATATAGAATTTCCGGTGTTCCAATCGTGAACAACGAGCAAGAACAGAAGCTGGTTGGGATTCTGACCAACCGTGATCTTCGATTCATTCAGGACTACTCCATCCAGATCTCGGATGTGATGACGAAAGAAGATCTTGTGACGGCTCCAGTCGGCACGACCCTAGATGAAGCGGAAAAAATTCTTCAGCAGTACAAAATCGAAAAACTTCCTTTGATTGATGAAAATGGAACGTTAAAAGGTCTAATCACGATCAAAGATATTGAGAAAGTCATCGAGTTCCCGAACTCCGCCAAGGATGATCAAGGGAGACTGCTTGTTGGTGCAGCTGTAGGGATTTCAAAAGACACACTCACACGTGTAGAGCATTTAGTGAAAGCCCATGTGGATGTGATCGTGATCGATACGGCTCACGGCCATTCTGCCGGTGTACTGTCTATTGTTCGTGAAATCCGTGAAGCTTATCCAACGCTCAATATCGTAGCAGGGAATGTGGCAACGGCAGAGGCGACGAGGGAATTGATCGAAGCCGGTGCAGATGTGGTCAAAGTCGGTATCGGACCTGGTTCAATCTGTACGACACGCGTTGTGGCAGGTGTAGGTGTTCCTCAGATCACAGCCATTTATGACTGTGCAACAGAGGCAAGGAAGCACGGGAAAAGCATCATCGCCGATGGCGGCATTAAATATTCCGGTGACATCGTGAAAGCACTTGCTTCAGGCGGACATGCGGTCATGCTTGGAAGCTTATTGGCAGGTACCTCTGAAAGCCCGGGCGAAACAGAGATCTTCCAGGGTCGACGCTTCAAGGTGTACAGAGGAATGGGCTCGGTCAGCTCCATGGAAAAAGGATCGAAAGACCGTTACTTCCAGGAAGAAGCGAAGAAGTTTGTCCCGGAAGGAATCGAAGGGCGCATCCCTTACAAAGGACCTTTGGCCGATACATTGTATCAGCTGATCGGCGGTTTACGTTCCGGAATGGGTTATTGCGGAACGAAAGATCTTTACGAGCTGAGAGAAAAAGCACAGTTCATCAAAATGACCGGTGCCGGACTTCGTGAAAGTCATCCACATGACGTTCAAATCACGAAAGAAGCACCAAACTACTCATTGTAAACAATCAATCCGAACACTCAAGCGTTTCATGAGTGTTCGGATTTTTATTTGAATATGGACAGCATGTGAACAAGATCGGTTTTCACACGAAATCCCCCTGGCCCAAAAACCATTGGTGCGTAGCGTTTCCGCAGGCTCCAAGCCCCTGGACCCATGGGAAAACTAGTCCTATTCTCTGTCTATTCTTACCTTTGGAACTATGATAAAATAACGAAGGTGTACATAAAATCTTGGAGGGCTAACAGTGAAAAGAAGTTGGATTCAAAAATCTTTTGTTTGTATGATGGTTTTTATGATGGCAATGGGCATGGTGCAGAAGCCTGCAAATGCTCAAGGTGACTTGGACGTTAACGCAAAAGCTGCGATTTTAGTAGAGGCAAGTACGGGTAAGATTCTTTATGAGAAGAATGCTGAAAATGCGCAAGGCATTGCAAGTATGACGAAAATGATGACGGAATACCTTTTACTGGAGGCTGTGGCAGAAGGTAAGGTGAAATGGGACCAGAAGTATAGAGTGCCGGCAAACCTTTCTCAAATGTCACATAATACTGGTCTTAGTAATGTTAGCCTTGAAGATGAAGGTACTTATACGATTAAAGATTTGTATGAAGCGATGGCAATTTATTCTGCCAATGCAGCAACAATAGCGATTGCTGAAACAATTGCAGGATCAGAAGCAAGCTTCGTTAAAATGATGAACGATAAAGCCAAAGAACTTGGCCTGGAAAAATATAAATTTGTAAACTCTACAGGTTTGAATAACAAAGACTTGGCACCTTATGCAGATAAGGTGGTAGGTGGTCCAGAAGAGGAAAATGTGATGTCTGCAAAAGACGTTGCTACTCTAGCGTATCGTTTGATTCAGGATTACCCTGAAGTGCTGGAGACTTCCAGTATTCCTAAAAAGGTATTTGCTGAAGGAACTGAACATCCTACTCAAATGGATAACTGGAACTGGATGCTGCCTGGATTGATCCGTGAATATGAAGGGATGGACGGTTTAAAAACCGGAACCACTGATTTTGCGGGGGCTAATTTTACAGGAACAGCTGAAAGAGATGGGATGAGATTCATTACGGTAGTCATGGACGTTGAAGTCCAGCCAGGTGAAAATTCTTACGATGCACGCTTCAGTGAAACAAGAAAAATGATGGATCATGCCTTTAACAACTATACAATCGAGGAAGTGCTTCCAGCCGATTATCAAGTCAAAGGGCAAAAAACCCTACCTGTTGAAAAAGGGAAAGAAAAAAAGGTTGAAATCAAAACTGAATCATCATTAAACATGGTGATAAAAAACGGTGAAGAAGATCAGTACAAACCGAAATTTGTTCTGGATAAGAAAAAACTGAACGAGGATAATGAGTTGACAGCTCCAGTGAAAAAAGGAGAAACAGTGGGGTATGTCACATTAGAATCGAAAGATAAGCAAGATCTTGGCTATCTTACTGATAAAGGAACAAACGCATCTAAAGTATCTCTGATCGCAGTAGATGATGTTGAAAAAGCAAACTGGTTCGTCCTTTCCATGAGAGCTGTGGGAGGTTTCTTCGGAGACATTTGGCATTCGATCACCTCTACGGTCAAAGGCTGGTTCTGATCCGGACTTTTGTTTAATTGAAAAAAGCACCAAGACTTCTGAAAAATGGACAAGTCTTGGTGCTTTTTCATAAGCGGTCGGCAGGTCGGGGAAGATATAAGGGGTTGTGTGTCAATGATGCTTGTCGCCTCTGAGCAAAGCCGCCTCCGCTTTTCGTGATGTCCAGCTCCAGCGGCTAGTCCCTCGAGGTCATAAGCTAAACCGACCAAAAAGGCAAAGAGCGCCTTTCCGGTCGATTCATCTTATGCTTGTCGGGCCTGACCAAGCCGCTTCCGCTTTTCGATTGTCTAGCTCCGGGGCTTAGAGGCTCGAGGTCATAAGCCAAACATGCCAAAAAGACAAAGGGCGCCTTTCCGGCATGTTCGCCTTATGCTTGTCGCCTCTGAGCAAAGCCCCTCCGCTTTTCGTGATGTCCAGCTCCGGCGGCTAGTCCCTCGAGGTCATAAGCTAAACCGACCAAAAAGGCAAAGGGCGCCTTTCCGGTCGATTCATCTTATGCTTGTCGGGCCTGACCAAGCCGCTTCCGCTTTTCGTCTTGACATTCATGTTTTTTTATTGTTTATTTAGCAGTAGGGTTACATAATCAATCCGATTGTTTTAGTCACGATTTATTTCCTTTGTTGGGAAGTTGTGGGTGGACGGAGGATAAAATATAAGGGGGATATACATATGAAGACTGGTACAGATCGTGTAAAAAGAGGTATGGCTGAAATGCAAAAAGGTGGCGTCATCATGGACGTTATCAATGCAGAGCAGGCGAAGATTGCTGAAGCTGCAGGTGCGGTTGCGGTAATGGCTTTAGAACGTGTTCCAGCGGACATCCGTGCTGCAGGTGGAGTGGCAAGAATGGCAGATCCTCGCATTGTTGAAGAAGTAATGGGTGCGGTGACAATCCCTGTTATGGCAAAAGCACGTATCGGACATATCGTTGAAGCAAAAGTACTTGAGTCAATGGGTGTTGATTACCTGGATGAAAGTGAAGTATTGACTCCTGCAGATGAAGAGTACCATTTAAATAAGAGAGATTTCACTGTTCCATTCGTATGTGGATGCCGTGATTTAGGTGAAGCTGCCCGTCGTATCGGTGAAGGTGCTTCAATGCTTCGTACTAAGGGTGAGCCAGGAACGGGTAATATCGTTGAAGCGGTTCGTCATATGCGTAAGGTGAATGCTCAGGTCCGCAAGCTTGTCAGCATGAATGAAGATGAAATCATGACGGAAGCGAAGCTGCTTGGCGCTCCTTATGAATTATTATTAGAAATCAAAGAAAACGGTCGTTTACCTGTTGTAAACTTTGCTGCAGGCGGAATTGCGACACCGGCTGATGCGGCTCTTATGATGGAATTGGGCGCTGACGGCGTATTCGTAGGTTCAGGTATCTTCAAATCAGAAAATCCTGAGAAATTTGCAAGAGCGATTGTAGAAGCGACGACTCACTACCAGGATTACAAGCTGATTGCAGAGCTTTCCAAAGAGCTGGGTGTAGCGATGAAGGGTGTAGAAATTTCTTCTATCCTTCCTGAAAACCGTATGCAAGACCGTGGATGGTAAGGTGTGATTCTATGTTGAACATCGGTGTATTAGGACTTCAGGGTGCCGTCAGGGAGCATGTTCGGTCAATCGAAGCTTCCGGTGCCAAAGCAACTGTCATTAAGCGGGTAGAGCAGCTGGATGAGATTCAGGGGCTGATTATGCCTGGCGGGGAAAGTACGACGATGAGAAGGCTGATTGATCGTTACGGCTTCATGGAGCCGCTGCGGCAATTCGCTGCAGACGGGAAGCCGATCTTCGGTACGTGTGCAGGTCTTATCCTGTTGGCAAAGCATATCGTCGGGTATGATACGCCTCACCTTGGTGTGATGGACGTAACGGTGGAACGGAACTCCTTTGGGCGTCAGAAGGAAAGCTTTGAAGCGGACCTTTCCATTGCCCACGTCGGGGAAGGGTTCAACGCGGTCTTCATCCGTGCCCCGCATATAGTGGAAGCTGGAGAAGATGTTGAGATCCTCGCCAAGCATAATGGACGGATTGTCCTTGCCCGTCATGGACAGTTCCTCGGTTGTTCTTTCCATCCAGAGCTGACGGATGATCATCGCCTGACGGCTTTCTTCGTGGACATGGTAAAAGAAAGTATGGAAAAAACAATCGCATAATTCTATTGCAAAGTGGAAAACATTGTAGTAGATTATGAAATAACCAATACAAACTTAAATCGTTGATAGGAAATAGTAGTAAAGACTGCTTGCCTGCAGAGAGTCGGTGGCTGGTGAAAACCGATGCATGCGCTTTATGAATCCATCCTTGAGTGAAGTACTGAATGAAGTAGGTATTTTCGGTGATTCCGTTACCATCTCTTAAGAGGAAGATGCGCTGCGTCTTCAATTAGGGTGGCAACGCGGAAACCTCCGTCCCTTTTACCAGGGATGGGGGTTTTTTATATTTTTATAAAAAGGAGAGAATCTTATGTTAGACATTAAGTATTTACGAAGCAATCTCGAAGACGTGAAGGCACGTCTTCAGCATCGAGGTGAAAATCTGGAGGACTTCAGTAAATTCGAGGAACTTGATAAAAGAAGAAGAGAACTGCTTGTTGAAAGTGAAAATTTAAAGAGCAAGCGTAACGACGTGTCTCAACAGATTGCCGTACTGAAGAAAGAGAAAAAAGATGCGCAGGACATGATTGTTGAAATGCGTGAAGTCGGCGCGATGGTGAAAAAGCTCGATGATGAATTGCGTGGCATTGAAGAAGAACTGGAGCGTATGCTGCTTTCTATCCCGAACATTCCTCATGAATCTGTCCCTGTCGGTGAAACGGAAGATGATAATGTAGAGGCACGCAAATGGGGAGAAATCCGTGATTTCGATTTTGAAGCACAGCCCCACTGGGATATCGCGACGGGTCTTGGGATTCTTGACTTCGAGCGTGCCGCCAAAGTGACGGGAAGCCGTTTTGTATTCTACAAAGGGTTAGGTGCAAGACTTGAAAGAGCCCTTATCAACTTCATGATGGACCTGCACATGGATGAGCACGGCTACACAGAAATGATCCCGCCATTCCTTGTGAACCGTGCGAGCATGACTGGAACCGGTCAACTTCCTAAGTTCGAGGAAGATGCGTTCAGAATCGAAAGCGAAGATTACTTCCTTGTTCCGACAGCTGAAGTACCTGTCACAAACTATCACCGAGATGAGATCCTGAAAGGTGAAGAACTTCCGGTGAGCTATGTGGCGTACAGTGCCAACTTCCGTTCTGAAGCGGGATCTGCCGGCCGTGATACACGGGGATTGATCCGTCAGCATCAATTTAACAAAGTAGAGCTTGTCCGCTTTGTAAAGCCTGAGGATTCTTATAATGAGCTTGAGAAATTGACTGGTCATGCTGAGAAAGTCCTTCAGCTGCTCGGCCTGCCTTACCGCGTATTATCAATGTGCACTGCGGACCTCGGCTTCACTGCAGCGAAGAAGTATGACATCGAAGTATGGATCCCAAGCTACGGCACATACCGTGAGATTTCTTCTTGCTCTAACTTTGAAAGCTTCCAGGCAAGACGTGCGAACATCCGCTTCAGAAGAGAGGCGAAAGGGAAACCTGAACACGTTCACACGCTGAATGGATCTGGATTGGCAATCGGCCGTACCGTAGCGGCTATTTTAGAAAACTACCAGCAGGAAGACGGTTCTGTCATCGTCCCTGAAGCTCTTCGTCCATACATGGGTGGAGTGGAAGTCATCAAAGGATAAACTGCCAGAGCAGTTTGTTATTCTTGAAAAGGTGTCCCAAAAGAAACAGGGACACCTTTTTTGATTTTTTTTAGAAAAATCCTTGACTCTGTATTTACCCCATGGTATTATAAATCTTGTCGATACGGAGGAATACCCAAGTCCGGCTGAAGGGATCGGTCTTGAAAACCGACAGGGGTGTAACAGCCCGCGGGGGTTCGAATCCCCCTTCCTCCTCCATTGATTTTTTTTATAACCATAGCGCATAAACATTGGAGATAGAATCCGTTACATTTCATGTAACGGATTTTTTTGATTTTGCTGTAGGTCAAATAGGCTAGTCTGTTTATTTGAGGTTTTCGATATCTTCCCTTGACCTGTGACTGGACTGATCAAGTACACCAATTCCCTCAATATGCCGCCGAGCTTCATCATCCCCAAGTTTATATATCTCCAAATAAATATCCCTCATGGATTGGTCATAGTGATCGTCCTCCGGTGAGTTATGGTATTGCCGGAAAGGAACCTGTGCCCGCCTCATCGTCGACATGTCATCATCATAGTTGTGGTTAAAGAGCACTTTGAGCTCGTTCACTTCTGCTGGCGTCGCAAATATTCGAAAGCCCGGACTGACCTGCTGTTCCGGGTCCTGGAGGATATCCCCGCTGCTGATATCAACAAAATACGTTTGCTTCGATTCCATCTTTCTTTCATCCCCTTGCTTTATTATTTGTTACTACCTATACCTCTTTGAGAATGGATATAAACGGATGGACTGTATTTTGGAGGCGTTTGTGGCGCGTGCACTGGGAGGCGGCATGCCGATGACCGTACACTCAGGCAGTCTAGATAGAGATAAAATAATCAACAAAAAAAGACTACTCCCGCCATACCGGGCGCGGAGTAGTCTTTTGTCTATCTTCAGCTTTTCAGCATTCTTGTTTGTTCAATGAAGTATCCGATTCTTTCAACGATTGGTTCGATGGAATTTTGGTCGTTCTTGAGATCGTATTCGCTGATGTCGAGTCGAAGGACCGGACATGCGTTGAAGGAGTTGATCCAGTTTTCGTAACGCTCATGCATTTCTTCCCAATAGGCAACCGGTGTTTGTTGTTCCATTGGACGGCCGCGCTCACGGATGCGGTCGACGACGTTGTCGATGGAACCTTCAAGGTAGATCAAAAGATCTGGGTGCGGGAAGTAAGGTGTCATGACCATGGCGTCGAATAGGCTTGTATACGTTTCATAGTCGATGTCGCTCATATTCCCTTTTTCGTAATGCATGCGAGCGAAGATGCCTGTATCTTCGTAGATGGAACGGTCTTGAATGAAGCCGCCGCCGTATTCGAAGATTTTCTTCTGTTCTTTAAAGCGTTCTGCCAGGAAATAGACTTGAAGGTGGAAGCTCCAGCTCTTAAAGTCCTGATAGAATTTATCGAGATATGGATTGGTATCCACTTTCTCGAATGACGTACGGAAGCCAAGGGCGTTTGCCAGTCCGTTTGTCATCGTCGATTTCCCGACGCCGACCGTTCCTGCAATCGTAATGACCGCATTGCTCGGGATCCTGTATTTAGTGCGAAGGTTCATGATGGTGAACTCCTTTTTTAAGTGTAGTTTCTAATTCTGTCAGAATATGCTCCAGATCGCCTTTGTTCTGTACAAAGTCCACGTGGTCTCCGTTGTAGCGGAGAACCGGGATGTCCGGGTGTGTACGTTCGAATGTATCCATATATTCTTCATAATCCAATGACAGCTGTTTTAAATAAAGAGGGCTGATCTTTTTCTCAAAGTCCCTGCCTCTTTTTTCGATGCGCTTCAGCAGTGTATCAAGGCTTGCATTCAAGTAGATGACTACGTTCGGCCTTGGCATATCCGATGTCAGGATTTCATAGATGTTGAGGTATTTCTTGAATTGTTGTTCATCCTTTAGTGTGCGTTTAGCGAAGATGAGGTTTTTAAGGATATGATAATCTGCTACGACAGATTTGTTTTGTGATAAGTAATGCTTCTCGATATCTTCTAACTGTTTATAACGATTGCATAAGAAAAACATCTCTGTTTGAAAGCTCCACTCTTCAATGTCGTCATAGAACTTATCTAAGAACGGGTTTTCATCCACGATTTCTTTGAGTATATGAAATTGAAAATGCTCGGAAATCGCTTTTGCCAGAGAGGTTTTTCCTATTCCAATCGGTCCTTCAACGGTAATGAAAGGAATGCGCCCCATTAATTGTCCTCCTCATATTACGGCAATCTTTTCTCTCATCATAAAGTAAAATGAAAAATTACGACAGGAATTATTGTAACACAATATATGGGTGGATTGTTCAGGTTATTTGCCCTGCATAATTTTTCCCTCGGTCCATAAAAAAGTCAAAAAGCTGATGGACAGGTATATATAGATTTACCTATCGATCAGCTTCTATTATTTATCTTTTCACCACATTAAAATGATCTGTAATCAGCAGCCAGTTCTGAGGGAAGGAAAGGCCGAGCTTCCAGTAGCTCATTCCCCGCAATTTTAATTCTTTCATCAGGTCGAACTTTGCCTGGATACTCCGGGCGTCCTCAAACCAGACTTCGTGATCTTTCCCGTTTTTATCCCTGTAGGTGAAATGGGGTGCCTGGGCTTTTTGGTCGTATTTAATTTGCACATTGTTTTCGGCAGCCAGCTTGATGGCCTGCTGTGGACTGATGGCTTTGGCGGTATCTCCCTGCTTGAATGGAAGGGTCCAGTCGTAACCATACAGGTTCTGGCCCATCAGGATCTTGGAAGGGGGCATTTCCGAAATCGCATACTCGAGTACGTCGCGGACAGGACCGATTGGGGAGACCGGCATGGCGGGTCCGCCGCTGTATCCCCACTCATATGTCATGATGACGACAAAATCGACAATTTCACCATGTGCCTTATAATCATGTGCCTCATACCACTTTCCTTTTTGATCGGCACTTGTTTTCGGGGCGAGGGCAGTCGAGAGGAGCCAGCCTTCCTCGTTGAATCGCTTCTTGGCCTTCCTCAAAAATTGGTTGTATGCTTCTTTATCCTGTGGACGTAAATATTCAAAATCAAAATGGATGTCCCTGAACCCATATTTTTTAGCAGTTTTGACCACATTCTGAAGAAATGTATCCTGTATCGCCTTATCGGTCAGGAGGATGCGGCCGAGTTCATCGCTGAATGTTCCATCTTCCTGATTGGTGATGGCCATCATCATCACATTTTGATTGGCTTTCCCTGTCCCGATCAAGTTCCCGAGTGGGGGCTCCTTCAAGGTGCCATCCCGTTTTGCCTGAAAGCTGAAGGGGGCAAGGTAAGTAAGATAAGGTGCTGCGTCCTTCGCGCTTTGTTCGAGGTTGGGGGACACTTCCTTCCCGTAGGGCTCGACATAGCCGTTGAATTCAGCCCGTGCTTTTTTCTTCTGTGGCAGGTAGAGACGGTATCCTACCCGAAGGGGCTGGTTTGGGGAAATACCGTTTACCCGGGCAAGCTCCTGATAAGGAATCCCGGTCTTCTGGCTGATCCCCCACAGGCTGTCACCCGGTTGGACAAAATAAAAACTGCCTATAATCGGGATCACGAGTGCCTGACCGATCACCAGCTGATTTGGATTCGGCAGTTCGTTCGCATCGACGATATCTTTCACTGTTGATCCATATGCTTGCGCAATCCCAAATAAAGATTGATTGGATCGGACAACATGAATTTGCATAGTAAGGCCCTCCTAAAATTCATTCGCTATAATCAACGTATGAACAAGGAGGGCCGAATATACGGATACAATTTCACAACATGTCATGGGTGGGAGCGATACTTGCTTTCAATACATTCTTCATCATCGTTAAGGCGTAATGATTATCTTCTTCGCTGACAGAAGCGATCGCATCTCCTGGCACCATCAGGCTGAACTCCCTCATATACGCATCATTTGCCGTGAAGAGGACGCATATGTTTCCCGCGATTCCGGTGATGATCAGGTTCTTGACCGACAGATGGTGAAGAAGCGTATTCAACGCCGTACCGTAAAATGCCGAGTGCTTCGGTTTAATGAGGAAAAAATCTTCTTCCTTCGGCTGGAGGGGAGTCATGATGCCATCGCTCACCTCATTGTGGCATTTTTGATAAATTTCCTTGTAATCTGCTTTCCAAAGTTCGTAATGGTCGTTAATATAAATGGTGGGATGCCGATGCTGCTGACAGTAGCGGCGCAATGCGTTAATGGGCCCGACAATGTTGCGGGTATGGTGCGCGAGCGTCTCTCCGTGTGAGAAATCAAAAGGATTCATGATGTCGATCACGAGGAGAGCGGTATCTTTAGGTATCATATTGAAAGCCCCTTTCTGTTATAGTTTGAGGTGAATGGGGCTATTTTATAAAAGAACGAGAAATAAATTTGTGGGAGTTCAGAATGGGTATAAGAGAAGAACGTTTTATGTTGGAAGCATTAAAGGAAGCGGAAAAGGCGGGTGCCACCGGTGAAGTCCCGATTGGAGCAGTCATTGTCATGGGGGATGAAATCATAGCGCGTGCGCACAACCTGAGGGAAACGACCCAAAATGCGATCACCCATGCCGAAACGATCGCGATCCAGGAAGCGTGCCGGAAGCTCGGGACATGGCGACTGGAGGGGGCCGAACTTTACGTGACGCTCGAACCCTGTCCGATGTGCAGTGGGGCCATCATCCTGTCTAGAATCGAGAAAGTCATCTACGGGGCAGCCGATCCGAAAGCGGGATGTGCCGGCACATTGATGAACCTGCTCGAAGATGAGAGATTCAATCATCAGTGTGAAGTGTCGTCAGGTGTGCTCGCGGAAGAATGCGGCGGAATTCTCTCCCGTTTTTTTAAACAATTAAGGGAGCGGAAGAAAGCCGAGAAGAGGAACAGGACGGAAGGATGTAAATAACTTACAGCATTCCATCATTGCTTTTTAACGTAAATCCTAGTATACTTAATTTTGCGTCGCACTAGTGACGCAACTGAATAAGGTATCAATTTTGCCGTGCTAGGTGGGGAGGTAGCGGTGCCCTGTACTCGCAATCCGCTCCAGCGAGACCGAATTCCTTTCCGAGGCCCGCACTCTGTAGGGCTGCCTCAAGTAAGTGGTGTTGACGCCTGGGTCCTGCGCAATGGGAATCCATGAACCATGTCAGGTCCGGAAGGAAGCAGCATTAAGTGGAAGCTCCCATGTGCCGCAGGGTTGCCTGGGCCGAGCTAACTGCTTGAGTAACGCCTATGGATGCTCGTCGACGAAAGGTGCACGGCAGTTTCATTTATATAACATCAACTCATCCATCTCGGGTGAGTTTTTTGTTTGTGCAGAGATCTCCGGTTTTCTTTGTAAAAGGGATTTGGATTACGTTATAATAGACATTATAGTACATATACAAGAGGGGGGAGTATTTTGGCATATCAAGCTTTATATCGTGTGTGGCGTCCTCAGTCATTTATTGATGTAGTTGGACAGCAGCATGTAACGAAAACGTTGCAAAATGCCCTCCTTCATCAGAAGATTTCCCATGCCTATTTATTCTCGGGACCCCGGGGAACCGGGAAGACGAGTGCGGCGAAGATATTGGCGAAAGCTGTGAACTGTGAACGGTCCCCTGTGGCTGAACCGTGTAATGAGTGTGACGCCTGCAAGGGGATCACAGACGGTTCAATCCCGGATGTCATCGAAATCGATGCCGCCTCCAATAACGGGGTCGAAGAGATTCGTGACATAAGGGACAAGGTAAAGTATTCTCCCAACGTAGCCAAGTATAAAGTCTACATCATAGATGAAGTCCATATGCTGTCTATCGGAGCATTCAATGCCTTGCTGAAGACATTGGAAGAACCGCCGAAGCACGTCATATTCATCCTGGCTACGACCGAGCCCCATAAGATTCCACTGACGATTATTTCACGCTGCCAGCGCTTTGATTTCAAACGGATCACAGCAAGGGATATCGTAGGAAGAATGAGTCATATTGCGACTGAATCGGGTGTGAATTATGAAGAGAACGCCCTTACGATCATCGCAAGGGCTGCAGAAGGCGGAATGCGTGATGCCCTCAGCCTTCTCGACCAGGCGATCTCTTTCAGCGGCGAGAAAGTCACTGTGGATGACGCCTTGACGGTGACCGGAGCGGTGTCCCAAGGATACTTGAACACGCTTGCGAAGGCGATATTGGAAAGGGATGTCACAACCGGATTGGGTGCACTTGAAGAGCTCCTCTTTCAAGGGAAGGACCCGGCAAGGTTCGCAGAGGATTTCATCCTCTATTTCCGGGACATGCTGTTATACCAGACAGCCCCGAATCTTGAAGAATCATTGGAGCGGGTCATGCTCGATGATGATTTCAAGGAATTAGCGGCACAAACCCAGCCCGGACAGATTTATCAGTACATCGATGTGCTGAATCAGGCCGGACAGGAAATGAAGTTTACGAACCATGCCCGCATCTATCTGGAAGTGTCCATCGTGAAGCTCTGTCAGATGGAGGCACCTGCAACCGCCTCATCACCTGAAGTCAGCGACATGATGGAAAAGATCAAACTCCTTGAAAAAGAGGTTGAGCAACTGAAGGCGAACGGCGTCAAATTACAGGCAGAGCCTGCTGCACAGGCCCCGAAGAAGCCGACCAGGGCCAAGAAAGGGTTCCGTGCACCTACAGGGAAGATCCAGGAAGTGCTTCGCACGGCTACGAAAGAAGATCTCAATCTCATCAAGAGCCGTTGGGGTGACATGGTTGAAACGCTCAATCAGCGTCAGATGCGGTCCCAGTCTGCATTGTTGAACGATGCAGAACCTGTAGCAGCTGCAAACGGGTCATTTGTGTTAAAATTCAAATATGATATTCATTGTCAGATGGCAATGGAAAATCAAGCGTTCACCTCGGCGATTTCTTCCATACTGGAAGAGCTGACGGGCAGCAGCTATGCGGCGATCGGTATCCCCGAAGACCAGTGGCTCTCCATCAGGGAAAACTTCATCCGCCACTCCAAAACCGAAGACGGTGAATCATCCGGTGAGGAGCAGGCTGATGATTCTGTCGTGAAAGAAGCCGAGAAGCTTGTCGGTATGGATTTAATAGAACTGAATGATTAAAAATATTAACTGGAGGTTTTTACTATGATGCGTGGTAACGGAAATATGCAAAATATGATGAAACAAATGCAAAAGATGCAAAAGAAAATGGCAGAAGCTCAAGAAGAACTGGGTGAAAAGCAAATCGAAGGTACTGCTGGCGGCGGCATGGTAACAGTTGTCGTGTCTGGTCACAAGCAAGTCCTTGATGTGAAAATCAATGAAGAAGCAGTAGACCCTGATGACGTGGAAATGCTGCAGGATTTAGTCCTTGCAGCGACAAACGATGCACTGAAAAAAGCGGATGAATTAACGAACTCGACCATGGGTCAATTCACTAAAGGAATGAACCTACCGGGAATGTTCTAGGAGGCAATTACATGCATTATCCTGAGCCTATATCGAAGCTGATCGACAGCTTCATGAAACTGCCGGGGATCGGGCCGAAAACTGCGGCCCGACTGGCTTTTTTTGTTCTCAGCATGAAAGAAGACACGGTACTGGACTTTGCGAAAGCACTGGTCAACGCCAAGCGTAATTTAAGTTACTGCTCTGTATGCGGACATATTACCGATCAAGACCCATGCTATATTTGTGAGGATCAAAGAAGGGATCGCAGCATCCTCTGCGTCGTTCAAGATCCGAAAGACGTCATTGCGATGGAGAAGATGAAAGAATTCAACGGGCTTTATCACGTGCTTCACGGCGCGATTTCTCCGATGGACGGGATCGGTCCGGAAGATATCAACGTGCCTGACTTGATCAAACGCCTTCAAAGCGATGAAGTCCAGGAAGTGATCCTTGCCACGAACCCGAATATCGAAGGGGAAGCGACAGCCATGTATATTTCCCGTCTCGTCAAACCATCCGGCATCCGCATCACGAGGATCGCCCACGGCCTCCCGGTCGGCGGGGATCTTGAATATGCAGATGAAGTGACGTTATCTAAAGCTCTCGAAGGAAGAAGAGATGTATAACGAAGGAGAGGGTACCGATGTTTTTCAGGAAAAAAGGCAAGCTGAAAAAAGAGTATGACCAATCCTTGCTTCACGTGTTGGACGAAACGAAGGATCATTGGAACCGGGCCCGTTCCATCGATGAAATGAGTGTGGATTACAGTTTGAATCTCCACTGCGACTCTAAAATAGCAGAAGCGAAATATTTTTTTCTGTTTAGGGAAGCAAAACATAGAAAGATCGTCATAAAAAGGTAGACAACCCTCATATCCTTTCAATAAGAGACTTTTTCCAAGTTGAGAGGAGAGAAGGGTATGAGCCCAGTAATCGTCATAGCAGTCATCAGTGGACTGATTGTGCTGCTGTTAGCTGCAGGCACGCCCATCAAGCCGCTGCGGTTTGTTGGACAGCTTGCCATGAAGGTCATGATCGGAGCGTTGTTTCTATTCTTCCTGAACGCCTTTGGCAGTCAGTACGGAATCCACGTTCCGATCAATGTTGCAACTTCTTCTATTTCCGGGATATTGGGTATTCCGGGTGTAGTGGGATTAACGGTGATTCAATTGTGGATTTTATAACGTTCACACATAAGAAAGGGCAGGCGGGACATCATCCCGCCTGCTTTTTTATGTGGATAAAAACGAGTCCGGCATGACGACCGCCACCACTTCTCCCCGTGCACATAACTTCCCGTCTGCAAACACTTCAGTTTCCACTCTGAACTTCTTCGGGTGAACCTCGTGAACCGTGCCCACCGCTTTTAAAGGCACCCCGTGTGGCGTCGGCTTTATGAAATCCACTTGCAGGGAAGCAGTCACAAACCGAGGGGGTTCCTGACCATCCCCGACCTGCCCGCCATTACCCTGATGAAGGGCAATCGAAGCGGACCCTGTCCCGTGGCAATCGATCAACGATGCAATCAAGCCGCCGTACACAAATCCCGGCACAGCGGTATGGGCCTGGGCGGGATGATAGAAAGTGACCGTATTCTCCCCGTCGACCCCGGTACGAAAACGGTGTCCCTCCGGATTCAACCGGCCGCATCCGTAACACCAGGAGAACTCATCTGAATATTGATCCTGGATGGCATAAACAACTTCACTCATATCGCATAACTCCCTTCTGCATACTCTCTAGTACTTTTCGATAGGGAATATCAGAATCCTTCTTAATAAAAATCACTCCTCCCAAAAGAAAATGTAAATAGTGATTCCTGGTTGGGATAAAATGGTATATGATAAAGATGCCACACTACTCAACCCCTAACAATAATAAGAAAGCTGGTGAGCTTGCTAGTGAAAAACAAGTTGATCCATGAGACCCCCGAAACAAGAATTTGGTTCCATCCATTCAATCACCCGGACGAGCACCGGGACATGCTTGAAAAAGTGAAAATCAGCAGAGCATTCAATCTGAGGTTCCGTGGCTTGGTAGAATATTACGGTGATGACCTTATCGCGTACAAGCGGGAACAGATGGCCAATCAAAAACGCAATGACTTCCTCACATCCTTCGCCCACTATATGACCGATCACCTGGAAGACGATTGTCCCGCCTCCTGGAAAGAATGCGGTCCCTCCTTTTGGGAAGAACTGATCTTCGCCTATCTTCCCGATACGATGAAAGTCACCCCACACAACAACTACACCCAACAATTCCTTATCGAATTAAGAAAATTTGTCCGCTGGCTCGATAAGAGAAACGAAACAGCATGCTCGGAAGTGGTAGAATCATTCCTGACGGACGCCTTTCCTCTATTAAAGAAGTGCGAAATCCTTTTCTCCCAATTATTTTTAAAAAACTATCCAGGCGTGCATAGGGCAGACTGGGATTATATGAATGATATCGAACGGTTGGATCGGACAATGGAACAGTTTCAAGAAACTGTATATGGCGTCTTCGAAGTGAGCGAAATCATCGAGGGCGGTATCATCCTGCTGGACCTCCATTCAAATGACTCCTATTTCACGAAAAATATTTCTGATAAAACCATCGATCAAGATGTGATGCTTTCAGGCGTCATCGGAAAGAGAAAACATGAATTCCTTTGGGAGCTTGCTTACGTTGACGGTGTGTATCCGAGGCGGGGGCTTCCTTATATCGAAATGATAGAGTGAGGGGGAACGGCTGTCCGTTTATGCGGGCAGCTTTTATAAGTAACGAAACATGAGCGATTTGAATAGAGGTACGTTCAACATAAATAATTCATATTGAGTGGGAGTTTGAGATGATAACACTTCAGAGGCAGTTAAAATTACGTGACTTAGAAATTTTTCAAGTATTGAAGGGTGGAAACATAATAACTTATGCAATCATCGAAGATACTAGAAAACCTTTTACAGAAGAAGATAAAAAATTAGCCCCTTTATGTTTAAAGGAAGATGAAGACATCAATGAGATTGTAAATGTCTTTAGAATTTCATTCGTTCATGATGAAGCACTTACACAGCAGGAATCAATGACATTAAGAACATTCTTCTCAGATTTTGTGAATACTACAAGTTTGACGAATTTCATTATTAAGGAATATACCCTAGAAGACTTGTATGATCATGATGTAGACATTGAGTTCTTCAATAAGCTTTTACACAATATCGGTTCAAGTTATTCGATTGAGGTGTTTGATGAGAGAAAGTGGCTGTATCTGTCTCAAGATTAATGTTTCAGAAATACAAGGATTATAACCATTCATTATATGAAGTGTATCACCTATTGTATCGGTACTAAAAACCCCGATCAGATAAAAGATTCATATCCTCTTAAAAGTGGTCCCCGCCAGGAGAATTCACTTTTAACAAACTCTATCAAAAGGACAAAGTTGATTGTTTAAAAGGATCATGAAATTCTTTTCTTAAAAAAAGTGAAATAGTATTGACTCTATGTGAGGAAAGGTGCTATTATATTCCTTGTCGCCAAAACAAGGCGGAAAACAAATTTCAAAAAAAGCTTGACGCTTTATGATGAAAAATGTTATATTTAAGAGGTGCTCAAGAGAGCTCAACTTACATTGAACCTTGAAAACTGAACAAAACAAGACAATACGTCAACGTTAATTCTAGATTTATTTTAAAGAGCTATTCAAACTTTTATCGGAGAGTTTGATCATGGCTCAGGACGAACGCTGGCGGCAGTGCCTAACACATGCAAGTCGAGCGGAAACGATGGGAGCTTGCTCCCTGATATCAGCGGCGGACGGGTGAGTAACACGTGGGTAACCTACCTGTAAGATCGGGGGATAGCTCGGGGAAACTCGGGCTAATACCGGATAATTCATTCCCGCATGAGGGAATGTTGAAAAGTGGCTTTAGCTACCACTTACAGATGGACCCGCGGCGCATTAGCTAGATGGTGGGGTAAAGGCTCACCATGGCGACGATGCGTAGCCGACCTGAGAGGATGATCAGCCACACCGGGACTGAGACACGGCCCGGACTCCTACGGGAGGCAGCAGTGGGGAATCTTCCGCAATGGACGAAAGTCTGACGGAGCAACGCCGCGTGAGTGATGAAGGTTTTCGGATCGTAAAGCTCTGTTGTTAGGGAAGAACAAGTGCCGTTCGAATAGGGCGGCACCTTGACGGTACCTAACCGAAAGCCACGGCTAACTCACGTGCCAGCAGCCGCGGTAATACGTAGGTGCAAGCGTTGTCCGGAATTACTGGGCGTAAAGCGAGCGTAGGTGGTTCCTTAAGTCAGATGTGAAATCCCCGGCTCAACCGTGGAGGGTCATTGGAAACTGGGGAACTTGAGTGCAGAGAGGGAAGTAGAATTTCAGGTGTAGCGGTGAAATGCGTAGATATTTGGAGGAACACCAGTGGCGAAGGCGACTTTCTGGTCTGTAACTGACACTGAGGCTCGAAAGCGTGGGTAGCAAACAGGATTAGATACCCTGGTAGTCCACGCCGTAAACGATGAGTGCTAAGTGTTAGGGTTTCCGCCCCTTAGTGCTGCAGCTAACGCATTAAGACCGCCTGGGGAGTACGGCCGCAAGACTAAAACTCAAATGAATTGACGGGGGCCCGCACAAGCGGTGGAGCATGTGGTTTAATTCGATGCAACGCGAAGAACCTTACCTGGTCTTGACATCCTCTGACAACCCTAGAGATAGGGCTTTCCTTCGGGGACAGAGTACAGGTGCTGCATGGCTGTCGTCAGCTCGTGTCGTGAGATGTTGGGTTAAGTCCCGCAACGAGCGCAACCCTTGATCTTAGTTGCCAGCATTCAGTTGGGAACTCTAGGATGACTGCCGGTGACAAACCGGAGGAAGGTGGGGATGACGTCAAATCATCATGCCTTATGACCAGGGCTACACGTGCTACAATGGACGGTACAGGGCTGCAAGACCGCGAGGTTTAGCCAATCCCATAAAACCGTTCTCAGTTCGGATTGCAGGCTGCAACTCGACCTGCATGAAGTAGGAATCGCTAGTAATCGCGGATCAGAATGCCGCGGTGAATACGTTCCCGGGCCTTGTACACACCGCCCGTCACACCATGAGAGTTTGTAACACCCGAAGTCGGTGAGGTAACCTTTGGAGCCAGCCGCCTAAGGTGGGACAGATGACTGGGGTGAAGTCGTAACAAGGTAGCCGTAGGGGAACCTGCGGCTGGATCACCTCCTTTCTAAGGAAGATTTAACTAAAACGTTTGACAGTCGAAGTTTTGTTCAGTTTTGATGGTTCAATCATCAAAAACAATGATAAGCACGCCTTATCATTCATCTTTATGGGATATGGGCCTATAGCTCAGCTGGTTAGAGCGCACGCCTGATAAGCGTGAGGTCGGTGGTTCGAGTCCACTTAGGCCCACCATATTCTTCCCTTTAGGGGCCATAGCTCAGTTGGTAGAGCGCCTGCCTTGCACGCAGGAGGTCAGCGGTTCGATCCCGCTAGGCTCCACCAAAGATTTTTGCGTAAGCAAAATATCTAACCATATTGTCTCTTCTGAGACACATTTGTTCTTTGAAAACTAGATAAAGATAAATTGATAGTCAAGAAATTACCGAGTATCGCCATTTTAGGTTTTAAACCTTATGTAACAACCAATTCGGTTAAGTTATGAAGGGCGCACGGTGGATGCCTTGGCACTAGGAGCCGACGAAGGACGGGACTAACACCGATATGCTTTGGGGAGCTGTAAGTGAGCTTTGATCCAGAGATTTCGAATGGGGAACCCATTGTTCGTAATGGAACAATATCCATACTTGAATACATAGAGTATGGAAGGCAGACCAGGAACTGAAACATCTAAGTACCTGGAGGAAGAGAAAGCAATTGCGATTCCCTGAGTAGCGGCGAGCGAAACGGGATGTAGCCCAAACCAAGAGGCTTGCCTCTTGGGGTTGTAGAACACTCTATACGGAGTTACAAAGGAATGGGGTAGACGAAGAAGTCTGGAAAGACTCGTCAAAGAAGGTAACAACCCTGTAGTCGAAACGTCATTCCCTCTTGAGTGGATCCTGAGTACGGCGGAACACGAGAAATTCCGTCGGAATCTGGGAGGACCATCCTCCAAGGCTAAATACTCCCTAGTGACCGATAGTGAACCAGTACCGTGAGGGAAAGGCGAAAAGCACCCGGAAGGGGGAGTGAAATAGAACCTGAAACCGTGTGCGTACAAGCAGTCAGGAGCCCGTTAACGGGTGATGGCGTACCTTTGTATAATGAACCGGCGAGTTACGATCCCATGCAAGGTTAAGTTGATAAGACGGGGAGCCGCAGGGAAACCGAGTCTTAATAGGGCGAATTGAGTATGTGGTCGTAGACCCGAAACCAGGTGATCTACCCATGTCCAGGATGAAGTTCAGGTAACACTGAATGGAGGTCCGAACCCACGCACGTTGAAAAGTGCGGGGATGAGGTGTGGGTAGCGGAGAAATTCAATCGAACTTGGAGATAGCTGGTTCTCCCCGAAATAGCTTTAGGGCTAGCCTCATGTGTAAGAGTCTTGGAGGTAGAGCACTGTTTCGGCTAGGGGCCCTCATCGGGTTACCGAATTCAGACAAACTCCGAATGCCAAAGACTTATCCATGGGAGTCAGACTGCGAGTGATAAGATCCGTAGTCGAGAGGGAAACAACCCAGACCGCCAGCTAAGGTCCCAAAGTATACGTTAAGTGGAAAAGGATGTGGAGTTGCTTAGACAACCAGGAGGTTGGCTTAGAAGCAGCCATCCTTTAAAGAAAGCGTAATAGCTCACTAGTCGAGTCGACCCGCGCGGAAAATGTACCGGGGCTAAACGTATCACCGAAGCTGCGGATTGACACCTTTAGGTGTCAAGTGGTAGGGGAGCGTTCTAAGGACTGCGAAGCTAGACCGTAAGGACTGGTGGAGTGCTTAGAAGTGAGAATGCCGGTATGAGTAGCGAAAGATGGGTGAGAATCCCATCCACCGAATGCCTAAGGTTTCTGAGGAAGGCTCGTCCGCTCAGGGTTAGTCAGGACCTAAGTCGAGGCCGAAAGGCGTAGTCGATGGACAACAGGTTGATATTCCTGTACCACCTCTTTTCCGTTTGAGCAATGGGGGACGCGGAGGATAGGGTAAGCGCACTGCTGGATATGTGCGTCTAAGCAGTTAGGCTGATGATGAGGCAAATCCCGTCATCGTGAAGGCTGAGCTGTGATAGCGAGCGAATTATAGTAGCGAAGTTCCTGATTCCACACTGCCAAGAAAAGCCTCTAGCGAGGAAAAGGTGCCTGTACCGCAAACCGACACAGGTAGGCGAGGAGAGAATCCTAAGGTGAGCGAGAGAACTCTCGTTGAAGGAACTAGGCAAAATGACCCCGTAACTTCGGGAGAAGGTGCTCTGGTAGGGTGCAAGCCCGAGAGAGCCGCAGTGAATAGGCCCAGGCGACTGTTTAGCAAAAACACAGGTCTCTGCGAAGCCGTAAGGCGAAGTATAGGGTGTGATGTCTGCCCGGTGCTGGAAGGTTAATTGATGGGCTTAGCGTAAGCGAAGGTCTTGATCGAAGCCCCAGTAAACGGCGGCCGTAACTATAACGGTCCTAAGGTAGCGAAATTCCTTGTCGGGTAAGTTCCGACCCGCACGAAAGGCGTAACGATCTGGGCACTGTCTCCAACGAGAGACTCAGTGAAATCTATAGTACCTGTGAAGATGCCAGGTACCCGCGACAGACGGAAAGACCCCGTGGAGCCTTTACTGTAGCCTGATATTGAATTTTGGTACAGCTTGTGCAGGATAGGTGGGAGCTTTGGAAACCGGAGACGCCAGTCTTGGTGGAGGCATCGGTGGGATACTACCCTGGCTGTATTGAAATTCTAACCCGCGCCTTATCGGGGTGGAGACAGTGTCAGGTGGGTAGTTTGACTGGGGCGGTCTCCTCCTAAAGAGTAACGGAGGCGCCCAAAGGTTCCTTCAGAATGGTTGGAAATCATTCGCAGAGTGTAAAGGCACAAGGGAGCTTAACTGCGAGACCCACAAGTCGAGCAGGTACGAAAGTCGGGTCTTAGTGATCCGGTGGTTCTGCATGGAAGGGCCATCGCTCAACGGATAAAAGCTACCCTGGGGATAACAGGCTTATCTCCCCAAGAGTTCACATCGACGGGGAGGTTTGGCACCTCGATGTCGGCTCATCTCATCCTAGGGCTGTAGTCGGTCCTAAGGGTATGGCTGTTCGCCATTTAAAGAGGTACGCGAGCTGGGTTTAGAACGTCGTGAGACAGTTCGGTCCCTATCCGTCGTGGGCGCAGGAAATTTGAGAGGATCTGCTCCTAGTACGAGAGGACCAGGAGTGGACGAACCACTGGTGTACCAGTTGTCATGCCAATGGCATCGCTGGTAGCTATGTGCGGAAGGGATAAGTGCTGAAAGCATCTAAGCATGGGAAGCCCACCTCAAGATTAGATTTCCCATCACGTAAGTGAGTAAGATCCCTAGAAGATGACTAGGTAGATAGGTCAGAGATGGAAGCATGGCGACATGTGGAGTTGACTGATACTAATCGATCGAGGACTTAACCACAAAGAGTCATATTTATATGAACAATCGGCTGATATTCGGCTTTCTTGACATCAATTCTTTATCTAGTTTTGAAGGAACAAACCTTCAATTTAATATTCGTCTGGTGATTATGGCGAAGAGGTCACACCGTTCCCATGCCGAACACGGAAGTTAAGCTCTTCAGCGCCGATGGTAGTTGGGGGATCTCCCCCTGTGAGAGTAGGACGTCGCCAGGCAAATAGTGGAAAGAGCAGCTCTTTAGGGAGCTGCTTTTTTTTGTGTTGGTTTTTTTGGAGTGGGGGCTTCCGGGGTTGAGGGTAGTGCTTGAGTCGGATGGTAGTGGGGAGCACAAGAAGGTTGTAGACGTGATGGAGTGAAGAAGATCTTTGTTTTGGTTACGATATAGGGATCTGGAGATTAGTCGCAGCATTAGCGCAGGTGGTGTGGTAGTTGGGTTGCGAAATTAGGGTGTGGAATATCACCAGGCGAATAGTTCAGAAGGGTAGCTCTGTGAGAGATACTCTTTTTTGGTTGGTGTGGATGTGGGAGGGGAGTGGTTGAGGGGGTGCTTCCGGGGAAGGGACGTTGTAAGAAAGTCTGAATTTAGGAAATTAGTAAGCATTGTCCCAAGCATCTCAAAGACGAAATGGGTAATATTGTTAAAAGACGCATAAACTAAGTAAAGAGACGCATAAATGAAAAAAACGACGCATAAACCTCCGAAAGAGACGCAAAAAACCCTAAAAGTGACGCATAAACCTTTCAAAATGACGCAATCGACAGGTACACGCCATTCAAACAAGCTCTCCTTTCTATGAAAATCTCAACTTTTATATCTCCATGCCTTCTTTCTTAAAAGTTTTTATAAAAAATGCTTTCATATAATGGTGTTTCTCATAAAAAACTGAACATATTCTCATTCATCTATCTAAACCGTCTCCTATCCCAATCATCTGGGTGGTCATCACCCACAAAAATAAAATTATTGGTCTGAAGTCAGACCGCCATCCCGCCATCCCGCCGCCATCCCGCCGCCCCGCCACCAAGCCACCTCATCACACCAACAGACCACCACCCCGCCACAAGGCCACATACCCGTCCGCACCCCACTCCCCATCACCTCCCCCAATCTTTTTCAATAAGACATACACAGAGCGGCCCATTTCAACATAAGATAAAATACACTTGATTATTCTGTCAGTTTCAATGTTTTAAATTATGTATACATTTCTTTCGTTTGAGGCAGAATAGATTGTATGGAGGTGGAGAGCCATATGGGAAATCCGGAGCGTAAGGCTACAGAAGAGTGTATTGTGTGTCACGTCGAGAAGAAGGTCGGAATCCATCTGTACACATCGTTTATCTGCACAGATTGTGAGCATGAAATGGTGCGAACTGAAACGAATGATCCTTTGTATAAAACGTTTATCCAGAGATTGAAAAAAGTGAATACACCGCAAATCTATTCATAACCGGGAGTTTTTCAGGGTTATGATTTTTTTTGTTTGACCTGCTGGGCATTTGTTTTTTCTGTGATTCTCGGTAGGATGTTGTGGTACGATATGAGTGGACATTTATGTTGAGGAGATATTTATCATGACATTAGATCATCGCAGGACACCACTTATAGAGGCGATTGAACGGCATCGGTCCCGGGAGCCGGTTTCTTTTCATGTGCCGGGCCATAAGAACGGCCTGCTTGCGGGGAGTCAGTTATATGAGTATGATCTGACAGAACTGACGGGTTTGGACGATTTGCATGATCCGGGTGAGGCGATAGCGGAAGCGGAAGAGCTGTTAAGGGATGTGTATGGTTCCCTGAAGAGCTACTTCCTCGTGAATGGGAGTACGGTCGGGAATATGGCTGCGCTCCTTGCTTCGTGTTCACAGGGGGATGTGGTCTTCGTCCAGCGGAATTGTCATAAGTCGGTGTTGAACGGGATCAGGCTCGCGAAGGCTGTGCCGGTTTTTATAGAAACTGAATTCAATGAAGAGGGATCTGCACTCGGTATCCGCCTTGATGGTGTGAAGGAAGCATTGAAGGCATATCCACACGTAAAGGCATGTGTGCTGACGTTTCCGACTTATTATGGATTTACGTATCATATTGGTGAAATCATAGAAGAGTTGCATAAAGAGGATGTCTTATGCATTGTGGATGAAGCGCATGGTGCTCATTTGGCAGTCGGATCGCCGTTCCCTCGTTCATCGATGGAGGTCGGGGCGGATATCGTCGTCCATTCGGCACATAAAATGCTTCCTGCGATGACGATGGGATCATATTTACATATAAACAGCCCGAGGGTGAATGAGCGCAGGGTGAGTGACTACTTATCCATGCTGCAATCAAGCAGTCCGTCGTATCCGATCATGGCTTCATTGGACGGGGCAAGATCATATATCGGGACGTTCACGAAGGAAGACCTGAATGAGAATCTGAAGGAGGTCTCCCGGTTTGTACAAGTTATAGAAGGGATTCATCCTCAATTGAAGGTAAAGCGGCCCAACGATCCCTTAAAACTCCTTCTGAAGCTTGAGGGAAGGACTGGTTATGATCTTCAAAGATTATTAGAGTCAGAAGGAATTTATCCGGAACTCGCCGATCCTGGTCAAGTGCTGCTCATCCTTCCTCTCGTGAAAAAGGGACATTCCTTCCCTTATGATGAAGCGCTGGAGAGGATCCGTCGGGCAGTGGGCAATGAAGATATGCTGGATGTGATTCTTCCGGACGAGATAAAGTATGATAGCAGGGAAGCTCTATTTTCTACCCTCGCATTAAGTTTTGAAGAGATGGACGGAAGAGAGGAAGTCCTTGTTTCGGTGGAGGAAGCGGAAGGGAAGATATCTGCAGGGATGGTCATTCCGTATCCACCGGGGATTCCTATCCTCGTACCTGGGGAAAGGATCACACCAGGAGCGTTAAAGAGATTACAGATTTATGTAGACAATCATGCAAGCATACAGGGACATCATCGCTTAGGTGAGAACGGTTTGTATGTGTATCGATAAGCAAGTGGAGGAAAAGACATGACAAAAGGATTATTCATTACAGTTGAGGGCCCTGAGGGTGCCGGTAAATCAACGATATTAGCCAGGTTATATGAACAGTTGCTTGAGGATGGCGTCGATGTCATTCAGACAAGGGAGCCAGGTGGCATTTCGATTGCTGAACAGATTCGGGAAGTGATTTTGAATACAGGAAACACGGAAATGGATAAACGGACGGAAGCCCTCCTCTATGCGGCAGCAAGACGGCAGCATCTGGTGGAGAAGGTGATCCCTGCACTGGAAGCGGGCAAGATTGTGATTTGTGACCGTTTCATCGACAGCTCCCTTGCTTATCAGGGGAAAGCCCGTGGCATCGGGATGGAAGAAGTGATGAAGATCAACCAGTTTGCCATCGAGGATCAGATGCCGGACCTTACACTGTATTTTGATATCGATCCTGAAGAAGGTCTGAAGAGGATTGCCAGGCACAGCGGCAGAGAAGTGAACCGTTTGGATCTCGAATCGATGGAATTCCATACCCGTGTCCGGGAAGGATATCAGACGTTGATCAGTCAGTACCCTGACAGGATTCAAATCATTGATGCCAGCAAGCCTGTTGAAGCGGTGTTTGCAAATGCTTATCAAGTGTTGACGGATTACTTGCAAAAATAACCCTCGATGAGGCGGATTTCTCAGCAAAAATTGGTGCCGGGAAGTCCGCTTCTTTTTTAGAGTAAACGTGTATGTGACGTCTGTTCAATGATATAATAGAAGGAAGTAAATGGTTGTTAAACGGAGGAATTCATTTATGAAGGTAATTATGGCAGTCGTTCAGGATAAAGATAGCAATCGTTTGTCAAATGCACTGATGGAACATAATTTTCGTTCGACAAAATTAGCGAGTACAGGCGGCTTTTTAAAGTCTGGAAATACGACGTTCATTATTGGAACAGATGATATCCGTGTAGATAAAGCATTACAGGTCATTAAGGAGAACTGCCAGTCCCGGGATCAAATGGTTGCCCCGGTATCGCCGATGGGCGGGAATGCCGATTCCTATGTACCTTATCCGGTCGAAGTGTCCGTGGGCGGGGCGACGGTATTCGTCCTACCGGTAGAACAATTTCATCAGTTTTAAAAGTGAGGAAATAAGCTATGAAAATTAATCAGGACCACCGAGTGTCCTTAGATAAAGTGCCGAAAGATCAACGAGCCGGTGGAACCGGGCAGGCGAAGTTCGGTCAGCTTGTCCACAAGCACGACCAGAAGATGCAGGTGGAAGAGCTCAATAAGCTTCTCGGGACGATAGAAGATGCCGGCAACCGCCTGGCCAAATCCCGAACGTTCCGGGATCTTGCCAAGTATAAGACACTGGTGAAGAAGTTCGTCCGTGAAGCGGTGGATTTCGGTATGGATCTGAAGCAATCCCATACATGGAATCAATACGGCGAAGGCCGCAAGCTGAATATTGTGGAAACGATCGATCAGGAGCTTGTCGGATTGACCGAGGATGTCTTGGATAAAGAGAAGAAATCCATTGATCTATTGGGGAAAATCGGAGAAATCAAAGGATTGCTCATTAATCTTTATACGTAAGAGAGTGATGTATAGATATGAAGTTTGAAGAAATATACCCATTTCAGCCCGTCGTCCTTCAGATGCTTCAGAACAGTATATTGAAGGACCGGGTTGCCCATGCCTATTTATTCGAAGGGGAAAAAGGGACCCGAAAGAAAGAAATGAGCATCCTTTACGCGAAAGCGCTGCTGTGCGTGAATGCTGCAGACGGGAAGCCGTGTGAGAGCTGTTCCAACTGCCGGAGGGTCAACAATGGGAATCATCCGGATCTGCATATGGTGGAGCCGGACGGACTTTCAATCAAGAAAGATCAAATCAAGAGTCTGCAGGAAGAATTCTCGAAAACCGGTGTTGAGTCCAAAAAGAAACTCTACATCATCGTCCATGCAGACAAAATGACGGCCAATGCGGCTAACAGTCTCCTCAAGTTTCTTGAAGAGCCGTTAGCCGATACAACGGCAATTCTGATCACGGAGAACATCCATAGGATCCTGCCTACGATTCTGTCGAGATGCCAGACGATTTCATTCAAACCTTTGCCGAAGGAACAGCTTGCCAAACAATTATTGGAAGAGGGGATCCCCCCTCATCTTGCCATGCTGGCGGCCAATTTAACCAATCATTATGAGGATGCTGTAGAAATATGTCAAAATGAGTGGTTTGCACAAGCAAGAATAATAGTGTTAAAATTGTATGAAGTCCTCCAAAAAAGTCCCTTCCAAGCAATGGTCAAAATACAAGAGGATTTTGTACAGCACTTCAAAGAAAAAGATCAAGTCGATCGAGCATTGGATCTTTTACTTCTAATATATAAAGACTTACTCCATATCCAGCTGGGAAAAGAAGAACAGCTCGTGTACCCGGACCAAAAGGAAAACTGGAAATCAAACGCACTTCAAGTATCAACCAACCGTCTTTCTACTAATATGACGGCGATCCTTGAAGCAAAACGCAAATTAAACGCCAATATGAATTCGCAGCTGCTAGTAGAACAGCTCATGCTAAAACTGCAGGGGTGATGGTCCTTTGTACGATGTTGTAGGAGTCCGTTTTAAAAAGGCGGGTAAAATCTATTATTTCGATCCCGGGGAACTGGACATTCAGAAAGATTGCTATGTAATCGTTGAAACAGTCCGCGGCGTCGAATTTGGAAAAGTAGTCGTAGAGAGAAAGCAAGTCGGAGAAAATGATGTAGTGCTTCCATTGAAGAAAGTGATTCGGATCGCCGATCAAAAAGATCGTTTGATCGTAGAAGAGAACAAATCTTCTGCAACGGAAGCTTATAATGTATGTTGTGATAAAATTAATCAGCACCAATTAGATATGAAACTGGTAGATGTAGAATATACATTTGACCGCAATAAAGTCATATTCTACTTTACCGCTGATGGACGTGTTGATTTCCGGGAGCTGGTGAAAGATCTGGCTTCGATTTTCCGTACGCGCATTGAACTTCGTCAGATTGGCGTTCGAGACGAAGCGAAAATGCTGGGTGGTATTGGTCCTTGTGGCCGCATGCTATGTTGTTCTACCTTTTTGGGTGATTTTGAACCTGTGTCGATTAAAATGGCAAAGGATCAAAATTTATCCCTTAATCCAACGAAGATCTCAGGTTTATGCGGACGCTTGATGTGCTGCCTTAAGTACGAGAATGATGAGTATGAACAAGCGAAGGAAGAGTTGCCTGATATCGGAGAAGTGATTAAGACACCTCACGGAAAAGGAAAAGTGGTAGGTCTTAACATTCTGGAACGTATTCTTCAGGTCGAAATTAAAGAAGAAGAGCGGGTCCTGGAATTCACATTAGATGAAATCAAGAATGCAGGTGCCGTATCATTCCAAGCCACAGAGTAACGGGGTGTAGTATCGTGGATAAAAAAGAGTTCTTTGATTCAGTCAGTAACATGGAACAACAAATCGGTCATTTATATCACCAATTAGGTGAGCTCAAACAATGCCTAGCTGAAATGATGGAAGAAAATCATTCTCTAAAGCTGGAAAATGAACATTTGCGCCGTAGACTGGAACAAACAGAGAACTTACCTAAAAAGGGTCAAACAGAAAGCGATGCGGATATGACGGGTGAGTCGGATTTAGAAGATAAAACACTGGATATCGGCGAAGGGTATGACAACCTTGCCCGCTTATACCAGGAAGGATTCCATATTTGTAATATACATTTCGGAAGTCCCCGGAAGGATGAAGACTGTTTATTCTGCCTCTCTTTCTTAAATAAGAAATAAAGGCAGGATGAGTCCTTCATTGATCGTGACGGAAGAATAGCATACACATTAGAAAGGGCTGATCCATGAAAAAGGGATTGGTCCTTTTTAGCGCTGTGACAGGCATAATAGCAGTAACATATATAATAGAAGGAAATGAGGAAAGGCATGGTTCAGTTAAAAGAAGATGAGCGTTTAGATTATTTATTGGCTGAGGATATGAGAATCATTCAAAGTCCATCTGTTTTCTCTTTTTCAACGGATGCTGTCCTGTTGGCCCATTTCAGTTATTTACCGATTCATAAAGGGAAAGTGGTGGATCTTTGCTCCGGCAACGGCATCATCCCCTTATTGTTGAGTGCCAGGACCAATGTGTCCATTACCGGTGTGGAAATACAGGAACGGCTGTATGATATGGCCCAAAGGAGTGTCGAGTATAACGATCGCAAGCAACAGATCTCGATGGTACAGGGTGATGTGAAGGAAATCGACAGCCTCCTCCATCATTCACACTATGATGTGGTCACCTGCAATCCTCCTTATTTCAATACGCCGCCAGGAGATAAACGGAATGTGAATGAGCACTATGCGATCGCCCGTCACGAAATCCTCTGTTCCCTTGAGGATACAATCAAGGCATCAAGCTATCTGTTGAAGCAGGGTGGCAAGGCCGCATTTGTCCATCGCCCAGGCAGACTGATGGACATCATGATGCTCATGAGGAAGCACCGGCTGGAGCCGAAGAGGCTGCGTTTTGTTTATCCAAAGCCGGGACGGGAAGCCAATACCATCTTAATAGAAGGAATCAAGGACGGAAAGCCGGATTTGAAAATCCTGCCGCCCCTTTATGTGTATGATGAGCATAATCAATATTCTCAAGAAGTACATGATATGTTATATGGGAAAAATAAAAAGGAAGAATAAATTTAGGAGGTGAGCTGCCGACATGAATCAACAGAAAAGCTTTCAAGAAAGTGATATAGGGAGCCTTTATCTCGTCCCTACCCCGATCGGAAACCTGGAGGACATGACGTTCCGTGCGATCCGGATGATGAAGGAAGCATCAGTCATCGCGGCGGAAGATACCCGGAACACGAAAAAGCTTTGCAACTACTTTGAGATCGATACGCCGATCATCAGTTATCACGAACATAATAAAGAAAGCAGCGGACCAAAGCTGATTGAGCGGATGGAGAGGGGAGAGCTTATCGCCCTCGTAAGCGATGCCGGAATGCCGTCGATCTCAGATCCAGGCTATGAACTGGTGAAAGAAGCCATTCAACATGATATCCCCGTCATTCCACTCCCAGGTGCCAACGCAGCCCTGACGGCATTGATTGCATCAGGTCTTGCCCCCCAGCCGTTTTATTTCTACGGATTCTTACAGCGGGGAAAAAAAGAAAAGCGGGCAGAGCTAGAAGCATTGAAGCGTTTGGAAGATACATTCATCCTATATGAATCGCCTCACAGACTGAAAGAAACCTTAAAAGAACTATACAGCTCACTCGGAAATAGACAGATTGTCATTTGCCGTGAGCTTACGAAAAAGTTTGAGGAATTCATCCGTGGATCCATTGAAGAAGTGCTGGAGTGGGTGAACACCGGGGAAGTCCGGGGCGAGTTCTGCCTGTTGATTGAAGGGGCAGGCCCGCTTGAACAAGAAGAAGGGGACGCATGGTGGTCCAGTTACTCCCTTCAGGAGCATGTCGAATACTATGTGAACGAAAAAAACATGACTTCCAAAGAAGCCATCAAAGAAGTCTCGAAAGAACGCTCCCTTCCAAAACGGGAAGTGTATCAGGCCTATCACGTGGAATAAGCTGCGGATAATGGCCCAACAAAAAAGGTCTGAGTCGAATGCGACTCAGACCTTTTATATATGAACAACAAATTATTTTGATTGTAGTGAGTCTTGGATTTCTTTTAGTAATTGATCTGCACCTTCACGGCTAAGAACCAATTTACCGTTAGCAAGCTTGATGTTATCATCAGAAACTTCACCAGTGATTTGGCAAGTCATGCTTGGCTTGTATTTCTTTAAGATGATTCTTTCGTCATCAACGTAGATTTCTAAAGCATCTTTCTCAGCAATACCAAGTGTACGGCGTAATTCGATTGGAATAACGACACGGCCTAATTCATCAACTTTTCTTACAATACCTGTAGATTTCATTTGAAAATCTCCTCCAAATATATATTATTTCTCTCTCTCTAGTTCGTCAATATTCGACAAATTTCTTTAACTGCTACTATCATACCAACGATTGGGAATTACGTCAATAATTAAATCTGTAAATTATTAATAAAAAATGGATTAATAAATACTGTTCTCATAAGCTTTACGCCTTGTTGTAAAAAACTGTATTACCAATTAAAAATTATTGTAATAAAAGTAAAGATTAAGATTTTTGTCGAATTCTCTCATTTTCGTGTCTGTATTCGACATGTTTCGACAAAAACCTGCATTGCTTTCGACAAAATTGAAGGATCTGACTGTTTAGTTGCAGAAAGCCTGTATTTTAGGTATATTTTGATGAGATAAGAGGTTAAGATGATAGGTAGGACGATCCTGCAGGGAGACTGGATGATTGTAGAAATAACGCCACTAAAAACCATACGCAGCACAGTGAGGTTTTATGGGGGTAATTGAAAAAGAGGAGGAACAGAAAGTGGAAGAAAAGTTGAACACCTTCTATATAACAACACCGATTTATTATCCAAGTGGAAATTTACATATTGGACATGCATACACTACGGTAGCTGGTGATGCCATGGCCCGTTACAAGAGAATGCGTGGATTCGACGTCATGTACCTGACCGGGACGGACGAGCATGGTCAGAAAATCCAGCGTAAAGCAGAAGAGGAAGGCATCACACCTCAAGCATACGTAGACGGAATCGTGAGCGGAATCAAAGATTTGTGGGGGAAATTAGACATTTCATATGATGATTTCATCCGTACGACTGAAACACGCCATAAAGATATCGTTGAAAAGATTTTCAACCAGCTTGTGGAGCAGGGGGATATTTATTTAGATCAGTATGAAGGTTGGTATTGCACACCGTGTGAATCCTTCTTCACTGAAAGACAATTGGAAGACGGCAACTGTCCGGATTGCGGACGTCCGGTTGAGAAGGTAAAGGAAGAATCGTATTTCTTCAAAATGAGCAAGTATGTCGACCGTCTTCTTGCCTATTATGAAGAAAATCCAGAGTTCATCCAGCCGGAATCACGTAAAAATGAAATGGTCAACAACTTCATTAAACCTGGTTTGGAAGATCTTGCGGTTTCCCGTACGACGTTTGATTGGGGAGTGAAAGTACCTGGAGATCCGAAGCATGTCATTTATGTATGGATCGATGCCCTTTCGAACTATATCACGGCACTGGGTTATGGAAGTGACAACGATAAGAAGTATTTGAAATATTGGCCTGCCGATGTTCATTTAGTAGGGAAGGAAATTGTCCGTTTCCATACGATCTACTGGCCGATCATGCTGATGGCCCTTGATCTTCCGCTGCCTAAGAAGGTTTTCGCACACGGATGGTTATTGATGAAGGATGGGAAGATGTCCAAATCAAAAGGGAATGTGGTAGATCCGGTCACATTGATTGATCGATACGGGTTGGATTCTCTTCGCTACTACCTGTTAAGAGAAGTGCCTTTCGGATCTGACGGCGTATTCACACCTGAAGGCTTTGTTGAACGGATCAATTTCGATCTTGCCAATGATTTAGGTAATCTCTTAAATCGTACAGTTGCAATGATCAATAAATATTTTGACGGGGTCATCCCGGCATATGTCGATTCAAGCGGTGAGTTCGATCAGGCGCTGCTTGATATGAACAAGGAAACAGTCCGGAAATATGAAGATGCAATGGAAAACATGGAGTTTTCGGTCGCCTTATCAAGCCTGTGGCAGTTAGTCAGCCGTACGAATAAATATATTGATGAAACGCAGCCGTGGGCCCTTGCTAAAGACGAAAGCAAAAAGAGTGAGCTTGGCAGCGTCATGAGCCATCTGGCTGAATCACTGAGAAGGGTAGCTGTACTTCTGCAGCCTTTCTTGACGAGAACGCCTAAGAAGATCTTCGAACAACTGAATCTTCATGATGAGAAGATGCATACATGGGAAAGCCTGGAGCGTTTCGGCGTCATTCCAGAAGGTACGGAAGTCGTCAAAAAAGGCGAACCGATCTTCCCGCGTCTTGAACTTCAGGATGAGGTTAACTTCATTAAGGAGAAAATGCAGGGGTCTGCACCTGTTGCAGAAGAATCGAAGAAAGAAGCGGCCGAAGAGAAAGCAGAAGAGATTGGCATTGAAGACTTCATGAAAGTCGAGCTTCGGGTTGCCGAGGTCATTGGAGCGGAGCCGGTTAAAAAAGCTGACAAGCTGTTAAAGCTTCAGCTGGACCTTGGTTCTGAAAAACGTCAAGTCGTATCCGGGATTGCAAAGTTCTATCAGCCGGACGACCTGATTGGAAAAAAAGTGATCTGCGTGACAAACTTGAAGCCGGTGAAACTGCGCGGCGAACTTTCTCAAGGCATGATCCTTGCCGGGGAAGAAAATGGAACGCTTTCTCTTGCGTCCATTGATCAGTCCCTGCCGAATGGAACGAAAGTAAAATAAGGAAATTCATCCAAAGGGATGTTCCACGTGGAACATCCCTTTGTTATATTCGTATAGTTTTATTCATAATAAATAGCCGAATGACATGGGTTGTCATTATATAAAAATAATAATGAAACAAATGATTTTGGTTATTTTGCCTGAATCGGTAAAATGGGTAATGGTGATAGAGAGATTAGTGCAAATAAAATATATCCATTAAAACCATAATATGTAATATGAATGTTACATGACTGTGATGCTTGTCATCCGTTTTTATATTAAACTTATTTTTAATACAAGGAGTGTCTTACATGCTATTTGATACACATGTTCATTTGAATGCAGAACAATTTGACGAAGATCTGGAGGAGGTAATATCGAGAGCGAGAGAAGCTGGAGTTGAAAAGATGGTTGTCGTCGGATTTGACAGGCCTACCATCAACCGTGCGATGGAACTCATCGGTCAATATGACTTCTTGTATGCCGCAATCGGCTGGCACCCAGTGGATGCAATTGATATGAAAGATGAAGATTTAGCTTGGATCGAAGAGCTTTCCAGCCACCCGAAAGTCGTTGCGATCGGGGAAATGGGCCTTGACTATCATTGGGATAAATCACCGAAGGATGTTCAGAAGAACGTATTCAGGAAACAGATTCAATTAGCCAAAAAAGTGAAACTCCCGATCGTGATTCATAACCGTGATGCCACTCAGGATATTGTGGACATCCTCCGGGAAGAAAACGCAGGCGAAGTTGGGGGGATCATGCACTGCTTCAGCGGAAGTCCGGAAATCGCCCAAGAGTGTGTAGAGATGAATTTTTATATTTCACTTGGTGGTCCCGTCACCTTTAAAAATGCAAAAAAACCAAAAGAAGTGGCAAAGGAGATTCCGTTGGAAAAGCTCCTGATCGAAACGGACTGCCCTTATTTAGCACCACACCCGAACCGTGGGAAGCGTAATGAACCCGCTTATGTGAAGCTTGTGGCAGAACAGATCGCTGAATTGAAAGAAGTGTCCCTGGAAGAAGTGGAGAGGGTCACATTCGAAAATGCAAAAAAAGTATTCAACATAAACTGACATCGATATATGTCGAGAATTGAGAGAGCTTGTCCAAATAGGCAATAAAAACAAAAAGTTCTACATAGAATTCTTGTTTCATAGGATAACCATGTCGACAACTCTCTCTTTTCTTTTTGTATTCTTTTATGCATAATATGTTTTATGTTCCCCCGGGTTTCAATATTTTGCTAGATTGTGTTAGGTGAAGTAAGGGTTGACAGTCACTGGATTACTCTATATAATCACTCCGAGAAAAGGAGGCGTTTTTCATGAACATGAAAACCATGAAAAGCCTGTTTTCCAAGTCTTTGAGTCGAAGGAAATGGATTGTTACAATCGGAACATTGGTAACATCTGCAGCTGTATTCGGAATTCTTTTTTATGAAGGATCTAAAAACACTGTAGCATTGACCTTAGACGGCGAGCAAAAAGAGATTAGGACGCATGCAAACACGATTCAAGATATATTAAAAGAATTAGAGATTTCACCCCGCTCAGAAGACTATTTGTACCCCTCGGGGAATACGAAGGTTTCAAATAACATGCAAATTGTTTGGGAACCGGCAAAACAGGTAGGGATTACAGTAGGAGACCAGAAGAAAACGATCTGGACGACTGCTGATACAGTAAAAGAGTTACTCTCCGAAAATGAAATTAAAGTAGGGGAACATGATAAGGTCCAACCCGGCTTATCAGAGAAAGTAACAGGGAACATGAATGTAATGATTGATGCCGCATTTCCACTGAAACTCGTAAATGGTGGGAAAGAGCAAAAGGCATGGTCTACTTCGACTACGGTCGCTGACTTTTTAAAGCAACAAGGAATTACACTAAAAGATTCAGACCGTGTTGAACCAGGTTTAGACAAAATTGTGAAAGCAAATGATGTCGTAAATGTCGTTCGAGTTGAAAAAGTCACCGATGTAGTGGAAGAGACAAAAAATTTCACCGTCATTTCCAAAAAGGATTCTAATCTTTCAAAAGGGAAAGAAAAGGTCGTCCAGGAAGGTAAGGACGGGAAAATCAAAAAGAAATTTGAAGTTGTGAAAGAAAACGCCAAAGAGGTTTCCAGAAAACTGGTGAGCGAAGAAGTTGTGGAAGAAAGCCAGGATAAAATCGTCAATGTCGGTACGAAGGTACTCGTGGCACAAGTATCCCGGGGAAGTTCTTCGGCAAGTTCAGCAGAGTCTGGTGGAAGGGAATTCTATGTGAGTTCTACAGCCTATACAGCCTCATGTAACGGATGCTCTGGCCGTACGGCTACAGGCATCAATTTAAAAGCGAACCCTAACGTAAAGGTCATCGCGGTTGACCCATCCGTCATTCCTTTAGGTACGAAGGTGTATGTAGAAGGCTACGGCTATGCTGTGGCAGCTGATACAGGCGGAGCGATCAGAGGGAATAAAATTGATGTGTTCTTCTCATCTAAATCCGACGCTTATCGTTGGGGAAGAAAGACCATCAAGATAAGAATATTGAACTAATGGCAGGGGTAGTTCCCTGCTTTTTTTTATTTATTGATCAAAACCGTTATAATAACTTTAGGTGTTCATTCATTAGACGAAATGAAAAGTAAAAATGTTTCAACTTTTTTGGAGGAATCATGAAAATTAAAGAAATCATCGTAGTCGAAGGGAAAGATGATACGGTGGCCATTCAGCGTGCGGTCAACGCAGATACGATTGAAACGAATGGTTCGGCTGTCTCACCTGAAACAATAGAGAAAATCAAACACGCCCAGGAAAAAAGGGGCGTTATCATATTTACTGATCCTGACTTCCCTGGAGAACGTATCCGGAAGATTGTCAGTGAAGCTGTACCGGGATGTAAACATGCCTTTGTACATAAGAAGGATGCCCTTCCGAAATCAGGAAGGGGCATAGGAGTCGAGCATGCCTCACCTGACGTGATCAGAGAATCTTTGGGTGAAGCCCACTTACTGGATGTCGAACAGGAGGAGGTCATTTCCAAAGAAGATCTAATCGACGCCGGACTGATCGGTGGCCCTCAATCGAAGGACTTGAGAATAGCTCTTGGAGAGAAGCTCAGAATCGGATACACTAATGGAAAACAGTTGCATAAGCGATTGCGCATGTTCAATATTGGAAAAGAAGAGTTCACGCACGCTTTAATGGAAATCATTCAGGAGGAACAAGATGCATAAAGATATCGCAACACCGATACGTACGAAAGAGATACTTGCGAAGTATGGTTTTTCGTTTAAGAAGAGTCTGGGTCAGAACTTTTTGATTGACCCCAATATCCTTAGGAATATTACAGAATACGCAGGCCTGTCCAAAAAAACCGCTGCGATTGAGATCGGACCGGGGATCGGGGCGTTGACCGAGCATCTGGCCCGCACTTCAGGAAAAGTGGTTGCTTTCGAGATCGATCAGCGGCTGATCCCGATCCTTGGAGATACCTTATCTCCGTATGATAATGTGAAAATCATCAATAAAGATGTCCTGGAAGCGGATGTAGCGGCCATTATCCACGAAGAATTTGAAGGGTTCGACGATATCATGGTCGTGGCCAATCTCCCTTACTACGTCACGACACCGATCATCCTGAAACTTCTGATGGAGCGCCTCCCGATCAGGGGCATATGCGTCATGCTTCAAAAAGAAGTAGGTGACCGTATATCGGCCAAGCCGGGTACAAAGGCATATGGCTCCCTTTCTATTGCGATTCAGTATTACACAGAGGCAGAGATGGTCATGACTGTCCCGAAAACCGTCTTTATGCCTCAGCCGAATGTAGACTCTGCAGTCATCCGTTTAACGAAGCGTGAGAAGCCTCCTGTCGAAGTGATCAGTGAAGACTTCTTCTTTACGGTAACCCGTGCCTCATTCGCACAAAGAAGGAAGACGATCTTGAACAACCTGTCCAGTCAGCTTCCTCAAGGAAAAGAAAAGAAAGAACAGATCCTGCAAGCATTGTCTGCTGCTGGCGTGGAACCTACCCGCCGGGGAGAAACCCTCAGCATCGAAGAGTTCGGCCGGTTGAGTGACGAACTATATCCGGATTTTAAATAACCATATGAAGGCTAAACGCATGACGCGTTTAGCCTTTTTTTGATGGACAGGGTCCAGAGAGAGTGGTTGTTTGCTTGAAGGTTAGCTCCAAGGGCTTGAGGCTCGAGGTCATAAGCCAAGGCACCCAAAAAGGCAAAGAACGCCTTTCCGGGTGCCTCGTCTTATGCTTGTCGCCTCAGAGCAAGCCCCTTCCGCTTTTATTGTATCCAGCTCCGGCGGCTAGCCCCTCGAGGTCACAACTGAAAAATCCCATAAGGCAAAGAACGCCTTTTGGGATTTCCCCGTTGTGCTTGTCGGGCCTACCCAAGCCGCCTCCGCTTTTATGATATCCAGCTCCAGGGGCTTGAGGCTCGAGGTCATAAGACGAGGCACCCAAAAAGGCAAAGAACGCCTTTCCGGGTACCTCGTCTTATGCTTGTCGCCTCAGAGCGAGCCCCTTCCGCTTTTAGTGGCACCGAATAAGCTCAGGATGCATAGGTTATCACAGGGAATATTTACTTAATTGATGTGAAGGGTGGAGAAGGGTTTGGCGGAGACAGATCCTCCTCGGCTTATTCATTTCCTTTTTTGATTGATCAACGAATGTTTAGCCCATGGGAGTGACTGATGTGAATATCGAAATCAATGATGTCGTGGGGCGCCTTTCCTATCAATGTGATATTTTATTCAGGGTGATTGATATCCGCATGATAGATGGACATAAAACGGCAGTGCTGTATGGTGAAGATTTTCGATTAATAGCGGATGCTCCTTTTCATGATTTGAAGAAGATGGACCCTAGAGAGCAGGATCGTATTTCGAAGGAGTTTCGTTCCAAAGAGGAACAATCTCTCGGCTTATTTCGACAAGATATTGAGTTGCTCAAGTATAAGCAGGAATACAGGGTGACAAATGCTTATCGGGACGATTATAACTATTTCCAGGTTCCGGGGAAAGTTCTTCATCTTGATGGAGATCCCAGCTATTTAAGAAAGTGCCTAGATCTTTATGAGAAAATCGGTGTACCGGTAAAAGGCGTTCACTGCAGTGAAACAGAGATGCCTCACCAAATCGGACCCCTTATCGATAAATATAGACCGAATATTATCGTATTGACCGGTCACGATGCTTATTCAAAAGCAAAAGGGGCCAAGGGAGATATTAATGCTTACCGACATTCCAAATACTTCGTCCAGGCTGTGAGGGAAGCCCGGAGCAAATCCCCCCATTTGGACCAGCTGGTGATCTTTGCCGGGGCCTGTCAATCCCACTTCGAATCCCTTATTCATGCCGGCGCCAATTTTGCAAGCTCACCGTCCAGGGTCAATATCCATGCACTGGATCCGGTTTATATTGTTGCAAAGATATGCTTTACCGGATTCAAAGACTCTGTGAATGTATGGGACGTCATACGCAATACATTGACAGGGGATAAAGGCTTGGGTGGGATAGAGACAAAGGGTGTACTTCGTACGGGGATGCCGTACAAAATTTCGGAGGAAGACTAAGGAATGTTCGACAAAACTGACTAGACCTTGCCATATCCGGGTGAATGGAAAAGGTCTATTTGGTTTTTTCAGGCATACACTTTCTAGGTGCTGTTTTTAAAAAAGGACGGTCGCAAGTGCGCGCCGGCTCTCCCATTTGCATCGGCTTTATTGCTGTCGGCACTGATCAAACCGCCTTCCCGTTTATTGTTTACATAATTTTTCAAAGGTTGGGGAAAGGTAGGGATGTAGAAAAAACGTATTTTTTGTTGAATAAAATATATTGACAGGAGTTCGGAATTCTTGTTAAAATAATAAATTTATTTGACTTAACTTACATAATGTGTTATATTAGATTATAGTGAGGTGGAAGCGAAATGCCAAAAACATTAGCCGACATTAAAAGATCCCTTGATTCCAATCTTGGGAAACGATTAATGCTAAAAGCAAACGGTGGACGTCGAAAAACAATTGAGCGTTCAGGTGTTCTAGCCGAAACGTATCCTTCTGTATTCGTGGTTCAACTGGATCAAGAAGAGAATGCGTTCGAACGAGTTTCTTACAGCTATGCAGATGTTCTCACTGAGACAGTTCAATTAACATTTTATGATGAATCAACAGGAAATATCATCTTTAGCCAGCAGTAGACAATTGTTTGCTGCTTTTTTATTTGTCTATACATACATGTTTTACATATCAACCTTTCGTCTTGAATCCACTTGTTGAACACATACTAAGCATGTGGCACAACACAAGGGGGTAAGACGATGAGTAGAAGAAGAGGCATCATGTCGGATCAGTTAAAAGCGGAAATCGCACAGGAACTCGGGTTCTACGATGTTGTCCAAAAGGATGGATGGGGCGGAATCACGTCCCGGGATGCGGGGAATATGGTGAAGCGGGCAGTCGAACTCGCCAGCGCACAGTTTTCCCAAACACATTCACGATGACTCTTGTCTAACGAATAAGCTCACATCTTTTATCATTGCCATATACCGGGTCGCCTTAAAAGTACAGTGCTTTTAAGGCGGCCCTTGTTTATTGGGCTAAGACGTTCTTTCCTATCGGTTCGTTACATGATAAAATAACATACTTGTATGAGTATGTTTAGAAGTTAACACTCTCGATAATGACTGTATGATACAATATAACAAAGAGTATTGGTAAGAAGGTGATGAGATGAGGTTATTAGTGAAGGCGCCGGCAAAAATTAACCTATCACTTGATGTTTTACATAAACGTTCAGATGGTTACCATGAAGTTGAGATGGTTATGACGACAATCGATTTAGCAGATAGAATCGAGCTGACGAATCTTTCCGAAGACACAATCAAGATTCTTTCGCATAATCGATTTGTACCGGACGATGGAAGAAATCTTGCCTATCAGGCTGCACAGCTGTTAAAGACAAGGATGAATATCAAAAAAGGAGTGGCCATCTCCATTGATAAAGTCATCCCGGTTGCAGCAGGTTTAGCAGGAGGAAGCAGTGACGCGGCGGCGACGCTTAAAGGGCTGAACCGATTATGGGATTTAGGTCTCAGCATGGACGAGCTTGCCGAACTTGGTGCTGAAATTGGTTCTGACGTTTCATTCTGTGTCTACGGTGGAACTGCACTCGCATCGGGAAGAGGGGAAAAGATCAAGCATCTCCCTGCCCCGCCGAACTGCTGGGTCATCCTGGCAAAACCGACGATAGGGGTATCAACTGCCGATGTTTATAAAAATTTAGACCTGAAACATGTGAACCACCCGAATACACAAGGGATGGTTTCGGCTTTAGAAAATGGAAGTTATCATGATATATGCTCCAATTTGGGGAACGTACTGGAATCTGTGACCCTGGATATGCATCCTGAAGTGTCACACATCAAAGATCAAATGGAGCGGTTTGGCGCAGACGCGGTATTGATGAGCGGAAGCGGCCCGACGGTATATGGATTAGTGCAATATGAATCAAGACTTCATCGAATCTATAATGGTTTAAGAGGTTTTTGTGACCAGGTGTTCGCAGTGCGGATGCTGGGAGATTAAGGACTCTTGCCGAAATCCGTATATTAATGATATATTTACATTACAATATTCGGATTTAGGAGGTTTGTTTGGTGAAGTTTAAGCGTAGTGAACGATTAATTGATATGACCCATTACTTATTGGAACGTCCCCACCAACTTGTTCCTTTGACTTTTTTCTCTGAGCGGTACGGTTCGGCTAAGTCCTCCATCAGTGAGGATTTAACGATTGTAAAGGAAACATTTGAAGGACGGGGTGTTGGCACGGTCCAAACGGTTCCAGGCGCAGCTGGTGGAGTGAAGTATGTGCCGAAAGTCAATCGCGGGGAAGCAAAAGAAATGATCGATGAGCTTTGTGTCCAATTGGAGAGCGCCGATCGATTATTGCCTGGCGGCTATTTATACATGACTGATCTGCTTGGCAATCCCCAGCTGATGAAGAGTGTAGGTAAGCTGTTGGCATCTGCCTTTGCGGAAAAGGACATCGATGTCATCATGACCGTAGCGACAAAGGGGATACCGATTGCCAATGCGGTCGCTTCCTACCTGAATGTTCCGGTTGTAATCGTCAGACGGGACAGCCGTGTGACGGAAGGATCGACAGTGAGCATCAACTATGTGTCCGGGTCATCCAAGCGGATCCAGTCCATGGTCCTCTCTAAGAGAAGCCTGAAGGAAGGCAGTAAAGTCCTGGTTGTCGATGATTTCATGAAGGCCGGCGGAACGATCAACGGCATGAAGAACCTGTTGGATGAATTCTCGGCAACACTTTCCGGAATCGGGGTCCTGGTCGAATCCAACAGCATGGATGATCGATTGGTCGACGACTATGTGTCACTGTTAAAACTGTCCAATGTAAATGAAAAAGACAAACAGATTTCCTTGACTGAAGGAAACTATTTTCAATCCAATCTAACATTTCTACCATAAGGGGAGGCATTTACGATGCGTGTAGTTTCTACAAATCAAGCACCAGCGGCAATTGGTCCTTATTCTCAAGGTATGATCGTCAATAATATGTTCTATAGTTCAGGGCAGATACCATTGACGGCAGAAGGTACGATGATTGAAGGCGACGTAGCTGAACAAACCCATCAGGTGTTCCGTAACCTGCAGGCTGTATTGGCAGAAGCAGGAGCGTCATTGGAATCGGTCGTCAAAGCCACAGTGTTCATAAAAGATATGAATGATTTTGGTACGATCAATGAAGTGTACGGTGAATATTTCAGTAATCACAAACCCGCCCGTTCTTGTGTAGAGGTGGCACGCTTACCGAAAGATGCCAAGGTTGAAATCGAAGTAATCGCACTCGTGAAGTAATCTTCACGGGTGTTTTTTTGTATCAAAAAAGGAGTATAGGTCAAATGAAACAGATATAAAGATGAGAAAAATAAAATTTTTCAAAAAATTTTACAGTTAAAGAAGGAATATGGAAATATTTCGTTGAATACATACAGTAGATTTCATCTAGGGAAAAAGGTGGTGAACAGAATGGAAGTAACTGACGTAAGATTACGCCGAGTAAACACCGACGGTCGCATGCGAGCTATCGCATCTATTACACTGGATAATGAATTTGTTGTTCATGACATTCGTGTGATTGATGGGAACAACGGCTTATTCGTAGCGATGCCAAGCAAACGGACTCCGGATGGAGAATTCCGTGACATTGCTCACCCAATTAATTCGGGAACCCGCGGCAAGATCCAGGATGCCGTTTTAGCTGAGTATCATCGATTAGGTGAGTTGGAAGAAGTTGAGTTAGAAGAAGCTGGGGCTTCCTAATAATATTTACCGCATCAAGAGCCTACTTTTGTAAGGCTCTTTTTTTTGTTTGTGAGCCCGTAAGCTAAAATTGGCAATTCTTACGTTTTTGGTTCGGTGAAATGAAATCTCCTTTGAGGATCGTGTGTTTTTGATACTAGATTGGGACTTTTAAATGGGAGTCTGATTTTATTGCGTGAGATTGGCGGTTTATTGCGTAACTTTCGGGTATGATTGCGTGAGATTCAGCGTTCATTGCGTAACTTGTATTTTATTGCGTGACTTTCACGGATGATTGCGCAACTTTCGAGGTTTATTGCGTGAAATTCAGGGTTCATTGCGTAAATACATTTTACTGTGACAAAAGCACCGTCCGTTCTCCGTGCCGCAGGCTAAAAGCCAGAAGCCAGCCGCCTGCGCTTATCGCCATGTCCAGCTCCAAGGGCTCGAGGCTCGAGGTCATAAGCCAAACAGTCCAAAAAGGAAAAGAACGCCTTTCCGGCCTGTTCGTCTTATGCTTGTCGCCTCTGAGCAAGCCCCTTCCGCTTTTCTAATGACAAATATATGTACTTTTATTTGAATCCTTGAAATGATAAAGTTTTTAGGATATATTCGATATGGATAAAAAGGTTATTGGAGGACCAAAAATGACAAATCGATATGCCGTTATATTAGCTGCCGGACAAGGGACGAGAATGAAGTCGAAGCTGTATAAAGTTCTTCATCCTGTTTGTGGCAAGCCGATGGTGGAACATGTGGTCGACCAAATTTCTACACTACATATAGAGAAGACTGTCACAATCGTAGGTCATGGCGCCGAGCTTGTGAAGTCCCATTTAGAGGGGAAGAGTGAATTCGCCCTTCAGGCTGAGCAATTAGGCACAGCCCATGCTGTCATGCAGTCTGAGGATGTCCTGGGTGACTTGGAAGGGACAACTTTGGTTGTATGTGGAGATACGCCACTCATCAAGGGAGAGACGATGGAAGCGTTGGTAAAGCATCATGAAGGTCAAGGTGCCAAGGCGACCATTTTGACTGCTCATACAGAATCCCCTGATGGATATGGCCGGATCATCCGTAATGCTGATGGACTGGTTGAGCGCATTGTGGAGCATAAGGATGCTTCAGAAGATGAGCGACGTGTGAATGAAATCAATACCGGAACGTATTGTTTTGATAATAAAGCGTTATTCGATGCCTTGAAGAAGGTTTCCAATGACAACGTACAAGGCGAATATTATTTGCCGGATGTGATCGAGATCCTTCAATCTGAAGGTGAGATCGTGAGTGCCTACCAAACGGGTGACTTCAGTGAAACATTGGGTGTGAATGACCGTGTTGCGTTATCACAGGCAGAGGTCACGATGAAACACCGTATCAATGAATATCATATGCGCAATGGTGTAACGATAACAGATCCAGCCAATACGTATATCGATGCGGATGTAACGATCGGCCGTGATACGGTAATCCTGCCAGGGACTGTCCTTAAGGGAAGCACTGTGATCGGTGAGGATTCCGTGATCGGACCCCAGTCAGAGGTAAAGGACTGCAAGATCGGGGACCGTACTGTGTTGAAGCAATCCGTTGCCCATGACAGCACGATCGGATCAGATGTACAAGTTGGACCGTTTGCCCATATCCGTCCTGCTTCTACGATTGAAGATGAAGGAAAGATCGGTAACTTCGTTGAAATCAAGAAAGCGACATTCGGTAAGGGCAGTAAAGCATCACACTTAAGCTATATCGGTGACGCTGAGGTTGGCAAGGATGTCAACATTGGATGTGGCTCGATTACCGTCAACTATGACGGGAAGAACAAGCACCTGACGAAGATTGAAGACGGCGTATTCGTCGGCTGCAATTCGAATCTGGTTGCACCTGTCAATGTAGGGAAAGGGGCATACATCGCTGCCGGATCTACAATTACGGAAGATGTTCCGGGAGAATCATTATCGATTGCAAGAGCCCGCCAAGTAAATAAAGAAAATTATGTTCAAAATCTAAATCATAAGAAATAACTGGAGGTCCACAATGCCAAACTCTTATATTAATTCCAAGTTGAAAATCTTTTCTCTTAATTCGAACTACCACCTTGCCAAGGAAATTGCCGATGAAGTAGGGGTTGAACTGGGTAAATCGTCTGTTAAACGCTTCAGTGACGGCGAAATCCAAATCAACATCGAGGAAAGTATCCGTGGCTGTGACGTCTTCGTCATCCAATCCACGTGTGCGCCTGTTAACGAAAACTTGATGGAGCTATTGATCATGGTCGATGCATTGAAGCGTGCTTCCGCTAAAACGATCAACATCGTGATGCCTTACTACGGCTATGCCCGCCAGGACCGTAAAGCAAGAGCCCGTGAGCCGATCACGGCGAAATTAGTGGCGAACCTGCTGGAGACAGCCGGTGCGACGCGTGTGATCACGCTGGACCTTCATGCCCCTCAAATTCAAGGTTTCTTCGATATCCTGATTGATCATCTGATGGGCGTTCCGATTCTTGCGGACTACTTTGAGGAAAGAGGATTCAATACGGAAGACCTCGTGATTGTATCTCCTGACCACGGTGGAGTGACGAGAGCACGTAAGCTTGCAGAGCGTCTGAAAGCACCTATTGCGATCATCGATAAGCGCCGTCCGAAGCCTAACGTGGCAGAGGTGATGAACATCGTTGGTAATATCGACGGGAAGATTGCGATCTTGATCGACGATATCATTGATACTGCAGGTACGATCACACTTGCTGCGAATGCATTGGTAGAAAACGGAGCGAAGGAAGTATATGCTTGCTGTACGCACCCTGTTCTATCCGGCCCGGCAATCGAACGTATCGAAAACTCTAATATTAAAGAGCTTGTTGTCACGAACTCCATCCCTCTAGGGGAAGAGAAAATGATTGGCAAAGTGAAGTCGCTGTCTGTTGCTCCGTTGATCAGTGAAGCGATCATCCGCGTATATGAGCAGCAATCAGTCAGCACGCTTTTTGATTAAGAATTAATATATGTAGTTTGTGCATAGGAAAGAGAGCCTGTCCTTCTAGTAAGGAGGGCTCTTTTTTGCGTTTTGGCAGCTGCCCCTTACACCGTTTCGGCGGGTGACAATCCAAAGTGAAAGTGCATGTTTATCAACCATCCCCCATCCCCCAAACCTCAATGAATTGAATATTCTATGTTTATTTCAAATACGAATAGGGTAATTACTATATATAGAACTTAACTCACATAAAAGATTAGGGAAGGTGTTGGACGAAACATGGCAACAGAATTGAAAGCTAATAAAAGGAAAGATTTTAAGCGATCTTCATTAACAAAGCTGAGACATGAGGGGAATATCCCTGGTGTTGTCTATGGCTACAAAGCAGACAACACAGCGATCAGCGTAGACGCGATCACTTTCATTAAAACAATACGTGAAGTGGGAAGAAACGGAATTATATCCTTAAATGTAGACGGAAATAAACAAAATGTCATTTTAAGTGACTATCAGCAGGATCATTTAAAGGATGCGGTGACACATGTAGATTTCCTTGCGGTCAATATGTCAGAGGAAATTGACGCTGATGTACGCATCGAGCTTGTTGGTGAAGCGGCAGGAGTGAAAGACGGAGGAGTCCTACAGCAACCGCTACATGAAGTATCTGTCACAGCCAAACCAAATGATATTCCAGAATCGATCGAAGTGGATGTGACTGAGCTTCAGGTAGGAGAAACGGTCACGATCAGTGATGTCCGCGATAAATACAGTGTGACCCTGAATGAAGAGGACGACCGTACGATTGCTTCGATCCTTGCGCCAAGACAGGAAGAAGAAATCAACAGCGGTGAAGAGCAGGAAGCGGGTACACCTGATAACGAAGAAGGCAGAGAAACGGAAGCCAGTGAAGAAAGTGAATCAACGGAAGAATAAAAAACCATCTTTTTTGGCGTAACCTTTTGCAGGTTGCGCTTTTTACGTTATTCTAGAGGTATAAGGTCAGAAGAGGTGTTAGAAATGAAGTTAATCGTTGGATTAGGAAACCCGGGTTCACAGTATGAGAAAACACGCCATAATATCGGGTTTGTGATCATTGATGCGTTAGCCGAGCGGTTGGGCGTTTCGCTGAATCAATCTAAGTTTAAAGGGGTTTACGGCACCTATCACTATAAAGGTGAAAAAGTAGTGCTGTTAAAGCCGCTTACGTATATGAATTTATCCGGAGAGAGCATTGTGCCACTCATGGATTACTTTAATATAGAAGATGAAGATTTACTGGTCATCTATGATGATCTGGATTTACCGGTCGGCAAACTGCGTTTAAGACAGAAGGGGAGTGCCGGCGGGCATAACGGAATCAAATCCACCATCGCCCATTTAGGTTCCCAGCAGTTCAACCGTCTCCGGGTAGGGATCGATCGCCCGACCAATGGGATGAGCGTCCCTGATTATGTACTTGGGAAATTTACAAAGGAAGAACAGGGCGAGCTCGACAAAGCCATTTCCACCAGTGTAGAAGCCTGCGAAACATGGCTTGATAAACCATTTCTCGAAGTCATGAATAAATTCAACTAGATGCTTCATATACTAGATGTCGAAGAACGGTCCTCGGTATATAAAGTGAATAACTCCCCTCCAACAGGTTCATACTAACTGTATAAATGTGTTGCATGGAGGGAATGTTATGGCAATCCACTATCAGTGCCGCCATTGTGGGACGACTGTAGGGACACTTTCAAATGTCGCGCTTCATTCGGAACAATTGGGGCTGCATACGCTGTCTGAGGAAGAGCGGTTACACATGGTTCTTTACCAGGAGAATGGGGACATTCAAGTCAGGACGATCTGTGAAGATTGTCAAGAAAGTCTGGAACGGAATCCGGACTATCATCAATTAGATCATATCATTCAGTAAGAACGCTTTGGTTAGGAGCCAAAGCATTTTTCTGTTTACGTTTGAGAATATATATAGAACGATCCATAGGGGAGGAGCGTACACTTGAAAGGTATTTTAAAGCAGGTTCATCAAAGTGAAGAAATCCAATCCATCATCGCCGGGGTGGAGGAACAGTTATCGGAACAGCTCGTTGCCGGATTGGCAGGTTCTTCCCGTACGGCATATATTGCCGACGTCTACCTTCAAACAAATAAATCCACCATTGTGGTGACGCATAATTTGTTTCAAGCTCAAAAAATTTATGATGATTTGATTCAATTTTTATCCGAGGATGAGGTGTACCTTTATTCTGCGAATGAATTGATCGCCGCGGAACTGAGTGTGGCGAGTCCTGAGCTCAGGTCTCAGCGGATAGAAGTATTGAATAAACTTTCACGTCATCACCAGGGGGTTTACATTGTCCCTGTAGCGGGATTAAGGAAGATCCTTCCTCCGAAAGATATGTGGAGAACGAATCAGATCCATTTCCGGATGGGTGAGGATATCGATCTGGATGAGGTGTTGAACCAGCTCGTGCAGATGGGATACCAACGGGCCGGCATGGTCAGTACGCCTGGTGAATTCAGCCTCCGGGGCGGGATTGTGGATGTATTCCCACTGACGTCCCAGCATCCGATCAGGATTGAATTATTCGATACCGAGATTGATTCGATCAGGCTCTTTTCAGTAGAGGATCAGCGCTCGATCGATAAGCTGGATAAGGTGGAAATAGGACCTGCCACAGAGGTCTTGTTGAAATATGAGAATATTGAAAGACTGATCGCAGAAATCGAAGCGGGACTTTCCGCCAGTTTGAAAAAGGTGAAGTCAGCGGCAGTCAAGGAGAAGTTGACGGAGTACATAGGGCATGAGGTGGAGAAGCTTCAGAACGGCCAGATTCCGGAGCAGATCTTCAAATATCTGTCCCTTGCCTATGAGCAGCCTAGTAGTTTGCTAGATTATTTACCGGATGATGGGGTCATCTTCTTTGACGAATTCAGCCGCGTCCAGGAAATGAGTGATTCCCTCGAGAAGGAAGAAGCGGAGTGGTATACCTCCCTGCTGCAAGAAGGACAGATCATCCATGATATACCTGTATCCCATGTGTTCTCGACGCTGATAGGGGAAACAGAGCTGCCAAAGGTTTATTTCTCATTATTCCTGCGTCACATCCCTAATACAAGCCCGCAGAACATCTTTAATGTGTCCACAAAGCCGATGCAGAATTTCCACGGTCAGATGAATGTGTTAAAAGCTGAGCTGGACCGTTGGAAAAAAGGAAACTACACGGTTGTCCTGCTGGGACCTGATGAAGAACGGGTCAAGAAGCTCCAGAGGGTACTCGACGACTATCAGATTGAAATCGCATTTGTGGAAGACGGAGATAAGCTTCTGCCTGGCAAGGTACAGATGATCAATGGAAGCTTGACGAGCGGATTCGAATTCCCTCTTCAAAAGCTTGCGGTCATTACGGAAGAAGAGCTGTTCAATAAGAAAACCCAGAAGAAGCCGAGAAGACAGAAGCTTTCCAATGCGGAGAGAATCAAAAATTACTCCGAGCTGAAAGTCGGGGACCATGTGGTTCATGTGAATCACGGAATCGGTAAATTTTTAGGCATTGAAACGCTCGAAATCAACGGGGTCCATAAAGATTATCTCCACCTGAAGTATCAAGGGAATGACAAGCTTTATGTCCCTGTCGATCAGATTGAGCTTGTACAAAAGTATGTGGCTTCAGAAAATAAAGATCCGAAGCTATACAAATTGGGCGGAAGTGAATGGAAGAAAGTAAAGTCGAAGGTACAGTCTTCTGTTCAGGACATAGCCGATGACCTGATCAAGCTATATGCGGAACGTGAAGCGGCAAAAGGATATGCCTTCTCACCTGACGGGGACATGCAGCGGGAGTTCGAGATTGCCTTCCCTTATGAGGAAACCGATGACCAGCTCCGTTCGATCAGTGAAATCAAGCACGACATGGAAAGGGAGCGCCCGATGGATCGTCTGCTGTGCGGCGACGTGGGATACGGAAAGACAGAGGTCGCGATACGGGCTGCCTTCAAAGCCATTGCAGATGGAAAGCAGGTTGCGATCCTTGTGCCGACGACGATCCTTGCGCAACAGCATTATGAAACAATCAAAGAGCGTTTTCAGGATTTCCCGGTGGAGATCGGGTTGTTGAGCCGTTTCAGGACGAGGAAGCAGCAGCAGGAAACAACGAAGGGCCTTCAAAATGGCACGGTCGATATTGTGGTCGGGACTCACCGCCTCCTTTCAAAAGACATCCAGTATCGTGACTTGGGTCTGTTGATCATAGATGAAGAACAAAGGTTCGGGGTCACGCATAAAGAGAAGATCAAACAGCTTAAAACGAACATCGATGTCCTCACGCTGACGGCCACGCCGATTCCGCGAACACTCCATATGTCGATGCTCGGGGTAAGGGATCTGTCGGTCATCGAAACACCTCCTGAGAACCGTTTCCCAGTCCAGACGTATGTGATGGAATATAACGGTGCCCTGATCAAAGAAGCGATCGAAAGGGAAATGGCAAGGAATGGACAGGTGTACTTCCTATACAACCGTGTGGAGGATATCGAAAGAAAAGCGGATGAAATCTCCATGCTGGTCCCGGATGCAAGGATTGCTTATGCCCACGGGCAAATGAACGAAAATGAACTCGAAGCGGTCATCTTAAGTTTTCTTGCAGGGGAGTATGATGTATTGGTCACAACGACGATCATTGAAACAGGCGTGGACATCCCGAACGTCAATACGCTCATCGTATTCGATGCGGACCGGATGGGCTTATCCCAGCTTTACCAGCTAAGGGGCCGGGTAGGACGATCCAACAGAGTGGCGTATGCTTATTTCACCTATCGTAAAGATAAGGTGCTGACAGAAGTCGCCGAAAAAAGGCTGCAGGCGATCAAAGAATTCACAGAACTCGGATCAGGATTCAAGATTGCCATGCGGGACTTGACGATACGGGGCGCAGGGAATCTTCTCGGGGCGCAGCAGCACGGCTTTATTGACTCAGTCGGTTTTGACTTATACTCCCAGATGCTCAAGGAAGCCATTGAGGAGCGCAAAGGCGATTTGCCGAAGCAGCCTGAATCGAGCTTTGAAGTGGATATTGAAATCGATGCGTATATCCCTGATGACTATATTAAAGACGGTCATCAGAAGATTGAAATGTACAAACGGTTCCGTTCTCTTTCTTCCCTGCCTGAAATCGAGGAACTTGAAGAAGAAATCCTGGATCGATTCGGGGAGTATCCGGAGGAAGTCGGTTATCTGTTCTTGATTTCAGAGATGAAAATCTACGCCAAGAACACGAAGCTTGAATCCATCAAGCAGGATAAGAAAACCGTGAATATCTTCATGTCACCGGAAGGCACGAACCAGATCGACGGCTCCAAAGTGTTTAATCTGTGCAATAAGCACGGACGTGCAGTCGGACTCGGGATGGAAGGTTCCAAGCTCAAAATCTCCATTAATACGTCAAGGCTCGAAGCGTCCAAATGGTTCAACATGGCCTATGACATCATCAAGCATTTGGACGAAGCGGTAAAAGTAGAAGAGAACGCTTGATAAAAGTGCTTAAGGACCGGGAAAATATTCCCTCCGTTATAATAATGTAACCAAAATGTAAACGCACGGTTGGTTTCACTTTACTATGATGAGGGTATTAGTATTAATGCAGCTGCCACTACTGGAAAAACATGACTGCATTAGAATTTTAGTGAAATTACAGAAAAAATATCTGAATGTGTATAGAACTTCTAAGTTGTAAGATACTAAACTCAACATTGGTAAAGTATTCATTGTGTATGGGTGCCTTGCCAAATAAAATCATCTGATGAAAGTGAGGCAGCTATAGATGAAAGCAACTGGTATTGTTCGTCGTATTGATGATTTAGGGCGTGTCGTTATTCCGAAAGAAATCCGCAGGACATTAAGAATACGCGAGGGAGATCCCTTGGAAATCTTCGTTGATCGTGACGGGGAAGTCATCTTAAAGAAATACTCCCCTATCAGTGAACTTGGTGACTTTGCTAAGGAATACGGTGAAGCTTTATACGACAGTCTGGGAAGTGCGGTATTGATTTGCGACCGGGATTCGGTCATTGCCATCTCAGGCGCTTCGAAGAAAGAGTATTTGAATAAGAATGTCAGTGAACTGGTTGAGAAAGTGATGGATGACCGTGCGTCTCTTCTTCACACTCAACAGGGACAAGCAGAGCTTGTCGATGGACATGGTGAGGATCTTGCTTCCTATACGATTGCTCCGATTGTTGCAAACGGTGACCCGATCGGTGCCGTTGCGATCTTCTCGAAGGACCGTACAGTAGGCGAAGTGGAACAAAAGGCAGTAGAAACGGCAGCTGGCTTTTTAGCAAGGCAAATGGAGCAATAATTTGAGGGAGTGGCATATGGCCGCTCTTCTTTTTTGTCTTTTTTTGATAAAGCAATACAGTAAAAGAAAATACACCGCCCTTTGTGATAAAATGACCAGTACATAATGAATTGTCGATGAAGAAAGATTGGTATAGAAAGGCAGGAAAACTGGTTGAGTAAGATATACTCCTCCAATCAATTCTTGAAGGGTGCCATGGTATTGACATTGGCGGCGCTGATCACGAAGATACTGAGTGCCGTTTATCGGGTTCCGTTTCAGAATATCGTTGGGGATGTCGGATTTTATATTTATCAGCAAGTGTATCCCTTTTATGGGATCGCGATTGCGTTATCGACTTATGGATTCCCTGTCATCATCTCTAAATTAGTGGCTGAGAGAGTAAGGGAGGACGACGGGGAAGGTGCGAAGCATGTGGCCGTGACCTCGTTCCTGTTCCTGTGTGCTGTCGGATTGACATGGTTTCTTCTTGTCTACTTCGGGGCCGGGATGATTGCCGGCTGGATGGGAGATCCGCTCCTGACGCCGTTGCTTCAGGTCATCTCGTTATCCTTTCTGCTGTTGGCACCGCTGTCCGTCATGAGGGGCTATTATCAGGGGAAGGAAGATATGGTCCCCACAGCAGTTTCACAAGTGACTGAACAGGCTGTCCGGGTGGCGACGATCCTCATTTTCTCCACCATCCTGATGTCTCATGGATATTCCTTATATATGACAGGGAACGGGGCGTTGTTTGGTTCGATCACCGGCGGTCTCGCCGGGCTGATTGTGCTTGCCCTGTTTGTGACGATCAGGAAAGAGCGTCTATTCTCGAGAAGATATCTCGTGTTGCCCAAGGATTATCGTCACATCTGGTCGCGGCTGTTGAAGAACGGGACGGCGATTTGCGTAAGTGCGATGCTGTTGGTGTTATTGCAGTTTGTCGACTCCATGAACGTATATTCCCTCCTCGTGTCAGGAGGGATGGATGCAGAGCAGGCTAAAACGCTGAAGGGCATATATGACAGGGGACAGCCGTTCGTACAGCTCGGAACGGTGGTGGCTACCTCGATTTCATTGACCATCGTCCCGCTGGTGACCAGCGCATACTTAAAGCAGCGGGAATCCCTGGTGAGGGAGTACAGCCAACTCTCACTCAAAATCAGTGTCACAATCGGGTTTGCAGCAACATTGGGGATCATCAATATCATGGTCCCGACGAATACAATGCTGTTTGAAAATGCCCTGGGATCCAACGTACTCTCCGTATTTTGCCTGTCTATTTTCTTTAGTTGCCTCATCCTGACTTTTGCAGGCATTTTTCAGGGAATCGGAAAGATCTATTATCCTGCTGTGAGCATTTTGATCGGCATCTGTGCCAAATATGCAGGCAACGCCCTGTTCATTCCTGTGATGGGCATCATGGGGGCATCGGTTGCGACCGTATTAGCTTTAAGCTTGATGACCATCCTGATGGTCGTAAAATTAAGGCGGCTGTTTCCAATCAAGTTCTTCACGCCTTCGTTCTATAAAACGCTGTGTCTCAGCGGGATTGCGATGACGATCGGTTTACAGGGCTGGTTGCAGATTTATGATACACTTTTAGAAAAAGGAATGCCTGAACGGGAGCTTTCTGTCCTATTTTCTGTAGGAGGGGCCTGTATCGGGGGCATCATTTTCCTAATTGTGTTTTTAAGAGGAAATGTCCTCTCAAGGGAAGATATCAGCTTCTTGCCCTTTGGGAGTAAATGGATATGGCTGATGGATAAGGTTCAGCCCAATAAATAGTAGCGAGGAGAAAGAGATGAATACGATCACAATTGTCGGCCTGGGCGCTGGGGATATCGAGCAGCTTCCTTTAGGCGTATACCGGGCCATTAAAAACAGTTCGCATCTTTACCTGCGTACAGAGAAGCATCCGGTTGTAACGGATTTATCGTCAGAAGGTATCACGTTTGAAACGTTTGATTCTGTGTATGAAAAACACGATAGATTTGAAGATGTGTATGAAGAAATCGTCCGTGAGCTTGTATCGGAATCAGGGAAGCATCCGCTTGTCTATGCTGTACCGGGTCATCCGCTGGTGGCGGAGAAAGCAGTCCAAATGCTTCTTGACCTTCAGAAGGAAGGAAAGGTGCAGGTGGAAATCGGAGGCGGGCAGAGCTTCATCGATCCTTTATTTGCAGCGGTCGGCGCAGATCCGATCGATGGATTCCAGCTGTTGGATGGGACGAGCTTGAAGCTCCACGATGTCCATATGAATCAACAGCTCATCATCGGACAGGTGTACGATGCATTTATCGCTTCGGAAGTGAAGCTCACGCTCATGGAGATGTATCCGTATGATTATGAAGTGATGCTGGTGACTGCCGCAGGAAGTAAAGAGGAGAAGGTTGAAGCGGTCCCGCTGGTGGAGCTCGACCGTGTAGCCAATCTCAGCAATCTGACGAGCCTGTATGTGCCGGCCGTGAAGGAGATGGACGCCACTTACAAGCAATTCGCCACATTAAGGGAGGTCATCGCCACATTGCGTGGTCCTGACGGCTGTCCTTGGGATAAAGAACAAACCCACCACTCCCTGAAGAAATATTTACTCGAAGAAACGTATGAACTGCTTGAAGCCATCGAGGAAGAAGACATTGATCATATGATTGAAGAGCTTGGCGATGTTCTTCTTCAAGTCATGCTGCATGCCCAGATCGGCGAAGATGAGGGTATGTTCACCATGGAGGAAGTGATCGAAGGACTCGCTTCCAAAATGGTCCGGAGACACCCTCATGTATTCGGGAACGTCCAGGCAGATGACAGCGAGCAGGTGAAAGCCAATTGGGATGAAATCAAGAAGCAGGAAAAATCCCAGGACCATGAACCGATGCTGAAGAATACGGCAAAAGGGATGCCTGCGCTCATGAAGGCGTATGAATATCAGAAAAAGGCAGCCAAAGTAGGCTTTGACTGGGCCGATCCAGAAGGCGCATGGGAAAAAGTATGGGAAGAAATGAAGGAATTTGAAAACGAAGTCAAGAATGATAGTAAACACCACATGACAAAAGAATTTGGGGATCTGTTATTCGCGCTCATCAATGTGGCAAGGTTCCATAAGATTTTTCCAGAGGAAGCATTGGCTATGACGAATACAAAGTTTTACCGACGATTTTCGTACGTAGAGGAGCAAGTCCTAAAAAGCGGGAAGGCTTTCGAAGACTATACATTGGAAGAGCTGGATCAATATTGGGATGAAGCGAAAAAGATGAATATCGAATAAGGGGGAAATGTAAAATGGTTTCGATGAGATTAGATAAATTCTTAAAAGTATCCAGGCTGATCAAAAGACGGACACTGGCAAAGGAAATAGCTGACCAGGGACGCATTTCAATCAACGGTTTACAGGCCAAAGCGAGCTCGAATGTAAAGGTCGGTGACGAGTTAAGCGTAAGGTTTGGCCAAAAGATTATGAGGGTAAAAATAGAGAGGCTTTTGGAAACAACGAAAAAAGAAGAAGCGAGCGGGCTTTATTCCGTCCTCTCAGAAGAACGGGTTCAGGAAGAAACAGAATGAGGTTCCACAGCCCTTTAATATAGTTCTATTTTTCTCCCCGGCACATAAACATAGTTACAAAGCTTGTACTATGGGAATGTGAGGGATGGATATGAATCAATATTATGAAGGAAGCAAAGATAAACCGACTTTTCAGGAACATGACGTCATGATGAGGGGCCGGAAGCTCCTCGACATCACAGGTGTGAAACAGGTGGAAAGCTTCGATAATGAGGAGTTCCTTCTTGAAACAGTGATGGGATTCCTCTCTGTCAGGGGACAGAATCTCCAAATGAAAAACCTGGATGTGGATAAAGGGATCGTTTCCATTAAAGGAAAGGTGTTTGATCTCGTTTATCTGGATGAACAAAATGGGGAAAAAGCTAAAGGGTTCTTTAGCAAGCTGTTTCGATGACCCTGTCTGTCCAGTTCTATACCATGCTTTCCATGATCGGTATGGGCGCATTGTTTGGGGCTTCGCTTGACACCTATTCACGGTTTTTGAACCGGTCTGAGAGAAAGCGATGGCTTGTATTCGTAAATGATATCCTCTTTTGGATCCTTCAAGCCCTTTCCATCTTTTATATTTTATTCGTCGTGAATTTTGGGGAGATCCGCTTTTATATATTCCTTGCCCTGCTTTGCGGCTTTGCCGGGTATCAGGCGTTGATCAAGCAATACTACCTGTCCTTTTTGGGGCGGGTCATCCAGTTTTTTATCTCTCTTTACAATTTCGGTGTAAAAATGGTAAAGAATTTGGTCTATTCGCCGATAAAATGGATGGTCGTCCTTCTTATTACACTCGTCCTTTCGGTTGGAAAAGGGCTTTTATCCGTCATATTATTCATTTTGAGGGTCATCCTCAAGGTCGGTCAATGGGCGATAAAGCTCGTAACGGCTCCAATATGGTGGATATTGAAAGGCATTTGGAATTTATTGCCGAAAAATCTTACAAAAAGAGTCGAGAAGTTATATAATAGAATGGCAGGAATTTATCAAGATGTTATCAAAAAAGTATATAGAGTGGTAAAAAGGTTCAACAAAAAGCCGAAAGACTGAGCCTCCTGCCGCTCCATATTGTAAAGGGGGTTTTGGAATGAGAAAAAACGTAACATCAATGGAAAATGAATATGTCCGTCACCAGGAGCATATGCATAAATCTTCTTCTAAGAGAAAAAAGCGTTTGGTCCGTCGATTAGCAGTTTTCTTTGTTTTAGTTGTGGCAATTTGTGGATTTTTAATCTCGACCCTCATTTCCAGAGCCCAAGTGTTAGAAGCGAAACAAACGGAAAAAGTACAATTGGAAAAAAAGCTGGAACATTTAAAAGACAAGCAATCCGCTCTCGAAGAGGAGATTGTAAAGCTTAATGATGATGAATATATTGCCAAATTGGCGCGCCGGGATTACTTTTTATCGAATGAGGGAGAAATTATTTTCAACATTCCTGAAAGCGATAAAGAGAAAGAAGAAGAGGTGTCTTATTGACACTCTTTTTTTTAATTGGCTATAATATATAATAGGTTTATCTTTTATATTTTTAAGGAGGAGCATTTCTTTTATGTCAATCGAAGTAGGCAGCAAGTTACAGGGTAAGGTTACAGGTATCACAAATTTTGGTGCGTTCGTGGAATTAGCGGAAGGATCAACAGGTTTAGTTCACATTAGTGAGGTTGCAGACAACTATGTTAAGGATATTAACGAACACCTTAAAGTTGGCGACGAAGTAACGGTAAAGGTAATTAATGTTGAGAAAGATGGAAAGATCGGTTTATCCATCCGTAAAGCGAAAGAGCAACCACAACGCCCACAGCGCCCACAGCGTCCTCAACGCCCGCGTAATAACACGAAACCAAATGACACACGCACTAAAGAGAGTTTCGAACAAAAGATGGCACGTTTCTTGAAGGACAGTGAAGATCGTTTATCATCTTTGAAGAAAAACACTGAGTCTCGTCGTGGTGGAAAAGGCGCGAAAAAAGGTTAACTTGCTGTCTATTAACCCATATAGCAGGTTGTGAACGAAAACCAGGCACACTCATCGTCATGAGTGTGTCTGGTTTTTTATTATCTCACCCTCCCAGGAAAGTTTGGATGATACGGAGGGATTTCTCCGGTCTTTATCGAATACATAAGCATTATCAACAGTATGGGGGCAGTGCTTATGAAAAAAGAGCAGATCATCGATCATCATGAATCATTTAAAATGTGGCTGAATGAGTTGAACTTGGTAAATGAAGAAGATTGGTATCAGGCGATGGAAGAGGATAAATGGTCGGTGGCTGCAAATGTCGCTCATATCATTAAATGGGATCAATATTCCTTGAAGGAGATTCTGCCCCATGCGTCAGAAGGAGCTGAGCTGTCGCCGTTTCCTGATTTTCAGCTTTTCAATGGAGAAGCAGAATCATATGCCCACCATGTCGCAGGGCAAGCAGATTTGATCCAGGAAGGTGTCGAAGCCAGGGACAAGCTGATCGATTATATCAACTCGCTGTCGGAAGAAGATTTTCACCGGTCGTTTAAAGTAGGGGATCAAAGTTTTACGCTTGAAGAGTATTTCGAAGACTTCATCGGTCACGATAAGCATCATCAGGAACAGATCGAGCAGGTCGTCTCTGTCGAAAAGGCGTGATGACGTGCCTGTTTGAAAACAATATAAAAATGAAAGGCTCTTTTCGCAAAGATTGTTGCTATTATTAGAAGTTAATGTGAGCATCTTAGGTAATTTGAGACTGTGGAATGAAAAAATTGTCATAGCGTTTATCACTACTATTCAGAAGATGAATAAGCAGTTTATCCAATGAATTTTTGGTTTTTATCTTCGATGGTTGATTGGAGCGGAAGATGCTCGACTCCTGCGGGAACCGCTGGACAGGTGAGACCCCGCAGGACGAAGTCCGAGGAGGCTCACCGCCAGCCCCGCGGAAAGCGAGCATCTCTCGCTGCAATCAACCGCATCTCGCTTGTTTAAAAGCCACAATGATTACGAAAACAGCCCAATAAAAAAAAGACTATCACCAAGGATAGTCTTTTTTTTATTATGACCCGTACGGGATTCGAACCCGTGTTACCGCCGTGAAAGGGCGGTGTCTTAACCGCTTGACCAACGGGCCTTGAAAATATGGTAGCGGCGGAGGGGATCGAACCCCCGACCTCACGGGTATGAACCGTACGCTCTAGCCAGCTGAGCTACACCGCCATGATAGGTACCTTTTAGGCACAAAATCTATAATACCGAGAAAGAATTATCTTGTCAATACAGTCCCGTAAAGATTTTGTCAAAATCCCCTCAAGTCTATCCTGGCAAGTGTTCTTACCCGAAATCCAAAAGAGCGAGATGGGAAATCCTGCATGTTTTTACCGGAATCGATAGAAAGGCGTCGAAACTTTCTTGGAATACATTCCCTCATTTTGACAAAGTTTTAAGCTTGTACCATTTATACTGAACAAAAAAGAAATGGGGAGTGTTTTATACATGGGGAAAGCCGACCAATCGATCATCGAACCTGTTCACAATGTAGACATTGGGCATACCAAAGTGGAACTATCCAAAGGGATCAAGTCACTTTATGCGAAACTTGAGTGGCTGTTTGTAGAAAAGGGCATTGCTCTTTTCGTCATCGGGTTTTTATTGGGGAGAGCGTTGATCCTGTCCCATTTAACGCCGTTTGCTTTGCCGTTTTTCGCGTCAGTCTACCTGATTCGGAGAGAGAAGTCTCCCATTGCACTCATTGGTTTGCTTGCAGGGGCTTTGACATTGTCTCTCCCCAGTATCAGTTATACGTTCGGAAGTGCGGTAATATTCCTGTTGGCGTTTCGATTAACACAGAAATATCATAAGAATAATGTGAAGGTCGTCGCTTTCTACGTCTTTTTCACGGTCATGATTGCCAAGCTTGGGTTCGATTATATCCAGCAGGGACAAGCCTTGACGATTTATAACGGGGTCATGGCACTGATAGAGGCGAGCTTGGCTTTTCTTCTCACCTATATTTTTATTCAAAGTATCCCACTGGTGACCGTTCAGCGAAGGCGGAGGTCACTGAAAACCGAAGAAGTGGTCAGCTTGATCATCCTCCTTGCTTCGATCATGACGGGGACAATCGGTTGGTCGGTGTATAATCTTTCCGTTGAACATGTGTTATCAAGATATCTCGTACTTTTGTTCTCCTTTATTGCAGGGGCGACTGTCGGTTCGACTGTCGGGGTTGTGACCGGACTGGTGTTCAGCCTTGCCAATGTTTCAAGCTTTTATCAAATGAGTTTGCTTGCTTTCTCTGGCCTTCTGGGCGGATTGATGAAGGAAGGGAAGAAATTCGGAGCGGCAATCGGTTTGTTGATCGCTACATTGCTGATGGGGATGTATGGAGATGCGGACACAGTCATGACAAAGACATTATATGAATCGGGGGTAGCGATATTATTATTATTCCTGACGCCTCAAAGTTTAACATCCCAGATTGCCAAACATATTCCGGGCACAGCAGAATACCAGCAGGAACAGCAAGGGTATATGCGGAGGGTGAGAGATGTGACAGCCAATCGGGTCACACAATTCTCCTCTGTTTTTCAAGCGTTGTCCAACAGCTTTCAACAAATAGAAGATCGATTTGAAGAGGAGGAAGAGAAGGAGTTTGATTATTTCTTAAGCAATGTGACGGAGAAGACGTGCCAGACATGCTTCAAGAAAGATCAGTGCTGGTCCCGGAATTTTGATAAAACCTATAATCTGATGAAAGATGTGATGACCGAGTATGATCAGGGACGCGTCCCTCTTTCCCCGAAGCTTAATAGAGAAGTAGAGAAGCATTGTACGAGGGAGAAAAAGCTGAAAGAGACGATTTATCAGGAGCTCACCTTTTATCAGGCCAATCTTAAGTTGAAGAAGCAGGTCCAGGAAAGCAGGAGGCTTGTGGCAGATCAGCTGCTCGGGGTATCAGAAGTGATGGGGAACTTTGCGAAGGAAATCCAGAGAGAAAGGGAAAATCATCATCTCCAGGAAGAACAAATCCTGTCGAGTATCGGAGAATTCGGGATCGAAATTGAAAACATCGAAATATACAATCTGGAACAAGGGAATGTCGATATCGAAATGACCATGCCTTATTGCGGTGGACACGGCCAGGGTGAAAAATTAATCGCTCCGATGCTGTCGGATATCTTAGGTGAAAATATCATTGTTCAAAACGAGGAATGTGCCCAATTTCCAAACGGGCAGTGTCATGTTACGTTCCAATCTGCGAAGAAATATGTCGTAGACACCGGGGCTTCCCATGCGGCAAAAGGAGGAGGATTGGTGTCGGGTGACAGTTACTCGATGATTGAACTTGGAAGGGGGAAATATGCCGTTGCCATCAGTGACGGGATGGGGAACGGAGAACGGGCCCATTATGAGAGCAATGAAACGCTGAGGTTGTTGAAGAAGATTCTCGAGTCTGGCATTGAAGAAGAAGTGGCAATTAAATCGATCAATTCGATTCTCTCACTCAGGACGAATGATGAAATATTCTCGACCCTTGACCTTGCCATGATCGATCTGCAAAATGCGTCATCAAGGTTCCTTAAAATCGGCTCGACTCCAAGTTTCATAAAAAGGGGAGAAAATATCATGAAAGTGGAGGCCAGTAATTTACCGATGGGGATGCTGCAGCAGGATTTTGAAGTGGATGTCGTCTCTGAACAGTTAAAAGCAGGCGATCTGCTTATCATGATGAGCGACGGCGCATTTGAAGGACCGAAACATGTAGAAAATTATGACGTGTGGATGAAGAGGAAAATCAAAGAACTTCAAACCGAAGATCCCCAGGAAGTGGCGGATATCCTCATGGAGGAGGTCATCCGTTCAAGCTCCGGGCTGATTGAAGATGATATGACGATCGTGGTATCGAAGATCCGTCATAACATCCCGAAATGGTCGTCGATCCCTGTGCAAAAATCAAAAACAAAGGATAAAAAAAGAATATCCTAAGAGGCGCTGCCTCTCTATAAATATAGTTAACTAGAGTATAAATCCCTCCTTATTAGGCGAGAATGGTACCAACTTATGAATGAGGAGGGGAGTCTGATGAAGCCAGGTACACTTCGTCAAATTCTATTAATTACAGATGGATGCTCGAATCAAGGAGAGGATCCGATTGCAATGGCAGCACTTGCCAAGGAACAGGGGATTTCAGTGAACGTCATCGGGGTCATGGACAATGATGTGATAGATGATAAAGGGATGCAGGAAATTGAAGGGATCGCCCTTTCCGGAGGTGGAGTGAGTCAAATTGTGTACGCGCAGCAGCTTTCCCAAACCGTCCAGATGGTCACGAGGAAAGCAATGACACAAACGCTGCAGGGTGTCGTGAATAAAGAACTGAAGCAAATCCTTGGGAAATCTGCTTCCATGGAAGAGCTGCCTCCCGAACAACGGGGTGAAGTCATGGAGGTCGTAGATGAGCTTGGAGAGTCGGTGGACATGGAAGTGTTGATTCTTGTCGATACGTCTGCAAGCATGAAACATAAACTTCCTACCGTCAAAGAAGCCTTATTGGACCTGTCTTTAAGCTTGAACGCCAGGATGGGGGATAATAAATTCTCGGTCTTCGTATTTCCCGGGAAACGTCAAGATGTCGAAAAATTGCTGGATTGGACACCTAGACTTGAAACATTGACAAGTATTTTCTCTAAATTGTCTCCAGGTGGAATTACGCCGACAGGCCCGGCGATCTCAGAAGCAATGACACACTTTAAGAAAAAACGTTCATTAAGGGGATTGCTCTCTCGTGGCGATGATGAACAATACTTCGAAGAAACCATTTAGTTTCCCACCTGGAACAGTAATCAGGGGCAAGTGGTATAAGCATATTTATACGATTGTTAAAGAGTTGGGCTACGGCGCCAACGGAATCGTCTTCCTCGTCCAGGGTGCATCGGGGTATCAGGCTTTGAAGATGAGCGACAGCAATGTATCGATCACGTCGGAAGTCAATGTGTTGAAAGCTTTCTCAAAGGTCCAGGGTGCACCCCTCGGACCGAAACTTCTTGATGTGGACGACTGGGAACACCGGGGTCAGAAAATCCATTTCTATGTCATGGAATATATACAAGGAACCGATTTGCTGTCATTCGTACAAGCAAGGGGTTTTTCCTGGGCAGGTGTGCTTATCGCCCAACTGTTGACAGATCTTGAGCGGATCCATAAAGAAGGGTGGGTGTTTGGGGATCTGAAACCTGAAAATCTGATCGTGACCGGACCTCCCTACAGAATACGCTGTATAGACGTCGGGGGGACGACGATCAATGGTAGGGCGATCAAAGAATTCACAGAGTTCTTTGACAGAGGGTACTGGATCGGGGGATCACGGAGGGCAGAGCCTTCCTACGATCTGTTTTCTGTCGGGATGATCCTCATCAATCTCGCCTATCCATCACGTTTTACGAAGAACGGAAACGGGAATATGCAACAATTAAGGCAGGCGGTAGCTGCCAAACCGCAATTGGAAAAATTCAAAGGAACGATTGTCGATGCGCTGGAAGGGAATATTCAGTCTGCGAATGATATGAGGGTCAGCCTTTTGGACGGCCTTGCACATTCTCAAGTATCGAAGCAGCCCAGAGCGAAACGTCAGGCTCCTGTGATATCCACGAATCATACAAGCCGATCTCAGCATCAGCGTAAACAGAAGTCCAGTCATTTTCTGGAGACCGTCCTTGTCGTGATGATTGTGTCCATTCTTTATGTTTTATATATCTACGGGGAGCTGATGTAGGATAACGGTGTAAGAATCCAGGATAAATTGATACAATGGGGAAAATGGTTTCAGGAAGAGGAAGCACTATGTTAGAGACTTCGACGAAAGAGTTCATTCATGCCCATCGCCTTATACTAAATGGGGACCGGATCCTCGTAGCGGTGTCCGGCGGCCCAGATTCATTGGCCCTTCTCCATTTTCTCCATTCGAATAAGGAAGTCTGGGGTGCTGAAGTCATCGCTGCCCATCTCGATCATATGTTCAGGGGAGAAGAATCTTATCAGGAGCTTTTGTTCGTGGAACAGTTCTGCCGTCAGAGAGAGATCCCCTTTTTCAGTGAGAGGATAGATGTGCAGAAAGAGATCGACAGGACGAGCGGGAGCCTTCAGGATACGGCCCGTCACATACGCTATGAATTTTTGATGAACGTAATGGATGAAAGTGGTGCGACAAAGCTCGCCCTTGGTCACCATGGGGATGATCAAGTGGAAACCATCCTTATGAAAATGACGAGGGGGGCAGCAGGAAGGAGCCGTGCAGGCATTCCCTACAAGCGCCCGGTCGCAGGCGGGGATATCATCCGTCCGTTTTTGTCGGTGACAAAAGAGGACATTGAGGAATATTGTGTCACCCACTCTCTTTTCCCTAGAAGAGATCCGAGCAATCAGAAGGAAGTTTACACAAGGAATCGGTTCCGGAAGACAGTCCTTCCGTTTTTAAAGAATGAAAACCCACATGTGCATCTTCAATTTCAACGATTCAGTGAAGAATTGGAAGAAGATGAGGGTTATTTAGAGGAATTAACAAGGGTAGAGTTGAATAAGGTATGGAATAACACAAAAGATTTCTCGTCTTTACATATCGATGGTTTTCTTGCAATGGCTCAGCCTTTACAAAGAAGAGGGATTAATCTAATATTAAACTATCTTTACAAAGTTAGACCACCTTCCTTATCGTCTATACATATTTACGATGTATTGGGTATTTTAAAAGGGAAAACGCCAAATGTCAGCATCGATTTACCAAAAGGGCTTAAGGTAACAAGGGCATATCATATATGTTATTTTCACTTTGGGGAGTTGGCTGTGGCCGGTGCACCGTATTGCTACGAAATGCACGTTGGTGATAGGCTGGACATCCAGGGTGGATATCAATTTTTTCTTTCTTCTTATCCGCACGTGGAGGAGTGTTATCAGGACAGGATCTTCATTGATCCCGATGAGGTTTCACTGCCTTTGTACATCCGGACGAGGGAAAAGGGAGACCGGTTGGAAGTGAAGGGGTTGAAGGGCTCAAAGAAGCTCAAAACACTCTTCATCGATAACAAAATCCCTGTTCACCTCCGTGAAGGGTGGCCGGTCGTAGTGGATGCAGACAACCACATCCTTTGGGTGCCGGGGCTGAGAAAGTCTATTTACGATTTGGAAGAAGGACAGGAAAATAGTTTAGTACTACAATTTAAGAGCAATCATCTTCTAGGAGGCAGTTGAACATTGTTAAACCAAGATATCGAGAAAGTGTTAATTTCAGAAGAAGAACTTCAAACAAAGATCAAAGAATTAGGTGCACAATTAACTGAGGAATATAAAGATCGTTTTCCTCTGGCAATCGGTGTTTTAAAAGGCGCAATGCCGTTCATGGCTGACCTTTGTAAACGCATGGATACCCACATGGAAATGGATTTCATGGATGTGTCCAGTTACGGGAATTCTACTGTCTCTTCTGGAGAAGTAAAGATTGTGAAAGATTTAGATACAAAAGTGGAAGGGCGCGATATCCTGATTATCGAAGATATCATCGACAGCGGGTTGACGTTAAGTTACCTGGTTGAGCTGTTCCGCTACCGTAAAGCCAAATCAATCAGCATCGTCACACTGCTTGACAAGCCAAGCGGCCGTAAAGCAGACATCACAGCGGATCACGTAGGCTTCATTGTACCTGACGAGTTTGTTGTCGGATATGGTCTTGATTACGCGGAAAGATACCGTAATCTTCCGTATATCGGCGTATTGAAACCAAGAGTGTATACAACAGGAGAATAAGTATATTCTAAAGAATGATCTTGTAAGTGCAATTTGTTGTAATGCCATGATTTTCTATGATACTATTTTACGTAGTTTGTTTACCGTGGGAGGAGGTAAGGGATGAACCGGATCTTTCGAAACACCATATTCTATTTACTGGTCTTTTTAGTGATCATAGGTGTGGTGAGTTATTTCAGCAACAGCAACGAGCCAACCAAAAATATCGATTACAGTACGTTTATTAATAACCTTGAAGATGGAGACGTTTCTTCTTTTTCAATTCAGCCTGGTAGAGGCGTTTATGAAGTGAAAGGGCAGATGGAAGGGGCTAAAGAAGGAGAGTACTTCTTAACCTATGTCCTTACTACAGATGGGAAGTTAATGGAGAATATCAATGCGTCGGCCAAGGAGCAGGGCATTGATGTAGAAGTATTGCAGGCGAAAGAAACAAGCGGCTGGGTATCTTTCTTCACAACGATCATACCATTTGTCATCATCTTTATTCTGTTCTTCTTCTTACTTAACCAAGCTCAGGGTGGCGGAAGCCGTGTCATGAACTTTGGGAAGAGTAAGGCTAAGTTATACAGTGAAGAAAAGAAAAAAGTACGCTTCAATGATGTAGCAGGAGCGGACGAAGAGAAACAAGAACTTGTAGAGGTAGTGGAATTCTTAAAAGATCCACGTAAATTCTCTGAAGTTGGTGCCCGTATTCCTAAGGGTGTCCTGCTAGTGGGACCTCCAGGTACAGGTAAAACACTACTTGCACGTGCGGTTGCCGGAGAAGCGGGAGTACCTTTCTTCTCGATCAGTGGTTCCGATTTCGTCGAAATGTTCGTCGGTGTCGGTGCATCCCGTGTACGTGATTTATTCGAAAATGCGAAGAAGAATGCACCTTGTATCATCTTCATCGATGAGATTGATGCAGTCGGTCGTCAACGTGGAGCAGGATTGGGCGGAGGTCACGATGAGCGTGAACAAACCCTGAACCAATTACTCGTTGAAATGGACGGTTTCGGAGCGAACGAAGGAATCATCATCGTCGCTGCAACGAACCGACCTGACATTCTGGATCCGGCATTACTGCGTCCAGGACGTTTCGACCGTCAGATCACAGTGGACCGCCCGGATGTGAATGGCCGTGAAGCTGTCCTTCGTGTACATGCTAAAAACAAACCGCTCGATGATTCAGTGGATCTAAAAGCGATTGCCATGAGAACGCCAGGTTTCTCTGGTGCCGATTTAGAAAACTTACTGAACGAGGCAGCACTTGTGGCAGCCCGTGAAGATAAGAAGAAAATCGACATGCGCGACATCGACGAAGCAACCGACCGCGTCATTGCAGGTCCTGCCAAGAAGAGCCGCGTCATTTCTGAAAAAGAACGTAAAATTGTGGCATTCCATGAAGCGGGTCACACCGTAATCGGATTAGTCCTTGATGAAGCGGATATGGTACATAAGGTAACCATCGTTCCTCGTGGGCAGGCTGGCGGATATGCCGTCATGCTTCCGAAAGAAGATCGTTACTTTATGACGAAGCCTGAGCTTCTTGATAAGATTACCGGATTGCTCGGTGGTCGTGTAGCGGAGGAAATCATCTTCGGAGATGTTTCCACTGGTGCGCACAACGACTTCCAACGCGCTACCGGAATCGCCCGTAAGATGGTCACTGAATATGGTATGAGTGATAAGCTTGGACCACTTCAGTTCGGTCAATCCCAAGGTGGTCAAGTATTCCTTGGACGTGACATCAATAGTGAACAAAACTATTCAGATGCCATTGCGTATGAAATTGACTTAGAAATGCAGCGTCTCATTAAAGAGAGCTATGAGCGAGCGAAACGTATTCTTACTGAGAATCGCGATAAGCTTGAACTCATCGCCAAGACATTATTAGATGTTGAAACATTGGATGCCGCTCAGATCAAGTCATTAATGGATCACGGCAAACTGCCTGAACGCACATACGAATCCGATAAGGATAACAGTGATGTTAAGGTGAATATCCAAAAGAAAAATGAAGATAATGTGATCGAAGAAGATACGGCTTCAAAAGAAGACGATTCAAATTCTGATCGCACATAATAGAGAGGGTGCATCCATTCGTGGGTGCATCCTTTTTGTTTTTGTGCTTTTTTTATTGCCTCATGTCTGTATAAAAAGCGGGGAATTCCGCTAGAGGGTAAGTAAGAGAGGGAATCACTCTAATTTGCTCTTTTCACTTAAGATTTTTGCTATTCGTAGACTGAAATTTACATTTCTTCAATCATGAGATAATGTGATTTAAAAAAGATGGTTTGAGAAGGCGGTCATAGGAATTAGTATAGACACTTTGTGGTTGTTTGTAATTTAACCTTTGACAGTTGATTGGAGCGGAAGATGCTCGACTCCTGCGGGAACTGCTGGACAGGTGAGACCCCGCAGGACGAAGTCCGAGGAGGCTCACCGCCAGCCCCGCGGAAAGCGAGCATCTGTAGCGGAAATCAACAGCATCTCGCTTGTTTAGAAGCAACAATGATTACATAAACAGCCTTCTAATAAAAATCGCAAGTTCGGATTTAGAAATATAAGACCCCGCAGGAGAATTCGAAAAGGTTGCCTGGTCTTCGGGTTGAGAGCGGATGCAACAGAATGGTGTTGTACCTATGACAGCAGGGCTGTACCAAGCTGGTTGCGCTTTTATACCTAACTTAAATAAATTATGGTATGATGTTGGCAGTGTGAAAACAATTGGCTTAGTAGGTGAGAATATTGATTTTTGTAATGGATGTAGGGAATACCAATATCGTGTTTGGTGTATATGAAAATGACCATTTAAAATATCATTGGAGAGCTGAAACGAACCGGCATAAAACGGAAGATGAGTTCGGGATGCTCGTGAAAAATCTGTTTGAGCATGTGAACCTGACGTTCAAGGAGATTGACGGGATCATCATCTCCTCCGTTGTACCCCCGATCATGTTCAGCCTGGAACGGATGTGTGAGAAATATTTCAATATCACTCCGCTTGTTGTTGGACCGGGAATTAAGACAGGTTTAAACATCAAATATGAAAATCCGAGGGAAGTCGGAGCAGACCGTATCGTCAATGCTGTAGCCGGCATCCACGAATACGGAGGTCCGCTGATCATCGTGGACTTCGGGACGGCTACGACCTATTGTTATATCAATGAAGAGCGACAATATATGGGCGGGGCGATCGCACCCGGGATCGGCATTTCAACAGAAGCCCTTTACTCGAAGGCTGCGAAACTGCCAAGGATTGAAATCGCCCGTCCAGAGCATATCATCGGGAAAAATACCGTGACTGCGATGCAGGCAGGTATTTTATACGGGTATGTCGGTCAGGTAGAAGGTATTGTTCAACGGATGAAAGGTCAAAGTAAGAAAGAACCGACCGTCATTGCAACTGGCGGACTGGCGACATTGATCTCGAAAGAATCCAACAGCATAGACGTGGTAGATCCTTTCCTGACATTGAAGGGTTTGAAATTAATCTATAAAAGAAACATGATTTAACATGAAAGGAGCTTGAACCATGAGCGATTATTTAGTGAAGGCACTGGCATACAACGGCCAGGTGCGTGCTTATGCAGTGAAAAGTACGGATACAGTAGGAGAAGCACAAAGAAGACATGGAACATGGCCGACTGCCTCAGCTGCCCTTGGAAGAAGCATCAGCGCAGGAGTCATGATGGGTGCAATGCTGAAAGGTGATAATAAATTAACGATCAAAGTAGAAGGTGGAGGTCCAATCGGGGCGATCCTCGTCGATACGAACGCGAAAGGTGAAGTGAGGGGATATGTGACCAACCCCCATGTACATTTCGACTTGAATGAACACGGAAAGCTGGACGTCCGTCGTGCAGTCGGCACTACCGGTACACTGTCGATCGTAAAGGATATCGGGATGAGAGATCACTTCTCAGGACAAGTCCCGATTGTCTCAGGAGAACTTGGTGAAGATTTCACCTATTATTTCGTGACTTCTGAACAGGTCCCTTCCTCTGTCGGAGTCGGGGTATTGGTGAACCCGGACAATTCGATTCTTGCAGCAGGCGGATTCATCCTCCAGCTTATGCCTGGGACGGATGACGAAACCATCACGAAAATCGAAGAGCGGCTTTCAAAGATCCCGCCAATCTCGAAACTGATTGAAAAAGGGCTGACGCCTGAAGAGATACTGGAAGAAATCCTCGGTGAAGGGGAAGTCAAAGTACTTGAAACCCTTCCTGTGTCATTTAAATGTCAATGCAGCAAAGAGCGCTTTTCAAACGCCATCATCAGCTTAGGGGAAAAAGAGATACAAGAGATGATCGATGAAGAAGGAAGTGCGGAGGCCAGCTGCCATTTCTGTAATGAAGCGTATGTGTTTGATAAAGAAGAACTTGAAGAGCTGAAAACGAGCGCGAAGTAAATCACATCCAGGGAGATTGGGAGAAATGAGAATTAAACGATCTGTACTCATGGTGATCATTGTGATTCTACTCGTTACAAATATCATCACACTCGTGTGGAATTGGTCATCCGGCGCAACAAGAACACCTGAAGTGGTGGCTGTGGTCGGCGGGGAGGATGTCACCCGGGAAGATTGGCTGTATTCCCTCGAGCAAAAGCACGGTAAAGAAGAACTAAAGGAATTGATCAATCAAAAGGTGATCGACCACCTTGCAAAGAAGTATGATATTTCGGTCTCTGATCAAGAGGTCGACCAGGAATATTATCTGATTCAGTCGGTGTACAATGCCTACGATGAAGAAAACCTTGAGGATGAAGAAACCCTTAAGGCACAGATCAAATCTGAATTGTTACTAGAAGAGCTCATTACAAAGGATGTACAGATCCCGGAAAAAGAACTCAAAAACTTCTATGAACAAAATGAGGATCAGTATTCAATTCCGAAGATGTATAAATTAAAAATGTTGAAAACGTCTGATTTAGCCGAGGCAGAGCAGGCACTTAAGGAACTGAAGGATGGGTCGAACTTTGAAGCGTTGGCGATGGAGCGTTCCACGGATGAACAAAGTGCCCATTTAGGAGGAGATATCGGATATGTCCCTCTTGACGGTGACCTTCTGACCGAGGAGACAAAAGCCGGGGTCGAACCATTATCAAACGGGGAATGGACGAAACCGATCCGGCAAGATTCAGGATACGTCATTTATTATGTGGACGGAATCTTGAAAGAAAAGCATTTCTCCTTCAAAGATGTAAAATCCCAAATCCGCAGGCAGATCGCTCTCGAACAGGTGGAATCACCTCTGCAGCCTGAGTCCTTCTGGAATGAGGTAAAGGTGGATTGGTTTTACGGGAAACAGGATTGAAGTGGGAGCCGGGCTTTGATGAGCCGGCTCCTTTTACATAGTTCGATGGGATATAACGAAACATAGGATAAGGAAAGCGGGCATACATATGTAGGTGAAGGCCGTAACTTTATCGGTATGTGCATTATCATTGACAAATTTATTGAATATTGTTACATTTTATAAAACCAACAAAATTACTAGGAATTAGGAGTGATGAACGAATGGTGAGAGTAGCCAATTCTATCTCGGAATTAGTAGGTGGGACGCCGGTCGTCAAGCTGAACCGGTTAGTGGATGATAACAGTGCGGATGTATACTTGAAATTAGAATATATGAACCCTGGCAGCTCGGTGAAAGACCGTATCGCGCTTGCGATGATCGAAGCAGGTGAATCGGCCGGAACGATTAAACCGGGAGATACGATTGTTGAGCCTACAAGTGGAAACACTGGCATCGGTCTTGCGATGGTGGCAGCTGCAAAAGGATATCGTGCGCTGCTTGTGATGCCTGATACGATGAGCATGGAAAGACGCAACCTTCTCCGTGCTTATGGTGCTGAGCTTGTACTGACCCCTGGTGCGGAAGGAATGGGTGGAGCCATCCGCAAAGCAGAAGAGCTTTCGAAGGAAAAAGGCTACTTCATGCCTCAACAATTTAAAAACGAGGCCAATCCGAAAGTACACAGGGAAACGACCGGACCGGAAATCGTTGAGCAGATGGGTGACCAGTTGGATGCCTTCATTGCAGGGATCGGAACAGGCGGGACGATCACCGGTGCAGGTGAAGTGCTGAAGAAACATTACCCATCGATCGAGTTATATGCGGTTGAGCCGTCAGATTCCCCGGTATTATCCGGTGGGAAACCTGGTCCCCATAAGATCCAGGGAATCGGTGCCGGATTTATCCCTGATATCCTGAATACAGATGTGTACGACCACATTATCCAGGTGGATAAAGAATCAGCATTCGATTATGCGAGAAGAGCAGCGAAGGAAGAAGGAATACTCGGTGGTATTTCATCCGGTGCTGCCATTTATGCCGCCCTTGAAGTGGCAAAGAAATTAGGCAAGGGCAAGAAAGTGCTTGCGATCATCCCGAGCAACGGTGAACGCTATTTAAGTACACCGCTTTATCAATTTGATGAAGAATAAGCCATACCGATCCCGAGGGTCCGACTCTCGGGGTCTTTTTTTATGGAACTTTCGGACTTATCCGGGAAGGAAGTGGTTGTTCAAAACAGCCTGCTTTAGAAAAGGCTTCTATTTCCCTGTGTTCTGCCTCCATCGCAATTTCAAGTATTTTACGATGAAACCTGCCAAAAGTTCATGTATCATAAAAGTAGATAAAAATTAGGAGTGTGAAGGGTCAGTGCAGCACCTGTATTTTCATAAAAACGAGACAACCAAAGAGAAATTTTTCGCAGCATATGAACAGTTAAGCCAACATCGAACACATCATATTTTGTTAGAAAGCGGCCGGGGTGGACGATACAGCGTTGCTGGACTTGAACCTAAAGTATTACTTCAGAGTGTAGCTGACGGGCTGCTGATCCAAGGCGCTGACGGGAAGGAGACGATACCGGGAGATCCGTTGATTGAGATGGAGAAGTGGATGAAGCCCCTTCAGACGGAAAGGTTGGAAGAGTTGCCTGACTTTCAAGGGGGGGTGATCGGCTTCCTCAGCTATGACTATGCCAGGAGAATTGAGAACCTGCCTTCTGTAAGCCATGATGATCTTGAGGTGCCGGACCTGTACTTTTACTATCTCGACCGCTGGGCAGTATTCGATCATCAGGAAAACACGGCCTGGACGATGATCCTTTCAGACGAGGGAACCCAAACGGCTGAACAGCAGTTGAAGGAATGGACCGGCTTGTGGACGGATGCACTGATCAATTCTGAAGGCGAGACGGATCGGGACATTATCCGCCAGACTCCTGCCGAGATCGAGAAGTCGATGGATGAAGCGGCGTTTTCAGAAGCGGTGGAGAAGATTCAGGCTTATATCTCACAAGGGGATGTATTCCAGGTGAATCTGTCTGTGCGTCAATCACAACAGCTTCAGGCAGAGCCTTACACTGTTTATAAAAAACTGCGGGAGTTGAATCCTTCTCCGTATATGAGTTATATCCACAGTCCTGATTTCCAGATCGTATCCGGATCGCCGGAACTCCTCGTCAAGAAACAAGGGGGAGAAGTGAGTACAAGACCGATCGCAGGAACCCGTTCCCGGGGGAAGGATGAGGCAGAGGATGAGAAGCTTGCCCTTGAATTGATCCATAATGAGAAGGAAAGGGCTGAGCATGTTATGCTTGTCGACCTTGAGCGGAATGACCTTGGCAGGGTGTGCCGTTACGGTACGGTGGAGGTCAATGAATTCATGGTCATCGAGAAATACTCACACGTCATGCACATTGTTTCAAATGTAAGAGGCACACTAGATGAAACCAAAACGGGGGCAGATCTCATCCGGTCGGTCTTTCCCGGTGGGACGATCACCGGTGCGCCAAAGGTAAGGACGATGGAAATCATTGAAGAGCTTGAACCTGTCAGACGCGGTATCTACACAGGATCCATCGGCTGGATCGGTGTGAACGGCGACATGGAATTAAACATCGTCATCCGGACGATGCTCGTGAAAGAAGGAAAGGGTCATATTCAAGCGGGGGCAGGCGTCGTCATCGACTCGAACCCGAAATATGAATACAAAGAATCCCTAAAGAAAGCAAAGGCCCTGTGGGTAGCAAAAGCAAGGGCAGAAGGAGAAGAAGCATGATTCTCATGATTGATAACTACGATTCCTTCACCTATAATCTCGTTCAGTTTCTGGGCGAACTTGGTGAAGAACTGATTGTAAAACGAAATGATGACATCACCCTTGAAGAGATCGAGGCCCTTTCCCCTGATTTCCTTATGATCTCCCCTGGTCCCTGCAGCCCGAACGAAGCAGGGATCAGCCTGGATGCGATCCGTACCTTTGCAGACAGGATCCCGATCTTTGGTGTCTGCCTCGGTCATCAATCGATCGCTCAAGTATTTGGCGGGGATGTCGTCCGTGCCGAACGGCTGATGCACGGAAAAGTATCTCCGATGTTCCATGACGGCCAGACAATCTTCAAGGGGATGCCGAACCCCTTCGATGCGACGCGATATCACTCGCTGATTGTCAAAAGGGAAACACTTCCGGAATGCTTCGACATATCCGCCGAAACAGATCAGGGAGAGATCATGGCGATCCGCCACAAACATCTGCCGGTAGAAGGGGTGCAGTTCCACCCGGAATCCATCATGACCGAACAGGGGAAGCAGCTGCTGATGAACTTTCTGCATACACATAAGAAAGCCGGGTTGGCACGATAATGTACCTTTACCTAAACGGTGACATCGTCCCTGCCGAACAGGCAACCATCTCCCCGTTTGATCACGGCTATCTGTACGGACTTGGTGTGTTTGAAACCTTTCGCACCTATGACGGTCATCCTTTTTTGATCAGGGACCATTTGGAAAGGCTCCGGAGTGGTTTGAAGGAATTGAACATTGCAACGGATCTGGATGAAGAGAAAGTGATAGGAACCGTTCGGGAGCTGCTAATCAAAAATGGACTGAAGGACGCCTACTGCCGCTTCAATGTATCAGGTGGCCAAGGTGAAATAGGCCTAAGGACAGACCCCTATGAAAAGCCGACCGTGATTCTTTTTCAAAAGGGACTGCCGGCTTCTGCTCCGCTGAAGGAAAAGGAGGGAGTGTTCCTGAACCTGAGGAGAAACACGCCGGAAACCGGGGAACGGTTGAAATCCCACCATTATCTCAATAATATTGCAGCTAAACGGGAAATCGGACCTTCTCCCGACAAAGAAGGGATTTTCCTTACGGGTGAGGGCTATCTCTGTGAAGGGATCACCTCCAATCTTTTCTGGATCAAAGACGGGACCTTGTATACCCCGACTGTGGAAACGGGGCTGTTGAACGGGATTACCCGCAGATTCATTCTCGCCCTTTCCGACCAATTGAAGCTGCCGGCTGAGACCGGGGCGTTCAGGGAAGACTGCTTGCTTGAAGCGGATGAGGTCTTTTTTACGAACTCGGTGCAGGAAATCATCCCGGTGAACCGGATCGGAAACCGGGACTATCCGGGCAGGCGCGGCGGCTACACACGTCTGCTTCATCATCAGTACACAAAGTATACAAGCCGACTACACTCAATCGATGAATTATAGCAGGGGGACCAAGAAATGAAATGCGGAACATATGAACTGGACTTTGAAAAGAAGACCCTTATCATGGGGATCTTGAACATCACGCCCGATTCGTTTTCAGACGGCGGGTCGTACAATGAATTGGAACGAGCCGTGGACCGGGCGAAAGAGATGGTGGAAATGGGTGCAGACATCATCGATATCGGAGGGGAATCGACCCGTCCCGGTCATCAGGTGATTCCGGTGGAAGAAGAGATCTCACGGGTCGTACCCATCATCGAAGCGATCTCCAGGGAAGTGAACGTCCCGATTTCCATCGACACATATAAGGCTGAGACTGCCAGAAGAGCGTTAGCAGCGGGCGCGAGCATCATCAATGATGTATGGGGTGCGAAAAAGGATCCGGAAATGGCGGCGGTCGCGGCAGACACGGGAGCGCCGATCATCCTGATGCATAACCGGGAAGACAAGGATTACAAGAACTTCGTCCGCGATGCGATCCAGGATCTGCAGGAAAGCATTTTCCTCGTAAAGGAAGCGGGTGTATCCGATGAACAGATCATCCTGGACCCGGGCATCGGGTTTGCCAAAACCGTCCCATTGAACCTGGAAATGATGAGAAATCTTGATGCCATCGTGTCACTCGGCTACCCGGTGCTCCTCGGAACGTCAAGGAAGTCCATGATCGGACAGGTCCTCGATCTTCCGGTGGAGGAGCGGATGGAAGGGACAGGTGCAACGGTCTGCTACGGCATACAACAAGGATGTCACATTGTCCGCGTGCATGATGTGAAAGAAATGGCCCGGATGGCCAAAATGATGGATGTACTCGTAGGGAAGGAGAAGAGGCATGGATAAGATCCTATTGAACGAAATGGAATTTTACGGCTACCACGGTGTTTTTCAAGAAGAAAATAAGCTTGGGCAGCGGTTCCGGGTAAGTGTAGCGCTTCATCTGGATTTAAAGAAGTCCGGACAGAGTGATCAGCTTGAAGACTCGGTAAACTATGCGGAAATCTACACGATCACGAAAGCGGTCGTCGAAGGGGAGCCGAAGAATTTGGTCGAGGCAGTCGCCGAAGATATCGCTTCAGCCATATTAGACACATTTCAAGTCGTACAAAGCTGTACAATCACATTGATCAAACCTGATCCCCCTATCCCTGGTCACTACCGATCAGTGGCGGTGGAGATCACGAGGAGTCGATAAAATGAGCATTGCCTATCTTTCACTCGGTTCCAATATGGGGGACCGGGCAGGTTATTTACAAAAAGCCCTAAATATTCTCGGTAGTCATGGTAAGATAGAAGTAACAAAACGGTCATCGCTGTATGAAACAGATCCTGTAGGATTTACAGAACAAGATAAGTTTTTGAATATGGTCATTGAAATTCGTACCAGTCTCAGTCCAGAAACTCTATTACATCAGTGCTTGCAGGTGGAATATGACCTTGGAAGGGAAAGGGAGTTCAAGTGGGGGCCCCGCATCATCGACCTTGACATTCTACTTTATGATCAGACATGCATTGAAACCGACGACCTTCTCATTCCCCACCCAAGGATGCAAGAAAGAGCATTCGTACTCATTCCGTTATTAGAGGTTGCTCCACATATTGAGCACCCGTCTCTTAATGCCCCGTTCGTTGAATTTCTGGACGAAATACCTGACAAAGAAGGAGTTCGGTTATGGAAACAGATAAATGGGGAAGACGCATTCGTGCATTCAGAAAGCTAAAAGGGTATACACAGGAAGGGCTGGCCAAGGAACTTTCCATCTCCGTCTCGGTCCTCGGAGAAGTGGAAAGGGGAAGCCGTATCCCGAAAGAAGAGTTTTTAGAAAATGTTGCTAAAGTACTCAACATCCCTTTGCAGGAACTTATGCCTTCGGATGAGGAAGAACGGGGAGAATAAATGCAGGCACGCCCGATGAAGAAGCAAGTGGACGGACACATCAGGCGGCGTGACTGCACGCATCGTTTAATCATGCTGGATTTCTTTCAGTAATATGTTATTCTAGAAAAGGCTAGAACCAATATGTGACGCACTCACAGATTGGATCGGGCCTTTTTTAGATTTTTTCAATATTCAGCTGCTTTTTTCACCCCGTTCAGGAAATTCCTGATACATTAGGGGTGTTACAAAGGTCGATATTGTGTAAAATAGTATGGTATATAATCGTATTAGTCTAGTAAAGCAAGCAGATAGAATAGGAGTGAAACACATGAGTCACGAAGAAATCAATGACCAGCTTCGAGTCAGACGCGAAAAAATGGAATCCATCCGTGAAAATGGACAGGACCCGTTCGGTAAACGTTATGAGCGCACACACAGTTCGGCAGAGATTAAATCACAATTTGATGCTTTCTCTAAAGAAGAGCTGGAGGAGAAAGATATCAGTGTTACCATCGCAGGTCGTATCATGACAAAGCGTGGAAAAGGGAAGGCGGGATTTGCCCACCTTCAGGACTTAGCAGGACAAGTTCAAATCTATGTCCGTAAAGACGCGATCGGTGATGAAGCGTACGAACTGTTCAACACAGCGGACCTTGGAGACATCGTCGGGATTACAGGAACAGTATTCAAAACCAAAGTAGGGGAACTTTCCGTTAAAGCGAAGGAATTCCACCTGCTGACAAAATCCCTTCGTCCACTTCCGGAGAAATTCCATGGATTAAAAGACATCGAGCAGCGCTACCGTCAACGCTACCTGGATCTGATCACAAGCCAGGAAAGCAAGGAAACGTTCATCGCCCGCAGCCGTATCATCCAGTCTATGAGAAGATACCTGGACAACAACGGCTACCTGGAAGTCGAAACGCCAATGCTGCACGCAATCGCAGGTGGTGCATCTGCACGCCCGTTCAATACACATCATAACGCGCTGGATATGCCGTTATTCATGCGTATCGCGATTGAGCTTCATTTAAAGCGCCTGATCGTCGGTGGACTTGAGAAAGTCTACGAAATCGGTCGCGTATTCCGTAACGAAGGTGTGTCTACACGACATAACCCTGAGTTCACCATGATCGAACTTTACGAAGCGTATGCAGACTATCGTGACATCATGTCCCTTACTGAAAACATGGTCGCTCATATCGCCAAAGAGGTATTCGGTTCAACAACCGTTCAATATGGCGACAATGAAATTAACCTTGAGCCGGAGTGGACACGTCTTCACATGGTAGATGCGGTAAAAGAGCACACAGGCGTCGACTTCTGGAAAGAAATGACCGACGAAGAAGCCCGTGCCCTTGCTAAAGAACACGGCATCGAAATCAAGGACACAATGCAATACGGCCACGTGGTGAATGAATTCTTCGAACAAAGAGTAGAAGATAAGCTGATCCAGCCAACATTCATCTACGGACACCCGTTGGAAATCTCACCACTTGCGAAGAAGAACGATGAAGACCCGCGCTTCACCGACCGCTTCGAGCTGTTCATCGTAGGTCGTGAGCACGCGAACGCCTTCACTGAGCTTAATGATCCAATCGATCAAAGAGAACGCTTTGAAGCACAGCTGAAAGAACGTGAGCAAGGAAACGACGAAGCCCACATGATGGACAATGACTTCATCGAGGCGCTTGAGTACGGTATGCCGCCAACAGGTGGACTTGGAATCGGAATCGACAGACTTGTCATGCTGTTAACGAACTCTCCGTCCATCCGTGACGTTTTACTATTCCCGTTGATGCGTCATCGTGACTAATCATATATATGAAGAAACAGCAGCGTCTGACGAACCGCTGCTGTTTTATTGTGCGCCCGGCATGGGTGTGATCTATAGGGTGAGAGTCCCGAGCCGTGAAGACAGTTGTAGCGGTTAGCTTAACGCAAGGGTGTCCGGGGTGACCTGGAATCTGAAGGAAGCGGGCGGCAAACCTCCGGTCCGAGGAACACGAATCTCATATAAGGCTTGTTGCACTGGATGAGTCTGCAATACAAGATGAAGTCCGAACTGTCGAAGGTGCAGAAAGTAAATGAGGCGGATAGATGGAGGGAAAGATTACACTCTTACCCGGGGAGATCTGGCGGATACGCCTTGAACACTTGGTAACCGGAGAAGCGATTCTCCGCTGAACCGCCAGAAGTCAGCCGAGGTCATAGTACCGGCTTTTCTCGAGGAAGCCGGGAAGGACTGAACAATCAAGAGAGTGTCACGACCTGGCTCATGGTAACTGAGAGACTCACAGACAATCTGAAAAGAGCTGTCCATTTAGAGGTAACGGTGAATTCCGTGAGGGCTGGTGGAAGTGTGAGGCAGGGCCATCGAAAGAGGAAACGTGACACACGAAGGAAAGGAATATCAGTGATGTTGATGAATATGATTCTGTCTAAACCGAATATGCTTGAAGCACTGAAACGTGTAGAACGTAATAAGGGAAGCCATGGCGTGGATGATATGCCCGTACAAAACCTGCGATCGCATATCATGCGCGAATGGCAGTCGATTCGCAAGAATCTCCTTGGGGGAACCTACAAGCCGGGCCCGGTACGTCGAATCGAAATCCCGAAACCAGACGGCGGCGTCCGGTTGTTAGGCATCCCAACGGTGACAGACCGTATGATTCAACAATCAATTGCCCAGATACTCTCCGGGATATACGAGCCGACCTTCTCTGATCATAGTTATGGGTTCCGACCAAATCGGAGTGCCCATGACGCCGTTAGAAAAGCGAAGATGTATATCCGGGAAGGATATCGCTGGGTTATCGATATAGATTTAGAGAAATTCTTTGACAGAGTGAATCATGATAAGCTCATGGGTCTTCTGGCGAAGAAAGTAAAGGACAAAGCACTTCTGAAACTGATTCGTTCTTACCTCAATGCAGGAATTATGATAGAAGGTGTAAAGGTGAAAAGTGAGGAAGGTACGCCACAGGGCGGACCTCTCAGTCCATTGCTTTCTAACATCATTTTGAATGAACTGGACCAGGAATTAGAGAAACGGGGCTACGCTTTATACGGTACGCAGATGATTGTAATATCTTTGTCCGTTCGCCAAAAGCCGGTAACCGGGTGATGACTTCAGTGACAACGTTTCTTGAGAAGAAACTTAAACTGAAGGTAAACCGAAAGAAATCTGCGGTGGACCGACCTTGGAGAAGAACGTTCCTTGGCTTTAGTTTTACATCAAATCGCAAACCAAAAGTCAGAGTGGCCTCCAAAAGTATAAAACGGTTAAAACAGAAAATCCGCTCTCTAACTTCCAGATCTTCAGGATGGTCGATGGAGGTTCGAATCAGAAAGCTGAACCAATATTTAATGGGATGGATCGGCTATTTTCAGCTGGCTGATACACACAGCTTCCTAAAATACCTGGATGCATGGATCAGAAGAAGATTGCGAATGTGTCTGTGGAAGCAGTGGAAACTGCCGAAAACTAAAGTCCGTAACCTCATTGCGCTCGGCGTTCCAAAATGGAAGGCGTATGAATGGGGAAATACCCGGAAGGGATATTGGAGGATCGCACAAAGTCCAATACTACACAGAACCCTTGGCAATTCCTTTTGGAATCGCCAAGGGCTCCTAAGTCTTATCGATAGGTATGAAAGTCTTCGTCAATCATCTTGATTGAACCGCCGTATACCGATTGGTACGTACGGTGGTGTGAGAGGTCGGGGATTAATCATCCCCTCCTACTCGATTATATCCGGGAGTGGGGGAAGCATGGATCTCAGGGAATGATTGTTCAATTGTAAAACAAAAAGGTTATGTATTTATAAGGTTGTAAGCGGACCTGAAGAAACCGGGCTCTTCCATTACTTTACATAAGGATCATGCCGGCGAATGGAAGGGGATCATATGACGGTCTCCATAGAGTGCAGGTGATAGAGGGACAATGGGAAAGATATTTCAATTAAATTAAAAAAAGTTTAAAATAACCCTTGCGCCCCCTTTGGTATGGTGGTATAGTAATATCTGTTGCCGCGAAACGCGTCACACAAACGAAAAAACTTTTAAAAAAAGTTATTGACTTTAACGAGTTGATAATGTAACATTGTAAGGGTCGCTTCAAGAGAAGCACTTACACATTGAACCTTGAAAACTGAACAAAACAAGACAATACGTCAACGTTAATTCTAGATTTATTTTAAAGAGCTATTCAAACTTTTATCGGAGAGTTTGATCCTGGCTCAGGACGAACGCTGGCGGCGTGCCTAATACATGCAAGTCGAGCGGATTGATGGGAGCTTGCTCCCTGATATCAGCGGCGGACGGGTGAGTAACACGTGGGTAACCTGCCTGTAAGATCGGGATAACTCCGGGAAACCGGGGCTAATACCGGATAATTCATTCCCTCGCATGAGGGAATGTTGAAAGGTGGCTTTTAGCTACCACTTACAGATGGACCCGCGGCGCATTAGCTAGTTGGTGAGGTAACGGCTCACCAAGGCGACGATGCGTAGCCGACCTGAGAGGGTGATCGGCCACACTGGGACTGAGACACGGCCCAGACTCCTACGGGAGGCAGCAGTAGGGAATCTTCCGCAATGGACGAAAGTCTGACGGAGCAACGCCGCGTGAGTGATGAAGGTTTTCGGATCGTAAAGCTCTGTTGTTAGGGAAGAACAAGTGCCGTTCGAATAGGGCGGCGCCTTGACGGTACCTAACCAGAAAGCCACGGCTAACTACGTGCCAGCAGCCGCGGTAATACGTAGGTGGCAAGCGTTGTCCGGAATTATTGGGCGTAAAGCGCGCGCAGGTGGTTCCTTAAGTCTGATGTGAAAGCCCACGGCTCAACCGTGGAGGGTCATTGGAAACTGGGGAACTTGAGTGCAGAAGAGGAAAGTGGAATTCCAAGTGTAGCGGTGAAATGCGTAGATATTTGGAGGAACACCAGTGGCGAAGGCGACTTTCTGGTCTGTAACTGACACTGAGGCGCGAAAGCGTGGGGAGCAAACAGGATTAGATACCCTGGTAGTCCACGCCGTAAACGATGAGTGCTAAGTGTTAGGGGTTTCCGCCCCTTAGTGCTGCAGCTAACGCATTAAGCACTCCGCCTGGGGAGTACGGTCGCAAGACTGAAACTCAAAGGAATTGACGGGGGCCCGCACAAGCGGTGGAGCATGTGGTTTAATTCGAAGCAACGCGAAGAACCTTACCAGGTCTTGACATCCTCTGACAACCCTAGAGATAGGGCTTTCCCCTTCGGGGGACAGAGTGACAGGTGGTGCATGGTTGTCGTCAGCTCGTGTCGTGAGATGTTGGGTTAAGTCCCGCAACGAGCGCAACCCTTGATCTTAGTTGCCAGCATTCAGTTGGGCACTCTAGGATGACTGCCGGTGACAAACCGGAGGAAGGTGGGGATGACGTCAAATCATCATGCCCCTTATGACCTGGGCTACACGTGCTACAATGGACGGTACAAAGGGCTGCAAGACCGCGAGGTTTAGCCAATCCCATAAAACCGTTCTCAGTTCGGATTGCAGGCTGCAACTCGCCTGCATGAAGCTGGAATCGCTAGTAATCGCGGATCAGCATGCCGCGGTGAATACGTTCCCGGGCCTTGTACACACCGCCCGTCACACCACGAGAGTTTGTAACACCCGAAGTCGGTGAGGTAACCTTTGGAGCCAGCCGCCTAAGGTGGGACAGATGATTGGGGTGAAGTCGTAACAAGGTAGCCGTATCGGAAGGTGCGGCTGGATCACCTCCTTTCTAAGGAAGATTTAACAAAAACGTTTGACAGTCGAAGTTTTGTTCAGTTTTGATGGTTTAATAATCATCAAAACTTTTGTCTCTTCTGAGACAGAAATTTGTTCTTTGAAAACTAGATAAAGATAAATTGATAGTCAAGAAATTACCGAGTATCGCCATTTTAGGTTTTAAACCTTATGTAACAACCAATTCGGTTAAGTTATGAAGGGCGCACGGTGGATGCCTTGGCACTAGGAGCCGACGAAGGACGGGACTAACACCGATATGCTTTGGGGAGCTGTAAGTGAGCTTTGATCCAGAGATTTCCGAATGGGGAACCCATTGTTCGTAATGGAACAATATCCATACTTGAATACATAGAGTATGGAAGGCAGACCCAGGGAACTGAAACATCTAAGTACCTGGAGGAAGAGAAAGCAATTGCGATTCCCTGAGTAGCGGCGAGCGAAACGGGATGTAGCCCAAACCAAGAGGCTTGCCTCTTGGGGTTGTAGGACACTCTATACGGAGTTACAAAGGAATGAAGTAGACGAAGAAGTCTGGAAAGGCTCGTCAAAGAAGGTAACAACCCTGTAGTCGAAACGTCATTCCCTCTTGAGTGGATCCTGAGTACGGCGGAACACGTGAAATTCCGTCGGAATCTGGGAGGACCATCTCCCAAGGCTAAATACTACCTAGTGACCGATAGTGAACCAGTACCGTGAGGGAAAGGTGAAAAGCACCCCGGAAGGGGGAGTGAAATAGAACCTGAAACCGTGTGCCTACAAGTAGTCAGAGCCCGTTAACGGGTGATGGCGTGCCTTTTGTAGAATGAACCGGCGAGTTACGATCCCATGCAAGGTTAAGTTGATAAGACGGAGCCGCAGCGAAAGCGAGTCTGAATAGGGCGAATTGAGTATGTGGTCGTAGACCCGAAACCAGGTGATCTACCCATGTCCAGGATGAAGTTCAGGTAACACTGAATGGAGGTCCGAACCCACGCACGTTGAAAAGTGCGGGGATGAGGTGTGGGTAGCGGAGAAATTCCAATCGAACTTGGAGATAGCTGGTTCTCTCCGAAATAGCTTTAGGGCTAGCCTCATGTGTAAGAGTCTTGGAGGTAGAGCACTGTTTGGACTAGGGGCCCTCATCGGGTTACCGAATTCAGACAAACTCCGAATGCCAAAGACTTATCCATGGGAGTCAGACTGCGAGTGATAAGATCCGTAGTCGAAAGGGAAACAGCCCAGACCACCAGCTAAGGTCCCAAAGTATACGTTAAGTGGAAAAGGATGTGGAGTTGCTTAGACAACCAGGATGTTGGCTTAGAAGCAGCCACCATTTAAAGAGTGCGTAATAGCTCACTGGTCGAGTGACTCTGCGCCGAAAATGTACCGGGGCTAAACGTATCACCGAAGCTGTGGATTGACACCTTTAGGTGTCAGTGGTAGGAGAGCGTTCTAAGGACTGCGAAGCTAGACCGTAAGGACTGGTGGAGTGCTTAGAAGTGAGAATGCCGGTATGAGTAGCGAAAGATGGGTGAGAATCCCATCCACCGAATGCCTAAGGTTTCCTGAGGAAGGCTCGTCCGCTCAGGGTTAGTCGGGACCTAAGTCGAGGCCGATAGGCGTAGACGATGGACAACAGGTTGATATTCCTGTACCACCTCTTTTCCGTTTGAGCAATGGGGGGACGCAGGAGGATAGGGTAAGCGCACTGCTGGATATGTGCGTCTAAGCAGTTAGGCTGATGATGAGGCAAATCCCGTCATCGCGAAGGCTGAGCTGTGATAGCGAGCGAATTATAGTAGCGAAGTTCCTGATTCCACACTGCCAAGAAAAGCCTCTAGCGAGGAAAAGGTGCCCGTACCGCAAACCGACACAGGTAGGCGAGGAGAGAATCCTAAGGTGAGCGAGAGAACTCTCGTTAAGGAACTCGGCAAAATGACCCCGTAACTTCGGGAGAAGGGGTGCTCTGGTAGGGTGCAAGCCCGAGAGAGCCGCAGTGAATAGGCCCAGGCGACTGTTTAGCAAAAACACAGGTCTCTGCGAAGCCGTAAGGCGAAGTATAGGGGCTGACGCCTGCCCGGTGCTGGAAGGTTAAGAGGAGTGCTTAGCGCAAGCGAAGGTGCGAATCGAAGCCCCAGTAAACGGCGGCCGTAACTATAACGGTCCTAAGGTAGCGAAATTCCTTGTCGGGTAAGTTCCGACCCGCACGAAAGGCGTAACGATCTGGGCACTGTCTCAACGAGAGACTCGGTGAAATTATAGTACCTGTGAAGATGCAGGTTACCCGCGACAGGACGGAAAGACCCCGTGGAGCTTTACTGTAGCCTGATATTGAATTTTGGTACAGCTTGTACAGGATAGGTAGGAGCCTTGGAAACCGGAGCGCCAGCTTCGGTGGAGGCATCGGTGGGATACTACCCTGGCTGTATTGAAATTCTAACCCGCGCCCCTTATCGGGGTGGGAGACAGTGTCAGGTGGGCAGTTTGACTGGGGCGGTCGCCTCCTAAAGAGTAACGGAGGCGCCCAAAGGTTCCCCTCAGAATGGTTGGAAATCATTCGCAGAGTGTAAAGGCACAAGGGAGCTTGACTGCGAGACCTACAAGTCGAGCAGGGACGAAAGTCGGGCTTAGTGATCCGGTGGTTCCGCATGGAAGGGCCATCGCTCAACGGATAAAAGCTACCCCGGGGATAACAGGCTTATCTCCCCCAAGAGTCCACATCGACGGGGAGGTTTGGCACCTCGATGTCGGCTCATCGCATCCTGGGGCTGTAGTCGGTCCCAAGGGTTGGGCTGTTCGCCCATTAAAGCGGTACGCGAGCTGGGTTCAGAACGTCGTGAGACAGTTCGGTCCCTATCCGTCGTGGGCGCAGGAAATTTGAGAGGAGCTGTCCTTAGTACGAGAGGACCGGGATGGACGCACCGCTGGTGTACCAGTTGTCTTGCCAAAGGCATCGCTGGGTAGCTATGTGCGGAAGGGATAAGTGCTGAAAGCATCTAAGCATGAAGCCCCCTCGAGATGAGATTTCCCATCACGTAAGTGAGTAAGATCCCTAGAAGATGACTAGGTAGATAGGTCAGAGATGGAAGCATGGCGACATGTGGAGTTGACTGATACTAATCGATCGAGGACTTAACCACAAAGAGTCATATTTATATGAACAATCGGCTGATATTCGGCTTTCTTGACATCAATTCTTTATCTAGTTTTGAAGGAACAAACCTTCAATTAAATATTCGTCTGGTGATTATGGCGAAGAGGTCACACCCGTTCCCATGCCGAACACGGAAGTTAAGCTCTTCAGCGCCGATGGTAGTTGGGGGATCTCCCCCTGTGAGAGTAGGACGTCGCCAGGCGATACATATTTCGGAGGATTAGCTCAGCTGGGAGAGCATCTGCCTTACAAGCAGAGGGTCGGCGGTTCGATCCCGTCATCCTCCACCATTTTTTATTTCCAAAGAATTAAATATGCCGGTGTAGCTCAACTGGTAGAGCAACTGACTTGTAATCAGTAGGTTGGGGGTTCAAGTCCTCTTGCCGGCACCATTTTGGTTTTTTTATTTTGTCTCATTTTTCATAAAATCTTATACATCTCGGTTTAAAACGAGAGCCATTAGCTCAGTTGGTAGAGCATCTGACTTTTAATCAGAGGGTCGAAGGTTCGAATCCTTCATGGCTCACCATTATTTTTATGTAAGTTCAATGACTTACAATTTGCGGGTGTGGCGGAATTGGCAGACGCACCAGACTTAGGATCTGGCGCCGCGAGGCGTGGGGGTTCAAGTCCCTTCACCCGCACCATTTACTTCGCGGAAGTAGTTCAGTGGTAGAACACCACCTTGCCAAGGTGGGGGTCGCGGGTTCGAATCCCGTCTTCCGCTCCATACTAGCCGGGGTGGCGGAACTGGCAGACGCACAGGACTTAAAATCCTGCGGTAGGTGACTACCGTACCGGTTCGATTCCGGTCCTCGGCACCATTGATTTTTGCGCAAGCAAAATATCTTACCATAAGGTGCTTTAAAAAGTAACAAAACAACAATTACATCTTGCGCCCGTAGCTCAATTGGATAGAGCGTTTGACTACGGATCAAAAGGTTAGGGGTTCGACTCCTCTCGGGCGCGCCATATTTCGGGAAGTAGCTCAGCTTGGTAGAGCACTTGGTTTGGGACCAAGGGGTCGCAGGTTCGAATCCTGTCTTCCCGACCACTTCATACGGGGCCTTAGCTCAGCTGGGAGAGCGCCTGCTTTGCACGCAGGAGGTCAGCGGTTCGATCCCGCTAGGCTCCACCAAAAAGTTTTTTAAAAAAGTCATTGACACACATTAAGAGTTAATGATATGATAGTCAAGTCGCTTCAAGAGGAGCGCATTGAACCTTGAAAACTGAACAAAACAAGACAATACGTCAACGTTAATTCTAGATTTATTTTTAAAGAGCTATTCAAACTTTTATCGGAGAGTTTGATCCTGGCTCAGGACGAACGCTGGCGGCGTGCCTAATACATGCAAGTCGAGCGGATTGATGGGAGCTTGCTCCCTGATATCAGCGGCGGACGGGTGAGTAACACGTGGGTAACCTGCCTGTAAGATTGGGATAACTCCGGGAAACCGGGGCTAATACCGGATAATTCATTCCCTCGCATGAGGGAATGTTGAAAGGTGGCTTTTAGCTACCACTTACAGATGGACCCGCGGCGCATTAGCTAGTTGGTGAGGTAACGGCTCACCAAGGCGACGATGCGTAGCCGACCTGAGAGGGTGATCGGCCACACTGGGACTGAGACACGGCCCAGACTCCTACGGGAGGCAGCAGTAGGGAATCTTCCGCAATGGACGAAAGTCTGACGGAGCAACGCCGCGTGAGTGATGAAGGTTTTCGGATCGTAAAGCTCTGTTGTTAGGGAAGAACAAGTGCCGTTCGAATAGGGCGGCACCTTGACGGTACCTAACCAGAAAGCCACGGCTAACTACGTGCCAGCAGCCGCGGTAATACGTAGGTGGCAAGCGTTGTCCGGAATTATTGGGCGTAAAGCGCGCGCAGGTGGTTCCTTAAGTCTGATGTGAAAGCCCACGGCTCAACCGTGGAGGGTCATTGGAAACTGGGGAACTTGAGTGCAGAAGAGGAAAGTGGAATTCCAAGTGTAGCGGTGAAATGCGTAGATATTTGGAGGAACACCAGTGGCGAAGGCGACTTTCTGGTCTGTAACTGACACTGAGGCGCGAAAGCGTGGGGAGCAAACAGGATTAGATACCCTGGTAGTCCACGCCGTAAACGATGAGTGCTAAGTGTTAGGGGTTTCCGCCCCTTAGTGCTGCAGCTAACGCATTAAGCACTCCGCCTGGGGAGTACGGTCGCAAGACTGAAACTCAAAGGAATTGACGGGGGCCCGCACAAGCGGTGGAGCATGTGGTTTAATTCGAAGCAACGCGAAGAACCTTACCAGGTCTTGACATCCTCTGACAACCCTAGAGATAGGGCTTTCCCCTTCGGGGGACAGAGTGACAGGTGGTGCATGGTTGTCGTCAGCTCGTGTCGTGAGATGTTGGGTTAAGTCCCGCAACGAGCGCAACCCTTGATCTTAGTTGCCAGCATTCAGTTGGGCACTCTAGGGTGACTGCCGGTGACAAACCGGAGGAAGGTGGGGATGACGTCAAATCATCATGCCCCTTATGACCTGGGCTACACGTGCTACAATGGACGGTACAAAGGGCTGCAAGACCGCGAGGTTTAGCCAATCCCATAAAACCGTTCTCAGTTCGGATTGCAGGCTGCAACTCGCCTGCATGAAGCTGGAATCGCTAGTAATCGCGGATCAGCATGCCGCGGTGAATACGTTCCCGGGCCTTGTACACACCGCCCGTCACACCACGAGAGTTTGTAACACCCGAAGTCGGTGAGGTAACCTTTGGAGCCAGCCGCCTAAGGTGGGACAGATGATTGGGGTGAAGTCGTAACAAGGTAGCCGTATCGGAAGGTGCGGCTGGATCACCTCCTTTCTAAGGAAGATTTACTAAAACGTTTGACAGTCGAAGTTTTGTTCAGTTTTGATGGTTTAATTATCATCAAAACTTTTGTCTCTTCTGAGACAGAAATTTGTTCTTTGAAAACTAGATAAAGATAAATTGATAGTCAAGAAATTACCGAGTATCGCCAATTTAGGTTTTAAACCTTATGTAACAACCAATTCGGTTAAGTTATGAAGGGCGCACGGTGGATGCCTTGGCACTAGGAGCCGACGAAGGACGGGACTAACACCGATATGCTTTGGGGAGCTGTAAGTGAGCTTTGATCCAGAGATTTCCGAATGGGGGAACCCATTGTTCGTAATGGAACAATATCCATACTTGAATACATAGAGTATGGAAGGCAGACCCAGGGAACTGAAACATCTAAGTACCTGGAGGAAGAGAAAGCAATTGCGATTCCCTGAGTAGCGGCGAGCGAAACGGGATAGCCCAAACCAAGAGGCTTGCCTCTTGGGGTTGTAGGACACTCTATACGGAGTTACAAAGGAATGGGGTAGACGAAGAAGTCTGGAAAGACTCGTCAAAGAAGGTAACAACCCTGTAGTCGAAACGTCATTCCCTCTTGAGTGGATCCTGAGTACGGCGGAACACGTGAAATTCCGTCGGAATCTGGGAGGACCATCTCCCAAGGCTAAATACTACCTAGTGACCGATAGTGAACCAGTACCGTGAGGGAAAGGTGAAAAGCACCCCGGAAGGGGGAGTGAAATAGAACCTGAAACCGTGTGCCTACAAGTAGTCAGAGCCCGTTAACGGGTGATGGCGTGCCTTTTGTAGAATGAACCGGCGAGTTACGATCCCATGCAAGGTTAAGTTGATAAGACGGAGCCGCAGCGAAAGCGAGTCTGAATAGGGCGAATTGAGTATGTGGTCGTAGACCCGAAACCAGGTGATCTACCCATGTCCAGGATGAAGTTCAGGTAACACTGAATGGAGGTCCGAACCCACGCACGTTGAAAAGTGCGGGGATGAGGTGTGGGTAGCGGAGAAATTCCAATCGAACTTGGAGATAGCTGGTTCTCTCCGAAATAGCTTTAGGGCTAGCCTCATGTGTAAGAGTCTTGGAGGTAGAGCACTGTTTGGACTAGGGGCCCTCATCGGGTTACCGAATTCAGACAAACTCCGAATGCCAAAGACTTATCCATGGGAGTCAGACTGCGAGTGATAAGATCCGTAGTCGAAAGGGAAACAGCCCAGACCACCAGCTAAGGTCCCAAAGTATACGTTAAGTGGAAAAGGATGTGGAGTTGCTTAGACAACCAGGATGTTGGCTTAGAAGCAGCCACCATTTAAAGAGTGCGTAATAGCTCACTGGTCGAGTGACTCTGCGCCGAAAATGTACCGGGGCTAAACGTATCACCGAAGCTGTGGATTGACACCTTAAGGTGTCAGTGGTAGGAGAGCGTTCTAAGGACTGCGAAGCTAGACCGTAAGGACTGGTGGAGTGCTTAGAAGTGAGAATGCCGGTATGAGTAGCGAAAGATGGGTGAGAATCCCATCCACCGAATGCCTAAGGTTTCCTGAGGAAGGCTCGTCCGCTCAGGGTTAGTCAGGACCTAAGTCGAGGCCGATAGGCGTAGACGATGGACAACAGGTTGATATTCCTGTACCACCTCTTTTCCGTTTGAGCAATGGGGGGACGCAGGAGGATAGGGTAAGCGCACTGCTGGATATGTGCGTCTAAGCAGTTAGGCTGATGATGAGGCAAATCCCGTCATCGTGAAGGCTGAGCTGTGATAGCGAGCGAATTATAGTAGCGAAGTTCCTGATTCCACACTGCCAAGAAAAGCCTCTAGCGAGGAAAAAGGTGCCTGTACCGCAAACCGACACAGGTAGGCGAGGAGAGAATCCTAAGGTGAGCGAGAGAACTCTCGTTAAGGAACTCGGCAAAATGACCCCGTAACTTCGGGAGAAGGGGTGCTCTGGTAGGGTGCAAGCCCGAGAGAGCCGCAGTGAATAGGCCCAGGCGACTGTTTAGCAAAAACACAGGTCTCTGCGAAGCCGTAAGGCGAAGTATAGGGGCTGACGCCTGCCCGGTGCTGGAAGGTTAAGAGGAGTGCTTAGCGCAAGCGAAGGTGCGAATCGAAGCCCCAGTAAACGGCGGCCGTAACTATAACGGTCCTAAGGTAGCGAAATTCCTTGTCGGGTAAGTTCCGACCCGCACGAAAGGCGTAACGATCTGGGCACTGTCTCAACGAGAGACTCGGTGAAATTATAGTACCTGTGAAGATGCAGGTTACCCGCGACAGGACGGAAAGACCCCGTGGAGCTTTACTGTAGCCTGATATTGAATTTTGGTACAGCTTGTACAGGATAGGTAGGAGCCTTGGAAACCGGAGCGCCAGCTTCGGTGGAGGCATCGGTGGGATACTACCCTGGCTGTATTGAAATTCTAACCCGCGCCCCTTATCGGGGTGGGAGACAGTGTCAGGTGGGCAGTTTGACTGGGGCGGTCGCCTCCTAAAGAGTAACGGAGGCGCCCAAAGGTTCCCCTCAGAATGGTTGGAAATCATTCGCAGAGTGTAAAGGCACAAGGGAGCTTGACTGCGAGACCTACAAGTCGAGCAGGGACGAAAGTCGGGCTTAGTGATCCGGTGGTTCCGCATGGAAGGGCCATCGCTCAACGGATAAAAGCTACCCCGGGGATAACAGGCTTATCTCCCCCAAGAGTCCACATCGACGGGGAGGTTTGGCACCTCGATGTCGGCTCATCGCATCCTGGGGCTGTAGTCGGTCCCAAGGGTTGGGCTGTTCGCCCATTAAAGCGGTACGCGAGCTGGGTTCAGAACGTCGTGAGACAGTTCGGTCCCCTATCCGTCGTGGGCGCAGGAAATTTGAGAGGAGCTGTCCTTAGTACGAGAGGACCGGGATGGACGCACCGCTGGTGTACCAGTTGTCTTGCCAAAGGCATCGCTGGGTAGCTATGTGCGGAAGGGATAAGTGCTGAAAGCATCTAAGCATGAAGCCCCCTCGAGATGAGATTTCCCATCACGTAAGTGAGTAAGATCCCTAGAAGATGACTAGGTAGATAGGTCAGAGATGGAAGCATGGCGACATGTGGAGTTGACTGATACTAATCGATCGAGGACTTAACCACAAAGAGTCATATTTATATGAACAACAGGCTGATATTCGGCTTTCTTGACATCAATTCTTTATCTAGTTTTGAAGGAATAAACCTTCAATTAAATATTCGTCTGGTGATTATGGCGAAGAGGTCACACCCGTTCCCATGCCGAACACGGAAGTTAAGCTCTTCAGCGCCGATGGTAGTTGGGGGATCTCCCCCTGTGAGAGTAGGACGTCGCCAGGCAAATAGTAGGAAAGAGTAGCTCTTTAGGGGGCTGCTTTTTTTGTGTTGGTTTTTGGGAGTGGGGGCTTCCGGGGTTGGTGATAGAGCTCGAGTTGGATGGTAGTGGGAGTACAAGAAGATTGAAGACGTGATGGAGTGAAGAAGATCTTTGTTCAGTTCTCCGTAGAGGGATTTGAAGATTAGTCGCAGCTTTAGCGCGGATGATAGATTGGGTGCGGTATTAGACTGTGGGGTGGCGCCAGGCGAATAGTTCAGAAGGGTAGCTCTTTGAGAGATACTCTTTTTTGGTTGGTGTGGATGTGGGGAGGGGGAATGGTAGGAGAGAGGGGAGGCCTCCGGGGAAGGGACGTTGTAAGAAAGTGTGGATTTAGTAAATTGGTAAGTTTGAGTCAACACATTTTAGTGACGAAATGGGTAATATTGTTAAACGACGCATAAACCAAGTAAAGAGACGCATAAATGAAAAAAACGACGCAAAAACCTCTGAAAATGACGCAAATAACCCTAAAAGAGACGCATAAACCTTGTGAAATGACGCAATCAGCATGAGTGACCTTCTTAAAATAGCTCCCAATACCATGAAAATCAGTAACATCTAATGTCCCCATCCTGGGTTTCACCGTAAATTCGAAGAATAACCCTTCTATATGGTTGATTTTTAACAGAAAGGGTAACCAATTCTAATAAAAAAGCCATCCCTCTCATTTAAATCTTCTCCCAGCCCGCACAACGGAGTGGAAACTTACTATACTTATTAAAATAGGTCGGAAGTCAGACCCCCAGATCAACACCCCATCCCGCCATCCCCCAAAAACTCAAAAATCCCCACCCCCCCACGTTTAAAACCTCCCAAAAACAGGAAAACTTCTAAGGGTAAACTTCATAATTGCAAAGTTGATTTCCCGGTTGTATAATTATAGTCAAATATAGTCAAAGTCAAAATGAGGAGGAGGTTTGATGAGGAACATTTCCGACATCATTGAAAATTATTTGAAGAACGTGTTAGAAGTGAGTGAACGTGAGATCGTCGAGATTAAAAGGAGCGAGATCGCTGATAAGTTTCAATGTGTTCCTTCTCAAATTAATTATGTCATCAATACCCGCTTTACGATTGAACGTGGATATGTAGTGGAGAGTAAGCGGGGTGGCGGAGGCTACATCCGGATCATGAAGGTGAAGGCTCACGATCAAGTTCACTTGATTGATCAGCTTGTTTCTTTGATAACGCAAATGATCAGTCAAAATACGGCGGCTGATATTGTGTTTAGATTGGTTGAAGAAGAGATCATTTCCGAGAGAGAAGCGAAGATCATGCTGAGTGTGATGGATCGATCGGTCATCATGGTGGATCTGCCTGAAAGGGATGTACTGAGAGGAAGGATGCTCAGGGCGATGCTTGATACTTTGAAATATGAGTAAGTGTTGAGGAGTGAGAGGGATGGTGTGTCAAGACTGCAATGAAAGACCTGCAACCCTTCATTTTACAAAGGTGGTCAATGGGGAAAAGACGGAGGTTCATTTATGTGAGCAGTGCGCGCAGGATAAAGGTGACATGTTCATGTTTGATTCTAATCCTGGGTTTTCTGTGAACAATCTATTGGCAGGTCTCCTTAATATATCCCCTGCATTTAAGCAGGCAAAGGAAGCTGAAATTCCTAAGGCAGAAGTACTTCAATGCAAGAAATGTAAGATGACGATTCATCAGTTTATCAATGTAGGAAGATTTGGCTGTGCCCATTGTTATGAGACGTTCAAAGACGAGTTGACGCCTTTGTTAAAGCGTGTTCACAGTGGAAATGTTGAGCATCATGGCAAGGTTCCGGAACGGATGGGCGGCGCCATTCATTTGAAAAAGAAAATTCAACAGCTGAAATCGGAACTGCAGAAGATGATAGTGGATGAAGAGTTTGAAAAAGCAGCTGAGATCAGAGATGAAATCCGCTCCCTGGAGAAAGAAATCAAGAAAGAAGGGGGAGAGCAGGAATGAGTCTTGAAAAGTTCTTGAGTAATGCTGTCAGTTCGTGGATGAGTGAAGAGGGACCGAACTCAGATATTGTCCTCAGTTCGAGGGTGAGACTTGCAAGGAACCTGACTGATTTCCGTTTTTCTACTTTATATTCTTCAGAAGAAGCCAAAGAGATTGTGGAGCGTGTGAAGGATAAACTCTCTTTTTACCCGAAAGAGCTCGGGGAATTGGAATTTTTACCGACAAGTGAGATTCAGCCCCTCCAAAAGAGGGTATTGATGGAGAAACACCTTATTAGTCCCAACCTGGCAGAGGATACGAATGATGGGGCAGTCCTTTTATCAAATGAGGAAGATGTCAGCATAATGGTAAACGAAGAGGACCATATTCGAATACAGTGTTTATATCCCGGTTTGCAATTGAAGGAAGCACTGCAGCGGGCGAATCAGATTGATGACTGGTTCGAGAGTGAATTTGATTATGCCTTTGATGAAAAGCACGGTTACTTGACGACCTGCCCGACCAATGTAGGGACGGGGCTCAGGGCATCGGTGATGATGCACCTGCCGGGACTTGTCCTGACGCAGCAATTGAACCGTATTATCCCGGCAATCAATCAGTTGGGACTGGTGGTCAGGGGGATATATGGTGAAGGCAGCGAGGCGCTCGGGAATATCTTTCAGATTTCGAATCAAACGACCCTTGGGAAGTCTGAGGAGGATATTGTAGAAGATTTGTTGAGCGTCGTGGAGCAGATCATCGATAAAGAACTGTCTGCCAGGGGCGCATTAGTTAAGACGTCCAACATACAATTAGAAGACAGGATCTTTCGTTCACTCGGGGTGCTTGAGCACAGCAGGATCATTGAATCCAAGGAGGCGGCGAAGTGTCTGTCGGATGTCAGGCTCGGGATTGATTTAGGATACATCAAAGCCATATCAAAGAATATACTGAATGAATTAATGATTTTGACCCAGCCGGGTTTTTTACAACAATATTCTGGAGGTCCTTTGCGACCAAATGAAAGAGATATAAGAAGGTCTTCTTTGATACGAGAGCGAATTAAGTTAGATAAGGATATATGTGAGGAGGAAAAATAATATGATGTTTGGTCGATTTACAGAAAGAGCACAAAAAGTATTGGCGCTGGCTCAAGAAGAAGCGATTCGTTTATCGCACAGTAACATTGGCACTGAACATATTTTATTAGGACTTGTCCGGGAAGGTGAAGGGATTGCTGCGAAGGCCCTTACGGCATTGGGGTTGAGCCCTGAGAAGATCCAGAAGGAAGTGGAAGGGCTGATCGGCAAAGGTACAGAGAAGTCCCAAACGATTCATTACACACCTCGGGCTAAGAAAGTGATTGAACTTTCAATGGATGAGGCCCGTAAACTCGGTCACTCATATGTAGGAACGGAGCATATTTTACTCGGGTTGATCCGTGAAGGCGAAGGAGTCGCTGCACGGGTGCTCGGAAATCTGGGTGTGAGCTTGAATAAAGCACGTCAGCAGGTACTTCAGCTACTAGGCAGCAATGATTCAAGCAACCACCAGGGCGGAGGCAATGCAAATGCCAACACGCCAACCCTTGACAGCTTAGCCCGTGACCTGACGGCGATAGCACGTGAAGGCAGCTTGGATCCGGTCATCGGAAGAAGTAAGGAAATCCAACGGGTGATCGAAGTTCTAAGCCGCCGTACAAAGAATAACCCGGTATTGATCGGGGAGCCTGGTGTCGGGAAAACAGCGATAGCAGAAGGTCTGGCACAACAGATCATTGCCAATGAAGTGCCGGAGATCCTGCGGGATAAACGGGTAATGACACTTGATATGGGTACGGTGGTCGCCGGTACGAAATACCGTGGTGAATTCGAGGACCGTCTGAAGAAAGTCATGGACGAAATCCGTCAGGCAGGAAACATCATCCTGTTCATCGATGAACTTCATACATTGATCGGAGCAGGTGGTGCAGAAGGGGCAATCGATGCATCGAATATCCTGAAACCATCCCTTGCCCGTGGTGAGTTGCAATGTATCGGAGCGACGACATTGGATGAGTATCGTAAATATATCGAAAAGGATGCTGCACTGGAGCGCCGTTTCCAACCGATCCAGGTCAATGAACCTACGGCCGAAGAGTCCATCCAGATTCTGAAGGGGTTACGGGACCGTTATGAAGCCCATCACCGCGTATCGATTACCGATGAAGCGATCGATGCGGCAGTGAAGATGTCTGACCGTTATATTTCAGACCGATTCCTTCCGGATAAAGCGATTGATTTAATTGATGAAGCCGGTTCTAAGGTGAGATTGCGCTCATACACGACACCGCCGAACCTGAAAGAGCTCGAAGCCAAGCTTGAAGAGATCCGCAAAGAAAAGGATGCAGCCGTTCAAAGTCAGGAATTTGAAAAAGCTGCTTCACTGCGGGATTCAGAGCAGAAGCTCCGTGAAGAGTTAGAGGAAACGAAGAATACATGGAAAGAAAAACAAGGTCAGGAAAACACAGAAGTGACCGTTGAAGATATCGCCAAGGTTGTATCGAACTGGACGGGAGTGCCTGTTTCAAAGCTTGCACAAACAGAAACAGACCGTTTGCTGAAATTGGAGGAAATCCTTCATTCCCGGGTGATTGGTCAATCTGAAGCGGTAGTCGCCGTTTCGAAAGCTGTCCGTCGTGCACGTGCCGGACTGAAAGATCCGAAGCGCCCGATTGGTTCCTTTGTCTTCCTTGGACCGACTGGTGTAGGGAAAACGGAACTTGCCCGTGCGCTTGCAGAATCGATGTTCGGGGATGAAGATGCGATGATCCGCATCGATATGTCCGAGTATATGGAAAAACACTCGACATCCCGCTTGGTTGGTTCACCTCCAGGATATGTAGGGTATGAAGAGGGCGGTCAACTGACTGAAAAAGTTCGCCGTAAACCATATTCTGTCGTCCTTCTCGATGAGATTGAAAAAGCCCACCCGGATGTATTCAACATCTTGCTTCAAGTGCTGGAAGATGGCCGTTTGACTGATTCGAAGGGCAGAACGGTCGACTTTAGGAATACGGTCCTGATCATGACTTCGAACGTTGGGGCACAGTCGCTTAAGAGCAATAAATATGTCGGCTTCAACATCCAGGATGGTCAGCAGGATTATAAGGATATGAAAGGGAAGGTCATGGAAGAGCTGAAGCGTGCATTCCGACCTGAATTCCTGAACCGTATCGATGAAATCATCGTGTTCCATTCTCTTGAAAAAGATCACTTGAAAGAGATTGTGACATTGATGTCCAATCAATTGACAACTCGCTTGAAAGAACAGGATATTCATCTGGAACTTTCAGCGGCAGCAAAAGAGAAGATCGCAGAAGAAGGATTCGATCCTGAATACGGGGCACGTCCACTTCGCCGTGCGATTCAGAAATATGTAGAAGATAAACTGTCAGAAGAGCTGCTTAGAGGCAAAGTACTTACTGGCCAGAATATCCTCATCGATGTAGAAGAGAATGAGTTTGTGGTCAAAGTTCAAAAAGAAGAAGCGGCAAACACGACGACATAATATGAAGAATGACAAAGAGGTACACGCAGATGCTTTACGTGTACCTCTTTTATCTTAAGAAAAGGTAGGACAGGCGGCAATGTGGAGACGGGTGGTTCATGTGGCTAGAGGCTCGAGGTCATATGTCAGGTTAACCAAAAAGGCAAAAAACGCCTTTCCGGTTAACCTGCCATATGCTTGTCGCCTTTGAGCAAGCCCCCTGCGCTTTTCATATTGTCTAGCTCCGCCGGCTAGTCCCTCGAGGTCACAAGGGAAAAATACCAAAAGGCAAAGACCGCCTTCCGGTATTTCCCCCCTTGTGCTTGTCGGGCCTACCAAGCCGGCTCCGCTTTTCTTGAATCCATTACATAAAACCGATACAATCATTCCAAATGGTATTGTCATGAATGGATGGGAGTACAAATAGAGTAAAAGAGGGGAAGAATAGTTTGGCTAAGAAAAAGACGAAGTTTGTGTGTTCATCATGTGGATATGAGTCTGCGAAATGGATGGGTAAATGTCCAGGGTGCAATGAGTGGAACACGATGGTGGAGGAAGTGGAGATGACGGGGAAGAAGCCCCGTGCGTCGTTTATGCATACTGAAAGCAACGGCCCTTCGAAGGCGGAGAAGCTGACTTCGATTGAAACGAAGCAGGAGCCCCGGGTGTTGACTGAATCGAAGGAATTGAACAGGGTGCTCGGTGGAGGTGTGGTGCCGGGGTCTCTCATCTTAATCGGAGGGGACCCGGGGATCGGGAAATCCACTTTGCTGCTTCAGGTGTCAGCTCAGCTGGCCGAGCAAAAGCATAAGGTACTTTATATATCGGGGGAGGAGTCCATTAAGCAGACGAAGCTGCGGGCTGATCGTTTACACGTGAATGCGGATGAGTTGTATATTTATGCGGAAACGAGTCTTGAGTTGATCCATCAAACGATTGAACAGATTTCTCCCGATTTTGTCATCATCGATTCGATCCAGACGATCTTTCATCCAGAGGTGACGTCAGCCCCGGGAAGTGTATCTCAGGTAAGGGAATGTACCGCTGAGCTGATGAGGATCGGGAAGACGAAGGGCATTGCGATCTTCATTGTCGGGCATGTTACAAAGGAAGGTTCGATTGCGGGTCCGCGCCTGCTCGAACATATGGTCGATACGGTGCTTTACTTTGAAGGGGAACGCCATCATTCGTACCGTATATTAAGGGCGGTAAAGAATCGTTTCGGTTCGACGAATGAGATGGGGATCTTTGAGATGAAAGAGCTCGGGCTTGAAGAAGTGGCGAATCCTTCTGAGATCTTTTTGGAAGAACGGTCCCAGGGGGCGGCAGGGTCGACGGTTGTCGCTTCCATGGAGGGGACGAGACCTGTGCTTGTAGAGATTCAGGCACTTGTAACCCCCACCAGCTTTAATAACCCCCGGAGGATGGCGACGGGGATCGATCACAGCCGTGTTTCCCTGATTATGGCGGTTCTTGAGAAGCGGGCAGGTATGCTGCTACAACAGCAGGATGCTTATTTGAAAGTAGCGGGCGGCGTGAAGCTGGATGAGCCTGCGATCGATTTGGCGGTTGCTGCGAGCATTGCCTCAAGCTTCCGGGATAAGGCATCCAGTGCCCACGATTGTATCATCGGGGAAGTTGGCCTTACAGGGGAAATCAGACGGGTGTCGAGGATTGAGCAACGTGTTCAGGAAGCGGCTAAGCTTGGATTCAAGCGTGTGATTCTGCCACAGAATAACTTGAGTGGATGGCATCCGCCGTCTGACATAGAAGTGAAAGGCGTGTCGAATATTAATGAGGCCCTCTCAATTATATTAGGAGGATAAACAATGGAAGATAAGAAGGCAAGAGATAAGTCCATATCAGATATACTGCAGTTCGTGGCTCCCGGCGCTCCGATAAGAGACGGAATTGATAATGTACTGCGGGCGAATACGGGTGGTTTGATCGTCGTTGGCTATAACGACAAGGTGAAGTCTGTTCTTGATGGAGGGTTTCATATCAACTGTGCGTTTTCCCCAAGCTATCTGTATGAACTTGCCAAGATGGACGGGGCGATCATCCTGAATGAAGCAGGGACGAAGATCATCCTGGCCAATGCCCAGCTTGCTCCGGACATATATGTCCCTTCCACGGAAACCGGGATGAGGCATCGTACGGCAGAGCGGGTTGCCCGCCAGACGAATGCGCTTGTCATTGCGATTTCCCAGCGTAGAAATGTCATCACCCTATATCAAGGGAGTTTCCGGTATGCGTTAAAGGACATCTCTGTCATCTTGACGAAGGCCAACCAGGCAATACAGACACTTGAGAAATATAAAGTCGTGCTTGATCAGAGCATTTCGAATCTGTCGGTGCTTGAGTTTGAAGAACTGGTGACCCAGAGTGACTTATTGAAGGTGCTGCACCGCTTTGAAATGGTGCTCAGGATCAAGAATGAACTGCTGACCTATTTAAGCGAACTGGGAGTCGAAGGAAGGCTGATTCGCCTGCAGATGAATGAACTGCTGTCAGATATCGAGGATGAAGCGATGCTGATCATCAGGGATTATTCCCATGAGCGGAACATCAAGCCTTTCGAGCTGCTCTATAAGTTCCAGGAGCTTGTACACTCGGAGGTTTTAGAGGATAACGTACTGTTCAAGCTATTGGGTTATCACGGGTATGTTCACCATGATGATGCGATCTTCCCGAGGGGCTACCGTGTATTGAATAAAATTCCCCGCCTGCCGATCGTCATCATTGAAAACCTGATCACCCGCTTTGACACGCTCCCTCAAATCGTGAGTGCATCTGTGGATGACCTGGATGAAGTGGAAGGGATCGGTGAAGTTAGGGCAAGGAAGATCAAGGAGGGGCTTAAGCTGATTAAGGAGCAGACGTTTGCCGACCACCAGCTGTAGTGTGATGCCCTTCTTTTTCCTCAATTGGTACATTTGTATCATTTTCAAAAAATTGACAGTTCCTTTCAGACGTGTTAGCCTTCACTTAAGGAATCCATTATGATGGGATACGTATATCAAAATGATGTCGATTCGGTTAAATTTTAAATTCTCAAGCTTATGACGTTTCAAAAATAGTAAATTGTTTATAATGAATAGGAGGAGGTGAGGGAATGTTAAAAAGAATCGTTCAAGCGTGCTTCCTGATTGTCGGGGGTACATTAGGGATCTTTCTTCTTCCCGAGTTATTTACCGTCATTAATTTATCAGACATTCCTTTAATTAATAACCCTTATATGACTGCTATATTTGGTGCCATCATCTTTTATATTCTTTCGTTTTGGGCAGTCGAGTATGTTGTCAATTTCGTCAAGTGGTTTGAAGATAGTTTAGTAAAGGCCCCGGTGACCGATTTGCTATTCGGCAGTTTAGGTCTTATCATCGGTCTGTTTGTAGCCTATTTGTCCGGTATTCCGTTCAATCAGATGCAGATTCCGATTGTGAATACCGTCGTGCCGATTCTATTGACATTGCTTCTTGGATATTTAGGATTTCAGGTAGGTTTCAAGAAACGGGATGAACTGGTCAGTCTTTTTGGCGCGTCTGCCCGCGGAAAGAAAAAAGACCTGGAAGAAGATGCAGAAGAAGTGGGTGTGAAAACCCTTAAGATCCTCGATACGAGTGTCATCATCGATGGCCGTATAGCGGATATTTGCCAAACCGGGTTTTTGGAAGGGATCGTCGTGATTCCACAGTTTGTATTGGAAGAGCTCCAGCATATTGCCGATTCGTCGGACGTGTTGAAGCGTAACCGCGGACGCCGCGGGTTGGATATCCTGAACCGGATCCAGAAAGAACTTCCTGTCGAGGTCCAGATTTATGAAGGGGACTTCGAGGAGATTCAAGAAGTGGATTCTAAGCTTGTAAAGCTTGCAAAGATCACCAATGGCATCGTTGTGACCAACGATTTCAACTTGAATAAAGTATGTGACCTTCAAGGTGTACAAGTATTGAACATCAATGATCTGGCCAATGCGGTCAAGCCGGTCGTCCTGCCTGGCGAAGAGTTGAAAGTGCAGGTCATCAAAGACGGGAAAGAGCATAACCAGGGAATTGCGTACCTGGATGACGGTACGATGATCGTCGTAGAGGAAGGACGCAACTATATTGGAAAGTATATCGATGTACTGGTGACATCTGTCCTGCAAACGTCGGCAGGCCGAATGATTTTCGCAAAGCCGAAGCAGCTTGAAAAAGCCTTATAAGTTTAAAGCTATGCCCTGACTCATGTCATCCTGTGAGGTATAATAAATAGTATGACATGAGAGTTAAAGGGGTTATCGTATGGAATATGAAGTGGTCATCCCGGCTGCGGGTCAGGGAAAGCGAATGAAGGCAGACAGGAATAAGCTGCTCCTTGAATTGAATGAGTGCCCTGTCATCATCCATACACTGCGTGTCTTTGAACAGGATGCCCGGTGTAAAGGGATTTATTTGGCGATTCATCCGTCGGAGCGGGATACGTTCACCGCATTGCTGAAGCGTTTCGGAATCACGAAAGTCGTGAAGCTCGTAGACGGTGGGAAAGAGCGTCAGCACAGTGTGTATCATGCATTGCTTGAGGTGGATCATGAGATTGTTCTCGTCCATGACGGGGCAAGACCATTTATTAAAGAATCGACCATTCACCGGTTGGTGGAGAAGACACATTCTGCAGGAGCGGCGATTGCTGCTGTCCCTGTCAAAGATACAATCAAGAAAGTGCTGGATGGAAAAGTCGAGGAAACGATTGAACGCTCAAGCTTGTGGATGGTTCAAACCCCACAAGCTTTTCGTGTTTCCGTCTTGAAAAAGGCCCATGACGAAGCACAACGTGAAGGCTTCCTTGGAACAGATGACGCTTCGCTGGTAGAAAGGATGGATGTGAAGGTATCCGTTGTCGAAAGTGATTATGACAATATCAAACTGACAACGCCTGAGGATCTATATTTTGCCGAAGCGATCTTAAAGAAACAAGAGGAAAAGAGTGGAGGGAATAATCATGTTTAGGATTGGACAAGGTTTTGATGTTCATCAATTAGTGGAAGGAAGACCCCTGATCATGGGAGGCATTACGATTCCTTACGAAAAAGGATTATTGGGTCATTCGGATGCGGATGTATTGCTGCATGCGGTTGCGGATGCGTGTTTAGGTGCGATTGCAGCAGGTGATATCGGAAAGCATTTCCCTGACACAGATCCTGAGTTCAAGGATGCCGATTCTGCAAAGCTCCTTCAGCATGTATGGGCGCTTGTGAAAGAGGAAGGCTATGAACTGGGAAATATCGATTGTACGATCATTGCCCAGAAGCCGAAGATGGCTCCGTATATCGATGAAATGAGACAGAGCATCGCGACACTGCTTGAAGCGGAAATCACTGATGTGAACGTAAAGGCGACAACTTCCGAGAAACTTGGATTCACCGGAAGAGGCGAAGGGATTGCCGCCCAAACCACCATTTTAATTAAAAAGAAGTAAGGGATAAATTCGCTTTATTCCCTTACATAACGGTGTTAAAATAGGTCATAGACTTTTAAGTTCGATTCATTAGAGGAGGAAAACAAATGACACAAGAAGTACGCGTCCGTTATGCCCCGAGTCCGACGGGTCATTTACATATTGGAAATGCCAGAACCGCTTTATTCAATTACCTGTACGCCCGCAGCACAGGCGGGAAGTTCATCATCCGTATTGAAGACACGGATAAGAAGCGTAATATCGAAGGCGGCGAAGAAAGTCAGCTGAAATATCTTCAGTGGCTTGGCATCGATTGGGATGAAAGCGTGGATAAGCCAGGTGAATACGGTCCTTACCGTCAATCTGAGCGTAATCATATTTACGAGCAATACTTGAATGAGCTGCTCGAAAGCGGACAAGCATATAAATGCTATTGTACGGAAGAGGAGCTTGAAGCGGAGCGCGAAGCCCAGTCAGCATCAGGTCAGATGCCACGCTATTCAGGCAAATGCCGTAACCTGACACAGGAAGATCAGGAGAAACTGGCGGCAGAAGGCCGTCAGCCGAGCATCCGTTTCCGTGTCCCTGCAGGAAGAGTATTCTCTTTCAATGATATTGTGAAAGACGATGTAGCCTTTGAATCTGACGGCATCGGTGATTTTGTCATCGCGAAGAAAGATGGCACGCCTACGTATAACTTTGCCGTAGCGGTTGATGATTACCTGATGAAGATCACCCACGTCCTTCGCGGGGAAGATCATATTTCCAATACACCTAAGCAATTGATGATCTTTGATGCTCTTGGATGGGAAGCGCCTGTATACGGGCATATGACTCTGATCGTCAATGAAAGCCGTAAAAAGTTAAGTAAGCGTGATGAAAGCATCATCCAGTTCATTGAGCAATATGAAGCATTGGGATATCTGCCGGAAGCGTTATTCAACTTCATCGGATTGTTAGGCTGGTCTCCAAAAGGGGAAGAAGAGCTTTTCTCAAAGGAAGAGTTCATTGAAATCTTTGATCCTGAGCGCTTATCCACTTCATCAGCCCTGTTTGATAATCAAAAGCTGACATGGATGAACAATCAGTACATGAAGAACCTTGAGCTGGAAGAAGTCGTTGCGCTGTCCCTGCCTCACTTGATCAGTGCCGGGAAGCTTGATGAAAATATGTCCGCTGAACAGCGTGAGTGGGCAAGCCGAGTCATTTCTTTATACCAGGAGCAAATGAGCTTCGGTGCAGAAATCGTCGAGCTGTCTGAAATGTTCTTCAAGGCGGACCTTGAATATGATGAGGAAGCAAAGGCTGTATTGGATGAAGAGCAGGTACCTGAAGTCCTTCAAGCTTTCCTGACTGAAATCGATGCCCTTGAAACGTATGAGGCGGCTGAAATCAAATCGTCCATCAAAGCGGTACAGAAGTCTACCGGCCATAAAGGGAAAAAGCTGTTCATGCCGATCCGCGTAGCGGTCACCGGACAGACGCACGGCCCTGAACTGCCGAATGCGATTGAGCTTTTAGGGAAAGATACAGTGAAACACCGTCTTCAAAGTCTTTTAGGTTAACATTTTAAAGGATATGTAATATAGTAAGAGTATCAATATAAATGATATCGCGTTGAAGAGGAGAAGTAAGAAGCGGATGCTTAGAAGAGAGAACCATCACCGGCTGAAAATGGTTTAAGCCCCTCCGATTCTGAAATGCACCTCAGAGCCCGTTACTGAAATATAGTAGGTAAAGGCGGTTCCCTACCGTTAACAGGGTTCGAGTTGGGGAAGGGTCCATCCTTCCCAATCAGAGTGGAACCGCGCTTATAAAGCGTCTCTGTCAGTTTAATGACAGGGGCGCTTTTTTTATTGGCTTGATGCCTCAGGTTTGTCGGGGCTCTCCAAGCCGCCTGCGGATGAAGTATACAGAAGAGAGGGGATTGAATGTTTAAGTCGTTTAAGGAAGATATAGATGTCGTGTTTGATCAGGATCCTGCAGCGAGGAACTATGTGGAGGTCATCCTCACGTACTCAGGGCTCCATGCAATCTGGGCCCACAGGGTTGCCCATGCGTTTTTCAAGCGCAAATTCTTTTTCATTGCCAGGGTCATTTCACAGGTGAGCCGTTTCTTCACAGGGGTGGAGATCCATCCCGGGGCAAAGATCGGCCGCCGCTTCTTCATCGATCACGGAATGGGCGTCGTCATCGGAGAAACGTGTGAAATCGGGGATAATGTGACGATCTTCCAAGGGGTCACCCTCGGTGGGACCGGTAAGGAAAAAGGAAAGCGTCACCCGACGATCCAGGATAATGCCCTGATTGCGACAGGAGCAAAAGTGTTAGGATCGATCATAGTTGGGGAAAATTCAAAAGTAGGGGCAGGATCGGTCGTTTTGAAAGATGTCCCGCCGAATTCAACCGTAGTCGGGATACCGGGCAAGGTCGTCATCCAGGACGGCGTGAAGATACAGAAGGACCTGAACCACTGTGATCTTCCCGATCCGATGAATGACCGTATGAAACTGATGGAACAGGAAATGAATGAACTGAGATCTTTACTGAAGGAATATGAGGGAAGGAGTCGATCATTGTGACGATTCGTTTATATAATACACTGACAAGAAATAAAGAGGAATTTAAGCCCTTGGAAGAGGGGAAGGTCAAAATGTATGTGTGCGGGCCTACCGTATATAATTATATCCATATAGGAAATGCACGTCCTGCGATTGTGTTCGATACAGTGCGCCGTTATTTGGAGTATAGAGGTTACGATGTGCAATTCGTATCGAACTTCACGGATGTGGACGATAAGCTGATCCGTGCGGCGAATGAGCTTGGGGAGGATGTCCCGACGATTGCAAAGCGGTTTATCCAGGCTTATTTCGAAGACACTGGGGCGCTTGGCTGTAAGAAAGCGGATATCCATCCGACCGTAACGGAGAATATCGATACGATCATCGAATTCATTTCTGCACTGGTTGAGAAAGGATACGCCTACGAATCTCAAGGGGATGTTTATTATCGTACAAGAAAGTTTGATGGGTACGGGAAACTTTCTCACCAGCCGATTGACGAACTGAAAGCAGGAGCGCGAATCGATGTGGGAGAGAAGAAGGAAGACGCCCTTGACTTCGTGTTGTGGAAAGCGGCGAAGGAAGGCGAAATCTCCTGGGAGAGCCCTTGGGGTGAAGGCCGTCCAGGCTGGCATATCGAATGCTCGGCAATGGCGAAGCGTTACCTGGGGGACACCATTGATATCCACGCAGGTGGACAGGATCTGACTTTCCCTCATCATGAAAATGAAATTGCCCAATCAGAGGCACTGACAGGCAAGACGTTCGCGAAATATTGGATGCATAACGGCTACATCAATATCGATAATGAGAAGATGTCTAAATCACTCGGCAACTTTGTGCTCGTCCATGACATTATCAAGGAGCAGGATCCGCAAGTGCTTCGCTTCTTCATGCTTTCTGTCCATTATCGCCATCCGATCAACTATAACCTTGAGCTTCTTCAAAGCGCAGAGGCCTCTTTAGACCGGATCAAGACAGCGTATGAAAACTTGAAGCACCGCCGGGAGTCAAGCATGGACCTGACAGACAGCAACCAGGAATGGCTCGATAAGGTCGCAGAGCTGAAGACTCAGTTCATTACGGAAATGGATGATGACTTCAATACGGCCAACGGGATTTCCGTGTTGTTCGAATTATCGAAGCAGGCGAACTACTATCTGATGGAGAAGAACACATCCACAGAAGTCATTGATGGTTTCCTGAGTCAATTCGAAGATTTCTTCTCTGTGCTCGGGCTCACCCTTCAGGAAGCAGAGCTATTGGATGAGGAAGTGGAAGAGCTGATTGAAAAGCGTGTCCAGGCGCGTAAAGACCGCAACTTCCAATTGGCCGATGAAATCCGCGACAAGCTGAAAGAGATGAATATCATCCTCGAAGATACACCTCAAGGCATTCGCTGGAAAAGAGGATCTTAATGCTGAGGGAAATCAATGAACAAATAGATGCAAAACAAATCAATGCACTTGCACTTGCTTATATGGGGGATGCCGTATATGAAACCTATGTACGGCAGCTCCTGCTGACAAAAGGGAAGATCAAGCCGAATCAGCTGCACAGGGCTGCGACTAAATTTGTTTCCGCCAAAGCGCAGGCGGCTATATTAAAGACATTGTTTGATCAGGATCTCCTGACAGAAGAGGAAATCGCGATCGTCAAGCGGGGCCGCAATGCAAAATCAGGGACGACCCCGAAAAATACGGATGTACAGACTTATAAACACAGCACTGCTTTTGAGGCACTCATCGGATATTTGTTTTTGCTTAATCGCACCGAGCGATTAGAGGAACTGTTGAAGATCATTTTTGAACAAGCCCAGGCAGGAAGGGAGGAAACGAAATGAGTAAAGATTTTATCGGCGGAAGAAACCCCGTCATGGAAGCGTTGAAGTCAGGAAGGGATATCAATAAGATTTGGATCGCGGAAGGGTCACAGAAAGGCTCGATCCAGCAGATCGTCGGACTTGCAAAAGAAATGAATGTGATGGTCCAGTACGTCCCTAAGAAGAAGATCGAGCAGATGGTATCGGAAAACCACCAGGGGGTTGTCGCCTCTGTCGCAGCCTATCAATATGCAGAAATTGACGATTTATTTCAGAGAGCAGCACAAAAGGGGGAGGACCCCTTCATCCTCATCCTTGATGAACTCGAAGATCCCCACAATCTCGGCTCGATCATGAGAACCGCTGATGCAGCCGGTGCACATGGCATCATCATTCCGAAGAGAAGGGCGGTCGGGCTCACTTCGACGGTTGCGAAGGCATCCACCGGGGCAATCGAACATATCCCTGTTGCCCGTGTGACCAATCTGTCAAGAGCGGTCGATGAGTTGAAAGAACGGGGTGTATGGGTGGCCGGAACCGATGCAAAAGGGAAACAGGATTTCCGCCAGCTAGACGGCACACTTCCGATCGGCTTGATCATCGGAAGTGAAGGAAAAGGGATGAGCCGTATCCTGAGGGATAAATGTGATTTCCTTGTCCAGCTGCCAATGATCGGTCACGTGACATCATTAAACGCTTCGGTGGCAGCCAGTATATTAATGTATGAGGTCTATCGCAAGCGCCATCCGCTGGGAGAATAGTAGACATGGATATTCTTCTTGTAGACGGCTATAACATAATCGGTGCCTGGTCAGAGTTGAATGAGTTGAAGCAGAAAGACTTAGCGGCAGCAAGAGACCGTCTCGTCGAACTGATGGCGGAATATCAGGGGTATACGGGTTACCGGGTCATCGTGGTGTTCGATGCCTATTACGTCCAGGGGATCGCCCGGAAGTACAATAACTATAAAGTGGAAGTGCTGTTTACGAGAGAAAATGAGACGGCCGATGAACGGATTGAAAGATTGGCCATAGAATTGAGCAATATCAAGACGCAGATCCATGTTGCGACATCGGATTTCACAGAACAGTGGGCAATATTTGGTCAGGGGGCCCTTCGCAAATCTGCGAGGGAGCTCTTGACTGAAGTGAAAGTCATTGAGAAAAAAATAGAGCGGAAAGTGCGGAATTCGAGTGAAAACCGGCCGGCATCAAAGATCCAGCTTTCAGAAGAAGTTGCTGAAATTTTCGAAAAATGGCGCCGTGGGGAACGATGACAGGTTGACGATTGAATTTTCTGTAATGTATAATATTTCTATCTATTGTTTTGCGCGGGGGGATGTGTGTGTGTGGGCAATTTCATCAGAACAGAAGCATTTGATACACGATTAGAAGGCATGGATGATGAACAGATCATAGAAGCCGTCCATCAGGGTCACAGCGAAGCGTTAGATTTTCTGATCAGGAAATACCGTAATTTTGTCAGGGCGAAAGCCCGCTCGTACTTTTTGATTGGGGCCGATAAGGAAGATATCGTCCAGGAAGGTATGATCGGATTGTATAAGGCGATCCGGGATTACAGGGAGGACAAGCTGACTTCTTTTAAAGCGTTTGCAGAGCTTTGCATCACCAGGCAGATCATCACGGCGATCAAGACAGCCACGAGGCAGAAGCATATTCCGTTGAATTCATACGTTTCACTGGACAAGCCCATCTATGATGACGAGTCTGACCGGACGCTGCTGGATGTCATTTCCGGTACGAAGGTGATGGATCCGGAAGCGCTGATTATCAACCGTGAAGAATTCGATAACATGGAAGATAAGATGGCCCAGCTGTTGAGTGACCTTGAGAGGAAAGTACTGGCACTATATTTGGACGGTCAGTCCTATCAGGAGATATCCGAAGAACTGAACCGGCATGTGAAGTCCATCGACAATGCCCTGCAGCGGGTGAAAAGAAAGCTCGAACGCTACCTGGAAGTGCGTGAGATTACGATGTAATCATATTGACACAATTTGGTGACCGTGTTATTTTTGATAGGACTTACTATGTATAGTATAGGTGGAATATATGGCTGCTAAATTAATACTTGCTTGTACGGTGTGTGGTTCCAGGAATTATAGTGTACCGGCTAATCGTAATCAAGCAGTTCGGTTGGAATTAAAGAAATTCTGTAATACATGTAATGCCCACACCCTACACAAAGAAACAAAATAGTGGAGTGCCACTTGGGGTATTGATATTAGTTGGAGGTTACAAACGGATGTTTAAATTCTTTCGCAATGTTGCATCAGAAATGAGAAAGGTCAGCTGGCCTAAACGTAAAGAGTTGACGCGCTACACAATCACCGTTATTACGACAGTGGTATTTGTTGCCCTTTTCTTCGCTGTCATCGACCTTGGCATCTCAGAACTTATGCGATTGATCATTGGTTCTAAGTAAGGGAAAACAGAGAATTAGTTGTATATATACCATGAAAGCATGGTATAATGAATGTTAATAGAGTACATGACCTTAGAGCCCGTTATCTTTTTACGGGTTTTTTCATTTGCAGAAAAGGCGAATAGGTATTCTTAAATAGCGAGGAGGGACGGACGTTTAGTCCTATTACATGGAGAAGAATTGGTATGTCGTCCATACTTATTCAGGATACGAGAACAAGGTAAAAGCAAACCTTGAAAAGCGTGTTGAGACGATGGGGATGCAAGATAAGATCTTCCGCGTGATCGTGCCTGAAGAAGAAGAGACAGATTATAAGAATGGCAAGAAGAAAGTCGTGAAGAAGAAAGTATTCCCAGGTTACGTCATCGTAGAAATCGTCATGACGGATGATTCCTGGTATGTTGTGCGCAACACGCCTGGTGTGACAGGATTTGTCGGTTCATCGGGTTCTGGATCCAAGCCGACTCCGTTATTGCCTGAAGAAGTAACAAATCTTCTGAAGCAAATGGGCATGACTGAGAAGAAAGTAGAGATCGACTTTGAATTGGGAGAGACGGTAAGAGTGAACGAAGGTCCGTTTGCGAACTTCACCGGCTCGATCGAAGAGATTGATAATGCGAAGTCAAAAGTGAAAGTCCATGTTAATATGTTCGGCAGAGATACCCCGGTAGAACTGGATTTCTCTCAAATTGATAAATTATAATGGAAAAGAACTTGAAATCACTCTGAAAAAATGATACTATTTCATAAGTCAGTGCGTCTCCGCAAAGAGATACTGAAACTAATAGACGTTCTTTATGTTGATAAAGACATTTTTTACATGAGTGGGAGGGTGAAAAACCCAATAACCACATCACGGACTTAAGGAGGTGTGTCTCGTGGCTAAAAAAGTTATTAAAATGGTTAAATTGCAGATTCCTGCCGGTAAAGCTAATCCAGCTCCACCAGTCGGTCCTGCACTAGGTCAAGCAGGTGTTAACATCATGGGATTCTGTAAGGAATTCAATGCTCGTACAGCAGATCAAGCTGGCTTAATCATTCCTGTTGAAATTACGGTATTCGAAGACCGTTCATTTACATTCATCACAAAAACTCCACCCGCTGCTGTTCTTCTTAAGAAAGCTGCTGGTATCGAGTCTGGTTCAGGCGAACCAAACAGCAAGAAAGTGGCAACACTTAAACGCGATAAAGTACGTGAAATTGCTGAAACAAAAATGCCTGACTTAAATGCAGCTAGCGTTGAATCAGCTATGCGCATGGTAGAAGGAACTGCACGCAGCATGGGTATCGTCATCGAAGACTAATACCAGGCTCCGTTTGCACTCAAGGTTCCTGTTGAACAAGGTTGCGATGATGAAATGTACGTTTCACTCGCAACCTTATTTCGTGGGAGGTTATTCCGCTAAAACCACATATAGGAGGAAATAAAAATGGCTAAAAAAGGTAAAAAGTTTCTTGAAGCTCAAAAGCTTGTAGACCGTTCTACAGCTTATTCAGTTGAAGAAGCAATCGAATTAGTAAAGAAAACAAACTTCGCTAAGTTTGACGCAACGATCGAAGTAGCGTTCCGCTTAGGTGTAGATACTCGTAAAAACGACCAGCAAATCCGTGGAGCAGTTGTACTTCCACACGGAACTGGTAAAACTCAAAAGGTTCTTGTATTCGCTAAAGGCGAAAAAGCAAAAGAAGCAGAAGCTGCTGGCGCTGACTTCGTAGGTGATGCAGAACTAATCAACAAAATCAACCAAGGTTGGTTCGAGTTCGACGTAATCGTAGCAACTCCAGACATGATGGGTGAAGTTGGTAAACTTGGTCGCGTATTAGGACCTAAAGGTTTAATGCCAAACCCTAAAACTGGAACAGTTACATTCGACGTAACGAAAGCTGTCAACGAAATCAAAGCTGGTAAAGTTGAATACCGTGCTGACAAATCAGGTAACGTACACGTTCCTGTTGGAAAGATTTCTTTCGACAACAACAAGCTTGTTGAAAACTTTGCTACAATGTATGAAACAATGCTTAAAGTTAAACCTGCTGCTGCAAAAGGAACTTACATGAAGAACGTTTCTGTAACTTCTACTATGGGACCTGGCGTTAAAGTCGATCCTTCAACTTTCGCAGTTAAGGCATAATTTGGTATTGACTTACTGAGAGCTAGTGATTATAATTAGTTCTGTTGTTAAAAAACAAATACATTTGTACCGTAGACAGTAGGTGCTCTTCAAGAGCTTAATGCCCTGCCGAGGTAATTGCGATAAAATAACCGCTTTTAGCGTGTTTGCAATGCCCTTATGTCTACCTTGATATAAGGGCATTTTTTATTGGATGACGGTATAAATGTTCATCAGTCAATCTACAGGAGGTGTAATGATGAGCAGCATTCTAGAGCAAAAGCAACACATCGTTGGAGAAATCTCTGACAAGCTAAAAAACAGTGTATCTACAATCGTTGTAGATTACCGTGGCCTAGATGTTTCCGAAGTTACTGAACTTCGTAAACAACTTCGTGAAGCTGGTGTCGACTTCAAAGTGTACAAAAACACGATGGTACGTCGTGCAGCAGAAGAAGCTGGTCTTGAAGGGTTAAACGAATTCTTAACTGGTCCAAACGCAATCGCGTTTAGTTCAGAGGATGTAGTTACACCTGCAAAGATCCTTAACAGCTTCGCTAAAGAACACGAAGCGCTTGAAATCAAAGCGGGTGTCATCGAAGGAACGCTTACTTCAGTTGAGGATGTTAAAGCAATCGCTGAACTTCCAAACCGCGAAGGACTTCTTTCTATGCTACTCAGCGTGCTTCAAGCACCAATGCGCAACTTCGCGTTGGCAACAAAAGCCGTTGCAGATCAAAAAGAAGAGCAAGGCGCGTAAGTTAAAGCAAGTCGTTTAAATAAAAAACAAAGCAACCATAACAAGGAGGAAATTTAAAATGAGTAAAGAGCAAATCATTGACGCGATTAAAGAAATGTCAGTTCTTGAATTAAATGATCTAGTAAAAGCAATCGAAGAAGAATTCGGAGTAACTGCTGCTGCACCTGTAGCTGTAGCTGCTGGTGGCGCTGACGCTGCTGCAGAAAAAACTGAATTCGACGTTATCCTTGAGAACGCTGGATCTCAAAAAATCAAGGTTATCAAAGTAGTTCGCGAAATCACAGGTCTTGGCCTTAAAGAAGCGAAAGAAATGGTTGATAACACTCCTAAAGCTCTTAAAGAAGGTATTTCTAAAGAGGAAGCTGAAGAACTTAAAGCTAAACTTGAAGAAGTTGGAGCTGGCGTAGAAGTTAAGTAATGATTGTATAGATGAAAAGCTCGCTATATTGGCGAGCTTTTTTCTTGTCTGACTTCTATCAGAACGTAAACAGGTCCTTGTCGGCTTATGTTTTTCATAGAGTGGACAAAAGGTACCAAAAGATGGAGATGATAACATGACCAATCACTATTATTCCCATAACCCGGATGTAGAAAGTAACCCTCAAACCATTGACTTTGAATTAAGGGGGAACGCCTTCAGGTTCACAACGGACCAAGGTGTTTTTTCGAAGAAAGAAGTTGATTTCGGATCGCGCGTGTTGATTGAAGCATTCCAGTGGCCGGAAGCAGAAGGCGCAATATTGGATATTGGCTGCGGGTATGGTCCGATCGGATTGTCTTTGGCCAAAGAGGCTGAAGAACGGACGGTCCATATGATTGATGTGAACGAACGTGCTTTATCCCTTGCGAGAGAGAATGCAAAAATGAATCATGTTCAAAATGTCAGTATCTATCAAAGTGATCGATATGCCAATGTCGTTGAAAAAGAGTTTGCCGCCATATTGACAAACCCGCCGATTCGGGCTGGAAAAGAAACGGTCCATTCGATCCTTGAGCAAAGTTACGACCATCTGAAGGGGTACGGTGAATTGTGGGTCGTTATCCAGAAGAAGCAAGGTGCTCCTTCTGCGATGGAAAAGATGGAAAAATTGTTCTCGAACGTTGAGATCGTCACCCGGAAAAAGGGCTACTACATCTTGAAATCGGTCAAAGAAATCCGTTGACGTAGCATACTTGCTATGATAACATTATAAAATGCAAAAATATTATTTTCCGGTATTATGTCCACATGTATATATGTTGGATAAATTGGAAAAGATTATAAAATAATAGTTCGTCATTTGAAAATGAGGTTTTATCATTAAAACCCTTTTTCTTTTTGTCTTGTGTAGACTTGTATTTCTACCAAAAGGCATATAGACACAACCAAAACGCTTGATTTGAGGGGTGAATCAGTTGACAGGTCAACTAGTTCAGTATGGACGACACCGCCAACGCAGAAGTTTTGCGCGTATCAGTGAAGTTTTAGAATTACCGAATCTAATCGAAATTCAAACTTCCTCGTATCAATGGTTTCTTGATGAGGGGTTAAGAGAAATGTTCCGTGACATTTCTCCGATTGAGGACTTCACTGGTAATCTCTCTTTAGAATTTATTGACTATAGTCTGGGAGAGCCAAAGTACTCGGTGGAAGAATCAAAGGAAAGAGATGTTACTTACTCTGCACCGCTTAGAGTAAAAGTCCGTCTTGTGAACAAGGAAACAGGAGAAGTAAAAGATCAAGACGTATTCATGGGTGACTTCCCATTGATGACAGACACAGGTACGTTTGTTATTAATGGAGCTGAGCGCGTTATCGTATCTCAGTTAGTACGTTCACCAAGTGTGTACTTCAGCGGAAAAGTAGATAAGAACGGAAAGAAAGGGTTTACTGCTACCGTTATACCAAACCGCGGAGCTTGGCTTGAGTATGAAACAGATGCAAAAGATGTTGTATATGTGCGAATTGATCGAACTCGCAAACTACCGGTAACGGTTCTTTTACGTGCCCTTGGGTTTGGCTCTGATCAAGAAATCATCGATTTGATCGGTGACAATGAGTACATTCGTAACACACTCGAGAAAGACAACACGGAAGGTATCGACAAGGCATTGCTCGAAATTTACGAGCGTCTGCGTCCGGGAGAGCCTCCTACAGTAGAAAATGCCAAAAGTTTACTCGTTTCTCGCTTCTTTGATCCAAAGCGTTATGACTTGGCAAACGTTGGACGTTACAAAATGAATAAAAAGCTTCACATTAAGAACCGTTTATTCGGTCAGACTCTTGCAGAGACACTTGCAGATCCGGAAACGGGTGAGATCCTTGCAGAGAAAGGCACGGTTCTTGACCGTCGCGCGCTTGATAAGGTCATCCCTTATCTTGAAAACGGAATTGGTTTCAAGAAATACCAACAATCCGGCGGCGTATTAGATGAAGACGTCGTTCTTCAATCTATCAAAATCTATTCTCCTAACGAAGAGGGAGAATTTGAAATCAACGTAATCAGCAATGCGTATGTTGAGGAAGAGGTTAAGTACATCACGCCTGCAGATATCATTTCTTCTATTTCTTACTTCTTTAACTTGTTACACGGAGTAGGTCTGACAGATGATATCGATCACTTAGGAAACCGTCGTTTACGTTCGGTTGGTGAATTGCTTCAAAACCAATTCCGTATCGGTTTATCACGTATGGAGCGTGTCGTTCGTGAAAGAATGTCCATTCAGGATACAAATACGATCACACCTCAACAACTGATCAACATCCGTCCTGTTATTGCTTCTATTAAAGAGTTCTTTGGAAGCTCTCAATTGTCTCAATTCATGGATCAGACAAATCCTCTTGCAGAGTTAACGCACAAACGTCGTCTTTCTGCTTTAGGACCTGGTGGTTTAACACGTGAACGTGCCGGTTTCGAAGTACGTGACGTCCATTATTCCCACTATGGCCGTATGTGTCCGATTGAAACACCTGAGGGTCCTAACATCGGACTGATCAACTCACTTTCTTCATTTGCGAAAGTGAATAAATTCGGCTTTATCGAAACGCCGTATCGTCGTGTCGATCCTGAAACAGGAAAGGTGACCGATCGCATCGATTACCTGACAGCAGACGAAGAAGACAACTATGTAGTGGCTCAGGCCAACGCCCGTCTTGGAGAAGATGGTGCTTTCCTTGATGAGGAAGTCATCGCCCGTTTCCGTGGTGAGAACACAGTCATCAAGCGTGAACGCCTGGACTACATGGATGTATCTCCTAAGCAGGTCGTTTCAGCTGCGACAGCTTGTATCCCATTCTTAGAGAACGATGACTCCAACCGTGCTCTTATGGGAGCGAACATGCAACGTCAAGCAGTACCGTTGATGAATCCTGAATCACCGATCGTCGGAACAGGTATGGAACACGTATCTGCGAAAGACTCCGGTGCCGCTGTGATTTGTAAACATGAAGGTATTGTGGAAAAAGTTGAAGCGAAACAGGTTTGGGTACGTCGTGTGAAAGAAATCGACGGTCAGGAAGTGAAAGGTGACCTCGATAAATACCGTATGCAAAAATTCATCCGTTCTAATCAGGGTACATGCTACAACCAGCGTCCGATCGTAAGTGAAGGCGACCGTGTAGTCAAAGGTGAAATCCTTGCCGATGGTCCTTCCATGGAAAAAGGAGAACTCGCCCTTGGACGAAACGTTATGGTTGGATTCATGACCTGGGACGGTTACAACTATGAAGATGCGATCATCATGAGTGAGCGTCTTGTAAAAGACGATGTATATACTTCTATTCATATTGAAGAATATGAGTCCGAATCTCGTGATACGAAATTAGGACCGGAAGAAATCACACGTGATATTCCTAACGTTGGTGAAGATGCACTTCGCAATCTTGACGAACGTGGAATCATCCGCATCGGTGCTGAAGTGAAAGACGGCGATTTACTTGTAGGTAAAGTAACGCCGAAAGGTGTAACAGAGCTGACTGCTGAAGAGCGTCTATTGCACGCGATCTTCGGTGAGAAAGCCCGTGAAGTGAGAGACACTTCCCTTCGTGTACCACACGGTGGCGGAGGAATCATCCTTGATGTCAAAGTCTTCAACCGTGAAGACGGCGATGAACTACCACCGGGCGTCAACCAGCTGGTACGTGTATACATCGTTCAGAAACGTAAGATTTCTGAAGGTGATAAAATGGCCGGCCGTCACGGTAACAAGGGTGTTATTTCAAGAATCCTGCCTGAAGAAGACATGCCGTTCTTACCGGATGGCACACCGATCGATATCATGTTGAACCCACTAGGGGTACCATCACGTATGAATATCGGACAGGTGCTTGAGCTTCACTTGGGTATGGCTGCCAGATACCTCGGAATCCATGTTGCTTCACCAGTATTTGATGGAGCGCGTGAGGAAGATGTATGGGCAACAATTGAAGAAGCAGGAATGGCACGCGATGCCAAGACTGTTCTTTACGATGGTAGAACCGGTGAACCGTTTGATAACCGTGTGTCTGTTGGTATCATGTATATGATCAAACTTGCCCACATGGTTGATGACAAGCTTCACGCACGTTCAACTGGTCCTTACTCACTTGTTACGCAACAGCCATTGGGTGGTAAAGCTCAATTCGGTGGACAGCGTTTCGGTGAGATGGAGGTATGGGCACTTGAAGCATATGGTGCTGCTTACACTCTACAAGAAATTCTAACGGTTAAGTCGGATGATGTTGTGGGTCGTGTGAAAACATACGAAGCCATTGTCAAAGGTGAAAACGTTCCTGAACCTGGTGTTCCAGAATCATTCAAGGTTCTGATCAAAGAACTTCAAAGTTTAGGTATGGATGTGAAGATCCTTTCAAGTACCGAAGAGGAAATCGAAATGCGGGACTTGGAAGATGAAGAAGAAGTACAACAAGCTGACACGCTAAATATCTCTGAATCTAATGCAAAAGAATCCGAGACAGTAGGGTCAAAAGAATAAATTTAGAGCAATTAGGGTTAGAGCCTGTAGATTAAAAGGGAGGTAGGCCCCTTGCTAGATGTAAATAATTTTGAGTATATGAAAATTGGTTTAGCTTCCCCCGATAAGATCCGTTCGTGGTCTTTCGGGGAGGTTAAAAAACCCGAAACGATTAACTATCGTACGTTAAAACCAGAAAAGGATGGTCTTTTCTGTGAACGTATCTTCGGTCCTACTAAGGACTGGGAATGTCACTGTGGTAAATACAAGCGTGTCCGTTATAAAGGCGTCGTTTGTGACCGCTGTGGTGTCGAAGTAACAAAGGCTAAAGTCCGCCGTGAGCGTATGGGTCACATCGAACTTGCAGCCCCTGTATCCCACATCTGGTACTTCAAAGGAATCCCAAGCCGTATGGGTCTTGTATTAGACATGTCCCCTCGTGCATTGGAAGAAGTCATTTACTTCGCATCCTATGTTGTAACAGAACCAGGTGACACGGCTCTTGAAAGAAAGCAATTGCTTTCAGAAAAAGAATACCGTGCTTACCGTGAAAAATACGGCGTGAAATTCCAGGCTGCAATGGGAGCAGAAGCGATCAAAAAGCTGCTGCAGGACATTGATTTGGACAAGGAAGCCGATTTCTTGAAAGAAGAACTGAAAACGGCACAAGGTCAACGCCGTACTCGCGCGATCAAGCGTTTGGAAGTGGTGGAATCTTTCAGAAACTCAGGAAATGATCCGGACTGGATGATTCTTGATGTTCTTCCTGTCATTCCTCCAGAGCTTCGCCCGATGGTTCAACTTGACGGTGGACGCTTTGCGACTTCTGACTTGAATGACCTTTATCGTCGTGTAATCAACCGTAACAATCGTCTGAAGCGTCTATTGGATCTTGGTGCTCCTAGCATCATCGTTCAAAATGAGAAGCGTATGCTTCAAGAAGCCGTGGATGCTCTGATTGATAACGGCCGTCGCGGCCGTCCGGTTACAGGTCCTGGTAACCGTCCGTTAAAATCCCTTTCTCATATGCTTAAAGGGAAGCAGGGACGTTTCCGTCAAAACCTTCTTGGTAAACGTGTAGATTACTCAGGCCGTTCTGTTATCGTTGTTGGTCCGAATCTTAAGATGTACCAATGTGGTCTTCCTAAAGAAATGGCACTTGAATTATTCAAACCATTTGTGATGAAAGAGCTCGTTGAAAAAGGTCTGGCACACAACATCAAGAGTGCGAAGCGTAAAATCGAACGCGTACAGCCGGAAGTATGGGATGTATTAGAAGGCGTAATCAAAGAACATCCGGTTCTTTTAAACCGTGCACCTACTCTTCACAGACTTGGTATTCAAGCATTTGAACCGACTCTTGTCGAAGGTAGAGCGATCCGTCTGCATCCACTTGTATGTACTGCATACAATGCCGATTTCGATGGTGACCAAATGGCGGTCCACGTACCTCTATCTTCTGAAGCACAAGCTGAAGCACGTATGCTTATGCTTGCTGCACAGAACATCCTGAATCCGAAAGACGGTAAACCAGTTGTTACACCATCCCAGGATATGGTATTGGGTAACTACTACCTGACACTTGAGCGTGAAAATGCTGTTGGTGAAGGTATGGTATTTACGGATGCAAACGAAGTCATCCTTGCATATCAAAACGGATATGTGCATCTCCACACCCGTATCGCAATCCATGCCAGCACGATTAACAACAAGACGTTCACTGAAAAACAAAACAAACAATTGCTATTAACGACGGTTGGTAAAGTGCTCTTCAATGAAATCTTGCCAGAAACATTCCCGTTCATCAATGAACCGACAAGTACGAACTTGGAAGTTGCGACTCCTGAGAAGTATTTCGTTGATCCGGCGACGGACGTGAAAGAAGTTTTCCAAAACCGTGAGTTGATCAATCCGTTCAAAAAAGGATTCTTAGGTAACATCATCGCTGAAGTATTCAAGAAGTTCGCAATCACTGAAACTTCCCGCATGCTTGATAAGATGAAAGACTTAGGATTCAAATACTCGACTAAAGCAGGTATTACAGTAGGTATCGCAGATATCGTTGTATTAGCTGAAAAAGAAGAGATCTTAATCGAAGCACAAGGTAAAGTGGACAACGTATTAAAGCAATTTAAACGTGGTCTGATCACTGAAGATGAGAGATACGACCGTGTCATCTCAATCTGGAGTGCTGCGAAAGATACAATCCAAGGTAAATTAATGGCGACACTGGATAAACGCAATCCGATCTTCATGATGAGTGACTCAGGTGCCCGTGGTAACGCGTCCAACTTCACTCAGCTTGCCGGTATGCGTGGACTGATGGCCAATCCGGCCGGTCGTATCATTGAGTTACCGATCAAATCAAGTTTCCGTGAAGGTCTGACGGTACTTGAATACTTCATCTCTACACACGGTGCCCGTAAAGGTCTTGCCGATACAGCACTGAAAACGGCTGACTCAGGTTACCTGACACGCCGACTTGTAGATGTGGCACAAGACGTCATCGTCCGTGAAGAAGACTGTGGAACAGACAGAGGCCTGCTTGTAGGCTCTATTAAAGAAGGCACCGAGATCATCGAACCTCTTGAAGAACGTCTGCTTGGCCGTTATTCACGTAAAACGTTGCGTCACCCTGAAACAGATGAAATCATCATTACAGAAAATCAGCTGATCACAGAAGACTTGGCGAAGACGATCATCGATGCTGGTGTTGAACATGTTTCCATCCGTTCTGCATTCACTTGTAACACCCGTCACGGTGTATGTGAAAAATGTTACGGTACGAACTTGGCAACAGGTCAGAAAGTTGAAGTCGGGGAAGCTGTCGGAATCATCGCTGCACAATCCATCGGGGAGCCTGGTACACAGTTAACGATGCGTACGTTCCATACCGGTGGGGTAGCAGGAGACGATATCACGCAAGGTCTACCACGTATCCAGGAGATCTTCGAAGCGCGTAATCCGAAAGGTCAAGCTGTCATTTCTGAAATCGATGGTGTCATTACATCCATCAGTGAAGGAAAAGATCGTCAGTATGAAATTACCGTTCAAGGTGATGTGGAAACGAGAAGTTACACAGCTCCTTACACAGCACGTTTGAAATTTGCTGTGAACGATAAGGTTATCCGCGGTCAGGAAATCACTGAAGGTTCAATCGATCCTAAAGAACTCCTTAAAGTCCGTGATGTATCAGCCGTTCAAGAATACCTGCTGCGCGAAGTACAAAAAGTATACCGCATGCAAGGGGTTGAAATCGGCGATAAGCACGTTGAAGTAATGGTTCGTCAAATGATGCGTAAAGTTCGTGTTATTGATGCAGGTGAATCTGAGGTACTTCCGGGTACGCTTATGGACATCCATCAGTTCCGTGATGCGAATGAAAAAGCATTGTTCAGCGGCAAGCTTCCAGCAACAGGACGTCCTGTACTGCTTGGAATCACTAAAGCTTCACTTGAAACGGATTCCTTCTTGTCAGCAGCATCATTCCAGGAAACAACTCGTGTGTTAACGGACGCTGCAATCAAAGGAAAACGTGATGAGCTTCTAGGATTGAAAGAAAATGTTATCATTGGTAAGCTGGTTCCTGCCGGTACTGGTATGCAACGTTACCGTAAAGCAGAGCCTGTTCTTGCAGAAGATACTAGTGAAGAAACAGTAACAGTAGAGTAATCTATTTAGGCTAACTCTTAGGCTCGTTTGATTGCTCAAACATTGGCGCTAAGAGTTAGCTTTTATAAATCTTTTTAAATCTATGTTGACATAGAGATTTTAAGATGATAATATATTCAAGGTTGCTCCTATTAATAACCTGTTACTTTGGAGGATATGATATGTCTTATGAAAAAGTAGCGCAGGCTAAAGAAATTATTGTAGGAACAAAGCAAGCAGTGAAAGCTCTTAAAACAGGTCATGTACTAGAAGTTGTAATAGCGGAAGATGCTGATCCCAAAGTTACGACAAAGGTAGTTCAGGCCGCGATCGATTTTCATGTGCCGGTTAACAAAGTGGATTCAATGAAGAAGCTTGGTAAATCGTGCGGAATAGATGTTGGAGCAGCAGCTGTTGCGATTATACAGTAAAATAGTTTTTGTAGAAACGATCTACAAAAACTTTACTTTTACCCAAAAAAGAACCACCTGGATGTGTGGGCTTACCAAATAAGAAGGGAGGAAAACAAAATGCCAACTATTAACCAATTAGTTCGCAAGCCTCGTCAGTCTAAATCAACAAAGTCTAAGTCACCAGCTCTTAACAAAGGTTATAACAGCTTTAAGAAGGTGCACACTAACTTGTCTTCTCCACAAAAGCGTGGGGTATGTACTCGTGTTGGTACAATGACTCCAAAGAAACCGAACTCGGCTTTACGTAAATATGCTCGTGTTCGTTTGACTAATGGAATCGAGGTTACTGCTTACATTCCTGGTATCGGGCACAACCTTCAAGAGCACAGTGTTGTTCTTATCCGTGGAGGACGTGTAAAGGATTTACCAGGGGTACGTTATCATATCGTACGTGGTGCGCTTGATACAGCTGGAGTTGACGGCCGTATGCAAGGACGTTCTAAATACGGAACTAAGCGCCCTAAAGCTAAAAAATAATAAAAATACTATAAATTCATTTCTCGTTGAAAGGAGGAAATCACATGCCACGTAAAGGTCCTGTAGCAAAAAGAGACGTTTTACCTGATCCAATGTACAATTCTAAATTAGTTACTCGTTTAATCAACAAAATCATGATTGACGGTAAAAGAGGTAAAGCTCAAAAGAAATTATACGCAGCGTTTGATATCATTAGCGAGCGTTCAGGTAAAGATACAATGGAAGTATTCGATGCAGCTTTAAAAAATATCATGCCGGTATTAGAAGTAAAAGCTCGTCGTGTAGGTGGTTCAAACTATCAAGTACCTGTAGAGGTGCGTCCAGAGCGTCGTACAACATTAGGTCTTCGTTGGTTAGTAAACTACTCTCGTCTTCGCGGTGAGAAGACTATGGAAGAGCGTTTAGCTAACGAAATCCTTGATGCAGCTAACAACACTGGAGCTTCTGTTAAGAAGCGTGAAGATACACACAAGATGGCTGAAGCGAACAAAGCGTTTGCTCACTATCGTTGGTAATCTGACCTTAATCAAACAAATCATTCTTATATAAGGAAGGAGAAAGACCGCATGCCTAGAGAGTTCTCCTTAGAAAACACTCGTAATATCGGTATCATGGCTCACATCGATGCCGGTAAAACAACTGCAACTGAGCGTATCCTATTTTACACTGGACGTATCCATAAAATTGGAGAAACTCACGAAGGTGCTTCTCAAATGGACTGGATGGAGCAAGAGCAAGAGCGTGGAATCACGATCACTTCTGCTGCAACTACAGCCCAATGGAAAGGCCATCGTATCAACATCATCGATACACCAGGACACGTAGACTTCACTGTTGAAGTTGAGCGTTCCCTGCGTGTACTTGATGGAGCAGTAGCAGTTCTTGATGCTCAATCTGGTGTTGAGCCTCAGACTGAAACAGTTTGGCGCCAAGCAACAACTTACGGGGTTCCTCGTGTTGTGTTCGTTAACAAAATGGACAAAATCGGTGCTGACTTCCTTTACTCTGTTGGTACACTTCATGAGCGTCTACAAGCGAATGCACATCCAATTCAGCTTCCTATCGGTGCTGAGGATGACTTCGAAGGTATCATCGACCTAGTAGAAATGAAAGCTTACTTCTACGAAGATGACCTTGGAACACGCGCTGAAGCTCGCGACATTCCTGAAGAGTACAAAGATCAAGCTGAAGAATACCGCGGAAAGCTGATTGAAGCTGTATCTGAACTTGATGAAGAGCTTATGATGAAGTACTTAGAAGGCGAAGAGCTTTCTAACGAAGAAATCAAAGCTGCAATCCGTGCGGCTACACTTACTGTTGAGTTCTACCCGGTAGTATGTGGATCTGCATTCAAAAACAAAGGGGTTCAATTACTAATTGACTCAGTTATTGATTACCTTCCAGCGCCAACTGACGTTGAAGATATCAAAGGTTTTGTTCCTGAAACAGAAGAAGAAGTGACTCGTCCATCATCTGATGACGCACCATTCTCTGCTTTAGCGTTCAAAGTTGCAACTGACCCTTATGTTGGTAAATTAACATTCTTCCGTGTGTACTCTGGTGTTCTTGAGTCAGGTTCATACGTAAGAAACTCTTCTAAAGGTAAACGTGAACGTGTAGGTCGTATCCTGCAAATGCACGCTAACTCCCGTGAAGAGATTTCCCAAGTGTATGCTGGGGATATCGCTGCAGCAGTTGGTCTGAAAGATACTTCAACTGGTGACACACTATGTGATGAAAAGAACCTTGTTATCTTAGAATCAATGGTGTTCCCAGAGCCGGTTATCTCTCTATCTGTTGAGCCTAAATCTAAGGCTGACCAAGATAAAATGACTACTGCTCTACAAAAACTGCAAGAGGAAGATCCAACATTCCGTGCGCATACTGACCAGGAAACTGGACAAGTTATCATCGCAGGTATGGGTGAGCTTCACTTGGATATCATCGTTGACCGTATGAAACGTGAATTCAAAGTAGAAGCTAACGTAGGTGCTCCTCAAGTATCTTACCGTGAGACTTTCCGTGATACGGCTAAAGTTGAAGGTAAGTTCGCTCGTCAATCTGGTGGACGTGGACAATTCGGACACGTTTGGATCGAATTCGCGCCTAACGAAGAAGGTAAAGGATTCGAATTCGAGAACGGTATCGTCGGTGGTGTAGTTCCTCGTGAATACATCCCTGCAGTACAAGCCGGCCTTCAAGATGCTCTTGAAAACGGAGTATTAGCTGGTTTCCCACTAGTTGATGTGAAAGCAAGACTATTCGATGGTTCATACCATGACGTTGACTCCTCTGAGATGGCGTTTAAGATCGCTGCATCTATGGCACTTAAGAATGCTGCTTCTAAATGTAAGCCAGTTATCCTTGAGCCAATGATGAAAGTAGAGGTTGTTATCCCTGAGGAATACCTTGGAGATATCATGGGTGATGTAACTTCCCGTCGTGGTCGCGTAGAAGGTATGGAAGCTCGCGGTAACGCTCAAGTCGTTAAAGCGTTCGTACCACTTTCTGAAATGTTTGGATATGCAACATCCCTTCGTTCTAATACGCAAGGTCGTGGAACATACTCCATGCACTTCGATCACTATGAAGAAGTTCCAAAATCGATTTCTGAAGAAATCATCAAAAAAAATAAAGGTGAATAATTGATTTATTCGCTTTTATAAAGTATAAATAGCTATACTTATTTTCTTTAAAATCAAAGGAGGATTTTCAAATGGGTAAGGAAAAATTTGATCGTTCCAAGCAACATGCGAATATCGGTACAATCGGTCACGTTGACCATGGTAAAACAACTCTAACAGCTGCAATCACAACTACACTTCACAAGAAGTATGGTCGTGGAACTGCAATGGCTTATGACCAAATCGACGGTGCTCCAGAAGAAAGAGAGCGTGGAATCACAATCTCTACTGCGCACGTTGAGTACGAAACTGATACTCGTCACTACGCACACGTTGACTGCCCAGGACATGCTGACTATGTTAAAAACATGATCACTGGTGCAGCACAAATGGATGGTGGGATCCTAGTAGTATCTGCTGCTGACGGCCCAATGCCACAAACTCGTGAGCACATCCTTCTTTCTCGTCAAGTAGGTGTACCTTACCTTGTTGTATTCATGAACAAGTGTGACATGGTAGACGACGAAGAGCTTCTTGAATTAGTAGAAATGGAAGTTCGTGACCTTCTTTCTGAGTACGATTTCCCTGGCGATGACGTACCAGTAATCAAAGGTTCTGCTCTTAAAGCTCTTGAAGGAGATGCTGAGTGGGAAGCGAAAATCTTCGAACTTATGGAAGCTGTAGATAGCTACATCCCAACTCCAGAGCGTGACACTGACAAGCCATTCATGATGCCTGTTGAGGACGTATTCTCAATCACAGGTCGTGGAACAGTTGCTACAGGTCGTGTTGAACGTGGACAAGTTAAAGTTGGAGACACTATCGACATCATCGGTCTTTCTGAAGAGCCTAAATCTACAACTGTAACAGGTGTAGAAATGTTCCGTAAGCTTCTTGACTATGCTGAAGCTGGAGACAACATCGGTGCACTACTTCGTGGTGTAGCTCGTGAAGATATCCAACGTGGACAAGTACTTGCTAAGCCAGGTACAATCACTCCACACACTAAGTTCAAAGCAGAAGTTTATGTTCTTTCTAAAGAAGAAGGTGGACGTCACACTCCATTCTTCACTAACTACCGCCCACAGTTCTACTTCCGTACAACTGACGTAACTGGTATCTGTAACCTTCCTGAAGGTGTAGAAATGGTTATGCCTGGCGATAACATCGAAATGACTGTTGAGCTTATCGCTCCAATCGCTATCGAAGAAGGTACTAAGTTCTCTATCCGTGAGGGTGGACGTACTGTAGGTGCTGGAGTAGTAGCTACAATCACTGAGTAATCATTGATGATAAAAACAGATGGACCTTGTGTCCATCTGTTTTTTTTTGTGCAATTTTCTATAGGCGATGCGACTGAGAGAAAATGAAATATAACTAAATACTTAATACGGAATCGGATTCCTACACCGCTGTTGATCTCCGTGGAAGACTCCGCTTTCCTCGGGCGGAAGGCGAGCCTCCTCGTCGCTACGCTCCTGCGGGGTCTCACCTATTCCGCTTTTCCCGCAGGAGTCTCCGTCTTCCACTCCGATCAACAGCTGGGGACTGCTAGAATTCCCTTGTGTGTCCCTGGTTATATTTCAAAAACTTTTGTCGGATTCAATATAGAGAATAGAGACTTGAACAAAAGATCGTACATGATCCAGATTGAAATACTGAGTAATCACTGATGATAATAACAGGTGGACCTCGTGTTCATCTGTTATTTTTTGTGTGCAATTATATATGGGCAATGCGACTGAGGGAAAATGAAATATATCTACATGCTTAATACGGAATCAGATTTCTACACCGCTGTTGATCTCCGTGGAAGACTCCGCTTTCCTCGGGCGGAAGGCGAGCCTCCTCGTCGCTATGCTCCTGCGGGTTCTCACCTATTCCGCTTTTCCCGCAGGAGTCTCCGTCTTCCACGGAGATCAACAGCTGGAGACTGCCAGAATTTCATTATGTGCCCTGAATATATGTCAAAAAGATTTATCACTTTCTATATTGATCAGAGAACCTTGAATGTAAGTTCGTGCAATTTAAGGGTTATAATCTCTTACTCCAATTTCAAATTGGTTAGTGAGTATGAACGAACCTACAACTCACAAAAGTGTAGAGGTTTTCGACTTTCTTCTATATAAAGGGATTCATTATACATTAAGAAAATATTAAAGAAGTTAATGACTACATTCATGCTTTCGGCGCTGATATACAATTAATACAAGTACTCTCCATACAACAACGATTTAAAAACCCCATTGTTGATTGTAACGGAAGGCAGCTCGACTCCTGCGGGAAACGTGGGACAGGTGAGACCCCGCAGGCAAAGCCGAGGAGGCTCACCGCCCACCCCGCGGAAAGCGAGCTGCCTGCAGTGGAAATCAACATGCAGTTACTCATCAAAAGATAAGTCTCACTTAACGCGGAATCCCAATCCTTTATATTCAGATTCGTTATATTAAATATTGTGAAAATAACGCATCACCTTGAAAATATCCTCCTTCATTTGTATAATAGAGAAAGTGTGCAAAACATAAAGAAATTGCAAGAAACCCTTGCATCTTCTAGGTGTTTTAGTTATAATAGACAATGTTGGTCTTTGACTGCGATGAAACAGAAGGTTGCTGACACACACGGCCGCTTTGCCATGGCGAGTGTGTGGGAAATTTCTGTGGAGAATGTCTATTCAAAAATAGGCGATAAAGGAGGGAAAATAATGGCAAAACAAAAGATTCGTATCCGTTTAAAGGCTTATGATCACAGAATACTTGATCAATCAGCTGAGAAAATTGTTGAAACAGCAAAACGTTCTGGTGCGGCGGTTTCTGGACCGATCCCACTTCCAACAGAAAAGTCTGTTTACACAATCTTACGTGCTGTGCACAAATACAAAGATTCTCGTGAGCAATTCGAAATGCGTACTCACAAACGCTTAATCGACATTGTAAACCCAACACCACAAACAGTTGATGCGCTTATGCGTTTAGACTTACCATCTGGTGTAGATATCGAAATCAAACTTTAATTCATAAAAACCATAATTATTAGGAGGTGTGACTTATGACCAAAGGAATCTTAGGAAGAAAGATTGGTATGACTCAAGTTTTCGCTGAAAACGGTGATCTTATCCCTGTAACTGTTATCGAAGCTGCTCAAAACGTAGTACTTCAAAAGAAAACTGCTGATGTTGATGGCTACGAAGCTATCCAAGTAGGTTTTGAAGACAAACGTGAAAAGCTTTCTAACAAACCAGAGAGAGGCCACGTTGCTAAAGCAGAAACTGCTCCTAAGCGCTTCATCCGTGAAATCCGCGGTGTAAACGTAGAAGAGTACGAAGTTGGTCAAGAAGTCAAAGTTGATATTTTCGCAGCAGGCGAAATCGTAGATGTAACAGGAGTTTCAAAAGGTAAAGGTTTCCAAGGTGCTATCAAGCGTCACAACCAATCTCGCGGACCAATGTCTCACGGTTCTCGTTACCACCGTCGTCCTGGTTCAATGGGTCCTGTTGATCCAAACCGTGTATTCAAAGGTAAATTACTACCTGGACGTATGGGCGGAGAGCAAATTACAATTCAAAACCTTGAAATTGTAAAAGTTGATGCTGAACGTAACCTTATCTTAGTTAAAGGTAATGTACCTGGACCTAAGAAACAACTGATCAAAGTAAAATCAGCTGTAAAAGCAAACTAATAGAACTTTCTAAGAAAGGAGGAAACAAGAATGCCGAAAGTAGCATTATTTAACCAAAGCGGTTCTAAAGTTGGTGATATCGAACTTAAAGACACTGTATTTGGTATCGAACCAAACAAACATGTATTGTTTGAAGCAGTATTGATGCAAAGAGCTTCTTTACGTCAAGGGAATCACAAAGTAAAAAATCGTTCTGAAGTACGTGGCGGTGGGCGTAAGCCTTGGCGTCAAAAAGGAACAGGTCGTGCTCGTCAGGGGTCAATCCGTTCTCCACAATGGCGCGGCGGTGGTACCGTATTCGGACCAGTTCCACGCAGCTACAGCTACAAACTTCCTAAGAAAGTTCGTCGCTTAGCGATCAAATCTGCACTTTCTTCTAAAGTAGTAGAAGAAAACATCTTAGTTTTAGAAGCATTGTCATTCGACGCTCCTAAAACAAAAGAATTTGCTAACGTTCTTAAAGGTCTTTCAGTTAACGCTAAAACATTAGTGGTTACTGACGGTCTTGATGAAAATGTAGCACTTTCAGCTCGTAACATCCCTGGAGTAACTGTTGTTTCCGCTGAAGGAATTAGCGTTCTGGACGTACTAGGACACGACAAACTAGTGATGACTAAATCAGCTGTTGAAAAAGTAGAGGAGGTGCTCGCATAATGGATGTACGTGAAATCATTAAGCGCCCCGTAATTACAGAGGCTTCAACTGATCTTATGTCTGAGAAAAAGTATACTTTCGAAGTTGATACTAGAGCCAACAAGACTCAAGTAAAAGACGCCGTTCAAGAAATCTTTGACGTGAAAGTAGAAAAAGTAAACATCATGAACTACAAAGGTAAGTTCAAGCGTATGGGTAAACACGCTGGTTACACTAACAAGCGTCGTAAAGCTATCGTGAAACTTACTGCTGACAGTAAAGAAATCGAATTCTTTGAAGTATAAAATTCTTTAATTAAGAAGAGGAGGGAAAAACATGGCGATTAAAAAGTACAAACCTACCTCTAATGGTCGTCGCGGAATGACTAGTTCTGATTTCGCTGAAATCACAACGGATTCTCCGGAAAAGTCACTTTTAGCACCCCTACACAAAAAGGGTGGCCGTAACAACCAAGGTAAGTTAACAGTTCGTCATCAAGGTGGCGGTCACAAACGCCAATACCGTATCATCGATTTCAAACGTGAAAAAGATGGTATACCTGGACGCGTTGCTACGATCGAATATGATCCAAACCGCTCAGCAAACATTGCACTAATCAACTACGTTGACGGGGAAAAACGTTACATCCTAGCACCTAAAACACTTGTTGTAGGTATGGAAGTAATGTCTGGACCTGAAGCAGATATTAAAGTAGGTAATGCATTACCACTTATCAACATCCCAGTTGGTACAATCGTACACAACATTGAACTTAAACCAGGTAAGGGTGGCCAGTTAGTTCGTTCTGCTGGAACATCTGCTCAAGTTCTTGGTAAAGAAGGTAAATATGTTCTTGTTCGTTTGAACTCTGGTGAAACTCGTATGATCCTTTCTGCTTGCCGCGCTACAGTAGGTCAAGTTGGAAACGAACAACACGAACTTATCAACATTGGTAAAGCTGGACGTTCTCGCTGGTTAGGCAAGCGCCCAACAGTTCGTGGTTCTGTAATGAACCCTAACGATCACCCACACGGTGGTGGTGAAGGACGCGCTCCAATCGGACGTAAATCACCAATGTCTCCATGGGGTAAACCTACTCTTGGATACAAGACACGTAAGAAAAACAACAAATCTGATAAATTTATTGTGCGTCGTCGCAAAAAATAACGGGATTGTGCTACGGTTCCTCAAAAGAGCCGTAGGTCAATCACGAAGGGAGGTTCAAACATGGGTCGTAGCTTAAAAAAAGGACCTTTTGTTGATGATCATTTAATGAATAAGATCGAGAAATTGAACGAAACTGAAGGCAAGCAAGTTGTTAAAACTTGGTCTCGTCGCTCAACGATCTTCCCAACATTCATCGGTCACACGATCGCAGTTTACGATGGTCGTAAACATGTACCAGTATACGTCACTGAAGACATGGTAGGTCACAAGCTTGGTGAATTCGCACCATCTCGTACTTACAAAGGTCACGCAAGTGATGATAAGAAAACAAGACGCTAATTGAGAGGAGGGTATCCTAATGCAAGCAAAAGCTGTTGCAAGAACAGTACGTATTGCTCCTCGTAAAGTACGTTTAGTCGTTGATCTAATCCGAGGTAAGCAAGTTGGAGAAGCGGTTGCTATCTTAAAGCACACACCTAAAGCTGCTTCACCAGTAATCGAAAAAGTACTTAAGTCCGCTATTGCGAACGCAGAGCATAACTATGATATGGATATTAATAGCCTAGTGGTAACTGAGGCTTATGTAAATGAAGGACCAACACTTAAACGTTTCCGTCCTCGTGCGATGGGACGTGCAAGTCAAATCAACAAACGTACAAGTCACATTACACTTGTCGTATCAGAAAAGAAGGAGGGATAAGCTGTGGGTCAAAAAGTACATCCGGTCGGACTTCGTGTCGGTATAATCCGTGATTGGGAATCTAAATGGTACGCAGATAAAGATTACGCTAATCTATTACACGAAGACATTAAAGTACGTGAATATATTGCAAAACGTTTAGTAGACGCATCTGTTTCTAAAGTAGAAATCGAACGCGCTGCAAATCGTATTAACATTACTGTTCATACAGCTAAGCCTGGTATGGTTATCGGTAAAGGTGGTACTGAAGTTGAAGCACTTCGTAAAGCATTAAACGAACTTACTTCAAAACGTGTACACATCAACATCGTTGAAATCAAAAGAGCTGACGTTGATGCTAAACTAGTAGCTGAAAACATTGCTCGCCAATTAGAAAATCGTGTTTCATTCCGTCGTGCTCAAAAGCAAACGATCCAACGTGCTATGCGTGCTGGAGCGAAAGGGATCAAAACACAAGTATCTGGTCGCTTAGGCGGAGCAGATATCGCTCGTGCTGAACATTACAGTGAAGGTACTGTTCCACTTCATACACTACGCGCTGACATCGACTATGCTCATGCAGAAGCTGACACAACTTATGGTAAGCTTGGCGTTAAAGTATGGATCTATCGTGGAGAAGTTCTTCCTACAAGAAAGAAATCTGAGGAAGGAGGCAACTAATTATGTTATTACCTAAACGCGTTAAACATCGTCGCGAACACCGTGGAAAAATGCGTGGACGTGCTAAAGGCGGTCAAGAAGTAGCGTTCGGTGAATACGGTTTACAAGCAGTTGAAGCTTCTTGGATCACAAACCGTCAAATCGAATCAGCTCGTATCGCTATGACTCGTTACATGAAACGTGGCGGTAAAGTATGGATTAAAATCTTCCCTCATAAACCTTACACTGCGAAACCTCTAGAAGTACGTATGGGTTCCGGTAAAGGTGCTCCAGAAGGTTGGGTAGCTGTAGTTAAGCCTGGAAAAATCATGTTTGAAATCGCTGGTGTTTCTGAAGAGGTAGCTCGTGAAGCACTTCGCCTAGCATCACATAAACTTCCAATCAAAACGAAGTTTGTAAAACGTGAGGAAATTGGTGGTGAATCAAATGAAAACTAATGAAATTCGTGACCTAACCACTGCTGAAATTGAACAAAAAGTAAAGACTCTTAAAGAAGAGTTATTTAACCTTCGCTTCCAACTTGCGACTGGACAATTAGAAAATACAGCTCGCATCCGTGAAGTCCGCAAAGGGATCGCTCGTATGAAAACTGTAATCCGTGAAAGAGAGATCGGGGTTAACAATCGATAAATGAGAGGAGGTTTGCTTAAATGAGTGACCGCAACCAACGTAAGGTATACACTGGCCGTGTTGTTTCCGACAAAATGGATAAAACAGTAACGGTTATGGTAGAAACTTATAAAAAGCATTCTCTATACGGCAAGCGCGTTAAGTACTCTAAGAAGTTTAAAACTCATGATGAGAACAACGAAGCAAAAGTAGGCGATATCGTACGTATCATGGAGACTCGTCCACTATCTGCTACAAAACGTTTCCGTTTAGTAGAAGTTGTTGAAAAAGCAGTTATTATCTAATATATTTGTTCGGATATTTTAAATTCCGAAGGGAGGTTACCTACATGATTCAACAAGAATCACGTTTAAAAGTTGCTGACAACTCTGGTGCTCGTGAAGTATTAACTATCAAAGTGCTTGGTGGATCTGGACGCAAGACAGCTAACATCGGTGATGTTATCGTGTGTACAGTAAAACAAGCAACACCAGGTGGCGTTGTTAAAAAAGGTGACGTAGTTAGAGCGGTTGTAGTACGTACGAAGTCAGGTGTACGTCGTCAAGACGGTACTTACATTAAGTTCGACGAGAACGCTTGTGTAATTATCCGTGACGATAAGGGACCACGTGGAACTCGTATCTTCGGACCTGTTGCTCGTGAATTACGTGACAGCAACTTTATGAAAATTGTATCTTTAGCTCCAGAAGTTCTTTAATAGATATCAGCATTGGGCCATTCAAGGAGGTGCGATGAAATGCATGTAAAAAAAGGCGATAAAGTAATGGTCATTACAGGGAAAGACAAAGGCAAAACAGGTGTTGTTCTTGCTTCATTCCCGAAAAAAGACCGAGTGCTAGTTGAAGGAATCAACGTTGTGAAAAAACACGCTAAGCCTTCACAGATGAACCCGCAAGGCGGAATCATCAGCCAAGAAGCATCTATCCATGTATCAAATGTTATGCTTCTAGATCCGAAATCTAACGAGCCAACTCGTGTAGGTTACAAGACAGAAGACGGCAAAAAAGTACGTGTAGCTAAAAAATCAGGTGAAGTTCTAGATAAATAGTACGATTAAGAAGGGAGGTATTCTGGATGAACCGCCTAAAAGAAAGATTTCAAAACGAAATCAGTCCATCTCTAGCAAGTAAATTTAATTACAAGTCAGTAATGGAGGTACCTAAAGTTGATAAGATCGTTGTCAACATGGGTATCGGTGATGCTGTCCAAAACTCAAAAGCTCTAGATGTAGCTGTTGATGAATTAACTCAAATCACTGGTCAAAAACCAGTTATCACAAAAGCGAAAAAATCTATCGCAGGCTTCCGTCTTCGTGAAGGTATGCCTATCGGTGCAAAAGTTACTCTTCGTGGAGAGCGTATGTACCAATTCTTAGATAAATTAATTTCTGTTTCACTTCCACGTGTACGTGACTTCCGCGGTGTTTCTAAAAAAGCATTCGACGGTCGCGGTAACTACACATTAGGAGTAAAAGAGCAATTGATTTTCCCTGAGATTGATTATGATAAAGTGTCTAAAGCACGTGGTATGGATATCGTAATCGTTACTACTGCAAACACAGACGAAGAAGCTCGTGAATTATTGACACAAATCGGAATGCCATTCCAAAAGTAATCGCTATATAAGGGAGGCGAAAATGTGGCTAAAAAATCTATGATTGCGAAACAAAAACGCGCGCCAAAGCATAATGTTCAAGCGTACACTCGTTGCGAACGTTGCGGACGTCCTCATTCAGTAATCCGTAAATTCAAGCTTTGCCGTATTTGTTTCCGTGAACTTGCATACAAGGGTCAGATTCCTGGCGTTAAGAAAGCTAGTTGGTAATACCCCATATTGGGAAGGAGGTAAATTATTATGACAATGACAGATCCAATTGCAGATTTGCTAACTCGCATCCGTAATGCGAACATGGTTCGTCACGAAAGATTAGAAGTTCCTGCTTCTAACATCAAGAAAGAAATCGCTGAAATCCTCAAACGTGAAGGTTTCGTACGTGACGTTGAATATGTAGAAGATAACAAGCAAGGTGTTATCCGCATTTTCTTAAAATATGGAGCAAACAACGAACGTGTAATTACTGGATTAAAACGTATCTCTAAACCTGGTTTACGTGTATACGCAAAATCTACAGAAGTACCAAGAGTACTAAACGGTCTTGGGATCGCTCTAGTTTCTACATCTACAGGTGTATTAACTGACAAAGAAGCTCGCGCTCAACAAGTAGGCGGAGAAGTACTAGCTTACGTTTGGTAATATTTTTTATATGAATGGAGGTGCAACAGGATGTCACGTGTAGGAAAACTACCAGTAGAAATTCCATCTGACGTTACTCTAACAGTAGGTGAAGATAACACAGTTACTGTAAAAGGACCTAAAGGGGAACTTTCTCGTACATTCAATTCTGATATTAAAGTAGAATTAGAAGGAAATGTAGCAACAGTTACTCGTCCTTCTGATGCAAAAGAACACCGCGCGTTACACGGTACAACTCGTGCCCTAATCGCGAACATGGTTGAAGGTGTATCTAAAGGATTCCAAAGAAATCTTGAGCTTGTCGGTGTAGGTTACCGTGCTCAAAAACAAGGTACGAAGCTTGTACTTAACGTTGGTTACTCTCACCCAGTTGAGATCGAGCCAGAAGCAGGTATCGAGATCGAAGTACCAGCAAACACAAAGATATCTATCAAAGGTATCGACAAAGAACGTGTTGGCGCATTAGCTGCTAACATTCGTGCTGTACGCTCTCCTGAGCCTTACAAAGGAAAAGGTATTCGCTACGAAGGTGAATATGTTCGTCGTAAAGAAGGTAAAACAGGTAAATAATGCCGCGTAGGCAACAGAAAGGAGTGACCGTAGGTGATTACTAAGCCAGATAAGAACAAAACACGTAAGAAGAGACATGCCCGTGTCCGTTCAAAAATTACTGGAACTGAATCTCGTCCACGTTTGAACGTTTTCCGTTCTAACAAAAATATCTACGCTCAACTTATCGATGATATGAACGGTGTTACTCTAGTGAGTGCATCTTCACAAGATAAAGAATTCAACCTTGATTCAAATACAAACGTTGATGCAGCAGCTAAAGTTGGAGAACTTGTTGCAAAACGTGCAGTAGAAAAAGGATTGAAATCCGTAGTATTTGACCGTGGTGGATATCTATATCATGGCCGTATCAAAGCTCTTGCTGAAGCAGCTCGTGAAAACGGCTTAGAATTTTAATAAAAAAAGGAGGGACAATCCAGATGCGTCGTATTGATCCAAGCAAACTAGAATTTGAAGAACGCGTAGTTACAATCAATCGTGTTGCGAAAGTTGTCAAAGGTGGACGTCGTTTCCGTTTCGCTGCTCTTGTAGTAGTTGGCGACAAAAACGGTCACGTTGGCTTCGGAACTGGTAAAGCTCAAGAAGTACCTGATGCAATCCGTAAAGCGATTGAAGATGCGAAGAAAAATCTAATTGAAGTTCCTATGGTTGAAGGTACTACACCTCACCTAGTAACTGGACGATTTGGTGCTGGTCAAATTCTGATCAAACCTGCTTCTGCGGGTACAGGAATTATCGCCGGTGGACCTGTTCGTGCCGTACTTGAATTAGCTGGTGTTCAAGACATCCTATCTAAATCATTAGGATCTAACACTCCAATTAACATGGTTCGCGCTACAATCGAAGGTTTAAAACAATTAAAGCGTGCTGAAGACGTAGCGAAACTACGTGGTAAATCAGTAGAAGAGATCTTAGGTTAAGGGAGGGATAACGATGGCTAACAAACTAGAAATTACCCTCACTCGCAGCATCATTGGCCGTCCTCAAGATCAACGTAAAACGGTTGAAGCTTTAGGACTTCGCAAAATGCACCAAACAGTTGAGCAACAAGATAATGCTGCAATCCGCGGTATGATCAACAAAGTTTCTCACCTTGTTACAGTAACTGAAAAATAATTTATAACGCTTAAAAAGAAGGAGGTGCCGACATGAAATTACATGAGTTAAAACCTGCTGAAGGTTCACGTAAAGTCCGCAATCGTGTAGGACGTGGTATTGGTTCAGGTAATGGAAAGACTGCTGGTAAAGGTCATAAAGGTCAAAACGCCCGTTCAGGTGGCGGAACTCGTCCTGGCTTCGAGGGTGGTCAAACACCATTATTCCAACGTCTACCAAAACGTGGATTCACTAACATCAATCGTAAAGAATACGCAATCGTCAATCTTGACGCATTGAATCGCTTCGAAGATGGTACAGAAGTTACTCCAGCTCTACTTGTTGAAAGTGGTGTAGTGAGCAACGAAAAAGCTGGAATTAAGATTCTTGGTAAAGGTTCAATCGAGAAAAAGCTTACAGTAAAAGCAAAGAAATTCTCAACCACTGCTAAAGAAGCTATCGAAGCTGCTGGCGGTACAACCGAGGTGATCTAATGTTTCAAACTGTCTCCAATTTTATGCGCGTGGGTGATATAAGAAATAAAATTATCTTCACCCTTCTAATGTTAATAGTCTTTCGTCTTGGTACCTTTATTCCGGTACCAAACGTAGACGCTAATGTATTGAAAATGCAAGACCAGGCAGGAATTCTCGGATTCCTGAATACATTTGGTGGCGGTGCATTACAGAACTTCTCCATCTTCGCGATGGGAATCATGCCTTACATTACCGCTTCGATCATCGTACAGCTCCTGCAAATGGATGTTGTGCCGAAGTTCACGGAGTGGTCAAAGCAAGGTGAAGTAGGTCGCCGCAAATTAGCTCAGTTCACACGTTATTTCACTATCGTTCTTGGATTTATCCAGGCTATAGGTATGTCCTACGGCTTCAACAGAATTTACGGTGGAATGCTTATTCAAAGCCCAGGAGTCAGTACGTACCTACTAATAGCGTTAGTTCTAACAGCTGGTACGGCTTTTCTTATGTGGTTGGGTGAACAAATCACGGCTAAAGGTGTGGGGAATGGAATCTCGATCCTGATCTTTGCAGGTATCGTAGCTGCTATCCCTAACACTGTAAACCAAATCTATGCTCAACAAATCGAAGGTGCAGGCGAGCAGCTTTTCCTTCGTATTGTGGTTCTTGCACTTCTTGTTTTAGCAGTTATTGCAATCGTGGTTGGAGTCGTGTTTATTCAACAGGCACTTCGCAAAATTCCGATTCAATATGCAAAACGTTTAGTGGGGCGTAGTCCGGTTGGTGGACAATCAACACATCTACCTTTAAAGGTGAATGCTGCGGGTGTTATTCCAGTTATCTTTGCGATTTCTTTCATTATCACGCCACAGACCATTTCTTCCTTCTTTGGGGAAAATGATGTGACCAGTACGATTCAGTACATTTTTGATTACACTAAACCAGTTGGTATGATCATCTATGTAGCACTGATCGTTGCCTTTACGTATTTCTATGCTTTCATTCAAGTGAACCCGGAACAAATGGCGGAAAACTTGAAAAAGCAAGGTGGATATATCCCTGGTATCCGTCCAGGTAAAACCACTCAAGAATATCTCACTCGCGTTCTGTATCGTCTAACATTTGTTGGGGCTATTTTCTTAGCTGTTATTTCAGTCCTTCCAGTATTCTTCATTAACTTTGCGGGATTACCTCCTGCAGCTCAAATCGGTGGAACAAGCTTACTGATCGTAGTAGGGGTTGCACTTGAGACGATGAAGCAACTAGAGGCACAGTTAGTGAAGCGTCACTACAAAGGATTTATTAAATAAGAGGGTTTTCGGGAACGTCTTGTTCCTGAAACCATTTTATAGATAATTAGGGGGAGTTCGAGTGAATATCGTTCTTATGGGCTTACCAGGCGCAGGAAAAGGCACTCAAGCTGAAAAAATCGTAGACAAATATGGTATCCCCCATATCTCTACAGGCGATATGTTCCGTGCAGCTATTAAAGAAGGTACTGAACTAGGCTTGAAAGCTAAATCATTCATGGATAACGGCGATCTTGTTCCTGATGAAGTGACAATCGGCATCGTCCGTGAACGATTAAGCAAAGAGGACTGTGAAAAAGGCTTCTTACTGGATGGGTTTCCGAGAACGGTTGCTCAGGCAGAAGCACTTGATAACATCCTTGCTGATCTTGGTAAAAAGATGAATTATGTCATTAATATAGATGTAGATAAGGACATCCTGATGGAGCGCTTGACAGGTCGCAGGATCTGTAAAGAGTGCGGCGCTACTTATCATCTTGTCTTTAATCCGCCAACAGAAAAGGACGTTTGTGATCGCTGCGGCGGTGAGTTATATCAACGCGCAGATGATAACGAAGAAACGGTTCAAAACCGTCTGGACGTTAACATCAAACAATCCCAACCACTATTGGCATACTACGAAGATAAGGGCTATCTGAAAAACATTGACGGTCAACAAGACATCCATAGAGTGTTTGATGACATTGATGAACTACTTGGAGGCCTTTCATAATGATCATTTCTAAGACTCCGCGAGAGATTGAGATCATGCGACATGCTGGAAAGATTGTGGCATTGACTCATGCGGAATTGCAAAAGCATATTTCTCCGGGAATATCGACGAAGGAATTGGATGCAATTGCTGAAAATTTCATTCGTAAACATGATGCAATTCCATCTTTTAAAGGGTATAATGGGTTTCGTGGCAGCATCTGTGCTTCAGTCAACAATGAGTTGGTACATGGAATTCCAGGAGATCGGATCCTGAAGGATGGCGATATAATCAGCATCGATATCGGTGCTAAATATAACGGTTATCACGGGGATTCAGCTTGGACCTATCCAGTTGGAACAATAGATGATGAAACCCAGAGGCTTCTCGATGTCACAGAGGAATCTTTATTCCTTGGACTTAAGGAAGCTAAACCAGGCGAACGTCTGTCGAATATCTCTCATAGTATACAAACTTTTGTTGAAGCAAATGGCTTTTCTATCGTTCGAGAGTATGTAGGGCACGGAGTTGGTCAAGACTTACATGAGGACCCGCAAATTCCTCATTATGGACCACCCAACAAAGGTCCTCGTTTAAAGCCTGGCATGGTACTGGCTATTGAACCAATGGTTAATGCAGGAAGTCGATATGTTAGGACGTTATCAGATAACTGGACAGTTGTCACAGTTGATGATAAAATGTGTGCGCACTTTGAACACACCATTGCAATTACTGAAGAAGGCTATGAGATATTGACGAAAGCCTAAGTGAAGGTGATTGGATTGATCGAGTCAGATTCGACGGCCCCGAGGATTGGCCAGATTGTTCAAACCCTTAAAGGGAGAGAAACAGGATGCTACTCGGTCGTTGTTCAGCAATTGGATGAACGTTTTGTACTTATAGCAGATGGAGATAAACGTAAGTTCGATCGCGCCAAGCGAAAGAACATTGCCCATCTTCACTTGTGTGACTATGTTTCTCCAGAAGTTCAAAACAGTATGATGGAAACAGGTAGAGTGACGAACGGTAAACTGCGTTATGCTGTTTCAAAGTTTGTTAACGAAGTTTTAAATGATGAGAAGAAGGGAGACATGTTCGATGGCTAAGGATGATGTAATTGAAGTTGAAGGTAAAGTTGCCGAGACTTTGCCCAATGCGATGTTTAAGGTAGAATTAGAAAACGGTCATACAGTACTGGCACATGTTTCAGGAAAGATCCGTATGCATTTCATTCGTATCCTACCTGGTGACAAGGTAACAGTAGAACTATCACCGTATGACTTAACTCGTGGTAGAATCACTTATCGTTATAAATAATCTATTGCACTCCGTACTATTAAGGAGGTTAGAATAAGATGAAAGTTAGACCATCTGTTAAACCAATCTGCGAAAAATGTAAAGTTATTCGTAGAAAAGGTAAAGTTATGGTTATCTGTGAAAACCCTAAACACAAACAAAAACAAGGCTAATCTTAAAGGAGGTGCGCTATCACTATGGCACGTATTGCTGGTGTAGACATTCCACGTGACAAACGTGTTGTCATTTCATTAACATACATCTACGGTATTGGTAAAAATACTGCAGCGAAAATCTTATCTGAATCAGGTGTATCTGAGGATACTCGCGTTCGCGATCTTACAGACGACGAACTAGGAAAGATTCGTGATATCGTTGATAAATTAAAAGTAGAAGGTGATCTTCGTCGTGAAGTATCACTAAACATCAAACGTCTTATGGAAATCGGTTCATACCGCGGTCTTCGTCACCGTCGTGGACTACCTGTTCGTGGACAACATACGAAGAACAATGCTCGTACACGTAAAGGTCCTCGTAAGACTGTAGCTAACAAGAAAAAATAATAGGTAAAGGAGGTTACTTCTTAGTATGGCACGTAAAACTAACACTCGTAAACGTCGTGTGAAAAAGAATATCGAAGCTGGTATTGCACACATTCGTTCTACATTCAATAACACAATCGTAACTATTACTGATGTTCACGGAAATGCTGTTGCATGGTCAAGTGCAGGTTCACTAGGATTTAGAGGTTCTCGTAAATCAACTCCATTCGCAGCGCAAATGGCAGCTGAAACTGCAGCAAAAGCTTCTCAAGAACATGGTTTAAAAACTCTTGAAGTAACAGTTAAAGGCCCTGGTGCTGGTCGTGAAGCAGCTATCCGTGCTCTTCAAGCAGCTGGTCTAGAAGTTACTGCAATCAGAGACGTTACTCCAGTTCCTCATAATGGATGCCGTCCACCAAAACGTCGCCGCGTTTAATTTTTCTGTATATATTTTGTATCGTTGTCTATAATGGGATATGATACAAGATACGTTCATTCAGAAAAGTATCCAGTTGTTGTTGCACAATAGGGAACGTAAACATGGGGAATTTCGGACTTTAACTTATTTAGCCCGGAGTTTCGACGTTTTGAAGGAGGGTAAATATTAATGATCGAAATTGAAAAGCCAAAAATTGAAACGGTTGAGATCAGCGATGATGCCACATATGGAAAGTTCGTCGTAGAACCACTTGAGCGTGGATATGGTACAACTTTGGGTAACTCCTTACGTCGTATCCTACTATCGTCACTCCCAGGTGCTGCTGTCACATCTATTCAAATAGATGGCGTACTGCATGAGTTTTCAACAATTGAAGGCGTCGTAGAGGATGTCACATCCATCATTTTGAACATTAAGAAGCTTGCGTTGAAGATTTACTCTGATGAAGAGAAGACGCTTGAGATCGATGTACAAGGTGAAGGAGTCGTAACGGCTGCAGACATTACACATGATTCTGATGTCGAAGTGTTAAATCCTGATTTACACATCGCAACTTTATCAAAAAGTGGTCACTTCCGTGTACGTTTGAGTGCATCCCGTGGTCGTGGGTACAGACCAGCAGACCAAAACAAACGTGAGGATCTTCCTATTGGCGTGATCCCAATCGATTCTATTTACACTCCAGTTTCACGCGTTAACTATCAAGTCGAAAATACTCGTGTTGGTCAAATGACGAACTACGATAAACTTTCCCTTGATGTATGGACTGATGGAAGTATTGGACCAAAAGAAGCGATTTCTTTAGGTGCTAAGATTCTAACAGAACACTTAAATATTTTCGTTGGCCTTACAGATGAAGCGCAGAATGCTGAAATCATGGTAGAAAAAGAAGAAGACCAAAAAGAAAAAGTTCTAGAGATGACCATCGAAGAATTGGATCTTTCTGTTCGTTCTTACAACTGCCTGAAGCGTGCTGGAATCAATACTGTTCAAGAGCTTGCTAACAAAACTGAAGAAGATATGATGAAAGTTCGTAATTTAGGACGTAAATCCCTGGAAGAGGTTAAAGTTAAGCTTGAAGACCTTGGACTTGGACTACGCAAAGACGACTGATAATCTTCTTTCTTATATAGATTCAACAAAGGAGGGAACCCTTAATGGCTTACAGAAAGTTAGGACGTACTAGTGCACAGCGTAAAGCTATGCTACGTGATTTAGCTACAGACCTAATCATTAACGAGCGCATCGAAACAACTGAAACTCGTGCGAAAGAGCTTCGTTCTGTTGTGGAAAAAATGATCACTCTAGGTAAACGTGGTGACATTCACGCGCGTCGTCAAGCTGGTGCATTCATTCGTAAAGAAGTTGCAAACGCTGAAAACAACCAAGATGCTTTACAAAAGTTATTCTCTGACATCGCTCCTCGTTACACAGAGCGTCAAGGCGGATATACTCGCATTATGAAGGTTGGTCCTCGCCGTGGTGACGGTGCTCCAATGGCAATCATCGAATTAGTTTAATAATTCGTGACTTCAAACATTAAGGGCGGGACAGTTAATCCTTAACTGCTTCTTTGCCCTTTTTGTATAAGTGCATGTGATGAAAAGCAGAGCGTTACGATGAGCAGCGCTGTCTGACTCGTCTAGCTCGTGCACCCCTTCCAACTTCTATGTTCATAGAAGCTGTTCAATGGATGAACAAGAAAAGGTTACCTTTTCTTTGGTCGGGGTGCGGGCTTTTTTTTATATGCAAAGAATTTTTAGCAGAGCTGAGCGTAGAGGAGGTAACAACATTGAATGAAATCATTAAAGTGGAAGATGTTCATTTCAGGTATCAGGACCAAACTGATTACGCACTCAAAGGCATCAGCCTGACGGTCCGTCAAGGTGAATGGCTTGCGATTGTCGGTCATAACGGATCTGGTAAATCCACATTGGCGAAAATGTTGAATGGGCTTCATTTTCCGGAAAAGGGTCAAGTGACGGTGGACGGGCTTCATCTTTCCGAAGACACGATATGGGACATCCGCAAGAAGCTGGGTATGGTCTTTCAGAATCCCGATAATCAGTTTGTAGGTGCTACAGTTGAAGATGATGTGGCTTTTGGGTTAGAAAACCATGGAGTACCTTATGAAACGATGGTACAAAGAGTCACCGACGCCCTAAAAAGTGTCCATATGGAAGATTTTCTTGATCAAGAGCCGCACCATTTATCGGGTGGTCAGAAGCAGCGTGTTGCGATTGCCGGTGTCATTGCCCTGCAGCCTTCGATCATCATATTGGACGAAGCGACATCGATGCTTGATCCCAAAGGAAAAAAAGAGGTGCTTGAAACGGTCAGAAAGCTGAAAGAAGAAGAAGACTTGACCGTGATTTCCATCACCCATGACCTGGAAGAGGCAACGAAAGCCGACAGGATGATCGTGCTGAATCAAGGAAATGTCTTTAAAGAAGGGACACCTGAGGAGATCTTCTTACTCGAAGATGAGTTGAAGAAGCTTGGGCTAGATTCCCCATTTACCGTCAAGCTTGCCGGTGCACTAAAAGAGGCGGGGATCCCCCTGTCCAAAACTTATTTCACAGAAGAAGAGTTGGTGAGTGAATTATGCAAATCACATTTCAACAAGTAGAGTACAGATATTCATTCAACACTCCATTCGAGAAGCTTGCCATCCAGGATATCAATCTGTCGATTCCGACAGGTCAGTTCCTTGCGGTGATCGGGCATACAGGTTCAGGAAAGTCCACGCTTCTTCAGCATTTAAACGGACTGCTGAAACCGACGGCAGGCGTCGTCAAGGTAGGGGATTACGAAATCAAGCCGAAGCAGAAAGCGAAGAGCTTAAAGCCTGTCAGGCAGAAAGTCGGGATCGTTTTCCAGTTCCCCGAGCATCAGCTATTTGAAGAAACGGTGCTGAAGGATATCTGCTATGGGCCGATGAATTTCGGTGTATCAGAGGAAGAAGCAATCAGCCGGGCGAAAGAGCTGATCGTCAAGGTTGGGTTATCGACGGATGTATTGCAGAAATCCCCTTTTGATCTATCTGGAGGACAGATGAGGCGTGTGGCGATTGCCGGCGTGCTGGCAATGAACCCTGAAGTCATCGTTCTCGATGAGCCGACAGCAGGACTGGACCCGAGAGGACAGCAAGAGATCATGGACATGTTCTATGACCTTCATAAGGAAAAAGGACTGACCACGATCCTTGTCACCCACAGCATGGAAGATGCCGCTCATTATGCAGATGAGATTGCGATCATGCAGAAGGGACAGTTGAAACGGAAAGGGATACCCCAGGAGATCTTCTCCCATCCAGATGAACTGTTTGAAATGGGACTCGACGTCCCGGATGTCGTCCGTTTTCAATATCAGTTTGAACAGCGAACAGGAAAGAAGCTTCCGAACACCTGTTTGACCTTGGAGGAATTGGCATCTGCCATCGGTCAGATGAAGGATGGGGGTGAAGCGCTATGATGGAGAAAATGATCTTCGGTCGTTACGTCCCGGCGAAATCCATCCTGCATATGATGGATCCACGGGCAAAGCTTCTGTTCATTTTTGGCTTTATATGTGTTGTATTTCTTGCCAACAATGTGATGACCTATGCATTGCTCGGTCTTTTTACGTTTTTTGCACTTATTCTATCCAACCTTTCTATCCGATTCATCATCGGTGGGCTGAAGCCGATTTTATGGTTGATTCTGTTTACATTCTTCCTCCACGTGTTCTTCACGAAGGAAGGACCGGTTGTACTGGACCTGGGATTGTTATCGGTTCATGAGGAAGGCTTGAGGCAGGGGATTTTCATTTCGTTGAGATTCTTTTATCTTATCCTTGTCACGTCACTTCTGACGTTGACAACGTCTCCGATCACCATCACAGACGGACTCGAGACGTTGTTGAATCCATTGAGGAAGATCAAGTTCCCTGTTCATGAGCTTGCTCTAATGATGTCGATTTCTCTTCGGTTCATCCCTACGCTGATGGAGGAAACAGACAAGATCATGAAAGCGCAGATCGCCAGGGGCGCTGAATTTTCTTCTGGCCCGGTGAAAGACCGGATCAAAGCGATTGTCCCTTTATTGATCCCGCTCTTCGTCAGTGCCTTTAAGCGGGCAGAAGACCTTGCGACCGCCATGGAAGCAAGGGGGTATCAAGGGGGAGAAGGAAGAACGAAATACAGGCTGCTGTCCTGGCATAAGAAGGATACGGGTGCGATGATCGTACTTGTCCTCCTGACAGCCGTTCTGCTCATCTTCAGAGGATAATGGGAGTGTAAGCCATGCAAAGAGTGAAATGTACCATTGCATATGATGGGACCCATTTTCATGGGTATCAGGTTCAACCCCGTGAGAGAACCGTACAAGGGGTCATAGAAGAGATCCTGTCGACCATCCATAAAGGAGAACAGATTCGCATCAGTGGATCTGGCCGGACGGATTCAGGTGTCCATGCGAACGGGCAGGTGTTTCATTTCGATACACCGCTGTCCATCCCCGAAGAGAAATGGCCGGTCGTATTGAATACCCGGCTGCCGGATGAAGTGACCGTGAAAGAGGCGGCCTTCGTTTCAACTGACTTTCATTCGAGATTCTCTGTTGTACAGAAGGAATATCGGTACCGTGTATACACCGGTCAGTCGCGCAGCCCGTTCAACAGGCATTTCGCCCTTCATCATCCCCAGCCATTGTCGGTGACGGATATGAAGAGGGCTGCCGCCTCGTTGATCGGTGAGCATGACTTTACGAGCTTTTGCTCTGCAAAGACCGAGGTGGAAGATAAGGTAAGGAAGATCCACCGCATCGACATCCAGGAACATGGTGAAGAAATCATTTTCTCCTTTGTCGGGAATGGATTTCTCTATAACATGGTGAGGATTCTTGTCGGCACTTTGCTGGAGGTAGGTTCTGGTAACAGAGCTGCGGATGATATGGCCCCCATCCTGGAAGCGAGGGATCGTGACCGGGCAGGCAAGACGGCCCCGCCCCACGGATTGTATTTGTGGAAGGTGGATTATGGGTCTGATGAGAATTAGAGGGTGATTCGCATGTCTGAGGAGGGAACCGGTCCCTAAACCTTTTGCCGATTGAAGCGGAAGGTGGGGTGACACCGGGATTGGCGAAGCCTGAGGACGCTCGCTGCCGGGACGGGGAAAGCAAGCTCCCGGAGCGCAAATCAACCCGAACAGACAGTAAGACTAATCTATTTATGTAAGATCATAAACAAGTTTATAAAAAAAATACTAAAACAACTAATCCTGGTGTAACATTCTCTTGACAATAGACTGGGAACAAGATAAGATAGCATATGGTATGTTATTAACCCCACGATAAGCCCCGGAAACTTATTGTGATTAGAAAATAAATACTACGGATTCATTAAATAGGAGGTTAAATCATGCGTACAACGTATATGGCTAAAGCCAACCAAATCGATCGTAAATGGTTCGTTGTAGATGCTGAAGGAAAAACTCTTGGACGTCTTTCAAGTGAAGTTGCTTCAATTCTACGCGGAAAACACAAACCAACATTCACACCACATGTTGACACTGGTGATCATGTGATCATTCTTAATGCTTCAAAAATTGAACTAACTGGTAAAAAGTTAACGGACAAGATCTACTACCGTCACACTAATCACCCAGGTGGTTTAAAACAACGTACAGCATTAGAAATGCGTACAAACTACTCAGAGAAAATGTTAGAGCTTACTATCAAAGGTATGCTTCCAAAAGGTTCTCTAGGTCGTCAAATGTTCAAGAAATTACACGTTTATGCTGGAGCAGAGCATCCACATCAAGCACAACAACCTGAAGTTTACGAACTTCGTGGATAATTAATAAGAGGAGGTTATTATCTTGGCTCAAGTTCAATATTACGGAACTGGTCGTCGTAAGAGCTCAGTAGCTCGTGTACGTTTAGTACCAGGTAACGGAAACATTGTTATCAATGATCGTGAAGTAGAAGTTTATATCCCATTCGCAGCACTAAGAGAAGTAATTAAGCAACCTCTAGTTGCAACTGAAACTCTTGGTAACTATGACGTTTTAGTAAACGTTAATGGTGGAGGCTATGCTGGTCAAGCTGGTGCGATCCGTCACGGAATCGCTCGTGCTTTACTGGAAGCTGATCCTGAGTACCGCGGTACACTGAAACGCGCTGGATTATTAACTCGTGACTCTCGTATGAAAGAGCGTAAAAAATACGGTCTTAAAGGTGCACGTCGCGCGCCACAATTCTCTAAGCGTTAATTATTATTTCAAACAAAAGCTCAGCCGATTCATTCGGCTGGGCTTTTTTGTTGTGCGTTTCTGTGAGGGACGGACCTCCGATTTCACGTCTCGCCCCTCACAAAAACGCTGCTGTGACTGGAATCGATTCTCCGATCAGGGCAATTTCGGAGGTCCGTCCCTCAAAAAATTGGTAACAGTTGAGCGAATGAAGTGGTGTGTTGGGTAGGAAAATACGTTCAAAGGGGTGGATGAAGTTTGAACGTTATTACAACTTTCAATACAAAGAGAAGAGAAAAGCAAATTAAGACGGAAAGAACATTATTGAAGGAAATTTCCATTAAAATGCTTCAGGAGAGTGTGAGGAAGCATTTTGGATATATAAAAGTGCAAGGCGGTGTCTTTATGCAGCAGGGCTTTGACGAGGCGTGTTTCGATGTGGCGATCGAAGCATATCTCCTGGGAGGCAAGGTAAGCAAGTTTGGTCACTCGGGAGAGAACCTTGAAGCGGTAAAGAAGCGGTGTGCCGATGAAATGAAGCACTTCATCGATACGCTCTATAATTTCTGGCTGTACTGGTCCGAGATGGGTGTGTCGAATGAAGTGGACGAGTCCTTCTATTATTGCTGTGAGCATTTTGTGGAAACCTGGTGGAATGAAGGATATGAAAAGGGCATCAAGCGGCTTAAATTACGCCTGCACTAAAATAGGTTCTAAAACTCATTCTTGTCCCATATTTTTTAGTATGGACAACGGAGATGGCACATCACTGTTGAAACTGTAAACAGGAGGACTGGAATGAGTCAGAAACTAAAGGTGATCGGGATTATTTCTGCACTGGCCGTTTTATTATTCATTATTCAATATAAGATACTGGACAGGGATACATGGCATTCATGGAATCTGCCGCTGTCGGGTAAGATCATCTATATCGATCCGGGGCATGGCGGACCGGATGGGGGTGCAGGAGATGAGGCTGCCCTTGAAAAGGACATTGCGCTGAACGTTTCCCTGATGATACGGGATTACCTCCAGGAACAGGGTGCCCTCGTCATCTTGACCCGGGAAAAGGATGAAGATCTCGCAGATGACGGGACCCGGGGGTACAGCCGCCGGAAAGTCGAGGATTTAAAGAAGAGGCTCACGCTCATCAATGAATCACAGGCGGATCTGTTTTTGAGCATTCATTTAAACTCCATCCCGTCTGCAAGATGGAGCGGTGCCCAAACGTTCTATAATCCTAAATACGAAGAAAACAAAGAACTGGCCAAAGCCATTCAAAGCGAATTGATCCGGAACCTGGAAAACACGACAAGGGAAGCGAAAGGTCTTCAAAATGTCTATATCCTTAAACACGCGAAAAAATCAGGTGCCCTCGTGGAGATCGGTTTCTTATCCAATCCAGGCGAAAGGGCAAACCTTCTGAAAGAAGACTACCAGCAAAAGATCGCTGCTTCCATCTATCAGGGCGTACTGAATTACATGACGATGGATACGGAAGAAAAAGCTGATGAGGAATGACCTCTCAGCTTTTTTGTTTGGGTTTTGGAACTTCATTATAGGGAAAAAGGAGTAAGGGGTGTCAGAGCGGTGTTGTTTCATTCGGATAAAGGGTAAGGCCTTGGCTCAGTTTGTTAAGCCAGATGAAGTTGAAGTAAGAAGACAGTCAGTCCTGCGGGCAGCTAATGAGCACCAATGTATAAGCGCACCCATTATTATTCACGAAAAGCATTCAAAACCTTTTGAGCATTCATTCAAGTGAGAATATGTTATACTGTAGGCAGATATTTGAAAACGAATACATAGAAAAGGGTGGATATTCATGGTAACAGAACAACAAGCACGGGAGCTTTTATTTGGATTGAAGGATCCTTTTTTACATAAAACGTTAGAAGAAACAAACGGTGTTGTCGATGTTTCGGTCAAGGAAGAAAAGAGCCATATCAGTGTGAAGGTGGCAATTGCCAAGACAGGTACCGGAGAGCAGATGCAGTTCCAGCAGCAAATTGTACAGCTTTTAAAAGATAACGGTGCGGAATCAGTAGGGATCCGTTTCACTGAACTTCCGGAAGAAGAGCTAGAGAAGCATAGAGGAGCAGGCGGGGAAGGCACGGATTTATTATCTCCGGCAAGTAAGACGACCTTTATTGCTATTGCGAGCGGAAAAGGCGGAGTGGGGAAATCGACGGTATCTGTGAACCTGGCTGTTTCCCTGGCACGTCAAGGCAAGAAGGTTGGACTTGTGGATGCAGACATATATGGATTCAGTGTGCCTGATATGATGGGAATCGTTAAACGTCCGGTCGTCCGTGGGGAAAGCATTATCCCGGTAGAACGATTTGGAGTGAAGGTCATCTCGATGGGCTTCTTTGTAGAGGACAATGCGCCTGTCATCTGGAGAGGGCCGATGCTTGGGAAGATGCTGAACAACTTCTTCTCTGAAGTAGAGTGGGGCGATCTCGATTATCTATTATTAGACCTGCCGCCAGGAACGGGGGACGTGGCATTGGATGTGCATACGATGCTTCCGCATTGTAAGGAAATCATCGTAACGACGCCTCATCCGACGGCTGCCTTCGTAGCGGCTCGTGCCGGCGCGATGGCCCTTCAGACTGATCATGAGATTTTAGGGGTAATCGAAAATATGTCCTATTTCGAAAGCAAGCTGACCGGCGAGAAGGAATTTGTATTTGGTCAAGGCGGTGGCGAGAAGCTCACTGAGGAGCTCCGTACCGATTTACTTGGCAAGCTTCCCCTTCAACAGCCGGATTGGAATGAAGAGGACTTTGCTCCTTCCATATACGGGGAGGATCACCGACTCGGTCAGATTTACGGGGAAATCGCCCATAAAGTCATTGAGAAACTTTCATAATAAACGGCAAAAAAGACAAATGCAGCCTGCATTTGTCTTTTTTACGATTGAGCCCTACTGTCCTCCGCTGCCGGAACCTCCAGAATCACTGGAACTATCCTGCTCACCATCGGAAGAACCGCCGCCTTCACTACTTTTGCCGCCGTCCTTCATTTCTCCGGCAGCCTTCATCAACACATCCTGAAGCTTCGCCTTGAATAAGGGGCTTTCGAACGTTTCGATGACGACTTTTTGCAGATGTTCCCTGAACTCCTGGCTTTTCAATGCTTCAGTCAGTTCTTTCGTGAATTCCGGATCCTTGAGGAGGTCCATCATCATTCCCTGATACTCGGGGTCTTTCATCAGGTCTTTTAATAATTTTTCATTGCCATCCTTCATGCTTTTCGCCATTGCTTCTGCGAACTTGGGATCTTCGAATGACTTTTTCCAGAATTCAGTCCCTTTTTTGGACGTCAAGGTTTTGGAGATGGTTTCGGTCACGACAGTCTGGTCCATGATCAGTTCTGATTTCATTTTGTCATCAGACATCACTTCCTGGATGGCCTTCTTGCCGTCATCGGTCTTCAATATATCTACAACCATTTTCTTGGTTTCTTCATAATCCATTTTGCCACTGCCTGTATCCCCGCCGCCTCCGCAAGCGGAAAGGAGGAGGATCGTCAGTAGTAAAAGCAAGGAATATTTTTTCATGGGTAGGCTCCTTCCATACAAATTCCCTTACCTTTAATATGAGGAAGAATGAAAAAAATATGCACTGAGATATCTGCTGGATTTTTTAAACAGGCGTTGGTACAATCAAGGGAGTGCATATCTTTATATTTGGAGGAAAATCGTAGTGACCATCCGCAATTGGCTTCGTTTATTCATTCATACGTTAGTGGTCGGTGGAGCTGTAACCGGTGTGGCATCTCTCCTCATCCGGTGGGATCAGTTCGGACCCTATTTTCAAGACGGTAACGTGATCGGCATTTTATCAAGTTTATTATGGTTCATCTTCGTCGGATTCACATTCAGTGTCATCAGTCAGATGGGCTATTTCGCTTACTTGACCATCCATCAATTTGGTATGGGCATGTTCAAGAGCCTATGGAACCCTGTGCAGCTCATATTGATCGGCCTTGTCCTGTTTGATTTGATTTATTTCAGATTCAGGGCGTTCGCAACGGACGGCGCATCATATACGCCATATATTCTCCTTGGCATTGGCATTCTCGTGGTCGGGCTGGGTGTGGCTTACATGAAGAACCGTCAATCACAGTCACAGACCAATACTTTTGTGTCAGCGCTGTTTTTTATGATTGTCGTGACCACGCTTGAATGGCTGCCTGTCCTGCTTGTGAATTCAGTGAAGTGGCTTTACCTTATGCTGCTTGCCTTACTCGCCTGTAACGCATTCCAGCTGCTGCGTCTTCCTAAGTACATAGAGAAGTCGCAAATGGAAAGACAACAGAAGCAATCAATCAAAAGCTGATAAGAAGAAAGCCCGCTGATTTTTAAATCAGCGGGCTTTCTTACTGTATGAGCGATGACTTGGCGTCTCCGTTTGAAATCATGTCTGACACTGTAATGAAGGAACCTTTGCCTTTCAGTTCTTTGATGATGGCTGGCAATGCATCTTTTGTCTGCTTCGCAGAGTCAGAAGCGTGCAGGAGGATGATGTCCCCTTTTTTCGCCTTTTGAATATTGTTCAGGATTTCTTCTCTGCCTGGATTGGTCCAGTCTTTTGAATCCACGCTCCAATGGACGACCGACAAGCCGAGTGAATCTGCAACCTTCAACGTTTCTTTGTCAAAATGTCCGGTAGGCACCCGCAATAACTTCACGTCTTTCACATTTAACTTTTTAAAAACCGTATCGGCCTTCAGGATATCCTGTTTGATCTTTGCCGGTTCCATTTCTGTATAGTCGGAATAGGCATAGCCGAGATTTCCGATTTCATACCCTTGCTTCACGATCTGTTCGACAAGGTCAGGATGCCTCTCTGCCCATGCACCGGACAGGAAAAACGTAGCGGATCCGACGTCCAGCTTTTTTAACTCTTCCAGGATCGGCTTGGCTTTTTCATCTCCCCAGCCGATATTAAAGGTCACAGCGACCCCTTTTTCCCCTTTATAAATCGCCTTTGGGCCATCCTTAGTGCTGAAAACAGAAAGGGTCGAAAGGTTGCTGCTGTAAACAAGTAATGCAGTGAAGAAAGAAATCACGATGATCAAACTAATCTGCTTCAATTTACTTGCCCTTACCGTATAAAACGTATTCACGATCCAATCCCTCCGTTCAACCGTCTATCTCTACTATGAATATGCATGTCCTCGGAAAAAATATCTAACTCATAAAAAAATGATTATAAAATCCGTTTAATGGAAAAAACTACAAATACAAACATTAAGGGGTGACATACTTGCTGGGGTTAATGATAAATGACAGAGAGAAGCAAGAAATAGAGTATTTGCTGAAAAGAGAAATGGATGAAATACTGTTTGATCTGAAAGATTCTCGCATTGATCATATCGTTAAAAGAGCAATGGATGAACGATACAAAATTCTGTTTTCCCTTTTTAAGCGGTTTGCAAGCCAGAAGGAATGTTTGAAATATATGAAGACGGCTGCAAATAAAAAAGAAACATACTGATTCACAACAGCTTCTGCTTGGACAAAGGCGGGAGCTTTTAATTTGGGCGGTTCTGCAGGCGGCGGGAGCGCTTAAATAAAGAGCCGTTGTAGTAAATGAAACATTTATGAAAAAAACTTTACAAAATGTATTGACCGAGTTTTGAAATCTTGTTATAGTAGTAAACGTCGCTGAAACACATTGAATTATTTAGAAGAAACACCAATAAATAATTTTTAAAACCAGTTGACAACACATCAGCGGATGTGTTAAATTAATAAAGTCGCTTCTTCGGGAAGAGGACAAACATTGAACCTTGAAAACTGAACAAAACAAGACAATACGTCAACGTTAATTCTAGATTTATTTTTAAAGAGCTATTCAAACTTTTATCGGAGAGTTTGATCCTGGCTCAGGACGAACGCTGGCGGCGTGCCTAATACATGCAAGTCGAGCGGATTGATGGGAGCTTGCTCCCTGATATCAGCGGCGGACGGGTGAGTAACACGTGGGTAACCTGCCTGTAAGATCGGGATAACTCCGGGAAACCGGGGCTAATACTGGATAATTCATTCCCTCGCATGAGGGAATGTTGAAAGGTGGCTTTAGCTACCACTTACAGATGGACCCGCGGCGCATTAGCTAGTTGGTGAGGTAACGGCTCACCAAGGCGACGATGCGTAGCCGACCTGAGAGGGTGATCGGCCACACTGGGACTGAGACACGGCCCAGACTCCTACGGGAGGCAGCAGTAGGGAATCTTCCGCAATGGACGAAAGTCTGACGGAGCAACGCCGCGTGAGTGATGAAGGTTTTCGGATCGTAAAGCTCTGTTGTTAGGGAAGAACAAGTGCCGTTCGAATAGGGCGGCACCTTGACGGTACCTAACCAGAAAGCCACGGCTAACTACGTGCCAGCAGCCGCGGTAATACGTAGGTGGCAAGCGTTGTCCGGAATTATTGGGCGTAAAGCGCGCGCAGGTGGTTCCTTAAGTCTGATGTGAAAGCCCACGGCTCAACCGTGGAGGGTCATTGGAAACTGGGGAACTTGAGTGCAGAAGAGGAAAGTGGAATTCCAAGTGTAGCGGTGAAATGCGTAGATATTTGGAGGAACACCAGTGGCGAAGGCGACTTTCTGGTCTGTAACTGACACTGAGGCGCGAAAGCGTGGGGAGCAAACAGGATTAGATACCCTGGTAGTCCACGCCGTAAACGATGAGTGCTAAGTGTTAGGGGTTTCCGCCCCTTAGTGCTGCAGCTAACGCATTAAGCACTCCGCCTGGGGAGTACGGTCGCAAGACTGAAACTCAAAGGAATTGACGGGGCCCGCACAAGCGGTGGAGCATGTGGTTTAATTCGAAGCAACGCGAAGAACCTTACCAGGTCTTGACATCCTCTGACAACCCTAGAGATAGGGCTTTCCCCTTCGGGGACAGAGTGACAGGTGGTGCATGGTTGTCGTCAGCTCGTGTCGTGAGATGTTGGGTTAAGTCCCGCAACGAGCGCAACCCTTGATCTTAGTTGCCAGCATTCAGTTGGGCACTCTAGGATGACTGCCGGTGACAAACCGGAGGAAGGTGGGGATGACGTCAAATCATCATGCCCCTTATGACCTGGGCTACACACGTGCTACAATGGACGGTACAAAGGGCTGCAAGACCGCGAGGTTTAGCCAATCCCATAAAACCGTTCTCAGTTCGGATTGCAGGCTGCAACTCGCCTGCATGAAGCTGGAATCGCTAGTAATCGCGGATCAGCATGCCGCGGTGAATACGTTCCCGGGCCTTGTACACACCGCCCGTCACACCACGAGAGTTTGTAACACCCGAAGTCGGTGAGGTAACCTTTGGAGCCAGCCGCCTAAGGTGGGACAGATGATTGGGGTGAAGTCGTAACAAGGTAGCCGTATCGGAAGGTGCGGCTGGATCACCTCCTTTCTAAGGAAGATTTACTAAAACGTTTGACAGTCGAAGTTTTGTTCAGTTTTGATGGTTTAATTATCATCAAAACTTTTTGTCTCTTCTGAGACAGAAATTTGTTCTTTGAAAACTAGATAAAGATAAATTGATAGTCAAGAAAATTACCGAGTATCGCCATTTTAGGTTTTAAACCTTATGTAACAACCAATTCGGTTAAGTTATGAAGGGCGCACGGTGGATGCCTTGGCACTAGGAGCCGACGAAGGACGGGACTAACACCGATATGCTTTGGGGAGCTGTAAGTGAGCTTTGATCCAGAGATTTCCGAATGGGGAACCCATTGTTCGTAATGGAACAATATCCATACTTGAATACATAGAGTATGGAAGGCAGACCCAGGGAACTGAAACATCTAAGTACCTGGAGGAAGAGAAAGCAATTGCGATTCCCTGAGTAGCGGCGAGCGAAACGGGATGTAGCCCAAACCAAGAGGCTTGCCTCTTGGGGTTGTAGGACACTCTATACGGAGTTACAAAGGAATGAAGTAGACGAAGAAGTCTGGAAAGGCTCGTCAAAGAAGGTAACAACCCTGTAGTTGAAACTTCATTCTCTCTTGAGTGGATCCTGAGTACGGCGGAACACGTGAAATTCCGTCGGAATCTGGGAGGACCATCTCCCAAGGCTAAATACTACCTAGTGACCGATAGTGAACCAGTACCGTGAGGGAAAGGTGAAAAGCACCCCGGAAGGGGGAGTGAAATAGAACCTGAAACCGTGTGCCTACAAGTAGTCAGAGCCCGTTAACGGGTGATGGCGTGCCTTTTGTAGAATGAACCGGCGAGTTACGATCCCATGCAAGGTTAAGTTGATAAGACGGAGCCGCAGCGAAAGCGAGTCTGAATAGGGCGAATTTTAGTATGTGGTCGTAGACCCGAAACCAGGTGATCTACCCATGTCCAGGATGAAGTTCAGGTAACACTGAATGGAGGTCCGAACCCACGCACGTTGAAAAGTGCGGGGATGAGGTGTGGGTAGCGGAGAAATTCCAATCGAACTTGGAGATAGCTGGTTCTCTCCGAAATAGCTTTAGGGCTAGCCTCATGTGTAAGAGTCTTGGAGGTAGAGCACTGTTTGGACTAGGGGCCCTCATCGGGTTACCGAATTCAGACAAACTCCGAATGCCAAAGACTTATCCATGGGAGTCAGACTGCGAGTGATAAGATCCGTAGTCGAAAGGGAAACAGCCCAGACCACCAGCTAAGGTCCCAAAGTATACGTTAAGTGGAAAAGGATGTGGAGTTGCTTAGACAACCAGGATGTTGGCTTAGAAGCAGCCACCATTTAAAGAGTGCGTAATAGCTCACTGGTCGAGTGACTCTGCGCCGAAAATGTACCGGGGCTAAACGTATCACCGAAGCTGTGGATTGACACCTTTAGGTGTCAGTGGTAGGAGAGCGTTCTAAGGACTGCGAAGCTAGACCGTAAGGACTGGTGGAGTGCTTAGAAGTGAGAATGCCGGTATGAGTAGCGAAAGATGGGTGAGAATCCCATCCACCGAATGCCTAAGGTTTCCTGAGGAAGGCTCGTCCGCTCAGGGTTAGTCAGGACCTAAGTCGAGGCCGATAGGCGTAGACGATGGACAACAGGTTGATATTCCTGTACCACCTCTTTCCGTTTGAGCAATGGGGGACGCAGGAGGATAGGGTAAGCGCACTGCTGGATATGTGCGTCTAAGCAGTTAGGCTGATGATGAGGCAAATCCCGTCATCGTGAAGGCTGAGCTGTGATAGCGAGCGAATTATAGTAGCGAAGTTCCTGATTCCACACTGCCAAGAAAAGCCTCTAGCGAGGGAAAAAGGTGCCTGTACCGCAAACCGACACAGGTAGGCGAGGAGAGAATCCTAAGGTGAGCGAGAGAACTCTCGTTAAGGAACTCGGCAAAATGACCCCGTAACTTCGGGAGAAGGGGTGCTCTGGTAGGGTGCAAGCCCGAGAGAGCCGCAGTGAATAGGCCCAGGCGACTGTTTAGCAAAAACACAGGTCTCTGCGAAGCCGTAAGGCGAAGTATAGGGGCTGACGCCTGCCCGGTGCTGGAAGGTTAAGAGGAGTGCTTAGCGCAAGCGAAGGTGCGAATCGAAGCCCCAGTAAACGGCGGCCGTAACTATAACGGTCCTAAGGTAGCGAAATTCCTTGTCGGGTAAGTTCCGACCCGCACGAAAGGCGTAACGATCTGGGCACTGTCTCAACGAGAGACTCGGTGAAATTATAGTACCTGTGAAGATGCAGGTTACCCGCGACAGGACGGAAAGACCCCGTGGAGCTTTACTGTAGCCTGATATTGAATTTTGGTACAGCTTGTACAGGATAGGTAGGAGCCTTGGAAACCGGAGCGCCAGCTTCGGTGGAGGCATCGGTGGGATACTACCCTGGCTGTATTGAAATTCTAACCCGCGCCCCTTATCGGGGTGGGAGACAGTGTCAGGTGGGCAGTTTGACTGGGGCGGTCGCCTCCTAAAGAGTAACGGAGGCGCCCAAAGGTTCCCCTCAGAATGGTTGGAAATCATTCGCAGAGTGTAAAGGCACAAGGGAGCTTGACTGCGAGACCTACAAGTCGAGCAGGGACGAAAGTCGGGCTTAGTGATCCGGTGGTTCCGCATGGAAGGGCCATCGCTCAACGGATAAAAGCTACCCCGGGGATAACAGGCTTATCTCCCCCAAGAGTCCACATCGACGGGGAGGTTTGGCACCTCGATGTCGGCTCATCGCATCCTGGGGCTGTAGTCGGTCCCAAGGGTTGGGCTGTTCGCCCATTAAAGCGGTACGCGAGCTGGGTTCAGAACGTCGTGAGACAGTTCGGTCCCTATCCGTCGTGGGCGCAGGAAATTTGAGAGGAGCTGTCCTTAGTACGAGAGGACCGGGATGGACGCACCGCTGGTGTACCAGTTGTCTTGCCAAAGGCATCGCTGGGTAGCTATGTGCGGAAGGGATAAGTGCTGAAAGCATCTAAGCATGAAGCCCCCTCGAGATGAGATTTCCCATCACGTAAGTGAGTAAGATCCCTAGAAGATGACTAGGTAGATAGGTCAGAGATGGAAGCATGGCGACATGTGGAGTTGACTGATACTAATCGATCGAGGACTTAACCACAAAGAGTCATATTTATATGAACAATCGGCTGATATTCGGCTTTCTTGACATCAATCCTTTATCTAGTTTTCAGGGAATAAATTTTTAAATTTAGCCCTTGAAAATTTCACAAAATATTATATAATAATATTTGTCATTGTAAGCAATTAGTCTGGTGACTATGGCGAAGAGGTCACACCCGTTCCCATGCCGAACACGGAAGTTAAGCTCTTCAGCGCCGATGGTAGTTGGGGGATCTCCCCCTGTGAGAGTAGGACGTCGCCAGGCAATATCATTCCGCAGTAGCTCAGTGGTAGAGCTATCGGCTGTTAACCGATCGGTCGCAAGTTCGAATCTTGCCTGCGGAGCCATTGCTTCCATAGCTCAGCAGGTAGAGTGCTTCCATGGTAAGGAAGAGGTCACCGGTTCGAGCCCGGTTGGAAGCTTTTATTCTTTTTATAGTAAGGCCCATTGGTCAAGCGGTTAAGACACCGCCCTTTCACGGCGGTAACACGGGTTCGAATCCCGTATGGGTCACCATTTTCTTTTCTAAACGAATTACATACCGGAGGATTAGCTCAGCTGGGAGAGCATCTGCCTTACAAGCAGAGGGTCGGCGGTTCGATCCCGTCATCCTCCACCATCTTTACTTATAATGTTTGATAACCATATATGCCGGTGTAGCTCAACTGGTAGAGCAACTGACTTGTAATCAGTAGGTTGGGGGTTCAAGTCCTCTTGCCGGCACCATTTTTTTAGCTGGAGGGGTAGCGAAGTGGCTAAACGCGGCGGACTGTAAATCCGCTCCTTCGGGTTCGGCAGTTCGAATCTGCCCCCCTCCACCATTTTGTATATTCATGTGTAAAATGGACATCCTATAAATGTCCCTTTTTTATGCCATTCAAGTCAATATTGGGCTATAGCCAAGCGGTAAGGCATCGCACTTTGACTGCGACATGCGTTGGTTCGAATCCAGCTAGCCCAGCCATTTACGAGCCATTAGCTCAGTTGGTAGAGCATCTGACTTTTAATCAGAGGGTCGAAGGTTCGAATCCTTCATGGCTCATCACAGAATTTCTCACATCGTTTGGTGTGGGAATTTCTCTATACATTGATATTTATGGGGCCTTAGCTCAGCTGGGAGAGCGCCTGCTTTGCACGCAGGAGGTCAGCGGTTCGATCCCGCTAGGCTCCACCATACATACGACATGATTAAGCCTTGAATCTCTCAGGAGATTTGAGGTTTTTTTGTTTATATAGGTTTAAACGGGGGAGTTATCTGCAGTTTTTGTGCTCGCTGGTGGAGATGAGTGCTGATTGTTATTGATTTGTAGGTGTTTGTTTTCAAAAGGGAGAGGCTTCTCTCTTAGAATCAGAGTATATTTTCAAAAACGAGGAACTTCTTTTCAAAAATCCGGATTTATTTTCAAAACGAGGGACTTATTTTCAAAAATACAGATATATTTTCAAAAGGCTCTGTTCGCATAGATTGTTGCTATTATTAGACGAACATGTGAGCATCTTCGGGAATTTGAGACTATGGAATGAAAAAATTCCCATAGCAATGAATCAAGGGCAATGTGCTTCATTGACGTTAATCACTACTCTTCAAAAAATGAATAAGCAGTTAATTCATTGAATTTCCGGTTTTTATCCTCGATGGTTGATTGGAGCGGAAGATGCTCATCGCCAACCCCGCGGAAAGCGAGCATCTGGAGCGGAAATCAACCGCATCTGACTTTTTTAAAAGCCACAATGTTTACGAAAACAGCCTTTCAAAACCGCCACCGCCAACCCAATCCCTTTTAAAAAAGCATCAGTTTATGTAACCCCCACTCCCGCATATATATACACAATCTTGTCCAGTTGAGTCATCGAGCCATATATGGATACAATAGAGGTAGATATATTTAGAATAGGGGGAATTTTTGATGAAGAAAAATATTTCAATTATCGGTGTGCCGATGGATTTGGGGCAAATGCGAAGAGGTGTCGACATGGGGCCGAGTGCGATCCGTTATGCCGGGATTGTCGAGCGTCTGGAGAACCTTGGTTATGAGATCCGTGACCTTGGAGATATCGAAATCGGTCAGGCTGAACGAGTACATAATAACCCGGATACAAACCTGCGTAATTTGAAAGCGGTTGCTGAAGCGAGTGAGACGCTTGCAGGCAAGGTGGATGATGTTATTGGAAGCGGGGAGTTCCCACTGATCTTTGGCGGGGATCACAGTATCGCAATCGGGACGCTTGCAGGCGTTTCACCACATTATGAGAACCTCGGGGTCATCTGGTACGATGCCCACGGTGATTTGAATACAGGGGATACATCTCCTTCTGGAAACATCCACGGGATGCCGCTTGCGGTCAGTCTTGGCATCGGTCATGAAGCTTTGACGGGGATCGGGCAGCAGTCACCTAAGATCAAGCCTGAGAACATCGTCATCATAGGCGCACGCTCGCTGGATGAAGGTGAAAGGGAGTTGATCAAGGAAAAGGGCATCAAGGTATATACGATGCATGAGATTGACCGTCTTGGCATGACAAAGGTGATGGAGGAATCGATTGATTACTTGAAGGGCCGGACAGACGGGGTTCATTTATCACTGGATCTGGACGGCCTGGATCCAAGTGACGCTCCTGGTGTCGGTACACCAGTACTTGGAGGCATCAGCTACCGTGAGAGTCATCTTGCGATGGAGATGCTCGAGGAGTCGGGAATGATCACATCGGCAGAGTTCGTGGAGGTCAATCCGATCCTTGATGAGAAGAATAAGACGGCGACAGTGGCCGTTGCCTTGATGGGGTCATTATTCGGAGAGAAACTTTTATAAAACGGATAAACAAAAAAGGCTGGGAACCATTCTGGGTTTCCAGCCTTAATGCTTGTCCGATCAATGATGTTTGACCACTTGGTATTGGTTTAATAGGTCGTCAAGACGAGTACTCAAATCAACGACTTGTTCATCGGCAAATGATGATTTGAGGGCGAGTTCGACCATTTGGCGACGACAGTCTTCAATCTGAAATAATAAATCATTTAACCTTCCACTCATTTTGACCCCTCCCGCAAAAGAAATATTAGTCCCTTTATACCCCTTTTCTAATAAATGTAAACACACATCCGCAAAAATTTGTTAGGATTATATTATAAAAAAAATGAAACCTTTTAATAGGGTATTGCGTATATAAATATAGCCGCATAGAGCGGAGGTTGTGAAATGGAAGCATTAGTGAAAAAGCGGATCAAGCAAGTGTTGAAAGGTGATCAGAACGCCTTTGCAGAATTAGTTGAACTTTATAAGGATAAAGTGTTCCAAATCTGCTACAGGATGCTAGGGAACCGTCATGAGGCGGAAGACATTGCCCAGGAAGCATTCATCAGGGCGTTTGTGAATATTGAAACCTTTAATCAGAAGAGAAAGTTTTCTACGTGGCTGTTTCGGATTGCGACGAATCTTTGCATCGACAGGATACGGAAGAAGAAGCCGGACTATTTCCTGGATGCAGAAGTCGCAGGTACGGAAGGTTTGACGATGTACTCGCAGGTCGCTGCGGATGTACAGCTCCCTGAAGATGAAGTAGAGAATATGGAGCTGCAGGAAACGATTCAGATGGAAATTTCGAAGCTGCCGGAGAAATATCGATCGGTCATCGTTTTAAAATACATCGAGGAGCTGCCTCTTCAAGAGATAAGCGAGATATTGGACCTGCCCCTTGGCACGGTCAAAACACGGGTACATAGAGGGCGTGAAGCTCTCAGAAAACAATTACGATCACTGTAGAGAGGGTGAGTGAATATGAAACCTTGTCCTGAAGAAATCATCGAGTATATGCACGATTATTTAGATGGAGATTTAAATAGAGAGAAAGAAGAAATGTTGAAGCATCATTTGCAGGAATGCAGCGAATGCCAGCATCACTTCCATGAGTTGAAAAAAGCGATTGCGTTCGTGCAGAGCACATCCCATATCAGTGCGCCTGCAGATTTCACCGATAAAGTCATGTCCAGATTGCCGAAAGAGAAGAAAAAGGTCGGGGTGCAAAGATGGTTCCGCCATCACCCGCTGCTCACTGCAGCCGCCTTATTCCTGTTCTTCATGACCGGAAGTTTCCTTACTTCATGGAATGATGATCAGGATTTCTCCTTTACGAAAAATGCGAAATTAGTCGTGGAGGATCATACGGTGGTCGTCCCTGAAGGGGAAGTCGTAAATGGGGACCTCATGGTACGTAACGGCGATGTGAAAATAGAAGGAAAAGTGACCGGGAATGTCACAGTCATCAACGGAAAGCAGTATTTGGCTTCAGCCGGGAGTGTGACAGGCGAGATCCATGAAATCGACGAAGCGTTCGAGTGGCTTTGGTACCAGATTAAAAAAGGGGCTAAAGATACGTTGGATTGGGGAAATTCGCAACTTGAAGAAAAGTAAGATAAAATAAGGGGGATGGAAACGAAGGTCCGTCCCCAAAAGGGCTGACACTTTAGATTTCCGTGTCAGTTTTTTTATGCAAAAACGTGAGTCCATGATAGAGAAAGAAAGAGTCATGGGGCCGTGGGTGTCTTTCATTTGAGTGTGATGAAATGTGCTATAATAGGAACGTTACGAAAATGGAGAAGCCACACATGGCGGCTTACGCTTTCGATTAAGCTATTGGAGGATGTAATATGCCGTTTATCGATATTTTTTCGGATTACTCCGCGCTGGATTATGTCTCTGATATTGTAGATATACTCGTGGTATGGTTTGTAATCTATAAACTGATCATGCTGATTAAAGGAACGAAAGCAGTACAGTTATTAAAAGGTATTTTTGTCATCATCATCGTCAGGGGCCTGAGCAGTATCTTTGGACTTGATACGCTGGGCTGGATGATGGAACAAGCCCTCACATGGGGTTTCCTTGCCATCATCATCATCTTCCAGCCTGAACTCCGCAGGGCGCTTGAACAGCTCGGCAGGGGGCGCCTGTTCTCAAGATCGGGCCTTCAGGAAGAGGAAGAGCAGGAACAGATGATCGAATCGATGACAAAAGCCGTAAGTTATATGGCAAAGCGCCGGATCGGGGCACTCTTGACTCTTGAAAGGGAGACAGGGATGAGTGATTATATCGAAACCGGTATCCCGCTCGATGCGAAGATCACGTCGCAGCTGCTCATAAACATCTTTATCCCCAACACACCTCTCCACGACGGAGCGGTGATCATACAGAAGAACCAAATCGCAGCGGCGGCCTGCTATCTGCCTTTATCGGAAAGCCCTTTTATTTCAAAGGAGCTTGGAACGAGGCATAGGGCGGCGCTTGGTGTGAGTGAAGTGACCGACAGTATCACGATCGTTGTTTCAGAAGAAACGGGAGCCATCTCCATTACAAAGAATGGAGAGTTGCATCGCGACCTCTCTTTGGAGCGCTTCAAAGAAATCCTGACTGTAGAGCTCATTGGCGATAAAACGAATGCTTCCTCAACGAAATGGAGCTTTAGGGGGAAGAAAGAAAATGGATAAATTCATGGAAAGTCGTTGGTTCATGCGGATCGTCGGACTGTTATTGGCGTTCATCCTCTATTTATCGGTCAACTTCGATGATATTCAGAAGACTGCCAACAATGGGAGCGGGAACGCTCAGAATGCGATTGAAACGATCCAGGATGTGCCGCTTGAGGTGTTCTATGACAGTGAGAATCTTGAAGTGTCCGGTTTGCCTGATACGGTGAATGTGACCATTGAAGGCTCTAAAGCCATCGTACAGCAAACGAAGACGTTGAAGGATTTTCAAGTATATGTGGACTTGAATGATATTGAGATCGGTGAACACAGAGTCGAACTCCAGATTCAAAATATGAATGAAAAACTGGAAGTGAAGCTTGATCCCGATTTTGCCAACATATCCGTAAGGGAAAAAGTGACAGAGGAATTCACGATCGAACCTAAGTTCAACGACAGCAGCCTCTCAAACGGTTATGAAGCAGAAGGCCTTGCCGTTGATCCGAAGACAGTGAAAGTGACTGGCTCCAAGGAAGAAGTGGAGCGGATCGCCTATGTGATCGCCACACTTGATCTTGATGAGGAGATCAATGAAAATGTGACACGGGAAGCCCGCGTACAGGTGCTAGACCGTGAATACAATAAGCTGAATGTGAAGATTGAGCCTGAAGTGGTGGATGTGACGGTATCGGTTGTCAACCCGAGCAAGAGTGTACCGGTGACCGTGAAACAAATCGGCAGCCTGCCAAAAGGCACGACGTTGAAATCCATCTCCGTGGAACCGAAAGAGGCAACGATTTTCGGAAGACAGGAGATTCTCGACAAAGTCGATGAATTGCTGGCTGAGATCGACCTTTCCAAAATCAAAAAGGATTCAACCATCACGGTTCCTCTTTCCCTGCAGGAAGGCTTGAATAAAGTCGCTCCTGAGGAAGTGAAGATCAAGGTGGATGTGGATACGACCGAAGAGAAGAATCTATCAGGGCTTGAAATCAAACCTGAAGGACTGGGCGACGATTATGACTATATGATCATGTCACCTGAAGGCGGCGTCGTCGACGTGGCACTGAAAGGTCAGAACGGGGAAGTGGACAATGTCACGAAAGAAGACTTCTCCCTCGCCCTCGACCTTTCTGGGCTTGAGCCTGGTGAACATGAAGTCGAAATAGATGCAGATGGACCGGACAATATAGAATGGACCCTATCGCACAAAACCGTAAAAATAGAAATCAAAGAAAAGAACACATCAGCATAAGGGCTGTAAAAAGGAGAGAATGACAATGGGTAAGTATTTTGGAACTGATGGAGTAAGAGGTGTAGCGAATACGGAACTGACACCGGAATTAGCATTTAAGCTTGGACGATTCGGTGGATATGTTCTGACAAAGGATGCTACACGTCCCAAAATATTGATTGGTCGGGATACCCGGATTTCCGGACATATGCTTGAAGGTGCACTGGTAGCGGGACTTCTATCAATCGGAGCTGAAGTCATGCGTCTTGGCGTCATCTCAACGCCGGGTGTGGCATATTTAACAAAAGCATTGGGGGCTCAGGCAGGAGTCATGATCTCCGCGTCCCATAACCCTGTTGGAGATAACGGAATCAAATTCTTCGGTCCGGACGGCTTCAAGCTGTCGGATGCACAGGAATATGAAATTGAAGACCTGCTGGATCAGGCTGAAGACAAGCTTCCACGTCCGATCGGAGCCGACTTGGGTCAGGTAAGCGACTATTTCGAAGGCGGCCAGAAATATCTGCAATATTTAAAGCAATCAGTCGACGAAGATTTCGATGGTTTACATATTGCGTTGGATTGTGCACACGGTGCAACATCCGCCCTTGCGACACATCTGTTTGCTGACCTTGATGCAGACATCTCCACGATGGGGGCGTCTCCAAATGGATTGAACATCAATGAAGGTGTGGGATCGACTCACCCTGAAACTCTTGCTGAGATGGTGAAGGAAAAAGGAGCGGACGTTGGATTTGCCTTTGACGGAGACGGAGACCGCATCATCGCCATCGATGAGCACGGTGAAATCGTCGATGGAGACCAGATCATGTACATTTGCGGTAAATACCTGAAATCACAAGGTCAACTGAAGCAATCGACGGTCGTATCCACGGTCATGAGCAACCTCGGTTTCCATAAAGGACTTGAGGAAAACGGCATCCAAAGCATCCAGACGGCTGTCGGTGACCGCTATGTAGTGGAAGAAATGAAGAAGCATGGCTACACGCTCGGCGGAGAGCAATCTGGCCACATCATCTTCCTTGACTACAACACAACCGGTGACGGACTGTTGACGGGCATCCAGCTTGCCAACATCATGAAGGTGACAGGTAAGTCACTATCAGAACTGGCAGGGGAAATGCAGAAATTCCCTCAGAAGCTTGTGAACGTACGGGTGACAGACAAGCATCACGTGACCGACAACGAAACCGTCAAACAAGTGATCGAGAAGGTTGAAGAAGAAATGAACGGAAACGGCCGCATCCTGGTACGCCCTTCAGGAACCGAGCCACTTGTCCGCGTCATGGCTGAAGCGCCTACAGAAGAACTGTGTGAGCGCTACGTCAATGAAATCGTACAAGTCGTCGACCAAGAAATGGGTCTGAACGAATAGCTGAATTTATATGCATAAGGGGTCAATACGTGCCCCTTATGCATATTTAATTAGTAGGGTTTTTTGATGATGTGGTAGTCGTATCGGCTGCAGGGTGTGGAGATTTTTCGACAAAGTGCTCATATATTTGAAATGGAGATCATATTTCAAAATCCCGGATCATAAACGTCTGAAAGCGGCTCATATATTGAAAAAGCGGATTATAAATATGGAAAGCCGGCTCATATATCAGTCCAGCAGGAAGATTGATCGAGTAAACGTACCACGGAGACCTTCATTTGACCCGTTCCAGATGATATATTGAAGAAAAGCAGCTCGATTTCGGTTTTTTTGAGAGGAAAATAAAGAAAAAACCATTTTTTTTCTGACTGGAGATCTCATCAAGCCGCTCTTCATTCTTTTAACAAACGGGTTTAACACCATTCTGTGTCGGGAACATGACAATGTGATGACAACTGTTTGATATTGTCAGGTTTTTATTGACTGGGGGAATCGTGCTGGTGTATGATGATTTTGTTTTCATTTTTGAAATTTAATGGAAATGTGAGTCAAGCAGGAAAGGTGGATTGTAAGGTAACGATATATAAAGCGCCAGGACTGGATGATGGATACGAAAAGGATCATCTAGTTGACGAGGTGGAGGTTTATCGAGCATTCGGCGGATGCCTCCCGGTTCGTACAGTCACCGGACCGAAAGTTTCTTTCTTAAAACGTTGAGGCAACTTGACGGACAAAGGGAAGAAAAAAGTGACAAACGTAAATACTAATGACAAACAGAGATAAGGGGGCAAGTTCGCCCCAAAAGAGTTCTTGCCCCCTTGCATGTTCAGGGAGGATAAATTAATTATGTGTGGAATTGTTGGATATATTGGAAATTCAGATACGAAAGAAATTCTTTTAAAAGGTCTTGAGAAGCTTGAGTACCGCGGATATGATTCTGCCGGTATCGCCGTTCAAAACGATGAAGGCATCCATGTGTTCAAGGAGAAGGGCCGCATTGCAGACCTTCGCGGAATCGTGGATAACAGTGTAGCTAGCAACACAGGAATCGGACACACCCGCTGGGCTACCCACGGCGTACCGAGCCAGGTGAACGCTCACCCTCATCAAAGCAACTCAGGCCGCTTCACAATCGTTCACAACGGAGTCATCGAAAACTACTCCCAGCTTAAGCGTGAATATTTAACAGACGTCACGTTCAAGAGTGATACGGATACAGAAGTCATCGTACAGCTTATTGACAAGATTGTACAAGAAGGAAACACGGTGGAAGAAGCTTTCCGTCAAACGTTAATGCTTCTTAAAGGCTCTTATGCCATTGCCCTTTTAGACAGTGAAAACGATGAAACCATCTATGTTGCGAAGAACAAAAGCCCGCTTCTAGTCGGTCTTGGAGAAGACTTCAACGTTGTAGCAAGTGATGCAATGGCGATGATCCAGGTAACGGACCAGTATGTTGAGCTGATGGATAAAGAAATGGTCATCGTAAAGAAAGATAAAGTTGAGATCCAAAATCTGATCGGTGAAGTGATGGAACGTGCTCCTTACACGGCTGAGATCGATGCCAGTGATATCGAAAAAGGAACATACCCTCACTATATGCTGAAAGAAATCGACGAGCAGCCATTAGTGATGCGTAAAATCATCCAGGCTTACCAAAACGAGAACAACGAGCTTCACATCGATGAGCCGATCGTCGGCGCGATGAAAGAAGCGGACCGTGTCTACATCATTGCATGTGGAACGAGCTACCACGCTGGTCTTGTCGGAAAGCAATTCATCGAGAAGAGTGCAGGGATCCCTGTTGAGGTCCATGTAGCAAGTGAATTCAGCTATAACATGCCTTTACTTTCTAAAAAGCCATTGTTCATCTTCATCTCACAAAGTGGTGAAACGGCTGATAGCCGTGCCGTACTTGTTCAAGTGAAAGAGCTTGGCCATAAGTCATTAACAATCACAAACGTTGCTGGATCTACTCTTTCACGTGAAGCGGATTACACATTGCTTCTTCATGCAGGTCCTGAAATCGCTGTTGCTTCAACGAAAGCATACACGGCTCAGCTTGCGGTTCTTGCCATCCTTGCCCATGTTTCAGGTCAAGCATGCGGAACGAACCAAAGCTTCGACCTTGTACAGGAACTTGGTATCGTTGCGACTGCGATGGAAGCACTGTGCGACACGAAAGAAGAGTTTGAAGATATCGCCCGCGAATATCTGTCTACAACGCGCAACTGCTTCTTCATCGGCCGCTCACTTGACTTCTATGTTGGTCTTGAAGGTGCACTGAAGCTGAAAGAAATCTCTTACATCCAGGCAGAAGGATTTGCCGGTGGAGAGCTTAAACACGGTACGATCGCCCTTATCGAAGAAGGTACACCGATCGTTGCCCTTGCAACACAAGAAGAAGTAAACCTGGGCATCAGAGGAAACGTGAAAGAGGTAGTCGCCCGTGGCGCCAACCCTTGCATCATTTCCATGAAAGGCCTAGAAGACGAAGAAGATCGCTTCGTCATCCCAGAGGTTAACCCATTGTTATCACCTCTTATCTCTGTCATCCCATTACAATTAATTTCTTACTACGCTGCCCTGCACCGCGATTGCGATGTAGATAAGCCACGTAACCTGGCTAAGTCGGTTACGGTTGAGTAAGGATTGAATAGATGGAAAACGAGACATATCCCTGAAAAAGGGATATGTCTTTTTATGTGTTAAATAATACTTTTATCATTCTACCCTTACTATATAGAATGAATCGTACAGGATTAATCCTCCCCCTACTTACCGACCGGAAAAGTGTTTGCACCCCTTCTCAACTCCTAAAAAACCAACCAGTTCACTATTAACCTGGTTGGCCAAACAATTTAACTCTCTCTTATTCCAGTTATTTCAACCGCATGCATGTATTCAATCACGAAGCGCTTCATCTAAAGTATCAACGTTCTTTTCCATCAATGAAAGATAGTCTTCTTTATTTTCAATGTCTGATTCTGTTAATACAGATAGGTTATGAATTTTCAAAGGCTTGGCATTGATTTCTTTTTGGATGATTTCAGCAATTCGTGTCGTGACGTTCTGTTCGAAAATGACATAATGAATGGAATGGGCTTTGGCGGTTTCGATGATGTCCTTCAGTTCTTTTTGGGAAGGCTCATCGGTAGGTGAGAGTCCGGCAACCGCTAATTGTTCGATCCCATAGGCGTCTTCCCAATATCCGTATGCAGCATGGGAAACAAGAATTTCCGGGTGGTCATTTCTTTGAACCAATGATGTAAACTCAGCATCAATACGCTCTAAATCTTTCTTTAATTCATCGAAATTTTCATTGAATGCCTCTTTATGCTCGGGATGAAGATCGATGAGTGCTTCTTGGATATTCTCTGCTAATCCAATGGCTCGGTTAGGGTCTAACCAAACGTGTGGATCATAATCTCCATGGAGGTGCTCCTCTTCATCGTGCGCTTCTTCATGATGAGCATCACCATCTTCGTGATGTTCTTCTTCAGACGGGTCATGAGAGCTTTGAATGACATCGACGCCCTTTGTCGCCTCTACCATGATCGTATCCTCGTTTTCTAAGGCTTCAGTGATTTTTTCAGTATACGATTCCATCCCAAGACCGTTATAAATAAACAGATCGGATTCAGCAATGCTGATCAAATCTTTAGAAGTGGGCTCAAAGGTATGAGCGTCAGATCCAGGGGGAAGCAGGGCATCTACCTTCACCAGATCGCCTCCAATACGTTCGGCAAAATATTGAAGTGGGTAAAGGGAAGTCATGATATTTATCGACTCTTCTTCATCAGGTTGGCTGCCGCTATTTGCAGACTGATTACAGGCAGAAAGAAACATAGATAAAATGAATGCGAGTGTAAAAAATAGGTATTTGTTCATGGGTAATCTCCTTTGTGAGTATTTCATATGTCATCTTATCCTAATCATTTTGATTTGTAAATCGTAATTATTACGTTTTATATAAAAATTTATTTTCCCTGGTTTTCAAATATGCATAATTTGCCGTCCGGTTTACTCATGAAAAATTTATATTTGCAAATTATCCAAGCGTGTGTTTAAATATCTTTTAGAAAGATTTAAACCGTAACGATTACGATTTAATTAAATGAATGGAGGAATTCCTTTGGCTAAAAAATCCAAGGTAGTAAAAGAAATTCAGCGTCAAGAGATGGTGTTAAAGTATGCTGCATTAAGAAGAGAGCTTAAAGAAAAAGGGGATTATGAAGGGCTTCGAAAGCTGCCGCGGGATTCTTCACCGACTCGATTGAAAAATCGTTGTGAAGTGACAGGACGACCGAGAGGATATCTAAGAAAGTTTAAGATGTCACGCATAGCATTCCGTGAGCTGGCCCATAAAGGACAAATTCCCGGGGTGAAAAAATCAAGCTGGTAATATGCGTCGCTGGCTCGACATCAAGGACAGGTGATATAAATGAACGGACATCTGATGGAAATCTTGACGAGAGAGATCGTCAATTCACTCCCAGAAGGTAAGAGAGAGATGTATCAGTATGTGATTCGAATCGAAGATGAACTGGCGCAACAGGCTGGTACGTCAGAAGAATTCATGGGTCTGCTTGTGAAGCATGCCCCGCATCAACAAGCGGCTGAGCATTTTCATTTATCGTTTGGTCAATTTATGGTCAGCATGAGGGAAATTGAAGAGGAAATTCAACAACGACTTGATACGCAGATTGATCGCATCAAATGGTTGGATTGTACCCCTTTGATGCGTCAAAAAAGGTCGGCAGCTGATCATATGAAATACTTTTATTTTAATATCGGCTGAGCAAGTACAGAGGAAGAAGAAAGTACGCTCATTAAATCGTAATAATTTTGATTTGAAGACTGGGACAGGTGGTGATCGTTTGTTTGAATGGATCATAATAGGCGGGGGAATTCATGGGTGTACGGTTGCTACATATCTGGTGAAAAAGAGAAAGGTTTCGATTGAAAAGATATGTGTCATCGATCCTTACCCGGAGCCATTGTATAAATGGAAAAAGTTAACCGGATTGATAGACATGCCATTTCTGCGTTCCCCTTTTGTCCATCATATAGACATTCATCCCTTTAGCCTCCAGTCCTTTAAGAAGGACGGCGGGGAACTTTTCTTTGGACCGTACAAGAGGCCGGCCCTTTCTCTGTTTAATCAGCATAGTCATGCTGTTTTAGAAGAAATTGATCTGTACAAAGCATGGCATCAGGGATTGGTGGAGCATGTCGAAAAAGAGGTAGACGGATGGGTAGTGAAGACAAGCAATTCGGAATGCTTCAACGGGAAAAATCTGGTGATTGCAACAGGAATGAATAATCGATTAGCCTATCCATCATGGGCAAGTGAGCTTATCTCAGCCCGTCCAAATCAAGTTGGGCATGTATTTGCCGAATCCCTTCCGCAAATGAAGCCGCCTTTTGTTGTGATAGGCGGTGGAATATCTGCAGCCCATCTGGTGATCAAGCTAAGTAAGGAATTCCCGGGTCAGGTCTATCAAGTCGCAAGACATCCTTATAGAGTGAATGATTTTGACAGTGATCCCGGCTGGCTTGGTCCAAAAAACATGAGCGGTTTTGAAAAACTTTCCCGTCATGATGAAAGAAGAGACGTCATCAACCAAGCCCGTCATAAAGGCTCCATGCCAAGAGAATTAGCGAATAAACTTCGGAATTTGGACCGTCACCATGCATGTACCTTTATACAGGATGAGATTCAGTCGTGGGAATTGATAGAAGATGAAATCAACCTGCGTCTCATGAAAGGAAATGCGGATATAAAGGCGGGAACCATTTTATTTGCCACCGGTTTTTCAAAAGATGTCATGAAGGTGGACTGGCTGCAGAATCTTATTTTAAAAGAAAAGTTATCGTGTGCGAAATGCGGATTCCCGGTAGTAAATGAAGATTTGTCTTGGTGCAATCATTTGTTTGTGACAGGACCGCTGGCAGAGTTGGAAATCGGGCCGGTGTCCCGAAATATTTCAGGGGCAAGAAAAGCAGCTGAAAGAATCGTGAACCACGCAATATAAATCGTAATCATTTCGAATAACAAGAGAGGGTTGTTTCATTGTGAAAGTGCCAGTTACAGTATTAAGCGGTTATTTAGGATCAGGAAAGACAACGTTGTTAAATCATATTTTACACAATCGGGAGAATAGAAGAATTGCGGTGATTGTGAATGATATGAGTGAGGTGAATATTGATGCAGCCCTTGTAAAGAGCGGGGGTTTTGCCCGGACCGAGGAAAAATTGGTGGAGCTTCAGAACGGTTGCATCTGCTGCACCCTCAGGGAAGACCTCATGATCGAAGTCCAGCGGCTGGTCGATCAGGGGGATATCGATTATATCGTCATTGAGTCCACGGGAATTTCTGAACCAATCCCTGTTGCCCAAACCTTCACCTATCTGGATGAAGAAATGGACATCGACCTTACAGATAAAACAAGGCTGGATACAATGGTCACGGTTGTAGATGCCAATCGTTTCTGGCACGACTTCGCCAGTGGAGAAACATTGCTTGACCGGAAGCAGGCAACGGATGATGGAGATACAAGGGAAGTAGTGGATTTACTTATAGATCAAATCGAGTTCGCCAATGTGATTGTTCTCAATAAGATCGATTTAGTGGAAGAGGAAGACGTTGTCGAGTTAACAGCCATGCTTCAAAAGTTGAATTCAGAAGCAAGGATCATCCAGGCTTTCCACTCCAACATCCCATTATCTGAAGTATTGGATACCAAACTGTTTGATTTTGAGAAAGCAAGCGGAGCGGCCGGCTGGATAAAAGAATTACAGGAAGAGCACACACCTGAAACGGAGGAGTATGGTATTTCATCCTTTGTATATCGCCGGAAGAGACCCTTTCACCCGGAGAGATTCATGAAATGGATGGAGGAGTGGCCGGTTGATATCGTGAGGGCCAAAGGCTTCTTTTGGCTGCCAACCCGTAACGATATGACAGGATTGATATCTCAGGCAGGTCCCTCAATCATCATTCAAGGTGCAGGGGAATGGGTGGCCTCTTATCCTGAGAATGAGAGACTTGAGATTTTGGCAGAAGAAGTGGAACTCGCAGAGAACTGGGATCCGGTTTATGGAGATCGAATGAACGAGATCGTTTTTATCGGTATGGACATGAGCAGGGAAGAAATAGAGAATTCATTAGACAGTTGTTTGTTAACGGATAGGGAAATGGAAGAGGATTGGGATGCATTTAAGGATCCAATACCTGCTTTTACAGTAGAGGGATAATGCATTTATCAACTAGACGGGTCCTCAATTGAAAGTCCGAATGATCATTCGAAATCGATAGAAAACGGATGATCATTCGGATTATTTTTCGTCGTTCCATTAATTAATGGGATATCAAACAGGAGGACTTCATGCCCATTCATTAACTTTTCATCATAAAGTATATCAAAAAAGAATAGAAGTAATGTATAATATAAAACGTAATTATTACGTTTTGAGAAGGAAGGAGGTTTATGATCGTTGTTTGAAATAAAAAAAGCAGGACAGGACCTGACAGGTCTTTTTCTTTTTGGGTTGATCATCGGATTGTTTTTAGCCGGTGAGTTCGTGAAGGGGTGGATACCTGATGACTTGTTCAACAGCTCCCTGGTCAATGTTATCACGATCTTTTTGAGTATTTTATTAGAAGCCATCCCATTCATTTTGATTGGGGTATTTGCCTCTGCCCTCATTCAAGTATTTGTTTCGGAGAGTTTATTGCAGAGGCTGGTACCGAAGAGGTTTCCTTACATGGCTATTTTACCTGCCATCTTTGTGGGTGCCCTGCTTCCGGTTTGTGAGTGTGCAATCGTCCCGGTTGCAAGAAGATTAATGAAGAAAGGGATGCCGACACATCTCGCAATTGTCATTATGGTGACCGCTCCGATCTTGAACCCGATTGTCCTTTTATCAACCTATTATGCGTTTCAAAACAATCTGTCGGTGGTCATGGGGAGAATGGGGATTGCATTCATCGCTGCCCTGATGATCGGGGTATTGTTGTACAAGTTGTTTGGCAACCGGAATCCTCTTAAGGAGAAAAGTCATAGTCATGGCCATCATCACGATCATGACCATTCGGCCAATAAATTGATGCAGACGCTGGTTCATGCCAGCGATGAGTTTTTTGATATGGGGAAATTCTTAATCATCGGTGCACTGTTAGCGGCTGTATTCCAGACCTATCTTGATCGTGAAACCATTGTGTCACTAGGTTCGAGCGAATGGGCCGGCCCTGGGATCATGATGGGGTTTGCCTATGTCATGTCATTGTGCTCTGAAGCCGACGCATTTGTTGCATCATCATTTGGCAACATGTTTTCATCTGCTTCTTTGCTTGCGTTTCTCGTCTATGGTCCGATGATCGATTTCAAAAATACATTATTGATGCTCGCATATTTTAAAAAGAGATTTGTCATTTTATTTATAGGAATCGTCACTGTAACCGTCTATCTCTCTGTCATGCTGACTCAATTTCTGTTGTAAGGAGGCGTATTGATTGAATTCATCTGTAAGATTTCATACTTATATCCGGGGAATCATTTTACTTGGTTATGCTTTACTGCTGCTGAAGTTATTTTTAACGTTTAAACTCCAGTATTTCATAGCACCGAAAATGAATGGCTATTTGTATTTTGCTTTAGGGGTGTTTCTATTACTAGGGGCGATTCAAGTGATTCGAGGAACGTCCTCGAACATTAAGAGTCATTCCTGTGATTGTGAAGGCCATGAACTGCCGAGAGGGGCGGTGAAATCAGTGGCGGTTTATACCCTTTTCGTGATCCCGATCGTTCTGGGATTCTTACTACCCGATAATGCGCTGGACAGTGCTGTCGCTGCGAATAGAGGGGTGAAGATCGGGAACACGATGTTTTCCACGCCCCCTTCCATTGAAGATCCAGCAGGAAAAAGTGAAGAAGCGAAGGAGGATACCAAGCCTGCCTCACTTCCAACGCTGGATCCATACGAAGACTTTCCTGTTGAAAAGGACTTCGAAAAGCTGAAGAAGATTGTGATGAACAAGGAGAAAATCATCGTCCGTGATGAACAATATATTCAGACGCTCAGTATAGTGGACGAACAATTGGCTCAATTTTCCGGGAAAGAAGTTCAGCTGACAGGATTTATTTATAAGGATGAAAGTTTTGCAGCAGATCAGGCAGTCATTTCAAGATATGTTGTATCATGCTGTGTGGCAGATGCATCCGTTTACGGTTTTTTGGTACAAGATATGGAGATAGCGAAGCTAGAACCTGACACATGGGTGAATGTGAGCGGCATCATTGATTCTGTTGATTTTAATGGAAGAAAAATGCCTGTTGTGACGAATCCTGTATTTGAACAGGTTGAGCAACCAGCGAATCCTTATGTGGAAGAATTTTATATCAAGATTGAGTAAACCGGGAATGGGACCGGTATGCCTAATCATAATGAACAAACTTGAAAGAAATCATGCAACAGGCTGTTATATCATGATCCGGGGATCTGGCTGAAGAAACGAGTGTGCAAGCAATTTCCTTTACCCCTACCCACAAAACCCGTATAATCATACAAATAGATTCCGTACCTACACAGCACACCAGCGACTGAGAGTAACCTGCTGCCCCGGCAGTCAAGGTTACTTTTTTAATGGAAAGGGTACGATAGTATTGAATGACATTCGGTATAAAGATAAGGGTATGATGAGTGATGAAACATTTACATAGACAGTATATTTGGCTCGGAAGGTTCCTTGCGTCGGATCCGGGCAGGAAAAGATTTCAGCAGGCCGGAAAGACAACGATCAGCTTGGTTTCGGCCGTGTTTACGATGGTTTTCCTATTAAACAGCGTTGACCATCCGTCGATCACGCCTGCGATTGTGTCCGGGATGGTGGGGATGCTTGGGATCTTCGTGGTCATGGATGATACGACGTTCAAAAAGAAGGTGACGACCCCGCTTGTCGGTCTGGCGGCAGCAGCCGGGATTACGTTGGGATCGGCGTTGGCACAGTACAGCCTTCTTGTGAACGTGTTGATGGTGGCGGCGATTTTCAGTGCGTTTTATTTCTCACGTTATGCGATACGTTACTTTTCCATGGGCATGACGGGTTTTCTCTCCATTTATATTTCTTCCATCCTTCAGCTTGATGCAGCCCATCTGGAATGGTTCTATCTTGGAATCGCGATTGGCGCAGCTTATGCTTACCTCTACAATTTCATCTTGTTCAAAGGGTCGGTCCATATGTTAAGAAGGGGCATGAGATCCTTTCATATCCAATCCAATCTGACGTTTACGATCTTGATGAAGATGATTGAGGATCCGGACACGAGCGGGAAGCGGAGGAAGGTGCTGGACCGGAACGTGAGAAGGCTCAATGAATATGCCAGGATCGTTGCCGGAGATATCAACGAACATGATGTGAAGAAGCGGTGGCCGGGAATTGAAGCGTCACAGCTCCGCCTTTATGTGTTTGACACTGAAATGCTGATCCAGACTTTGACCGACTCGTTGAAGCGGCTCAAGGATCTCGATGCATTGGAAGTGATGGAGCTGAGGAGGTTATTGGTGTGGGTCATCCGTTCCCTCCGCGATGCCGAAGTACTTGCCCAGGATTATGATCCCCGTTCCCTCGAGGATGCGGAAAAGGCGATCCAGGCCCTCCGTCTCCTCCTGTCAGAAGTGCTCAATCAGGAAGGAAAACCGGAAGGCTGGGTGTATCTCCTGAGACGGATCGAATCGATCGCCAATCATGTCCTGGAAGCAGCGATCACGATTCAGGATTCCTTGAAAGTGACATCTTATAAGGAACCGCTCAAAGTGGAAGACGGTGAGCCGGCAGCCGAGGAAGCAGCAGATGCCCCGGAGGAATCAAAGAGCTTGAGGCCGTCAACCCGGAAAGCGATCCAGGCATTCGTCGCAGGGACGCTCGCGATCATCGTCGGTGAGCTGATTGCCCCTGCACAGCCATACTGGGTACTCCTGACGACCTTCATCATCCAGATCGGGACCGAGACCGTGGGACGGACGTATATTAAAGCCATCCAGCGGTCGATCGGAACGGTGGTCGGGGCGATCCTTGGATTTGGGGTTGCGAATCTCGTCTCGGGTAATGGGCAGCTGGAAGTGGCGCTTCTCTTTGTCGTATTATTCATGGCATTTTACTTCTTTACAGTGTCCTATACGCTGATGAGTCTATTCATCACGATGCTCATTGCGTTCATGTATGATCTGCTGCTCGGGGGGATCAGCGTCCAGTTGATGAGTGCCCGTGTCGTGGATACGATCGCCGGAGCGGTGATCGCCCTGACCGTGTCGGCATTTGTATTCCCGAAGAAAACGAAGGACAAGGTGGCTGACAGCTTTGATGACTTCCTCACAGAGCTGAAATCTTACGTGTCTGCTTATATAGAAACCTTCACGTTGCGGGAGCAGAAATCGTTGACCGACCAGGCTTTCGATCTTGACCAGAAGCTCCAGATCATTAGGGATGAGGCCCAGTCCATCCTGCAGCGTCCCGGTTCGTTGACAAGACCGGGGATCGGTCGCTGGATCACGGTCGTGACCGCGATTAATTATTATGCGAAGCATCTGCTCGCTTCCTCTCACCGGAAGGTACCGGCGAAGGTGTCGGAGGAGCTTCGTCTTACGTTTAGTGAAACGGATGATAAGATTGATCATAACATCGAAACCCTTCGGCAGCTGTTGAAAGGGAATGAAGGGAAACAGGTGATGTGGAGCCTGAGCGGGGAGCGGGAAACAATCGAAACGCTCGCACCGAGCTGGCGTAAATCACAGGTGGATCTCATCCATCACTTTTACTACGTGTGGAAAATCAATCAATCGATCGTGGCGCTTGGTGAAGAATTGGGTGCCGAGGTGAAAAAGGGGTAAAGCGGATGACGCTTTATCCTTTTTTTTATTTCTAAAAAATGGTTTTAACCCGATTCACTTAGGGAAGAACATACCATCTACATATACGTGAGGTGGAAAAGTTGACAAAGGTGGCAACAGAAAGCTTATTACTGACAAAAGAAGACATGACAGATCCTGAGATTGTCCCACAATGGGTGATCGAGGAGTATGAGAATTTCCATAAGGTTGTGACAGACCGGACGTTTCCATGTTACTTCGGGATGACCGGCGAGAAGAAGGGTGAACTCAGATATTCCTATATCAGCCATGATCATTGGGAGCACCTCCCGAAAACGATCCAGGCATTCATCGATCTGTTTGATGTACCGGAAGGAGAACGACTCATCCGTCACGGATTTTTCCTATTTGTCGAACCGGAGGACGGGGAGAAGTCGATTCCCCATTACAGGGAGTATTTCTGGAAGATCCTTCAGTACCTTCACCAGGAAGATGATATGGCCTGGCCTGAAGACTACCCGCAAGACCCGGATCATCACTTGTGGGCGTTTTCCTTTGCCGGGGAGCCGTTTTTTGTATTCGGGAATGCACCTGCCTATAAACAGCGGAAGACGAGGGACCTTGGCAACAGCCTTGTCCTTGGATTCCAGCCCCGCCGGATTTTTGAAGGGCTTGAGGGTACTTCAAAGGGAGGCATCATGTCTCGTGAAAAAGTACGGGAGCGGGTGGAGAAATGGGACGGCCTGCCGAAGCATCCGAACATCAGCCACTACGGAGATCCTGAGCACAGGGAATGGAAGCAGTACTTCATCGGCGATGATATCTTGCCGATGGAGGGGAAATGTCCGTTTCATCATAAATGAGAACGAGTCAGGCGCTGCCTGACTCGTTTACTTTTTAATAAATATCTACATTTCCACTAGAAACCGATACGTTAATCCTATACTTGCCCGACCCTGACACACCGGAAATATCACCATTGTCGACTTTCTGATCTTCCAGTGGGAGGCTGCATGAAATATCTCCGCTGCTTGCTTTCCCTTTCAGCTTAAAGCTCGCTTCGTCCGGCAAATCAAGCTTCACGCCACCGGAGCTGATATCAAAGTTCAGGTCACCCTTTAAGGCTGGCATGGAGACGGTCAATTCTCCTGAAGACAATTCTCCATTCAAAGGGCCTTCATAATTCTTCAATTCTACATTACCGGAGCTGATTTCCACACTTCCTTTTTGGGTTGAGAGTGTGTTCACCACCATGTCGCCGGATGATCCCTCATGCTCGAACACATTCGTATCCAGATTTCTAAGCTCCAGAGATCCTGAGCCCATCTCAACCGCCAATTCATCCAGCTTCAATCGTTTTGCTTCTGATTCACCCTTCATCACCAGGCTGCCGGATCCCATGTCAATCTCCATACTGTGTGCATATGCCCTTGGGATATAGACCGTTACGTCTGATTTACGATGGAATCCGAACCACTCATACCATTTATGTCTGACCGAGATGTCGATCGTATCCCCTTGTTCCTTCAGTGTGAGTCTGCCTTTACCATCAATGTCCACTTTCACTTCATCGCGATCAGTGGGAATGACCTCCGTGTCGCTGCTATCCAGGCTGAGGTCGATGTGATGGATATTGTCTGACAGATGAACCCTGTCTCCTGATTGACTTTCTTTTGTGAATAAAGATGTGTTGTCTTTCAAAATAAAGAAGAGTGTTGCTAACGCCATGACAGCAACCAGCACCGAAAAAGTATTCTTCATTGTCATCCTCCTGCCTTATCCATGTGATAAGTAAAGTGTAAGCGAGGAGAGGGATTACCACAATGTGCCGGAGGATTATTTTTATATCAGACCAGAGATGTATCAGCAGACAATAGAAAAAGGACCGTCCCCATTTAGGGAGGGTCCAAATTCCTTTACTTGCCGATGAACATCTGTGTCCAATAAATTCCCTGGCTCGTATCCTTTGCGGTTCCGACCCCGATATGCGTCACTGATTTATTTAGGATGTTCTTACGGTGTCCGGGACTGTTCATCCACGCATTGACGACAGATTCGGGGGTCTTTTGCCCGACCGCGATGTTCTCTGCAGCAGAAGAATAGTCGATCCCGAAGTTCTGCATCATCTCGAACGGTGATCCGTATGTTGGAGACGTATGGGAGAAGTAATCCTTGTCTTTCATATCCTCAGACTTCATTTCAGCTACATTTGATAATTCTCCGTCATACTTTAAAGCGCTGAGTCCATTCTTTTTCCGTTCCTGATTCGTCAGGTCAATCACCTGTTTTGCAAGGCTGTTTGCTTCAGAAGATTGCGACTCCTGTTGCTTGGACTGTTTGTCCGATGGTTCAGGTTGTGCCGTATCGGGCTGATTCGGCTGACGTGCTTCTTCATTGCCGGGAGTGAATTCCTCACCGGGATCCAGATGCGTGAATTCCCGCAGGGTCCCGTTCGGATCGATCGGAGCGATGAATCGGTGAAGGGCGATACGCTGTCTTTCATTGATATCCAACGCGTCCCTGTCATTGTTTCCATATGATACCGGGTCGTACGTGACGTTCTGGGTATCTGTCAGGGCGTCGTTTGAATCGTTATTGTTACAGCCAGTCATCATCATGAAAGGGATGACGGCACAAATGCTCAAGGTAAATAATCGTTTGTTCATGTGAGTTCCTCCAATAGTGTTGATTGCCTCATAAAAAGGCTTTTAACAGTCTTTAATATGTGCGTTGGCCACGTCTGTTATCCTGTTAAAAATAGGGTTTGGACCGGTTGAATTCAAGTCGGAAAGGGTATAAACGTACTTGTAAGGCAGAAAATAATGACCAACCCATGAAAGGAAGTGAACATCCATGGAATATACACCGATGCCCCCATCTTTTTACGAACAGCCGACATTGGATCTTGCGAAGGCACTGCTCGGATGCGTGTTGGTGAAAGAGACAGAGGAGGGTGTTGCCTCCGGTTATATCGTGGAAACGGAAGCGTATCTTGGGCCAGAGGACAGAGCGGCCCACAGCTATGGGAATCGACGGACGAAGCGGACTGAAATGATGTTTCATGAAGCCGGACGGATTTATACATATGTCATGCATACCCACTGTTTGGTGAACGTGGTGAGCGGAGAGAAGGAGAAGCCGGAAGCGGTGCTGATCAGGGCGGTCGAGCCCCTTGATGGACTGGAGCTTATGGCTTTGAGAAGGCCGGGACATGCCATGAAGAACTGGACAAGCGGACCCGGGAAGCTGACGAAAGCGTTGGGCATTACCATGAACGATTACGGGGGAAGCTTCCTCGAACCGCCCCTGATGATCATTGAGGGCGATCAGCCTGTGGAAGTGATGGAAGGAAAACGGATTGGTATCGATAATTCGGGGGAAGCAAGAGATTATCCATGGCGATTTTGGATAAAAGACAACCCCTATGTTTCTAAATAAGGTGTTTATTTAAGAATTTTCTAACAAATAGGATAAAATACACCCCATAAGTACTAGTTATGTGGTATATTTTTCTTATAACAAACTTCAGAAAATGACAATTCGAATGGGGGCTTTGAACCTAAATGACAGATGGGCGCTTACATTTAGGGGAGCTAGTAGCGCAACCGACCACATACGAACGCAGGATCATTGCGTTTTTGTGTGGTTTTTTTCATGAGAAGAGTCAAAAAAAGGCTGTTTTCGCATAGATTGTTGCTATTATTAGACGTTCATGTGAGCATCTTCGTTAATTTGAGACTGTGGAATGAAAAAATCTCCATAGTAATGAATCAAGGCTAATGTAGTTGAAATACGTTGATCAAGACTATTCAAAAGGTGAATAAGAAGTTAAATCAGTGAATTTTTGGTTTTTATCTCCGATGGTTGATTGGAACGGAGGATGCTCGACTCCTGCGGGAACTGATGGACAGGTGAGACCCCGCAGGACAAAGTCCGAGGAGGCTCACCGTCATCCCCGCGGAAAGCGAGCATCTGGAGTGGAAATCAACCGCATCTGACTCGTCTAAAAGCCACAATGTTTACGAAAATAGCCAAAAAATAAAAAGAGAGTATAGGGGTCCTATGAACATCTTTACAATTTTTCAAAATGACTTGATCTATCATGATTTCCAGCCTTTATATGAGTTGGGTGACCATCGCACCCTCTATGCTTATGAAGGCCTGCTTCGTAACAAGTATAATGAAAATCCTGAACGCGTGTTTCAATCGGCCATGAAAGCGAATATCCTGTATAAGCTTGATACCCTTTCCATCACCAAGGCCCTTGGAAGCTTTTCGGCGGAAGGGCTGAAGGATTGTAAGCTGTTCCTGAATATTTACATCACCACGATTCTGCATCCAAGCTTTCACACTTATTTCCACGATCTCATGAAGAAGTATCCGGACATCATCGGCCGCCTTGTACTCGAGATCAACGAATCGAGCGCAGAGGAACTGTGGCAGAATCCACTGTTAAAGAGTTCTCTTGCAGAACTGAAGCAGTTCGGTGTATGGTATGCCATCGATGATTTCGGACAGGGCACTTCCTCCATCAAAAAGGCGATTGAGTATGAGCCTGAGATTATCAAGCTGGACCGATATTTTGCAATGAATCTGGCAGAGGACACGAAGAAACAGCGGTTCCTTTCTTTCTTCAGTCAGTTTTACAGCAAGGATACCGTCATCGTGCTCGAAGGAATCGAAACAGTGGAGGATATGCAGGTGGCGAAGGAACTCGGCATTTCGATCGGACAAGGCTACTACCTTGGTAGGCCGAGCCAATTATTGGCGTAAAAAAAGAAGGGTGCTCCTTAATATGTGGGAGTGGCCCTTCTTTTTATTAAGCTCTATTCGCATTTATTGTTGTTATTGATAGAGGTATAGAAGTTAATGTGAGCATCTACGGTAATTTGAGACTGAGGAATAAAAAATTGCCATAGCAATGGATCAACGTAAATGTACTTGAATTACATTAATCACTACTATTCAGAAGATGAACAAGTAGTTAATCCAGTGAACTTTTGGTTTTTATCTTGGATGGTTGATTCTCGCTGCAGATGCTCGACTCCTGCGGGAACTGATGAACAGTATGAAATGCGGAGGAGGCTCACCGCCATCCCCGCGGAAAGCAACCGCATCTTGCTTGTCTAAAAGCCACAATGTTTACGAAAACAGCTTTTTGTTATGTAATTGTCAGATTTGAAATAAAATTGAAAAATTTTAACATTTCCATTAAACTGTGGGAAAAGATAAAAAAAGGGGGAAGGGATACATGAGGATGGTCATGTTTCCAATCAAGTTCGTTTTTTACTACGTCCTTGGCCTGATCGGCATTTTAGCGGTCAGTATCGCGCCGGAAGTGTTCAAAGAGAAGGGGATGTATAATCTCATAGGGTATTTGGAGGGGTTCATCAAATTCATTTTCGTCTTTTTGGACGGTGAAAATTGGAGCTATTCCTATAAAGGCGTCACCGTCGATTTCTTGGACATGCTGTGGGGACCTTATGTATACTCTCTGCAGGTCATCCTCGGTGCCCTGGGGATCGGCCTGGTCCTTGCCTTCATTCTGGCGATCATCACCGTGTTCCTGCCACGACCGTTGACCTCGTTATTAAAGAAAGTGTTAAATCTCCTCGAGACAGTCCCGGATTTAATGTTTGCCTTCATGCTTCAGCTGATGATTGTGTATGTATTTAAGCATTTCGGCGTGGAGCTTATGAATTTCACAGAGTTCAGGGAGGAAAAGGTATTCCTTGCACCGATGATCACCCTGTCGATCATCCCGATGATCTCTTTCTTCAGGATCCTCCTTTTCATAATGGAGGAAGAACTGCTTAAGCCCCATATTGAATTCGCCCAAAGTAAGGGGATGTCCAAAAGCAGGATCCTCTTTGCCCATGTAATGAAGAATATTTCACCGAGCCTTTTCTATCACGGGAAGCTCATCATCTGGGGAACGTTATCAAGCCTATTTATCATTGAAACGATTTTCAATATGAAAGGCATCACCTATTACGTTGTCCATGACTTCCGTCCGATGGTGATCGCCATTTCCTTAATCATGATCTACACGCCCTTTTTCTTCATTTACCAAGGGGTTTACTTATGGATCGATCACGGAAGCGGCGAGGACCATTCCAAGTACAAGCGAGATAAAACGAAATGGAATGAGTGGAAAATCTGGGGCTTCCTGTCTGTCGTCAGAAGGCTTTGGTGGCAGCATATGCATAACGGCAAGTTTGCCGTCGGCTTCAGCGTGATCTTCGGCATGATCGTGACGAGCTTCCTTTATTCCATCCTGAAAGAAGAGCCGGTAAAACACATCAACTTCATGCAGAACGATGAAGGAAGGATCATCAGTGCCCCGCCCCATAAACCGTTCGGGGAAATGATCCTTGGATCGGACTTCTTCGGATACAGCATCTTGGATCAACTGATTGTTGGGGCGAAGTACACGCTCTTGTTCGCTTTGATTGTGGCGTCCATGAGGGTCGTCGGCGGATTTTACCTTGGAATTGTGTATCATTTCCACTTGAAAGAGGCGAGGAAGAACTGGTTAGACCGCATCGTGGACTCGATTCACTTCCTGCCGTTAAGCCTGATTGCCTACCTTCTGTTAAGGCCTGTCCTCTGGGGATTCCCGGTTCTTGGCTGGGATCACTCCATGTTCGAAAGGCTCGTCTATGAAGCTGTCGTCCTGACGATCCTTGTCCTGCCACTGACAACGGTCCTGATCGGAAACGAACTGAAAATATTGGGAAGGCAGGATTTCGTCCTGTCGGCAAAGCTTCTTGGAGGAAACAACAAGCATCTGCTCTGGACCCACCTGTTCCCGCATCTCGCGCCAAGATTGTTCATTATCTGGGGACAGCAGTTCATCCAGACGCTCCTTATCCTCGTTCACCTGGGATTATTCCATCTGTTCCTCGGCGGTACAATCATCAAGGGAGGCTTATTGCCCGACCCGCCGAAATCGGGAACGTTCGAATGGTCGGGACTGATCAGCTCCACAAAAGACTCGCTCATGACCGGTAAGTACTGGATCGTCATTGCACCATTGATCGCCTTTATGGTCGCCATCATAGCCATGCAGCTGATCGTCCAGGGAGTCAAGGAAATCCAACAAACAAAAGTCGGCGTCCTCGTGAGCAACAAGCCGATCAAGAAGAAACACTCAGTGGTAAAGAACAACACATATAAGCCGGCGCTGGACGACCTGAAATTGATTCACCAGCATACTTTTAAAGGGTAGGGAATGAGGGACGGACCTCCAAATTCAAAGGCCCGGAAGCGCCACACCGCTTCCGGGCCTTCTTTCTTGATGAAATATGGGGGACGGACCTCTATTGATATGCAGCACCTAAACGGGACATCCTAAAGGAAAAGGAGTGATGAGAAATGAAATCCCTGCTTATCTTTTTAGTAGTGATGTGCACCGTACAGCCGTCTGCCTCGGCAAGAAACATCCTTCCCCTTCCCGCCCATCACAATGAACTTGCAATCGTGATCGATGACCTGGGCAACGACATGCAAGGGACCGAGGAAATCCTCAATCTCCCGGTCACGTTGACGATTGCGGTCATGCCCTTCCTGCCGACGACGAGGGAAGATGCGGAGAAAGCCCACCGGAACGGTCATGAGGTCATCGTCCATCTTCCCATGGAACCTGTGAGCGGGAAAGCGAGCTGGCTCGGGCCGGGGGCGATCACGACCTCCCTTTCAGACGAAGAGATCAAACAGCGGGTGGAGCAGGCGATCGATGAGGTCCCCCATGCAGTCGGGATCAATCATCATATGGGATCGAAGGCCACCGCCGATGAGCGGGTCATGCGGATTGTCCTCGACACGTGTAAAGAGAGAGGGTTATTTTATCTCGATAGTAAAACAACCGGAAAAAGCGTGATCCCGAAACTTGCGGAAGAAATAGGCGTTCCGTATCTGGAGAACGAACTGTTCTTCGATGACATCTATACCCTTCAGCATATCGGGAAGCAGGCAAGACTTCTATCAAAGGAATTAGACAATGATGATGCGACGATCGCCATCGGGCATGTCGGGGTCACAGGGATCAAAGTCGCAACCATGCTGAAAGAATTCCTGCCTGTTTATGAGACGAAAGCTACGATCGTGCCCCTGTCCGACCTTATACCGGAATATCATCTTATCGATGAAAGTATGCCGTAAACGACTGTCCGATTGTAAAAATTCTGTTAAGATCAGGCGTAATTTTTTGTGAAAGGTACGCTCTCCATTATAATCAGTAGGTAAGAAGGAGATGAATCGATATGAATCATGCAATCGTGACAGGCGCAACAAGAGGATTAGGCGAATCGATCGCAAGACTGTTTATAGAAAAGGGCATAGGGGTCATGAACATATCCCGTTCTGAAAACGAAGGATTACGAAAACTCGCCGAGGACAAAGGCGTCCCCTATGAGTTCTTTCCGTGCGATCTTTCTCAGTCGTCCCAAACCGGGGAAGTGTTCCGTGAAGCGGGGGAAAAGGCATTTGCCAAACAGGCGGGTACCCTTTATGTCGTACAAAATGCCGGTGTCGTGACACCGATCAATCCATCAGGTCAGGTGGAAAACGATGCGCTGGAACGAAGCGTGAATGTGAACCTGCTGTCGCCGATGATCGCGACGAATGAATTGATTCGGGCTTCAAAAGGTTCGGCAACCACTATGATCATAATCAACATCAGCTCAGGTGCAGGGAGCCGACCTGTATACGGATGGAGCACTTATTGTGCGACAAAGGCCGGCGTGAATATGCTGACTGAGACGGTGAGCCTGGAATTTGCCAGAACCCACAGCCGCCACAAGGCGATTGCCTTCAGTCCAGGCGTGATGGATACCGACATGCAAGGGGAGATCCGTTCATCATCGAAGGAATCCTTCGCCGATGTCGAGTCTTTCCAACGCTACAAAGAAGAAGGGATGCTCCGTTCGACCGACACCGTCGGGGAAGTACTCCTCAAGCTTGTAACGGAAAAGGAAGTCGAGAGCGGAAAGCTTTATCATGTGAATGATTTGTTGTAGTGAAGAGGCAGATTCCTTGAGGGGGATCTGTTTTTTTTGTTTGGGGTGGTTGGATCTGCTGGGAGGGAGATTCTCATATTTATGGGATATTGAATCGGGAAATGACCCCAGGGAGAGGGGTGATTGCTCATTTGGGTGCAGAATCCGGGGATTAAGAAGGAGAGAGTCAAAAGATTTTTGGGGAAGAGAGGGGTTATGCGTCACTTTCAGGATTTATGCGTCGGAATTCGATTTTGTGCGTCACTTTTCAGATTTATGCGTCAGAATCCAAGTTTATGCGTCACTTCCAAGCATATATGCGTTTCTCCCCCACACGACGCCTGGCAGATTCCCTGATATAGCAACACCCCGATGACACCTCCAGACCCTCGACCAAAGACAATTGCGTCATTTTCCCCCGTAATTGCGTCTTTTTTAAAATAATTGCGTCGGTTTGCCCCCTGATTGCGTCAAAATTTCTAGAATTGCGTCTATCCCCATCATAATTGCGTCAAATACCATAAAATGGAACCAGAAAAACAGCCCCATCCCGTCCCAACATAACCCCCACAATCAGCATCCAACCCATACAAAAAAAGAGACCCTCCAAAAAGGGTCTCCCATCTCATCAAACTGCGTCCGCTTCACCGGCAGATTTGCGGGTGAATTTCGGCAGGGCGAATTGTATGGCGATCAAGCCGCAGACTGCGATCAGGATCGGATAGAAGGCGTATGGGATGATGCTGACCGGTGAGATGCCGGCAACTTCCGCCACCAACAGGGCCTGTGCCCCGTATGGGATCAAGCCTTGGACGGCGCAGGAGAATATGTCCAGGATGCTCGCAGATTTGCGGGCATCGACGCCGTACTGATCACTGAGTGTTTTGGCAAGCGGTCCTGCAATGATGATTGATATCGTGTTATTGGCTGTACAAAGGTTTGTCGAGCTGACCAAGCCTGCCGTTGCAAATTGTGCTCCCTGTGGAGACTTGATTTTGCGGGTGGCTTGGTAAAGGATCGCCTGGATGCCTCCGTTGTGGCGGATCAGTTCGACGACACCACCGATGAGGATTGAAAGGATGACGATTTCTGCCATGCCTGTCATTCCTTCTGCCACACTTCCGAAATAGCTGGATGGTGTGAAGCTTCCATCAAGGAATCCGATGACACCTGCAAGGATGATGCCCCCAAACAGGACGGCGAATACGTTCAATCCGGCCAGTGCGGCTATGATGACACCAAGGTAAGGAAGGATTTTGATCCAGTCGAATCCTTCAGCACCTACGGATGATGAATTCCCCATCGTAAGGATGAAAAGGATTACCATCGTCAGGATTGCAGCAGGTAAGACGATAAAGAAATTGACTTTGAATTTGTCTTTCATTTCCGTTTTTTGCGTACGGACTGCAGCGATGGTTGTGTCGGAAATAAACGACAGGTTATCACCGAACATCGCTCCCCCGATGACGGTCGCCATTGCAAGGGGCATGGAAATATCGGTGCCTGAGCTGATTCCGACGCCGATTGGTGCAAGGGCTGCGATCGTTCCCATCGATGTTCCCATGGACAGGGAGATGAATGCAGCAATCATGAATAATCCAACGATGACAAGATTACCCGGCAGCACCGAGAGGGCAAAGTTGACGGTGGCATCCACCGCGCCCATTTTTTCTGCGACGCCTGAAAATGCTCCTGCGAGCAGGAAGATGAAAACCATGATCATAATATCCGGATGACCGGCCCCTTTGGCGAACCGCTCGATTTTGGCGGTTAGCGTCTCCTTGCGGTTCATCAACAGGGCCGCGACAGCAGCGATGATGATGGATACGAGTACAGGAAATGCATAAAAGTCTCCTGAAATGATGCCTGCCCCGAGGAACAGGGAAACAAATATGATTAATGGCAATAAGGCCAATAAGTTTCCTTTTTCTTGATTCATACGTAACACTCCTTTGTGATCATCTGTAAATTTAACATGTGAATAAATCAACTAAAAAAACCTCTTCCAGGATAAGAAGAGGTTTCAATCGAAAGAAACACTCCCCTTATCTTTCAAGCATACATGCTTGCTGGATGTGGCACAGCACTCTGGTCGAGTCCGCTGCCGAGACATCATAGGGCCAGTCCCTCCGTCTCTCTGGATAAGAAGAATATCGTATTTAGTTGATTTAAAGATACTTACATACTTTAAAGGGTTTAATCGAAAAAGTCAAACGGGAATTTTTTCAGAGGGCCATGGGACTGTATTTATGGGACTTTATCCATATTCAGGCAAATACTCGTAGACAATTACCGTTTCTAGGTCTACTATTAGATAGACAAAAATCATCTTGGGGGATTCCGTAATGGAAAGAAATGTGCGAAATCAAATACTGACATTACAAGGCTTTTATTTACTGACGTTCTTCGGAGTCGGCAGTTTATTTCCTTTACTCAGCGTATATTTAAGTGAAAGCGTCGGTTTGAACGGTTATCAGATTGGGACGATCATGTCTGTCGGTCCCATCATGATGATCTTCTTCCAGCCGATATGGGGAATGGTTAGTGATGCGACGAACCGTCCGACCGTGGTCCTCGGACTGACCTCTTTCGTGGCGGGGATCTTTGCACTCGGCTACTTATTCATGGATGTGTACCTGGGGCTTCTGATCGTGGCCATCCTTGTGGCCATCTTCCAGAGTGCCATCATTCCTGTTTCAGACAGTATCAGCCTGAAGTATACAGGCAAGGTCGGGTACAACTACGGAAATATCCGTCTGTTCGGGTCGCTCGGATTCGGTATTGCCGTTTACATCATGGGCCGGCTTTCTGAAGGATTCATCGGGCCAACGGTCATTTTTTATTCGTTCTTCATCTGCCTGGTCATCTCCGGCTTCCTGTCCTTCCGTTTTCCGAAAGAGAGGGCGGCTGCGAAGCTTGATTTAAAAGCAGGGATGAAGGAATTGTTCACGTTGAAGAAGTTCCTTATCTTCCTGGCCGTCACGTTCTTGGTGTTCGGTCCGAATTTAGCAAACAATGTGTATTTCGGCTTGTTTGTTGAAGATTCAGGCGGGACGTATGCCGGGATCGGCCTGGCCTTCTTGATTGCCGTCTTGTCGGAAGTCCCGTTCATGAGGATTGCCGGGGGCTGGATCGATAAATTCGGATTATTGACTGTCGCAGCGCTTGCAGGTACTGCTTCGATGCTGCGCTGGCTTTTCTACTTCACCGAACCCAGTCTATGGCTCGTCTACTCGTCAGCCGTGATGCAGGGCCTTGCCATCGGATTATTCATCCCGGCGGGCTTGCGTTACATCAAAGAAATCACGCCTGCTCATATTACGGCGACCGCGGTCACCGTTTACTCTGCCATCGGGAACGGATTGGGCAACTGGTTCAGCACCTTTGTAGGCGGCTTTATTTATGAAAATTACTCGATTTATACCGTTTATCTTTTCTTTGCGGTCCTGTCACTCCTTGGCGTATTTCTCTGCTTCGTCCTGATGAAGGAAGAGAAGAAGAATGCACTCGCGTATTAAGGACGTGAAGCCGTCAATCCGGATGTCTCCGATTTTCTTCAATGAAATCGGCTGCGTCCGGATTTTTTTTTGCAGGCAATATAAAAAGAAGGGTTTATCTCAACCCCTGTGTAATAGTATAAAAGGAAATAAATAGAAGGCGGTGGCCCATGAGGAAAATTTGGCTGATGATCGTAGCGGTTTTGCTGATTACGTCTGGATGTACATCCAGACAGGGGAATGTAACGGTGAAACCATACAAACTAGATGAACATGAAGGTGAACTGATCAGGTTTACAGGGATACATGATATACAATTTTTTGAAATAAATGGGGAGACCGGAAAGGATACCGTCCTTGTCAAGACAATCGAGGTGTATGAACACGGGGAATTGGTGAGAGATGAGCCATTTTCATCTGATGAAGGGGGAAAGCACTACGATGATGCCCTCCTGTCATTCGGAAATGATGCAGACAATGGGAAAGTCAAGTTCATCCATGGAATGGAAGGCGGGGCGGTTACCATGTATGAAGATTTCGAAATGAACGGCATGGTCTATGGCGGTCTCCTGACCGAGAAAGTCGCGTTGGAAAAGGATAAACCCCTCTATCTTTACGCCATTGCAGGCTCGGATGGTGATGAAATGTCCGGGGTAACGGTTGATGAGAATGGCAAGCCGGACGGCGGGATCCTGAAGGCAGACAAAGCGTACGTATTCAAAATTATGTTAACCGATCGAAGCACGGACTAAAGGTCCGAAGATTTTTCGACAAAAACGAAGTTGGATAGGTTTCACCGGTATGAATTGGTGGTACAAAAAGAGTAAGGAACTCATTGAAATTTCTGTAAAAATAAGTTAGAATTATATTATTAGAAAATTCATTCAATTGTAAAAGAAAAAAAGAGATGATATAAAAAGGGGATTTTACAATGGATAATACGTTCGTTTACTCAAAAGAAAACGCCAATCTCGGGGATACTGTCCAATTCAAACGGAAAAAGCACGTCATCAATGGTGTCGTCACGACCCTCAGGGAAAATACCGTCATTGTGAAAATGGATCTCGAATACGCCAAAAAGCTTGATCTGCCTGATGATCAAACGGTCGTGGCCCACAAAAACTACGTCGTGATTGAAAGGGCTGACAATGATACGCAGCCTGTATTCGTGTATGATGGGTGGAATAGCGCATTAAAAGCATAATTGTTCTTCTTATATAAAAAGGACCCGGTTACACCTTCACCATTTTGTTGGGGGAAGCGTTTCAGGGTCCTTTTTGATGTGTTAAATTAATTTATTAACATATTCCTTCACCATATCATCGGTGACAAGCTTTCTTTGCGGAACAACGCCTTGACGGGCAAGGGCATTGATTTCATTTGTCACCAGGTTGATGCGGTCGGTCGTAAACGGCTTTCCGGCCTTGCAAAGCTGAACGGCTTCATCGATCGCCATCTCTCTTTCTCCATCCAACCGCATGAACTGCTGGACAAGCTGATTCTGTTTGTTAGAATGCTTGGAAATTTCTTTATGCACACTCATGATTTCATCCCTCTCTATCTCTGAAACAATATTCTTCTATTATGCCTTTCCCGCTATGCAATGGCAACAGTCCTATAAGATGGGAGACAGCAGCCTGGAAACCGATTCCTTCACCTTGATCATCAATGACCTGTTGTGATAATCATCAAGCGTCAGTTCACGGGCTTTTTCCATATCGGATCTGAACGCCGTCCCGAGCTCTCTCGAAAGTGCTTCATCATATAAAAAGGCGTTTACCTCAAAGTTCAGGCGGAAGCTTCTGACATCGATATTGGCGGTGCCGACGGAAGAAATCTCTTCATCAGCCACAATCGTCTTCGCATGGATGAATCCATTTTCATAAATATAAATTTTCACGCCCGCTTTCAGCAGTTCCCCGATATAAGAGTAGGTCGCCCAGTAGACAAAGAGATGGTCCGGCTTGTTTGGGATCATGATCCGCACATCGACACCGGTGAGGGCAGCGATCCGCAGTGAATCAAGCAGACTCACATCCGGGATGAAATATGGGGTCTGGATATAGATTGATTGTTTCGCTGAAGAAATCATTTTGATATAGCCATGTTTGATCTGCTCCCACTCCGAATCAGGTCCGCACGTGACAATTTGGACCCCTGCCTGTCCTTTAAAAGAAGAAAGGGGGAAGTAGCGCATGTCATATGCAATTTTCTTCGAGCGGCTTGCCTGATTCCAGTCAAGGATGAAGCGGGTCTGCATGGCAAGTGAAGAACTCCCCTCGACCCTCAGGTGGGTGTCCCGCCAATAACCGAATTTAGGATTGAGCCCAAGGTATTCATCCCCGATATTGAAACCACCGACATATCCGACCTTCCCGTCAATAATGACGAGCTTCCGGTGGTTGCGGTAATTGAGGCGGAGGTTGATAAAAGGAATTCTGGAAGGGAAAAACACTTCCACTTCGCCGCCGGCCGCAAGAAGTTCCTTGAAGAAGTTCATCCTGGTCCTGCGGGAGCCCATCTCGTCATATAAAACCCGGACCTTCACGCCTTGCCGGGCTTGCTCAATCAACTTATCGAGGATTCTCCTGCCCAGCTGATCCTTTTTGAAAATATAGTACTGAATATGGATATGGTCTGTGGCTGCATCAAAGTCTGCCAGCAGTGAAGAAAACTTATCTTCTCCATGAGTGAAAAGCTTCAGATCATTGTCCTGGGTCAAGAGGGCATCATTATTCATCAGGTGCATATAAATGAGATCCTGATAGCGCTCGGATATGTTGTTCCGAAAAGGAAATTGGTGTTCCTTCAGGGAGCGGATCTGTCCTTGAATCAGGTTCTCGATCCCGATCTTCTTCATATCATCCCAGTCAAACAATCGCTTTCTGCTTAAGTTCTGACCGAAAATCAAATAAAGGATAAAGCCCAGTAAGGGAATGAAGAACAGCACCATCAGCCAGGCCCATGTCGCGCCGGCGTCCCTTCGCTCTAAGAAAATGATCACGGATGCAAGGACAAGGTTAAGTATGAATAATACCCCTGGAAGGGTGGATAGGATATCCATCGTATGTATGACTCCTTTATCTCTTTCTACCCTAAGTATACCTGAGATAGGGATTGAAAAGAATGGCAAAAAAGCTGCCCATCAAATGGATGGACAGCTTATTCAAAGAATATACCTTTATTCATTTACCGCCTTTTTACGGATTTCCTTCTCACGCACCGGCCAGCTTTCGACGCCCTTCAGGCCGGGGATGTCGTCTGCATAGAATACGGGATCCAGACCCTGGCGTCTCTGCTGCATGTAATGGTCGAGTGCTTTGAAAGCAATCGGTGCCAAGATGCCGATCGCGATCAGGTTGGTTAATGCCATGAGCGCCATGGAGAAGTCAGCCAGGCTCCAGACGATATCAAGGCTGGCAACCGATCCGAAGACCACCATGCCAAGTGCGATAAAACGGTAGATCAATAGTCCGGTCTTGCTTTTGTTGATGAAAGGAAGATTGGCTTCACCATAGTAGTAGCTTCCGATGATGGAGCTGAAGGCGAAGGTAAAGATCGCAATCGCCAGGAAGATGCCTGCCCATGAGTTGAAGTGTTCAGACATGGCTGCCTGTGACAATTCGATTCCTGTCAGTCCAGAACCATACGCATCTGATGTCAGGATGATGAACGCAGTGGCGGAACAAACGAGTAACGTATCAAAGAATACGCCAAGCGCCTGAATGAAGCCCTGTTTGACAGGGTGGGAAACCGATGCAGTAGCGGCAGCATTCGGTGCACTACCCATACCTGCTTCATTGGAGAACAGTCCACGCTTGACCCCGTTCATGATCGCGGCTCCGATCCCGCCGCCTAAAACCTGTTCAAACCCGAATGCGCTTTTGAAAATAAGGGCGATGACGCCAGGCATTTCAGTGATGTTCGTGATGACGACAAACAGTGCCAGTAAGATATAAAATCCTGCCATGATCGGAACGATGAAAGATGAGAAGCTGGCGATCCGCTGAACCCCGCCGAAAATGATCAGGGCAGTCAAACCGGCCAATACGAGTCCGATGACAAATGTATTGATTCCGAATGAATTGCTAAAAGCGGTTGCGATCGTGTTACTTTGCACTGCATTGAAGGTTGTCCCGAAAGAAAGGATGATGGTGACGGCGAAAATTGAACTCATCCACGGTTTCCCCAGCTGTTTCTTCATATAGTAGCCCGGGCCACCTTTAAATCCTACTGTATCCTTTTCTTTATAAATCTGGGCAAGCGTACTTTCGACGAATGCACTTGCTCCGCCGAGGATGGCAACGAGCCACATCCAGAAGACCGCTCCAGGTCCCCCGATTGCCAAGGCAATGGCCACCCCGGCCAGATTACCTGTACCAATCCGGGTACCTGCCCCGATAAAAAACGCCTGCAGGGATGAAATCGACTTGTCCCCTTCAGCTTCTACTACGTCCTTATCGCCTAAAAGGCGAACCATTTCTTTAAAGTGGCGGATCTGAACAAATTTCGATCCGATTGTAAAATATAAACCTAAAATGAGGAGCAGGCCGATGAGCACATATCCCCATAATATTGAATTCGCTTCATTGACTAATCCATTTAAAATGTCCATGTTAACCTCCTGTGAATGTTGTGACGGTTATGTTAACATTATCTGAAAATTTAAAATAAAAGTCAAGTTATTATCTGAATATTAAAATTTTACCAGTTAGGTATTTAGAAGGACGAACTATTTTATCATAGTAATAAAGGGTTTGTTTGAGTAGGAGGGAGGGGAAGAGACGTTTGTTAAATTATCTTGGAATAATGTTGTTCGTGCTACTGGAATAACAATAATTGAGGGTGCAAAGAAACTGAAGGCATAAAAAAATGCCATAGACATCCATGGCAGCAAAGAAAGTATGAAGATATAAATTAATAATAATTCCAAAATCCTAAGAAAAATAAAAGAATACCAGTGATCATCGATATGCCAAATACCATGAACAGAAAATCAAAAATGCTGTCGGCGAAGACTTTTTTGCGGTTTTCACGTTTGAAATGACGAACTTCTTTTCGGTACGAGCGTGCAGCGCGGCTCATACAAACCCCCTCCTCCTAAAACATCATCTGGTACTAAACATATTCGCCATCCGACAAGAAAATCCTGCCTCATCATGAAAAAAATGACGGACAACACATAACCCGGTCAAAAAAAGTCGAATGCGGGGGACGGACCATCAGCAAACAAGAGGCCATCGCGGATGGCCTCTTGTTTGGAAGAAGGAGTCCTTAGCGCAGGTGATTTTGTGAAATCCCGCTAAGGGCGGTGCCGGCACTTTGATCTGATTGCTGCTGTACTGCCAGATCCCCGAGCGCGAGCATCCCGACAAGCTGTCCCTGTTCAACGACCGGCAAGCGGCGCACCTGATGCTGAGACATCAAGGCAGATGCTTCTTCGACGGACGCATCCGGAGATACGGTCACGACTTGCTGGGACATGATTTGAGAGAGATTCCCCTGTGCACCCTGGCTGAGTCCCCGGGTGGCAATATCACGGTCTGTAATCATCCCGACAACCTGTCCGTTTTCAACGACGGGTATGGAGCCGACATTTCTCGAACTCATCTTTGAAGCGACGCTTTCAAGTGAATCCTGGTTAGTGGCTGCTTCAACATTTGTCGACATAATGTCACGTACCTGCATGAATGAATTCCCCCTTGATCATAATGGCAGTACACGTTTATTATCCGACAGATGCTTCGGACTATTCTTATGTCCCATTGGAAATTTTGAGACAGGACACATAGAGGGACGGACCTTCCCCGGGAAGGTCCGTCCCTCATCTCTATCTTCGAATCAATAACACGGTCCAGTAGCTTTCGTATGCGCCGCCCCGGCAATATCCGACGCCTAAGTGGGTATAGGAGCCTGTGAGGATTTGCTTGCGGTTGACGGGGCTTTCCATCCACTCCCCGATGGCTTCTTCCGGGGTGGATTGTCCGGCGGCGATATTTTCTGTAGCATCACTGAACGGGATGCGTGATGCCTTCAACATATCCCCGGGGGTGCCGTAGGCCGGGCTCTTATGTGAGAAGTACCCTCTGTCTCTCATGTCACATGACTTTGTGAGGGCGACCCGGGAGAGGGCCGGATCGAGCCGGAGGGGAGGAAGACCGTTCTTTTCCCTTTCGGCATTTGCCAATTCGGTCACCCGGTTTTCGACCGACGCCCCCCTGACAGCGGACGGGATAATGATTCTTTGTCCCGGATAGATTAGATCTGGATCCGATAATTGTGGGTTAGCGTTGATCAATGCAGATAATGATAGCTGAAAGCGGTTGGAAATGTTCCAGAGCGTATCTCCTTTTTTGACAGAATAGGGACCTTGGGCGGATGCCACAGGCAGAGCGGATAAACCAAAGACCAGGGACGACAGGACGATAAGAATGCTTCGTTTCGTTTTCATATGTATAAAATGTGCAGTTAGGTTCAATTTATTCCAAGGAAATGTTTAAAAATAGGATTATTGTTTCATTTTTAGGGAAAAGGGAAACCATATAACATAATGTGAAACCTTTTCAATGATCAAACGTACAAATAGGTAACGATAAAGAAAAAAGAGGTGAACAACGTGGTAAAGGAGAACGATCGCTTTAAAAAAGTGATAACGAAATTATCAAACGTCGGTGTGAATATTTCCAAAACAAAGTCGAGACGTGAAATCCTTCATTCACTAAAGCAGTATCAACCATTACCGAAGACGTTAACCCAGGACTCTTGATATTCAGTCAGATAGAAATGGTGGACAGACATAATTCCCCATTATTCCCGATATACTTTAAATAAGTATAAGGAGGGGAAGGCATGGAGAGAACGATGTTTGATATACAGGCATTGAAGGAATTCAGGAAGAAGGCGGACGAAATATCATACTACTGTATGAGCCACGGGCAGCCGTCAGACCCTCATCGCGTCAATATGGCGCTGGATCAGGTGTGCCGAGCCCTTGCCATGTTTGCGGAAATGGAACTTCATCGCATGCAGAATCAGCATATGCCTTATGATCCCCAAAGCTATATTAAGGGGCGGCTTGCGAATGCCTACAGGTCTGTACTAAAAGCCCCAATGGAAGATTCCAACACTGCATAGAAAAAAGAGGTTGACCCAAGATTGATGGGAGGATCACGCCCGTTAAGAAGGGTATAGAGAATAGGTGCTGAACGCAATAGGACTGGTCCATCAAGGTGACATCAACTCATCATTTTGGGTCAGCCTCTTTTTATTTCGAACAATGGTTTCGCCATTGTTCTTCATACTCCAAAAGTTAGGTGACGATATTCATGACACAATATTCGGATGTTTTGCTCGTTTGCAATGGAAAGGCAGGTCAAGGGACGCTGGAGGTATTGCTGAAGGATGCCGTCCCGCCCCTCCTTGAGATCTGCAACAATCTGATCATTCACAGCACAAAGGAAAAGGGGGATGCGGAGAAAGTTTGCAGGGAAACCGGCAGTGACTATGAGCTTGTCGTAATCATGGGTGGCGACGGGACGATCCATGAAGCGATCAACGGGTTAGCGGCACTGGAACGCCGCCCCCTCGTTGGCCTCATCCCCGGAGGGACATGCAATGATTTCGCCAGGTCCCTTCATATCCCGATGAACGTCGGACAAGCCGTACGCCTCATTACGGAACGCCCTTTTGAAAAGGAAATCGACATCGTCAAGACTGATGACCGGTATTTCAGCAACTTCTGGGGGACAGGACTGATTTCCCAGACGAGTGACAACATCGATGTTGGCTCCAAAAGTGTACTCGGCAAGTTGAGCTACTATATCAGTGCGTTTCAAACGATCCAGGACTCGCCTATCCTGGACGTGAAAGTCACGACAGAGCGTGAGGTAGTGGAAGAAGAAGTGGTCATGCTCCTGGTGGCCAATGGCCGGTCGATCGGTACCAATCCGCTGCCGGTCAGCATTGATATGGATGACGGGCTGATGGATATTTACGTTGTGAAAAAAAGCGGCTTCCCGCTGTTAAAGGAATTCCTCGTCATTAAAAGCACCGGAAATATAAGCGAACAGTATGATGACATCATGCATATCCAAGCGGAAGAAGCCCATATCGAGCTCGGGCAGAATGAAAAGCTTGATATGGATGGAGAATTGTATGAAGGAAGCAGACAGTCATTGAAAGTGCTGCAAAAGCATCTGCGATTTGTGGTGGGCAGTCTGGAATAATTAAAAGAGGATGGGATCCGGGATCCCATCCTCTTTCTGTATTAAGGAGTCTGCTTTTTCTTCTTGATGAATAAATACACAAGGTAAATCACGATCAACACGCCGCCTGCAGCAAGGGTGAGGAACGTAAAGTTCTCTTCGATGAATGGCTTTGCTTTTGCACCAAGTGTCAGGATGATCGCTGCTTCCAGGAAGAAGCGGATCCCTCTTCCGATAATCGACCAAATCACCAGTACGCGGATTTTCACCCCGGATACACCGGCGAAGATGGTGAAGATTTTATAAGGAATCGGGGTCAGTCCGGCGATCAGCAGGGCCATTGGGCCGTACTTGGTGAAATATTCTTCTACCTTTTGAATTCTTTCTTCCGAGAATAACCGTACCAGGATCGGCCGTCCAAGCTTCTTACCGATCAACCATCCGAAAAGTGCTCCGATAACAGAGGCGACTGTCGTATAAAGGGCATAAAGTAATGCACCTTCAGGATTGGCGATCGCGAGCGGGATGAGCAGTACGTCAGGCGGGATGGGGAAGAATGACGAGTCGGCGAAAGAAACGAGAATCAAGCCCCATACCCCGTAATCAAGTAACCATGCTTCAAAAGCGTGAATCAATTCAGACATAAGTTCAGTAATCTCCTTTATGATCAAGAAATTCGTTTTCGATTTTAAATAGAACATATGAAGTATATCACTTTTCAAAAGGGGCGTCATGAAATATCCTGTCAAAGTGAAACCATTTCATGGAAAATCCGTCTCATTCATAAAGGAGCGATGATATGAAACGCTTGAAGGTGGTCATCCTGTCGGTTTGCTTTCTGTTCGGCCAGCCGACACTTGCGCTGGCATGTAAATGCATAGAGAAAACCAATGAAGTCTATGAAGAGGAAGCAGATGCCGTCTTCGAAGGGAAAGTGATGGATGTAGATGCTAAGAGAGGCGTCGCGTCGGTGGAAGTAAACCGGGTTTGGAAAGGCCTGAAAGAGAGTAACGCATATGTATATACAAACGAAACGTCCTGTGGCTTCATGTTTCGTGAAGATCAAACCTACCTTTTTTATGCCAGGGAACAAAACGGTACTTTGACAGTCGGAGCATGCGGTGGTTCTGTTGAAATAGAAAATGCCAATGAGGCAATCGCCGCACTTGGAGAAGGATCCCCCCCTTCTGAACACATCACGCTTCAGGAAATGAAGTCAGAAGCGGATAGGAAGAAGTGGGGGTTGGCTGGTATCATCATGCTCTCCATAGGGGGCGTTGCATTCCTCATTGTGAAGCTTGAAAAAAATCTGAAGAGAAAATAGTCTATTTCTCGGGAAATAGTGACAGGAATCTACATCTCCACAGGAGATTTCATTCCCAGTAGGCGCAGGCCTTCTGCGAGAACGATTCCAACCGCATGGACGAGTGCCAGACGGGAGGACTGCTGTCCGTCTTCTGCAATGATCTTTGTTTTACCGTAGTAACGATTGAAGCTCTGTGATGTATCGATCAGGTACTTGGCGATGACAGACGGTGCGTAGTGCTGCCAGGCTCTTTCAATGATTTCCGGGAATAATCTCAGCTGTTTGATGACTTCCCAGCTTTCAGCGTCCTCAAGTCCTTCGAATGCCATTGGGGAAAGATTTCCCGCTTTTTTCAGGAGGGACTGTGTTCTTGCGTACGTATATTGAATGTAAGGACCGGTTTCCCCTTCGAACGTCAGCATATGTTCCAAAGAAAATTCAATATCGTTCAGGCGATCGTTCTTCACATCATGGAAGATGATGGCGCCGACACCGACGTCTCTCGCTACTGTGTCAGCATTTTTTAGGTCAGGATTTTTCTGTTTGATATTGTCCTCTGCAATCTTAATGGCTTCATGCAGCACTTCTTGAAGAAGGATGACACGTCCTTTACGGGTGGACATTTTCTTGCCGTCTTTCAAATAAAGGCCGAACGGAATATGTTTCATCTCACCCGCCCAGTCGAAGCCCAGCTTCTTCAGCACGGAGATCACCTGCTTGAAATGGATGGTCTGCTCCTGCCCGACAATATACAGTGCTTCATCGAACGCATACTGGCGCTGTCGATAGAGGGCCGATGCCAGGTCTCTCGTGGCATAAAGGGTTGCGCCGTCGGTCTTTTTGATCAGGCAAGGCGGCATGTTCTCTTCATCCATGCGGACCACCTGTGCACCTTGGGAAGTTTCAAGGAGACCGGCCTCCTCCAGCATCGTCACGACTTCCTCCATCTTGTCGTTGAAAAATGCTTCCCCGTTATAAGAATCGAATTCAACCCCGAGTAGTGAGTAAATATCTTTAAAGGCTTCAAGGGATTCTTCCTTGAACCATTTCCACAGCTCCGTCACCTCTTCATCCCCATCTTCAAGGAGCTTGAACGCTTTTCTTCCTTCATCGTCGAGGGAAGGGTCGTTTGCTGCTTCTTCATGGAATTTCTTATACAGCACGAACAGCTCCCCGATAGGATTGCTTTTCACCTTCTCAGGATCTCCCCACTTTTTGTAGGCAACGATCAATTTCCCGAATTGGGTGCCCCAATCGCCGATATAATTGATCTTTTCTGTCGAGTACCCGCATTTCTCCCCAATGGTGGCAATGGAATTCCCGATGACGGTCGAGCGTAGATGACCCATGGAGAAAGGTTTCGCGATATTTGGTGACGACATATCAAGGACGATCGTTTTATCCTTACCGAACTGATGGGTACCATAGTCTTTACCGACTGCAAGGATATCAGAAACCACTTTCTTCCCGACTTTGGCCCCATCAAAGTAAATGTTTACATAAGGACCGACTGCTTCTACTTTGGTGATCAATGGCGACGAAAGCTTCCCTGCCAGATCAGTGGCAATCGCAGCCGGTGCTTTTCTGAGCGTTTTGGCCAACTGGAAACAAGGGAAGGCCAAGTCTCCAAGGTGCGTGTGCTTTGGCGTTTCCAATAAATCATAGAGATCATTTTCATTCCATTCACTAAGGGCCTGTGACTTTAACATGTCTGCGACAATCGACTTCATATCCATTTCCCTGACACCTCCAATAGTATAAAAAACAATAAAAAAACCCGCCTCTATGCATCATAGAGACGAGTTTGGCTCGCGGTACCACTCTTATTCCCGAAAAGGGCGCTCATTGTATAACGGGAAGACCCGGTTTCCCCTACTCCATTCAGGGTAACTTCTCAGAAGTGCGTTTCATCCCGGGCTTCACACCGGGCTCCCACCACCCCCGGCTCGCTATCGTTCCACGTCGGCATTACTCTCTTCATCATCGAATCGATTATCTGATTACTATTATTTTACACATTTTGGAGATGAATGCAACCAGTGATCAAGAATCTTCTGAAGAAAACATATACGTTTTATGGTGAAACCTCATACTGAACACAAGTCCAAGTGCGAGCATATTCCCCATGAGTGAACTTCCCCCGTAGCTGATGAACGGCAGGGGGATCCCGGTGATCGGTAACAGCTGGATCGTCATGCCGATATTCTGGAACACGTGGAAGGTAATCATGCTGATGATCCCCGCACACACATAGGCATTGAAAGGTTCCTTCGTATCCAGGGCTGTCTTGGTTAAATGATAGATCAAGAGGAAGTAAAGGCTGATCACGACGCTTGCCCCGATGAACCCGTATTCCTCCCCTATCACACTGAAAATGAAGTCTGTATGGTTTTCCGGGATATATACTTCCCGGTCGCTGTACCCTTTACCGAAAATCTGGCCTGAGCCGATGGCATTAAGGGAGTTGATCAAGTGAAAACCTTCAAGCTTCGCGTAGTTATACGGATCGAGCCAGGCATAAATACGGCCGAATTGATAAGGTTTCACATTTAAGTATTTTTCCAATATTTCCGGTGCCCAGATCACGAGTGAAAGGATGCCGGCCCCGATCACACCGATGGAAGCGTAAATCGGCACAATCAATTTCCACGTGATGCCTGACACAAGGATGATCCCCGTCATGATTGCCAATATGACAAGGGAGGTCCCCAAGTCCGGCTGCTGCATGATAAAGGCAAGTGGAACAAGGGTTGTAAGTCCGATTTTAATCAATAATTGAAAATCTGTCTGTATCGTTTTGTTCGGATTGAGCTCGTGATGATTCGTAATGATCCGGGCCAACGCCAGGATGAGGAAGGTCTTCATGAACTCAGACGGCTGGATGGAACCGAGCGGGCCGAGCATGAACCAGCTTTTCGCTCCGTTTCTGTGAGGTGCGATACTTTCCGGTGAAACCAACAGCAGCACGAGCAGGAAAATCCCTGCGCCGTATATGTACCAAGCGAGTCGCCTGTACTGGTCCGAATCCAGGAAAAGCGCGGCCCCGATGATGATTCCTCCCACCACATACCAGAACGCCTGCCGGATGACAAAGTTCGTCCCGTACTGACCGGATGTCTGGGCACTGCTTATTCCCATGGCACTGACGATGAAAAACAACATTAATAAAAAGAGAAGACCCCAATCGATCTTATCAGCAAATCGCTGGCGAGTTTCCATAATCTATTCACCTGAATTTCTAAAGATTTCACATACCTAGTCTAATAGAAACGAAGGGAAATTTCTACTGATGAGAGAGAAAATACCGAAGAACACGATGGGACATCGATTTGTACCGGCCAGTCTCCTCAGACGGGAAAGGGCGGTGGATAAGGATTTTGCAGGGGCTGGACTCATTGTCTTACCATTTATTACATACTTGTCTCATATCAGCCCCGGCGCTTTTTGCCGGTGAGATTGGGACCGGGATAGTCGGTAGTCCCATATAATGACTATTTCCGACAATTACCTGCGACTTTTGTCATCATTTTGAAATGAAATAGAAAAGAACAAGTTCCCCATATGTTTGATAAAATAGAATAGATAATGAGTGCATCGTGTAAATCAGATGGAGGGAATGGCCTTGAAGGCAAATAATCAAGTTAAAGATATCATCTATGTTCATAAGAATACCGATCGTCAGTTTGTGGTGTCCCATGGGATCAATTTCAGCGAATTCGCTTCGAATGCCCGGAAACCGCTCAAGAATCTGCTCCTCATCGAGCATCAGTACGAGCACGGCTCTTTCAATATACATACGCATATGGACTATGTGGAGAAGGATGAAATAGAGGAACTGATGAATGACGGGGTTCATGGATATGGAGACTTCTGCTGGATCGATTTCGAAGAAGAAGTCGGCGTCAATGAATTGAACGGTCAGGAAATCGCCGAGCTTCTTTATATGGGCCACATCAAGCAGCCGTTACTCCCTCCTTTTTATTCAAAGCTAAACAACCGTTACGCCTATCTTTCCCATGATGATGGCTGGTTTAATAAGGTCTATTACCGGGACTTCGAGGATTTCTATCATATGCTGGGGGCTGTTGTGTCTTCAAAGCTCAACACAACCAAAGGCGGTAAAGGCCTGTTCGGCATGAAAAAAGAAAAAGCCTATCCTGCCATTGGAAAGGAAGTCATCCACTCGTTTAGGGACAAGTTAAAAGAAGGAATGGTCATTTCGTTAGAAAAAGCGATCGTAAGCAGAGGAAAGATCGAAATTCCGATATGGGTGATCGGGGATTACTACGATATGGACGAGATGGCAGAGGATTATAAACAGGTCAGCAAGTCTCCGGCTAACGGATTATTATCCTATGACCGCAAAATGAAAAGCTGGAGTGCACTGCTCAAATGAGCCGGGATGGTCTGGTGCAACTGGAATTTCACGATACCCTCGTCAAGGCTGTATTCCTCGAACGGCTGAACCGGTTTGTATTGGAATGTGAACTCCCCACAGGTTCAAAGGAAAAGGTCCACCTGCCTGACCCGGGCCGACTAAAGGATATCCTTGTATCAGGGGGGCCAATCTGGATAAAGGAATCCACCGATCCAAAAAGAAAAACAAGATGGTCCGCCGTCATGGCATACGATGCCTCATCCGACATTTACGTCTCCTTGAATACACACTACCCAAACCTGCTCGTAACAGAGGCACTGCAGCAGGAATTGATCGAGGAGCTCAACGAATGGCGGTTCGAACGTGCCGAATACAAGGTGGGCCGCTCACGATTCGACTTCCTGCTCACCCATAAACAAAATGATCAAAAACTCCTACTGGAAGTGAAGAGCGTCACGATGGAAGAGAACGGAATGGGTAAATTTCCTGATGCCGTCACGGCAAGGGGCGCCCGTCATGTAGAAGAATTGACACATTTGCAAATCGAAGGTAAGTATCAAACGGCTGTATTGTTTATTGCCCAGCGCACCGATCTTCACGGCATCACCTCCGCCCCGGAAATCGATCCCCACTTCGCTTCTGTCATGGAAGAAGCGAATAAAAAGGGTGTCCGGTTCTTCGCCAGAAGCTGCACAGTCACACCGGAACGAATAACCTTGAACGGAGCGCTGCCGGTTTATACTGAAAGGGATTGACCTTATTTTGGGGCAATCTCTTTCTTTTTTTCTGGAAATTGGGATTGTAGGAATATTTATAAGGTTCATGCTGATCACTCGGTTGGGGAGAGATGCGTTTATCGGCGAAATATTCATTATAACGGTGAAATCCTGGATTTAACGGCGAAATTTCAAATATAACGGCGATATCAGAAATATAACGGCGAAATCACGATTTTATCGGCGAACGCCACTTTCCCCAACGCATCCCCACTCAGAACCAACAAAAAGCCTCCCCCACCAAAAAAGGATTGACCCCATCAAGGTCAATCCTTCTTAACTATTCCACCACAATCTCAGCCGTGGCTTTGTAGTTCTCTTCTCCTTTGGCTGTTAACCAGACTGTCAAGGTGTATGTCCCGCTTTCAAGTTCAGGAACCGCCACTTTCTGGGAGAATTCCTCTCCTTGAATGATGGTGATTTCCTGGATCGCCTGCGTATACATTTTGTTATCGGAGTCTTTATATACGACCTCGCCCTTTTCATTTTTCAGTTCGAAATCAATGGTTTGCCCGGATGAAAACACAAATGTTTTTTCTCGTTCTGTCTGGTTTTTAACCGTGTATACATATACGTTTGGGCTTTCTTTTGTTAATGAAGGTTCCATTGCTCCTGCAACAATCCCTTTCTGTCCTGAAGTTTCTTCTGCGTCCCCGGTTTGCTGCTGAGGACTGGACTGTTCTTCGGGTTGATCATCGGCTTTCCCGCAGCCTGCCATTCCGGCAATCAGAATGAAGCTTACGAATACCCATCGCAACATGTCCATCCCACCTCCTTTTCTTATTAGACTTATTATAGTGAAAAAGGTTACAAAATCAGTGAATGATGGGCAAAATGACTGATAACCACGGATCTCGATGTGCTGTGACTTTACATATGTAAGGCAGATTACTTTTTTATATTCTGAGGTCCAGTACAATTGAATTATACTAAAGGGAGCGGCGAATACCAATCTCGATCCGCTCAAGAAACAATCATAAACAAGATTAAGATCAATCATATAAAAAAGCAGAGGAGCGAGTTGGATGAAAAAGTGGTTCGCAATCATAAGCGTTATTTCCTTATTTCTGTTGTCCGCCTGCGGGTCAAAAGATGAAGCGGAGAGCGGTGGCATACCTGACGGAGAGTGGGAGGACATTGTTTCTGAAGCGAAGGGGACGAAGGTGAACCTCTTTATGTGGGGAGGCGATGATGGGATCAACCGTTATGTCGATGAGGTGGTTGCCCCGACCCTGAAGGAAAAGAACGATATTGAATTGAATCGTGTTCCTATCGATACGCAAGAAATCCTTCAAAAGCTTCAAACAGAGAAGCGTGCAGGGAAAGAGGAAGGGACGATCGATATCGTCTGGATCAACGGTGAAAATTTTAAGAACGCCAAGGAAAATGACCTGCTGGCAGGTTCGTTTGTCGACAGGCTTCCGAATTTCACGAATTATTACGATACAGAAAGTGAAGCTTTTCAATACGATTTCGGTACAGAAACGGAAGGGTATGAGGCCCCGTGGGGAAAGGTGCAGTTCACTTTCTTCTATAATAGTGACAAAGTGAAGAACCCTCCGACGACTCTCGAGGAGTTGAAGGCATTCGTCAAAGAGAATCCTGGTAAGTTCACGTATCCTCATCCGGGTGACTTCACGGGTAATGCCTTTCTGAGACATCTCCTTTATGCCCAAACCGATTCGAATCTCTCCCAGGCGGAATTCGATGATGAAAAAGCGGCGGAGATCGGAAAGGGAGTCTGGGACGATTTAAATGAACTGAAACCGTATTTGTGGCGTGAGGGAGAGACGTATCCGTCCACGTTGACAGACCTTGATAAGCTATACAGTCAGGAAGAGGTGTGGATGACGATGGGCTACAATGAGGCCCGTGCAGAACACATGATCAAGGACGGCGTGTTTCCGGCCGGGACAAAGTCATTCGTACTGACAGACATCGGATCGATCGGCAACACCCACTTCCTGTCGATCCCTTTTAACAGCCCGAATAAAGAAGGGGCCATGGTCGCAATCAATGAGTTTCTTTCACCGGAAGCACAGTATGAGAAATTGAAGCCGAATTACTGGGGAGAAAGCTCTCCTATTTCTTACGACAAGCTGGATGACGAATGGAAAGGGAAGTTCATGAACATCGACCGGGGTGAGAGCGTACTGGAGGCATCCATACTTGAAGACAATTTCATCGGAGAGCTGGATGCTGCCTATGTGGAATGGTTAAAGGAGAATTGGATCCGTGAAGTGGCTGAAAGTCAATAAAGCACTTCTCCTGTTCCCGGCCCTCCTTTTCTTCTTCCTGATCCCGGGGCTTGGGATCATCCTAGCCGTTCTTGAAAGCGTGGTGGAGGGGGAGTCATTCACCTTCCGTCATTATGTGGAGATTTTTGAACATAGCCGGTTTTCCACTTCTGTCCTGTTCAGCTTCACCGTGACGTCGGTCTCTACGATCCTGGCACTCGTCATCGGCCTTGGGATCGTGAAGGCATTCGCCCCGCTGCTGCAGGATACGAAGCATAAGCTCCTTGTCTGGATCCCGATGCTTGTGCCTCATTTTGTCTGGGCCTATCTCGTTTATCTCCTGTTCAATCAAAGCGGCTTCTTTTCCAATATCGTTGGAGGGGCCGGATGGATCGAAAGCAGGAGTGAGTTTCCGATCCTCGTACAGGACCGGGATGGTATCGGCATTATCCTGACATATGTATGGAAGGAAGTCCCTTTCGTCACCCTGATGCTGCTTCCGGTGTACGGGACGGTGTCGAAAAGGTATAAGGAGGTCGCTTCCTTGTTGGGGGCAGGCCGTTTCAAAGCATTCTGGGCAGCGGAATGGCCGTTTCTTTTTCCTGTCCTGATCGAAACAGGTGCCATTCTGTTTGCGTTCATTTTTACAGCATTCGAAGTGCCTCAATTATTAGGGGTGACGTCTCCGCAGATGCTCGCGATCCTGGCGTACGACTGGTTTTACAGCGGGAGTTGGAGTGACCGCCCGCTTGCATTTGCCGCACTTGTCCTCGTTGGTCTCGGGATCGGGCTTTTCATGTGGTTCATGCTTTATTTCACCAATCAGAAACGGCTTCATATCACAAAGGGGATCCGGAATTAGAGGTGCAGTCATGAGAAAATCACTATTTTACATCATATCCTTATTCTTTTTTGTATTCCCCCTTTTCTTTCTCATTTACAAAAGCTTTTTCGGCGTTTGGGTATGGGGGGCTCCTGCTCCTGCAGCACCGAGTCTCCGGGCGTGGAAGCTTCTGTTGAATGAAGGGGAATTCCTAGGTTCGATCGGTGTTTCGCTATGGATCGCACTGGTTGTACTGGCATTGAATATGCTGATCGGCATCACTGCAGGCAAAGCGTTCTCCTTTTCCTCTTTCAAGGGAAAAACATTGATTGAATCGCTGCTGCTGCTTCCGCTGTTTCTGCCGGTCCTGGTCATCGCGATCGGCCTTCATCTGACCTTCATCAGATACGGCCTGTCAGATCACTGGATCGGTGTCGCCCTCGTCCATCTCGTGCCGACCGTTCCGTACAGCATCAAAATGTTTAAATCGGGTTATGAGCGGATCGGTGCGAAATTGATGGATCAATCCATGGTGCTTGGGGGAAACCCGTGGCAGCGCTTTTACCATATTGAATTGCCCTTGCTGCTTCCCAGCGTTCGAAGCGTATTGTTCCTCACGATTGTGATCAGCCTCAGTCAATATGTGCTGACGGCAATCATCGGCGGGGGAAATGTGGTGACGCTCGCAATGGTTTACTATCCGTTCACCAATACGGCAGATGAAGCGGTGATGGCGGCATTCTCACTCGTATTCGCCCTCATCCCCTTTATGTTATACATCTTGTTGGAAGGGTGTTTGAAACTGATTCTCCCTTATCAACGACTTAGCGGGAGGAAGCAGTCATGAGTTCATATATCGATATTCAAACTGTATCAAAGACGTTTAAAGATGCACATATTTTAACCGACATCACGTTCTCCCTGACAAAAGGCGAGATCCTTTCAGTGGTCGGGGCATCAGGTTCAGGAAAGTCAACCCTGCTCCGTCTCCTGTCCGGATTGGAGTCGGTCACATCAGGCAAGTTGATGATCGAAGGTAAAGACATTTCATCCACCAGGCCGAAGGATCGCCAAATCGGGATGGTCTTTCAGCAACCTTTGCTTTTTCCCCATATGAATGTTTTGGAAAATGTCATGTACGGCTTGGCCATGAAGGAAAAGCGGAAGAAAGAGAATAGGAAGAGAGCGGAGGAATACATCGAAAGAGTCGGTCTTGGCGATGTGATGCATCATTATCCTTCAGAACTGTCAGGCGGCCAGCAGCAAAGGGTTTCCCTGATCAGGTCACTGATCCTGAAGCCGAAACTGCTCCTGTTGGATGAGCCGTTCAGCGCCCTTGATTTGATGAGAAGGAAAGAACTGAGACAATGGATGCGTAAGATGCTGAAGGAGGAAGGAACGACTGTGCTGTTCGTCACCCATGACCGGGATGAGGCCTATGAAATGGGCGACCGGGTCGGCGTGCTGAATGAAGGCCGATTCCTCCAGATCGGCACCCCGGAAGACATCTATTACAAGCCTGGTTCTCCGTTCGTTGCTTCATTTATGAGTGATGGACTCACCCTTCCGGAGGGGCGGTTCATCCATTCATCTCACATCGAGGTTTGTGGGCATGATCAAGCCTTCCGCAAATGGAAGGGAACCGTGCTTCAGAAATTATTTGTGGCAGGAACCGACATGTATGAAGTATGGGTGGAAGAACTGGGTCAGAAATTGAATCTGCCCTTAGATAGGCATACAGACAGCGAAACAATCTGGCTTGGCGCCGATGAACGGCACATCCAAACGTTTCAGCACAAGGAATAGGAGGGAAGAAGAATGAAAAAGAAGGAAATCGGGAAAATTTTACTGGTCATCGCAAGTTTGCTGCTGCTCATGTGGCTCAGCCGGAATTTCTTCCATGTGAAACCGAAGGACATCAGGGATTGGATCGTTTCATTTGGGATCTGGGCGCCGATCGTATTCATCGTCGTCTACACGATCCGACCATTGATCCTCTTTCCGGCTTCCATTCTCTCGTTGGCCGCAGGTCTCGCCTTCGGTACATGGGAAGGCTTCATTTATATCATTCTCGGAGCATTGGGAGGCGCAACGGTTGCCTATTACGCAGCGACCCTCCTCGGGGCGAAACTATTAAAAAAACCGTCTCCCCGAATGGAAAAGATACGTGGGAAGATGGAGGAGAACGGCTTCATCTATGTCCTCCTGCTGAGGCTTCTCCCGTTTCTGAATTTTGATCTCATCAGTTATCTGGCCGGGATGGGAAAAGTCCGTTACATCCCGTTCATCACCGCCACTGCCCTCGGAATTTTACCAGGTACGTTTGGGTATGTCTTTCTTGGGTCAAGCTTGGTAGGAGAAGACCGGACGAAATTATATATAGCGCTCGCACTATTCTTAATCATGATCATCATCCCGTTGATTTTTAAAAAGAGGATGAAAGAGTGGCTGGGATTAGCGGGCAAAGACGATAAGTAAAGGATGGAGAAGACATGTTAGACACACACGCCCGCAAGTGGGTGCAGCCAAGCATAGAAGGGACGGCACGGTATTTCCTGAAAAAAGGCCTGTCAGCCAACCAGGTGACGGTGGCCGCATTTGTGATCGGATCGGCGACCGGTCTGGTTTATTACCTGGGATCTCCGCTCATCGCCGTTCTCCTATTATGGATATCAGGCTTCCTTGACGCGGTGGACGGGACCATGGCCCGCCTGACGAAGCCATCCCCGTTCGGAACGGTCATGGATGTGACATTCGACCGGATCGTCGAAGTCAGCGTCATCCTCGGCGTCGCGTTCCTCCATCCTGACATCACATGGGCACTCCTGTTACTCAGTGTCTCGATCATCATATCCATGACGATCTTCCTGACAGTCGGCGCCGTATCGGAGAAACAGGGAATGAAGTCCTTTTATTATCAGGCGGGACTGGCCGAAAGAACGGAAGGCTTTATCCTATTCAGCATCATGATGCTCTTTCCATCCATCGTTCTCTGGACGACGCTATTGTTTTTTGCAGTGGAATTGTACACCGGTATACAGCGCTTCCTGGAAGCGAAACGATTACTTTCATAAGGAGAGATAAAGATGGACCAATACGATTTGATTGTAATAGGCGGCGGGGCAGGCGGACTGACCGTCGCATCCGGAGCCGCATCACTGGGTGCCAAAGTGGCCCTCATCGAAAAAAGCGGACTGCTCGGCGGTGACTGCCTTCACTTCGGCTGCGTCCCGTCCAAAGCTTTCATTGAAGCGGCAAAGGAAGTGGCGACGATCCGGAATAGCTCCGCTTTCGGATTCGAAACAAAAGGATCGGTGGATATGAAGAAAATCAGGCAGCGGGTCCAAGATGCCGTCCAGCATATCCAGGCCCATGATGACCCGGACCGCTTCCTCCAATTAGGCGTCGACATTTACTTCGGAGCCGCAGAATTCCTCGATCCCCACACCATTCTCGTGGAAAAAGAAGACCGCATTACAGGTAAGAGGATCGTCGTCGCAACGGGATCAAGCCCTCTCATCCCGGACATTGAAGGGCTTCAGGATGTCGGGTACCATACGAACGAAACGATATTCGAAGTTGATGAACTGCCACGGCGCGTCATCTTCATCGGAGGCGGCCCCATCGGTCTTGAGCTTGCCCAAGCGTTTTCCCATCTGGGGGCAGAAGCTGTGGTCATCGAAAAGCACAGTGGCATTCTAAGGAAAGAAGATCAAGAAATCCGCGAACGGGCCACAGACATACTGAAAAAGGACATCAAGTTTATCTTTGAAGCAGACATCAATCGTGTATCTGAACAAAATGGACAGAAAGTGATCCATTATACGCAGGACGGTGCCGAGCAAACCATTGAAGGAGACCTGTTATTCGTAGCCACCGGCCGCAAGCCGGGGACAGCATTATTAAACCTGGAAGCAGCATGCGTCGAAGTGGATGAACGGGGCTTCATCCAGGTCAATGACCAACTGAGGACGAACCACGCTCACATCTTCGCCATCGGAGACGTCAACGGCCGCTACCCCTTCACGCACGCTGCCGGCATGGAAGGCAAACTCGTCGTCCAAAATGCCGTCTTCGGCCTGAAGCGGAACGTATCCTACAACAAACTGCCTTGGACAACCTACACCACACCGGAAATCTTCCACATCGGCCTGACCGAAGAAGAAGCGAAGGAACAGGATCTGTCGTACAAGGTATACAGGAAGACACTCGACGAAGTCGACCGCTTCGTCGCAGACCACCGCACCGACGGCATGGTCAAAATCATCACAGATTCCAAAGGGAAGATCCTCGGCGCCCACGCCATCGGATCAGGAGCCGGCGACTGGATGCAGCCCGTCATCTTCGCCATGGAAAAAGGAAGCAAAATCGGCGCCCTCTCCAACATGGTCTACCCCTACCCCAACCACGCCGCCGCGGTCCAGCAAACAGCAGACCTCTACTGGCGTGAAAAACTGTTCGACGGCGTACTGCCGGTGATCAGTAAGAAGTATGTGGAGTTGTTTAGATAAGGGTTTTTTGGAACGCGACTGGTGGGGCAGTTGCGTTTTTTTTGTGGGGTGGAGTGTTTTAGAGGGGAGGTCGTAAGGAGCTTATAGAAAAAGGGTAATTACGCAATAAAGGTTAAAAGTTGCGCGATAAAGTTTGGTTTTCACGCAATAATCTTTTGAAGTTACGCAATTCCTTTTATGAAAAGTTAATGAGTGTGTGGGATTACAAATATAATGGTGATATTTGGTTGATTTAAGAGCTTAGAAGAGAGAAAGGCCTTGTTTTAATTGGGAAATTTCATATTATGAGGTTATACGCTCCTGATTGGGGCATTACGCTTGCTAATAGTATGCTGGAAGAGGACAGTTCACATTCAAAAGTGTAATTACGCAATAAAGGGTAAAAGTCACGCAATTAACGTCGAAAGTTACGCGATAAAGTCAGGTTTTCACGCAATAACCCTTTAAAGTTACGCAATACCTTTTTTAAAAAGTTAATGAGTGTGTAGGATTACAAATATAATGGTGATATTTGGTTGATTTAAGAGCTTAGAAGAGAGAAAGGCCTTATTTTAATGAAAAAATTTCAAACTATGATGGTGATAAGCGCCTCGCCCAGGAGTTTCGCTTGCTAATAGTATGCTGGAAAAGGACTGTTCACCTCATAAGTGTAATTACGCAATAAAGGTCAAAAGTTACGCAATGAACGTTGAAAGTTGCGCGATAAAGTCTGGTTTTCACGCAATACCCTTTTAAAGTTACGCAATTCTCATTTCGAACAGCCAAACAATGAGTGAAATTACAAATATAATAGTAATTTATAATCGTATCAAAACTTCTGAAGATAAAATTTCCTCCTTTTACGCTGCGTTACTCAATAAAAAGCACCCTCTCTCAAAAATAAAAATCCCCACCTGTAAAATAAAGGATTTTCTGCATCCGTGTCGAATAATGATAGAAAACAAGAAAGGGGTTGGTATATTGATTGATAAGTTAAGGGAATGTCCGCACAGGGTTCAGATGAATGAGGCGTTGATGGGGCGGTTGTCGCCGTTTGATGAGCTGGTGCCGGTTGTAAAGAAGGATTTGGCCAAGCGGCGTGCCGGGTATCGGGGGGAGTTGCAACTGGATTATTATCTTGAGTCTGTTTCTCATGAGAAGGATATTTTGATTTTGCATGATATCCGTTTAGAGATAGATGGGCGGTTTTTTCAGATTGATACGCTATTGTTGACTCCCTATCTCGCGATCATTTTGGAAGTGAAGCATATTTCCGGCATTTATACGTTGGATGGGAAGTTTGATCAGGCGATCCGGAAATGGGATGATGTTGAAGAGGCGTTTGGTCATCCGGTCAGTCAGGTTGAGCGTCAGAAGAAGCAGTTGATCCGTTGGTTTGCCAAGATGAATATCCCCTTCTTACCTGTTGCTACGTTTGTGGTGATGACCAACCGGTCCACGGTGCTGCATACTGCATCTCCTCATGAAAGATACGACAATGTTGTCAGGGTGGAAAATATAGAAGAACGCCTGATCAGTCTCCTCCAATCCCACAGAAAAGAATATCTCCCATTGAAACAATTAAAGAAAGTCTCTAAACTTTTAATGAAAAAACATACCCCGCTTATTGTGTTTCCCAGTGATGTATATGGAATTCAAGTAAAAGACATCATGACCGGTGTCCAATGTCCCGGTTGTCAGCACATGCCTATGATCCGGGCATTTGGTTCATGGACATGCGCCGATTGCCATCAAAAGTCAAAGGATGCCCATCTTTCGGCTTTAAGGGATTATTATCTGTTGGTTTCTCATCAGATTACAAACCGTCAGTTGAGGGATTTCCTGCAATTGACTTCCAGAAATACGGCCCGGTATTTGCTGAACGCCCTGAATCTTCAATCTGCAGGGAGGACAAAAGATACTTCCTACACGCTCACTCCTCATATTTTTTTATAAATCTCACATCAATCCAATTCTTTAATTTCCATGCCCAGCCGCTGACGAGTGAAAAGGATCCGTACGTCAGGAAGCCCTGCTTTTGACCGATCGACATGATTGCCAGGTACCGCTTTTGCGGTTCGAAGGGAATGATGCTTCCGGCAGCGGCTGCCCCGCGCAGGTTTTTCCAGAGGACGGGTCCCTGTCTGACAGCGGTGACCCCGTTTTTCGGAAGGTCGGGGAAATCCTTCAGGGTGGCGCAGTCCCCGGCTCCAAATACGTTCGGATAGTCGACGGATTGAAGGTAGCTGTTGACGAGGAGGAATCCGTGATCATCGGTCGGCAGGATGCTGCTCCCGAACAGGGGAGGTGCTTTCGGTCCGCCCAAGAAGATCACTTCGTCGCATGGAAGGGATTCGCCTTTGTCTGTATGCACATGGGTGCCGTCTACTTTTGTCACACGACCTTCTTGAAGGGTGAGCCCCTTTGAGTGGGCGACCCCATGCATTTTTTTAGAAGAGAAAGGTCCTGCTTTCTCTAATAGGGGGGAGGAGTGGACGACTGTGATGTCATGGTCATCAAATCCGTGGTCGACCTTCCACGCTTTCAGCGAGAGGGCCATTTCCACGCTGGCTGCACCTCCGCCGATAAAAATGGTGTTCCTGCTCCGATGCAGTTTCTCGATTTGGTCAGGGAACCGGTAGTTCGGCTTGATGGGAAGATTGTGATCGTGCAGTCCCTGAATGTCCAGCGAGTCATTTCGTGAACCGATGTCGAAGGAAACGAAATCGTAGGTGAAAATGTCCCCGTTGTCTGTGAGCAGGTGCTGCTGATCAGGATCGATCGAAAGGACGGTGCTTTCCACAAAGTCGCATCCGGATTTTTCGCAAAGTGTATGTAAATCGATCCGGGTTTCTTCCAATGAGTAGATGCCTTCTGTGTAACCGGAGAACATGCCGGAGTAATATTGATGGCGGGACGGGGAAATGAGGATCCATTTCACATTTTCGTCCCTGGATTGTTTCAGTTTTTTCAAGCAGTGCAGGTGGCTGTGTCCGCCACCTACTAAGATGATCGTTTTCATTGCGGATCTCCTTTTAGAGACGCTTTTCTTCCCATTCCTCCCGGATCATCCCCATCCGGATCGAGTCGTAGTAGACGCCGTTGTAGTAGCGGCACTTTCGCATCCGGCCTTCAAGCTGCATCCCGATTTTCTCGGCGGCCTTCATCATCCGTTCGTTTCCTGACCAGGTGGTGATGCCGACGCGGCCGATTTCCTTCGTGGTGAACAGGTGATCGACCCACAGCGTCAATGCTTCCGTCCCGTAGCCGCCGTTCCAGAAGGCGGGGTCATAGATGATGATCCCAGCTTCGAGCCATCTGCTCGGTTCGAAATCCCAATAGTAGCTGACCGTACCGATGATGTTTCCGTCTACTTCGATGATGCGCTGGTGTTCATCATTGCGGCTCTTATTCTGGATGGAGGATGCGATGTATTCCTCCTCCGGGACATGTTTGTGTTCGAAGTAGGGGGCGTCCCATTTCTTCCATTGAGGTGCCGGGTCTCCGTAAATCAGTTGCCAGAGGGTGGAAAGGTCTCTTTCTTCTATTTTTCTTAGTGTTACACGTTGATTGGTTAATTTCAATTCATGCGCACTCCTTTATTTTGTCATTATTTCCATTATACAGAAAATAACAAAGAGGAGGGGGTATTCCGTCGACTCGTTCGTTTGGTAAAAAGAAAGGTCCGTCCCTCGAAATCGAGGGACGGACCTTAGTGGGCTAGCTAGCTTTGATGTTGGATACGGCTGTTTTCTCTTTTTGTGTCAGTTTGTCGACGATGGATGTGATGGCGCCGTCTCCTGTGACGTTACATGCTGTTCCGAAGCTGTCCTGTGCAAGGTACAGGGCGATCATGAGGGAAGTCATGGTCGGTCCGAAGCCAAGCATGGTTTCAAGCAAACCGAGTGCTGCCATCACGGCTCCGCCAGGGACACCTGGTGCTGCGATCATGGTGATGCCGAGCATCAGGATGAACGGGAAGAGCTGTGTGAACTGCAGTGCTTCCCCTTGCAGGACCATGACTGCCATGGCGCAGCTGACAAGGGTGATGGTGCTGCCTGACAGATGGATCGTTGCAAGGAGTGGAACAGAGAAGTCTGCGATCCGTTCTCTTGCGCCGATTTTCTTCGAGCGCTCCAGTGTCACCGGGATTGTGGATGCAGAAGACTGTGTCCCGAGTGCAGTGAAGTAGGCAGGAAGCATGCCCTTCATCATCGCGAGCGGATTTTGTTTTCTCAACGTGCCGGCTGCTGTATATTGCAATACTAAAAAGACAAGATGTAAAAGGATGATCATGACGAATACTTTGGCAAATACAGACATGATGGCACTTACTTGTCCGCCCTGTGTCATATTGGCGAAGATCCCCAGGATATGGACCGGCAGGAGCGGGATGATGATTTTTTCAATGACGAGCTCAATGATATTGCGGAATTCATTCATGCCTTTTTGAAGAGTGTCTCCTTTGATGGCTGCCATACCAAGACCGATGGTGAAAGCGATCAATAGTGCTGACATGACGCCCATGATCGGAGGCATGTCCACCGTGAAGAACCCTTTAAGCAGTGCTTCTTCCGGATTTTCAAAAGACTGTGACGTTTGATTTGATAATAAAGTTGGGTAAATGGATTTGGCCACCGTAAAGGCGAGTAAGCCGGCAAGTACCGTGGAACCATAAGCGAGAGCTGTCGTCAATCCAAGCAGCCTGCCTGCTCCTTTCCCCATGGACCCGATTCCTGGTGCGATGAATCCGATAATGATCAACGGAATCGCAAATCCGAGGAAGTTACCGAATAATCCATTGAACGTTGCGAAGATTTTGACGAACCATTCAGGGGCAAATGCGCCGATAACGATACCTAACGCGATGCCTAAAATGATTTTAGGTAATAAACCAAGCTTTCTCATCTGGGTGTCCTCCTTGAAAGTACAAATGTTTTTAATAGGAGGATTATACACCGTAGACGGGCATATTTTAATAGCTTTTCAAATAGGCGGAATGTTAAGTGTATTCAGAATAATAATCATCCCTTTCTGTCGCAGGACTGGGTTTGGTTTGCATACATATATAATGGGCGTAAGGAAATGCCTTTTGAATCAAGACGAAGGTGGTAATTTTGATTTTCCATATGAATCATTCTTTCCCTTTTTGATGAAAGTGATAAAATAGAAACATCTATTGTTAATATTGGAGGTAACTCATACATGAAAACGAAGTTATGCTTGCTGTACGGCGGTAAATCCGCTGAACATAATGTGTCTTTGCAAACAGCCAAGGCCGTGATCGGTGCCCTGGACTTAAATAAATATGAAATCCACCCTATTTTCATCTCAACGGAAGGCGCCTGGATCAAAGGTCCACAGCTGAATGCCCCGGTTGAAGATGTGAAAGCATTGCAATTCAAAGACGGTGAAGAGATTTCTCCGAATGCGCTAAGCACGTCCATCTCACCTTCAGGATCTGAAGGATATGACATGATCTTCCCGCTGCTTCACGGACCAAACGGTGAAGACGGTACCGTTCAAGGGATGCTTGAACTGTTGAATCTGCCGTATGTCGGAAATGGCGTCCTTGCTTCATCTGCCGGCATGGATAAAGTGATCATGAAGAATCTGTTCGCACAGGCAGGCATTCCGCAGGTGGGGTACACCTGGTTCATCCGCAGCACGTGGAAAGGAAATCCTGAAGCGGCGTATAAGCAAGTGGAAGAGGAAATCGGCTATCCTTGCTTCGTGAAGCCTGCGAACCTTGGATCTTCAGTCGGCATCAGCAAATGTACGTCACGTGAAGAGCTGAAGGCTGCCTTCATTGAAGCGTTCCAGTTCGACCGTAAGATCATCATTGAAGAAGGCGTAAAAGCACGTGAAATCGAGATTGGCGTATTGGGCAACGACCAGCCTGAATGCTCGGTTGCAGGTGAGATCGTCCCTAAAAAGGACTTCTACGATTACAAAGCAAAGTATGAAGACGGCGATACGGCCCTCATCATTCCTGCAGAAGTAGAAGGCAGCGTTTATAATGAAATGAAGAAAATCGCGATTGATTCGTATAAAGCCCTTGATTGTTCAGGACTTGTACGTGCCGACTTCTTCTTGACGGAAGATGGCCGGATCTACATGAATGAAGTGAACACGATGCCTGGCTTCACACCATTCAGCATGTTCCCTCTGCTATGGAAGCATACGGGTGTCGACTACCCGAGCCTAATCGGTAAGCTGGTAGAGCTTGGCATGGAGCGTCATCAAGAGAAACAAACCATCAAACATACAATGTAGGCAACGAGGGACTGACCGGAAGATTCAACGTCTAATGGCAGTCCCTGCTCTATTTTGATAAAAAAAGAAAAAAGGAGTAAAACAATGTTCCAAAAAATGATTAAAGAGATTTGTACGATGCTCGATGTGAAAAATGATCTTTCCAGCTTTGCTGACGTTGTAGTAAAAGGTGTGTCCATCGATACAAGAAAGATTGAAAAAGGCAACCTGTTTGTTCCTTTTAAAGGAGAAAACGTCGACGGTCATCAGTTTGTCCGCAATGCGATTGAAAACGGGGCATCGGCTGCCCTTTGGGATCACAATGTCCCGAACCCTCCGGAGGATATCCCGGTCATCGTGGTGGAGGACCCGCTTCTTGCCCTGCAGTCACTGGCGAATCAGTATCGTCACGAACTTGATCTGAAAGTGGTCGGCATTACCGGAAGCAACGGGAAAACAACGACGAAGGATATTGTGGCGAACCTCCTGTCAGTAAAGTACCGCGTCTATAAAACACAGGGAAATTACAATAACCATATCGGCCTTCCGCTGACGATTCTATCACTGCCGCAAGATTCAGAGGTGGCCGTTTTGGAGATGGGGATGAGCGGTTTCGGCGAAATTGAGCTTCTTTCTGATATTTCGCAGCCAGATGCAGCCATCATCACGAACATCGGAGAATCACATCTTCAGGACCTCGGCTCACGTGAAGGCATCGCAAAGGCGAAGCTTGAAATTGTGAAAGGCTTGAAGCCTGATGGTCTATTCGCCTATTACGGAGACGAGCCTCTTTTGCAGGATGGGGTGAAAGAACTGAACTTGAATCACGTGGAAACGTTCGGACGAGGTGAATCCAATACGATTTATCCAACCCGTATCGAGATGGATAACCAAGGAAGTCATTTCGAAACATCGATGGCAGAAGGAGAGACGTTCTTCCTGCCGGTGCTCGGTCAGCATAATATCCATAACGCCCTTGCAGGGATCCTGATAGCCCGCAAGTTCGGTTTGAGTGTGGAAGAAATGAAAGAAGGCTTGCAAACATTAAAGCTGACGCAAATGCGGATGGAAATGGTGGAAGGGAAGAAGGGGGAAAGCATCATCAATGATGCGTACAACGCGAGCCCCACTTCCATGAAAGCGGCGATCGGACTCGTATCCGAGCTGTCCGGATTTCAGACGAAAGTCCTCGTACTTGGGGATATGCTCGAACTCGGTGAGCAGGAAGAGGCGTTCCACGAAGAAATCGGCCGTCTGATCGATCCGGGAAGCATCCAGCATGTATTCACATTCGGACGCCTCGGCGGATATATCGGTAAGGGTGCACTGCAGAACTTCCCGGAAGACCGGGTGCATTCGTTCACCGATAAAGGCGAATTGATCTCTTCATTATCTTCCTTCATTAAAGGGGATGAACTGGTTTTATTTAAGGCTTCAAGGGGAATGAAATTAGAAGAAGTCATTGAGGGACTGCAGGACGTTTAAACCTTGAATGAAATGCATACAATGAGCTTGAAGACAGATTGGGGAGAATGGCTCGCTCCCTACTTTTTATCACGTAAGTGGGGATAGTATGATCGGTTGTTTATTGATCCACGGATTTACAGGCAGCCCGTATGAGGTGGAGCCACTGGCTGATTTTCTCAGGGAAAGGACCGACTGGCAGATTGCAGTGCCGACACTTCCGGGTCACGGGGAAACCCTCGAGCTGAAAGGCGTCAAGCATATGGAATGGCTCATGCATGCAGAAGAAGAACTGAAGGTTCTCCTGGATACATGTGATGAGGTGTATGTGGTCGGCTTTTCCATGGGAGGATTGATCGCTTCCTATCTTTCCGTGAAGTACGATATCCATAAGCTCGTCCTTTTAAGTGCTGCGGCTTATTATGTAAATGTCAAACAGCTGCTGAAAGATATTGGTAATATGATCAAAGAAGGCGTGCAGGGCGGCCTGATCGAAAATGAACTGTACAACAGGTACAAATGGAAGGTGACAAAAACCCCGATCCTGTCCACATATGAATTCAGAAAAGTGGTCAGATTGACCCGTCCCCTCCTGACAAAGGTGAACATCCCCACATTTATCGCCCAGGGAAAAAATGATGGGATAGTCCCTCCCAAAGCAGCAAAATATATATATGAAACGATCTCTTCTGAGGAAAAGGACTTGTTTTACTCTTCAAAAGCCAAACACTTGATTTGTCACAGTGAAGATAATCACGAACTTTTTGATAAGATCTTCCAATTCCTGCAAAGTGAATAGATTGACTATTTGACATTAGATTGAAATTCATTTCTAGAAGTGGTAACATTACTACAACATAGTTCTTATTTTGTTGGACGTGCTAGCTCTTCTATTTTGAAGAGTGTATTTTTTTGTATCAAACATTACACTAAACATCTCATATAGACAGTTTTAGATTAGATACCGAAGTCTTTCGGTGGGTAAGATTTCGTTCCGACCTAAAAATATAATCAGATATTGATTAGTTATAAAAGATGTAAATTAAAGGAGAATGTAACATTGACTAAGTTTGCAGATTTAAACTTAAGCGCATCTACGTTGAAATCAATCAAACGTATGGGCTTTGAAGAAGCAACACCAATTCAGGCAAGTACGATTCCAGTAGGTTTAGAAGGTAAAGACATCATCGGCCAGGCACAAACTGGAACAGGTAAAACAACAGCATTTGGAATTCCAATGATCGAGAAAATCGATGTGAAAAACCCTAAAGTGCAAGCATTGATCATTGCACCAACCCGCGAACTTGCGATTCAGGTTTCTGAAGAGCTATACCGCATCGGTGCTGACAAGCGTGCCCGCGTCCTATCAGTATATGGAGGTCAGGACATCCAGCGCCAAATCCGCGCGATGAAAAAGAACCCTCATATCATCGTAGGTACACCAGGTCGTCTTCTTGACCACATCAAACGTAAAACACTTAACCTTGAAAACGTTGAGACACTTGTACTTGACGAAGCAGACGAAATGCTGAACATGGGCTTCATCGAAGACATCGAAAGCATCCTTGAGACTGTACCAAGCACAAGACAAACACTTCTATTCTCTGCAACAATGCCGGATCCGATCCGCCGCATTGCAAACCGCTTCATGACAGAGCCGGAAGTCATCAAGGTGAAATCGAAAGAAGTAACGGTTTCTAACATCGAGCAGTACTTCACGAAAGTAAGCGAAAAAGAAAAATTCGATACACTTTCTCGTCTGATCGACGTCCAATCTCCTGAGCTTGCGATCGTATTCGGTCGTACAAAGCGTAGAGTAGACGAATTAGCCCGTGCCCTAAGCATCCGCGGTTACCTTGCAGAAGGAATCCACGGAGATCTTTCTCAAGCTCGTCGTATGACGGTCCTTAAGAAATTCAAAGAAGGCCGCATCGACATCCTGATTGCAACAGACGTTGCTGCACGTGGACTTGATATCTCAGGCGTTACACATGTATACAACTTTGACATTCCTCAAGACCCTGAAAGCTACGTTCACCGTATCGGACGTACAGGTCGTGCAGGTAAGAAAGGTATGTCCATCACTTTTGTTACACCAAGAGAAATGGGTTACCTGAAGATCGTTGAACAAACAACGAAGAAGAAAATGACGGCCCTTAAGCCACCTAGCTTAAACGAAGCATTAGAAGGCCAGCAACGCCTTGCTGTAGAGAAGCTTGTTGAAGCAGCGAAGGAAAGCGATCTTAAAGAGTACTACCCATTAGCTGAAGAGTTACTTGGCGATCACGATCCTGTTCAAGCAGTAGCAGCAGCGATCCGTGTACTGACTAAAGAGCCTGATACAACACCGGTAGACATCACGGAAGAGCGTCCATTACCATCAAGAGGCGGTAATCGTGGCGGCGGCAACCGTGGCGGTGGTTACAAAGGTGGAAACCGCAGCGGCAAAGGCGGCGGTAGCCGAGGTGGATCATCCCGTGGCGCCAACCGCTCAGGCGGAAGTAGCCGTGGCGGAGACCGCAACCGTTCAGGCGGCGGCAGACCACAATCTTCAAGCAAACGCAAATCATATAACAATTCTTGATCTTGATTGAGAATGAAGGACACGATGACCTTTTGGTTGTCGTGTTTTTTTATATGGGGAATGCGTTTTTAAAAGAGGGAAGTTACTTGCGGCCGGCAGTTCGGCCTGTGTTAGTGACTGACGCATAAATGGGGTGGACCGACGCATAAAATAAAAAAGTGACGCATAAATCGAAAAAGTGACGCATAAAACCGAAAAGTGACGCATAAATTCAAATTCCGACGCATAAACAAATTTTTCGATGAATCTCCCCAGGGAAAAGAAGGGATTTTCTCACTCATGCCGAATTCATTTAGCAAAACAGGTTAGGAGAGTGATGATTTGTTCTGTAAAGATCTACAAATTCCCCTCAGTATTGAAAAGAATCAAGCTTTATTATGGAGGCTGCCCCTCCATCATCAAAAGTATCCCGTTGTAGAGAAGGATTTAAAGAAAAAGAAGGCTGGATACAACGGTGAATCGACGGTATATTATCACCTCAGCTTTTTAAAAGATAAGAGATACAAAATTTTTCATAACGTAAGGCTCCCGCTTTTCTCGAAATACTTTCAAATTGATTTCCTCATTCTTACCCCAGCTTATATTTTGTTGATCGAGGTTAAGAACATTTCAGGAATGGTATCGATCGATCCCTTTATCAAACAGTTAACCCGCACGCGTAACGGGGTTGCCGAAGGATTCAATGACCCTGTTTCCCAAGTGCAAAGGCAAAAGCTATTGCTCCAAAAGTGGTTCAGTGTCCAGAAACTGAAGCATCCTCCCATTGAACACCTCGTCGTATTCAGTCACCCTTCCACCATATTGAATTACGCCAAAACACCACCCAAGGATTCTCCTTACAGGAATATCATTCATGCGCAGAACATCATTGATAAGATCAAGGAGGTAAATAACGCCCTGTCAAAAGAGGTTTTATCGGATAGAGAAGTTAATAGGATAAAAAAACTGATATTAAAAAGTCATATGGAAAATGAACTGGATGTTGAATTGACATATGGGATAACGAAAACTGACATCATCACAGGTGTCCGTTGCGAACATTGTGAGCACATCCCGATGACAAGGGTTTATGCTTCCTGGCGTTGCGGTAAGTGTGAGAGGTTTGGTAAATATGCACATCATCAAGCGATACGTGATTATTTTCTCCTGATTAACAAGAATATTACCAACCGTGAGTTAAGGGATTTCCTCCATCTTTCCTCACGCACAACGGCTTATAAAATGTTGAAGGAATTCAAAATGGAGGGTGAAAGGAAAGCAGCCTTTTATTATAATCCTCAAAAATAAATAATCCCCCACCCCCTGCACATACTAACCCCTAAAAAGGAGCCAACCCCAAATGACACTCATTAAACTCGGCTATGTGGCCATGAGCATGAATCTTCAAAATGCGTCCCCTTCGCAGACGATGACGTTTAAGCAGTTTTCCGGGATCAAGGATCGGGAGGCGGCGGTGCTTAAGTTGGAGCGGATTGCGAGATCGAATCTGGAGAATTGTCTGCGTTTGTTGAAGCATAATGTGATGAATGATATCCGGTTTTTCCGTTTCAGTTCGAAGTTGATTCCTCTTGCGAATCATCCGGAGTTGAAGGGGTGGGATTATCTTTCGCCTTTACGGGATGAGCTTGAGGCAATAGGGGAGTACGTGGCGCGTCATCCGATGAGGGTGGGGTTTCATCCTGATCATTTTGTTCTGCTGAATTCGGGAGATGTGTATGTGTTGAAGAATTCCTTGAAGACGTTGAAGATGCATGAAGGGTTATTGAAGGGGATGGGAATCGATCCTGCCCACAGGTGTGTGCTTCATGTGGGCGGGGCGTATGATGATAAGGAGAAGGCGCTTGAGCAGTTCATCCATAATTGGGGTTTGACGCCGGTTGATCTTCAGCGGATGGTCATCCTGGAAAATGATGATACAGTGTTCAATGTGAGTGATGTTTTGTATTTGTGTGAGAAGCTGGCGATTCCGCTGGTGTTCGATTATCATCATCATCTTGCGAATCATGAGCGGGACTGGAAGCTGGATTGGGAAAGGGTGGCCGGGACGTGGAGCGGGTCGCCGTTGCCTGTGAAGATGCATATTTCGAGCCCCCGGTCGAAGGAGGACTATAGAGCCCATGCGGATTTTATCGATCCGGGTATGTTCCTTGATTTCCTTCATGGGATCAAGGGGTCTGTGGATGAGATTGATTGTATGATTGAAGCGAAGAAGAAGGATGATGCGCTGTTCCGACTGGTGGCGGATTTGGAGGGTGCGGATGGGATCGAGTGGGTCGATAAGGGTTCTTTTGTGCTGAAGTGAGAATGCGGTTGATTGAAACCATCTCTGTTCTAAATCGTATAGATATTGTAAGATTTAGTGAGAGAGATGAGGTGGATGATAATGATAGGTGAACCGGAGAAAAGAATTTCGCCGTTGGCTTTGAAGGTGTGGCGGATCTATGGGGTGTTTGAGTCACTCATAGTCGCTTTGCTTGCAGCAGGGGTCATCGTGCTTGCCTATTTGTTTGACTGGCCGGTATGGGCGACGATTGCATCGGCCGGCGTATTGATTGTATGTACATATTTGTTTGTGTTTTTCATTCCGACGATCAGGTGGAAGAGATGGCGGTATGAAGTGAGGGAGCAGGAGATCGAGCTCCAGAGGGGGATTTTCATCGTGAAGCGGACGCTTGTCCCGATGGTGCGGGTGCAGCATGTGGACACGGTGCAGGGGCCGATCCTGAAGCGGTACCGGTTATCGACGATCACGATTTCAACGGCTGCGACCGTTCATGAGATTCCTGCGCTGGATGTGGAGGAAGCGGAAGAATTGAGACATTCGATTTCCCGATTGGCGAGGGTGGCAGAAGATGATGTCTGAACCGAAACGCCTTCATCCGATTTCTGCAGTGGCAAGCTTCGTCAAGCAATTGAAAGAGATGGTCGTCCCGTTTGTATTCCTGTTTGTACTCAACAGGGGAGAGAAGAGCGGTTTCTTGGATTACCTGCCTTTATTGGTCATGGTGGCGGTTCCTGTGTTCGTTCTCGTTTCAGGGATCGTGAAATGGCTGCGCTTTTCCTACCGGCTGGAAGAAGGTGAGCTCAGGATCGAGTATGGATTATTCGTGAAAAAGAAAAGGTATATTCCCATTGAACGGATCCAGAGCCTGAATTTCTCCGAGGGTATTTTACACCGTCCCTTCGGATTGGTGAAAGTGAAGGTCGAAACGGCCGGATCTTCCAATCCCCGGGAGTCGGAAGCGGAACTGACTGCTGTTTCCAAAGAAGAAGCGGTGGAGTTGGAACGCTTGATTTACCGGGAGAAGAAAAATGCCTCAGCAGACAGGGCGGAGGAGCAGCCGGAAGTGGAGCGCTCCGCAAAAGCTTATTTCTCCCTGTCGGCAAAAGACCTCTGGGTATTGGCTGCCACTTCAGGTGGGATCGGGGTCATTTTGTCCGGTGTGATGCTCTTTGTTTCACAGTTTAACGAATTCATCCCCTATGAGGCGGTGTATGATGAGTTGGCGGTGTTTGTGAGGAGCGGTGTATTGATCGTGGCGGTGGCTGCGTTGGCAGGACTCCTTTTTACATGGCTTCTGTCGATACTATGGACGTTTGTCATTTATGGGGATTTTCAAATCAAGTTGGTGGACAGTCATATCGTCATGACGAGGGGCCTTCTTGAAAAGAAGCAGGTGACCGTTCCGTTGAACAGGGTCCAGGGGATACGGGTAGTGGAAAATCCCCTCAGGCAGCTGTTGGGTTATTGCACTGTCCACATTGAAAATGCAGGCGGATCCGTGTTGGAAAAAGACAGTACGAGCATCAAACTGCTGCCGATCGTGAGGAAGAAACGGGTGGCGGAATTGTTAAAGGGGATCTTCCCTGATTACGTTATCGAGGAGAATTACAAGAGGCTTCCCCGGCGTTCGTTAAGAAGATATGTATTCAGGCAGTCCGTCTCGGTGCTCGTCCTTTCAGGCGCTGCGTGCTACTTCTTCTGGCCTTATGGTTCCCTTGCCCTCCTTTTGACCGTCCCGTTCGGCATGTGGGGCTATATGCAGTACCGGACCGGCGGCTGGAGGATCGATGACGGGCAGTTATCCCTGCAGTATAGAGGGTTTTTGAAGCATACAATGTATATGAAGAAGAACCGTATTCAATCGATGGACGGAAATGAAAGCTGGTTTCAATCGAGGAAGGGGCTTGCGACGCTCACGACTACGGTCAAATCCGGAGAGACCGGTCATGCAAGCGGGCTCAAGGATTTAGAGAAAGAAGATCTGAGGCGCATTGCTTCCTGGTTCTCCCATCGCGCATGAAAAGAAAGGACCCGTTTTTTGCGACGGGTCCTTTCTTTTGGTTACTTTCGTCCTCCAATCATGCTGATCACAAATCCCCCGATCAATCCGAAGAGATGAGCGGTGATGTTGATGCCGGATTGCATAAATGTCATGATGACACCGATGACGACGATCGGAAGGATGACCTGCCGGCTTTCTTTCGTGATGAACGGGTGCTTCGTGACGATCATGGCGATATAGAAGCCGAACAATCCGAAGATGGCCCCGGACGCCCCGACGTGACTGTAGGTGAGGGGCTTGATCAGATAGGTGATGATATTGGCGAACACGCCGCTTGCAAGATAAAGTCCGAGGAATTTAGCCTTGCCGAGATGTTTTTCAAGTGGCGGCCCGAATAAGACGAGTGAGAACGAGTTGAACAGAAGATGGGCAAATCCCATATGGACAAAGATCGGCGTGATCAATCGCCACCATTCCCCGTCCCTGATGAAAAGGTTCACACCTGCGAGTTGCTCATACACCCACAGTTGGGGGAAGATAGGGAGTGCACTCACCCCGTACAAGATGATATGAATCAATACAATCAAGGAAATAATGGGATAGAATCGTATAAATTGTGAAAAGCTTTCAGTCCTGACAAACATAGTGTATCCTCCTGTGTAGGGTCGTTTCGGTTTTAGTCTCGTAAAAGGTTCTATTACTATAGTATAAGAAAACGTTGTGAACAGTCATTATAAAAATATGCAATAGAGGACAAGAGTAGAAGGAGATCAAGCATATGATAAAAGGAATCGGGCTGGATATCGTGGAAATTTCACGCATACAGCACATGCTAGAGCGTCAGCCGAAGTTCATGAAAAGGATTTTGACCGGGAAAGAAGAGGATGTCTTCTTTTCGTTGAGCAAACAGCGTCAGGTTGAGTATGTGGCTGGCCGCTTTGCGGCGAAGGAGGCATATGCGAAGGCGAACGGGACCGGCATTGGTACGGCTTTATCGTTCCAGGATATCGAGATCAGTAAAGATGAAAACGGAAAGCCGTTCTTCTCCAAGCCTGAGGGGGAAAGAGCCCACCTCTCCATCACCCACAGCCGGGAATATGCAGCGGCGCAGGTGATCATTGAAGCGTGAAATTATTTCATGCTTGCAATTTCCACTAGCATAAACCATGAGGTTGTCTCATATATTCAGTAGTGCAATAAGAGAGACAAGGTCTGTTGTTTATCCATCGCGATTCTTTGGCGAATGGCAGTTGGACAGAAAAGGGCGGGACATTCGATGAAGATCGTCCATTTTTAAGCAACGGGCCTTCCCCTCTCTACATTACGTTTATCCTGGGACAAAAGGGGTTGAATTCATGAAGAAAAAGCTAGTGGTGCTAGTGCTTACGATGCTGGCGGTGCTGATGCTCGCGGCTTGTGGCGAGAAGTCGAAAGAAGATGTGACCAAGGACCTGAAGGCAAAGGTAGAGGATATGAAGGGGTATAAGGCGGATGCGAAGATGACCCTGCAGGTAGGGGATGAACCACAGACGTACGATGTGGAAGTGTGGCATAATGACCCTAATTATTACCGGGTGGCATTGAAGAACGCTGCGAAAGATCAGAGTCAGATGATTCTGCGTAATGATGAGGGTGTGTTCGTCCTGACGCCGGCTTTGAACAAAAGCTTCCGTTTCCAGAGCGACTGGCCGGAAAACAGCAGTCAAGCCTATTTGTATGAGTCACTTGTGAAAGACGTAGTGGAAGATAAAGATGCGACCTTCAAAGAAACGAAGGACCATTATGTCTTTACGACGAAAACACGTTATCAGAACAGCCAGATGTTGCCTACCCAAGAGATTGCTTTCAATAAGAAAGATTTGATGCCGGTATCTGTCAATGTGATGGACTCGGATCAGAACCCGCTTGTGAAGGTGGAGTTCTCGAAGGTTGATATGAAAGCGGCATTCGACAAGAAAGATTTCGATATGAAGAAAAATATGACCGGTGCCCAGCTTGAGGTCCCTGTAACGGCAAGTGTGGAGGATGATGAATTCACGGTGCTGTATCCGATGTCTGAAATCACCGGCACTGAATTGATAGAAGAAAAAGAAGTGGCGACCGATACAGGCAAACGGGTCATCTTGACGTATGACGGGGAGAAGTCATTCACGATTGTTCAAGAGAAAACAACAGTCGTGCCGACGATGACTGTGTCCACTTCATTAAAAGGCGAATTGGTTGACCTTGGCTTCACGGTTGCTGCGATGACGAGCCAGTCCATCAGATGGACGAATAACGGAGTCGACTATATGCTTGCATCCAATGATCTGACGCCGGCAGAAATGGTGATGGTCGCCCAGTCAGTGCAAGGTTCCATGGTGAAATAAAGTCCAATCGGGGCGGGCCTGCCGGGTCTGCCTCTTTTTCTGCGAAAAAACCGAAGCCGGTGCGTTTCCCCTCACCAGCCCTCCAAAAAATTCTATCATCCCCAAAGAATGATTATATGAATAATCCGTGGTATTCTTGAATAGAATGACAATGTTTTGTGTAATGAAATGAGGAAGTGACTAAAGTGGATACCCAGACGCAATTTTTTCGTGATACATGGGCAGAAATCAACTTAGATGATTTATATGAAAATGTAAAAAATATTAAACAACATATTCCCGATGGAGTGAAAATGCTTGCTGTTGTGAAGGCGAATGCCTATGGACACGGTGATGTCCAGACAGCGCTCACGGCTCTTGCGGCAGGCGCACATGGATTGGCCGTTGCGTTCCTCGACGAGGCGATCTCTCTAAGGCGGGCATCAATCAAAGCCCCGATCCTTGTCCTGGGTGCGACCCGACCAAAGGATGTTGAAATCGCAGCTGAACTGGATATATCGCTCACGGTCTTCCGGGAGGATTGGCTCGTTGTTGCTGAAAAGCAGCTGTCAGAAGGGCAGACTTTGAATCTCCATATTAAGTGTGACACAGGTATGGGCCGGATCGGTGTCCGGGATGAAGATGAGCTGAAGCGGATTGAAAAAGTGATCCACGACCGTCCGTCGTTTCATCTTGAAGGGATCTTCACCCATTATGCGACCGCAGATGAACTGGATGATGAGTATCTGGAGGAGCAATTGAAGAGATTTGAAAGGATGCTTGCCAGTTTGGCTTCACCTCCTGAATATATCCATTCTTCCAACAGCGCGGCGACGCTCAGGAAGCCGGGTACCCTTTTCAATACTGTGCGGGTGGGGATCGCCATGTACGGGCTGACGCCATCACTTGAAATGAAGCCGGTACTGCCGTTTCCTTTGAAGCAGGTCTTTTCCCTCCATTCCCGTCTGATCCATACGAAGGAACTGTCGGCTGGAGAGAAGGTCAGTTACGGGGCCACATACAAAGCGGAGAAAGACGAGTGGATCGGGACGATACCAATCGGATATGCGGACGGCTGGCTCAGGAAGCTTCAAGGTCAGGACGTGTTGGTGAACGGCAAAAGATTTCCAATTGTTGGAAGGGTCTGTATGGATCAATCGATGATTCGCCTCCCTGGTTTCCTTGAGCCGGGGACACAGGTGACGCTGATCGGCAAGCAGGATGAAGACGTGATCACAATGGATGAAATCGCCGGAAAGCTTGATACAATCAACTATGAGATTCCCTGCATCATCTCGACGAGGGTGCCACGCATTTATATCCGCGACGGTGAGGCGATCGAAGTATCCAATAAGCTGTTATCGCCCGGGGGCAGTGGCTTTTAGGGAAATAACGGTGGAATGGATGAATAATTCGTATTTTAACTGGCGGATAATAGAAGGGATTGCTAAATTAACTTTTCATTCCCCGGATTTGATGGTATGATGGATATGTTAATGAACAGAAACGGTATGTAGTGATTGGTGGAGGTGTAGTTTGTGTCTGAATCCAGCGCAACAACAGAAATCTTAATTCGTCTACCGCAACAGCTCGTTACAGAATTAGACGGCTTTGCAGATCAAGAAAATGTGAATCGCAATGAGTTTATTTATCGTGCAACCAAAATGTATTTAAGAGAGCGTAAAAAGAGACAATTACGTGAGTCTATGAGACGCGGCTATATGGAAATGGCTAAGATTAATCTCGCGATCGCTTCTGAAGCGATTCAAGCAGAATATGAGGCAGAACATACAGTCGAACGCTTAGTAAGCGGAGGTTAATCCTTTGATTGTAAAGCGTGGTGACGTATATTTTGCAGACCTTTCTCCTGTTGTAGGTTCAGAACAAGGCGGAGTTCGGCCAGTGCTTGTTATTCAAAACGATATAGGGAATAGGTTCAGTCCCACTATTATTGTAGCTGCCATTACCGCACAAATTCAAAAAGCAAAACTGCCTACTCATGTTGAAATTGATGCAAAACGTTATGGCTTTGAACGTGATTCCGTTATCTTGCTAGAGCAGATTCGAACGATTGATAAACAACGTCTGACCGATAAAATCACACACTTGGATGATGAGATGATGGAGAAGGTGGATGATGCCCTGCAAATCAGTGTGGGTCTCATTCAATTCTAATCAATCATGCCCATTCGTGTGGAATGATGATCACGTCATGCAAAAGGGACATTTTAATACCTGCAAACCAGAAGGCTTGCTGATCAACCAATTGCTGATCATTGAGCCTTTTTGTTTTGCGTTTTTTCGTGATGGGCTGCCGGAAATGTAAATATAATCAATTTTATGACAAAAGACTGCAAACAATTTATAATGGGAAATGAGAGAGGGTGAATACCCGAAAAGGCATAGGCTTTTTCTTTTCCATATTTATTTGTTACTATTAGAGTAATTACGTCATTTTTTGTTGTAAACTACTTTAAGTTTGGATTACATCATTCGGCATAAATCCTGAATTTAAATTTCATATGATAGAATGGGGAGAACGAAATGTTTAGTGAAGTCACGGATTATATCCAGAATAATAAATCAGAGATCACTAGTATTTGGATGGAACGGATGAGAAACGAAGCAGATGAGAAATTCATCCAAGTCGTGTCTGATCAGGTTTTTACCAAGACAAGCCATGAGTTTGTCGAAATGATCACATCTAACTTAAGGGATTCCAATGAATTCAACAGCCGTCTCGAAGGTTTTGCAGAAAAGGTTGTCCGCTTGGGATGGCCCCTGACTTTTGTGACGTCTGCACTCAGTACGTTCGGGAAAGTCGTGTATGAAGGGATGATGAAAGACGGGATCATCACGGACAAGAACCATGCGGTACAGGTTCAAAAATTTGATAAATGGTTGACCCCGATGAATAAGAAAGTCATCAGTGCTTATACAGAATCGTGGGAGCGGACCGTTTCTTTGCAAAAGATCGCCCTGCAGGAATTATCTGCTCCGCTGATTCCGGTGTTCGAGAAGATATCGATCATGCCGCTTGTCGGGACGATTGATACCGAAAGAGCAAGGCTGATCATGGAAAATCTGTTGAACGGTGTCGTGAAGCACAGGGCGGAAGTCGTGTTGATCGATATTACCGGTGTGCCGGTTGTCGATACGATGGTTGCCCACCATATCATCCAGGCTGCTGAAGCCGTACGTCTGGTAGGTGCGAAGTGCATGCTGGTTGGAATCAGGCCTGAAATTGCCCAAACGATTGTCAACCTGGGAATAGATCTGAATCAGTTCAGCACAAACAGCACACTGAGAAAAGGAATCGAAAAGGCTCTTGAAATGACAAATCGAAAAATAGTTTCGGCGGAGGGATTAGAGTGAGAATACCAATTTTAAAATTGCATGATTGCCTGTTGATTTCCATCCAGTGGGAATTGGATGATCAAACAGCCCTTCAATTTCAAGAAGATCTTCTGCAAAAGATTCACGAAACAAGTGCAAGGGGAGTAGTCATCGATATTACTTCCATTGACTTTATAGACTCATTCATTGCCAAGGTCCTTGGGGACGTCATCAATATGTCGAGGTTGATGGGGGCGAAAGTTGTCATCACCGGCATTCAGCCAGCAGTGGCGATCACCTTGATCGAACTTGGCATCAGGTTGGAAGATGTTCTAACCGCTCTTGATCTTGAAAAGGGTCTTGAGAAATTACAATTGGAACTGGGGGACTAGGTATGGATAGCCAATCCTGCGTGAAGATCACGAATGAATGGGACATCGTTGCTGCCCGCCAGTTGGGAAGAAATGTAGCGAAAGAGCTCGGTTTCGGAACCGTGGATCAAGCTCGTATCACTACGGCTATCAGCGAATTAGCGAGGAACATCTATTTATATGCTGGCTATGGTCAGATCTGCATCGAAAAATTATTCGATTCCGGTAAAAAAGGCGTGAGGATCATCGCCTTAGACGAAGGTCCAGGAATCGCAGATATCAGAAAAGTGATGGAAGACGGTTATTCCACATCAGGCGGATTAGGAGCTGGTTTGCCTGGAGTTAAGCGTTTAATGGACGAGTTTAACGTCGAATCTGTACCGGGAGAAGGGACAGATATCAGGGCGACCAAGTGGCTCCGCTAGGGGGAGTTATATGAATTTCAGGGAATTAATGGATTCAAAATATAGAGAGATCATTGAACATTATTTAAACGAGCAGGATGAAAAAGCCCTTTACCTCGGGCAGAAGTTCAGTCGGAAATCGATTGAGCACCATGTGTCTCCAGAAGAAATCATCAGTCTCCATAAGAGTGTGATTCTCGAAATGGAACCTGACATACCACATCAAGTACTGCACTCATTCGATATCTTATTGGAAGTCATGATCGGCTATGGGTTCGCTTATCGTGAACATCAGAGCCTGCGGACGAAACAGCAAGAATTAAATAATGAAATCGATGTGGCATCGAATATGCAGCAGACGCTCCTCGGGACCGTCATCCCGAAGGTCGAGGAGTTGGATATCGGTGCCGTCAGCGTTCCTGCCAAGAAAATGAACGGGGATTATTATCACTTTGTACAGGATGAGGATGACACGTTGAGCGTAGCGATCGCCGATGTCATCGGCAAGGGTATACCTGCCGCCCTATGCATGTCCATGATCAAATACGCCATGGACAGCCTGCCGGATTATCGGAACGAACCGAATGCCGTACTAGAAAGCCTTAACAGGGTGGTGGAACAGAATGTGGACGCAAGCATGTTCATCACCATGTTCTACGGCGTATACAATTCGAAGGAACACCTGTTTTCATACTCATCAGCTGGGCATGAACCCGGCTTTTTCTATAGAGCATCCACGAATGAATATGAGGACCTTGACGCCAAGGGCCTGCTGTTGGGTGTCGATAAAAAGGCGAAGTACAGGCAATACGAAAGACGCGTGGAAGTCGGCGACATGATCATCCTCCTTTCGGATGGGGTAACCGAATGCCGTACGGAAGACGGTTTCATCGAGAGGGAGGATCTGGTGAAGCTGATCAGTCAATATACGCATCTGCCAACCCAGGAAATCGTCCAAAATGTTTACAAACAGCTCGAGAAGCTGCAACATTTTGAGCTCCGCGACGATTTTACCTTGATTATCATAAAGAGAAATTCGTAAAAAAAGTTTAGCTTTACCGCAAATAGGGTATATGAATAAGGACGTAATTATAAATGTAGCCAAAAAGGTGGTCTTTTTATGAACTTATCGATAGATATGAAAGAAAAAGAGAATGAGCTGCTTGTCAAAGTAGCCGGTGAAATTGATGCATATACAGCTCCAAAGTTAAAAGAAACGCTTCAACCATCTGCTGAAGCTGATAATAAAGATATTACGGTAGACCTATCCGAAGTTTCCTATATGGACAGTACTGGTTTAGGTGTATTCGTCGGTCTGTTTAAAACGGTTAAAGCCAGGGGTGGACAGCTCCATCTCGTCGGACTTTCCGATCGTTTACAAAGACTGTTTGATATTACAGGTTTAGGGGATATTATGAATATTAACTCCAAGGTAGAAGGTGGCGTGGAATGATGCAGGCATTTGATTACATCGAGATGAAGATCCCCGCTAAACCGGAATATGTCGGGGTCATTCGTTTGACACTTTCAGGTATTGCCAGTCGTATGGGCTTTGATTACGATGCAATTGAAGATTTGAAGATCGCTACAAGTGAAGCCATTACCAATGCGGTTCAGCACGCGTACAAAGACAATGATGGAGAAGTCGTTGTCGGGTTCGCGCTGTATGGAGACCGTCTTGAAGTGATGGTTGCAGATCACGGTGCAAGCTTTGATTTTAAAGAAATCCGCAGTGCGGTTGGTCCTTATCATGCAGATCATTCAGTTGAGTTCTTAAGAGAAGGTGGGTTAGGCCTTTACCTGATCGAAAGCCTCATGGATGATGTTAAAGTGCATCACAAGGAGGGAGTTACGGTCTTTATGACTAAATTCCTATCAGGGGAGCAGGTGGAGAGGGATGAAAAAACTATCTCAACCTAACCAGCAGGAACAAAAGGAAAAGGTTCTGCAGTGGATCAAGGACTATCAGGAAACACAGGATGACGATGCCCAAAGCCAGCTTATCCTTCATTATCAGAATCTCGTTGAATCCATCGCAAGGAAGTACTCTAAAGGAAGATCGTTTCATGAAGACATCATCCAGGTCGGGATGATCGGTCTGCTTGGTGCAATCAGAAGATACGATGAATCGTTCGGCAGATCTTTCGAGGCTTTTGCGATTCCAACGATCATCGGAGAAATCAAGCGTTTCTTAAGGGATAAAACGTGGAGTGTCCACGTGCCCCGCAGAATCAAAGAACTTGGTCCGAAGATCAAATCGACTGTTGAAGAGTTAACCAACCGGCTGGAACGTTCACCTCAGGTACATGAAATTGCAGAATACCTCGAAGTGAGTGAAGAAGAAGTGCTCGAAGCGATGGAGATGGGCCGGAGTTATCAGGCGTTATCTGTCGACCATTCAATCGAGGCCGATTCAGAGGGCAGTACGGTCACAATCCTCGATATCGTCGGAGATCAGGATGAAGGATATGAAAAGGTAAACCAGCGACTGGTTCTCGAGAAGGTCCTCCATGTTCTTTCCGACAGGGAAAAAGCAATCATCCAACACACTTACTTAGAAAATCTCAGCCAAAAAGAAGCCGGTGAAAAGCTCGGTATTTCACAAATGCACGTGTCCCGCCTGCAGCGGAGAGCGATCAAAAAGCTGAGGGAAGCCATACAGGAAGAGATGGATGATACGGAGAGTCATTATTGATGGCTTATCTTCAACAAAATGAAATCGAACTGTATGCAGAACAAGTATCGAAAAATGGCAATCCCTTTTGTGGAGATAGTTATTACTATACTTCTACCAGTGATTATTTCATCTGTGTTCTGGCTGATGGTTTAGGCAGCGGTGAATTCGCGTATGAGTCATCGCACGTGGTCGTCGAAATCGTGGAAAAGCATCACCATGAAGATGTGGACACACTCATGCAGCTCTGCAACGAAGCGCTTCAGAGAAAACGGGGCGCTGCGGTGGCGATCATTAAAGCGTATTATCATTCTAAAGAATTTGTATACAGCTGTGTCGGAAACATTCGTTTCTATATGTATGCGCCAGAAGGTAAAATGACTTACCCTCTACCGGTTACCGGATATCTCTCTGGAAGGCCCCAGCGCTACAAAACACAACGGTTCAGCTATGATGCCAACTCAAGGTTCCTCATTCACTCGGATGGACTCAATATTTCAGGAGTCAAGAATATCCTTCAAAAGTACCCAACGCTTCACGGGGCGCTGGGAGATATTCAATCCCTGGTGGATGGAACGGCTGACGATACAACATATATCATAGGAAACTTACTCTAATTGTCTTAGGGTAAGTTTTTTTATTTGAAACAACGTATCTGCCTATTCACGGAGGGCACCCTTAATTATGATAAAATATACAAGAAGCCTATTAATGGAGGTCATAAGAATGACGGCAACATTAACGAATCAGGAACCACTTTTGAACAAAGTGGCAAAAGAATTAAACCTGTCTATCAAAAATGTCAAAAATGTCATCTCGTTACTTGATGAAGGGAATACGGTTCCTTTCATCGCCCGTTACCGGAAAGAACAGACCGGTGCATTGGATGAAGTGCAAATTCGAAACATCATGGATCAATGGAATTACTTACAGAACCTTGAACAGCGGAAAGAAGAAGTCATCCGTTTAATTGAGGAACAAGGGAAACTAACGGAAGAACTCCGTGCCTCAATCATGAAAGCGGACAAGCTACAAAAGGTAGAAGATCTATATCGACCGTATAAGCAGAAAAGGCCCACCAAGGCGACTGTTGCCAAGGAAAAAGGACTCGAGCCGCTTGCCCAGTGGATCATGACTTTCCCGTCAAAGGGCAGCCTGATTGAAGAAGCTTCTTCATATATTTCTGAAGAAAACGAAGTCACAACGGCTGAAGAAGCGCTGACTGGTGCGAAAGACATCATCGCAGAGTATATTTCCGATGAAGCCCTGTACCGTGAATACATAAGAAGTTACACATTCAGAAAAGGCTTAATGGTTTCGAAAGTGAAAAAGGAAGAGGAAGATGAGAAGAACGTCTTCGAAATGTACTATGACTATCAGGAGCCGATCAATAAAGTCGTGCCTCATCGTATATTGGCCATGAACAGAGGGGAGAAGGAAGGCATCCTGAAGGTGAGCATCCAGCCGGATATGGAGGGGATTCTGCTTTACTTACAAAAGCAGGTGATCAAGCATGCCCATTCCATCACCGCCCCGGTCGTCAAAGAAGCCATCGAAGACAGTTATAAAAGACTGATCCAGCCGTCTGTTGAAAGGGAAATCCGAAATGAGTTAACGGAAAAAGCGGAAGATCAAGCCATCCATATCTTCTCTGAAAATTTAAGGAAGCTGTTGCTGCAGCCGCCGATGAAAGGGAAAATGGTGCTTGGTGTAGATCCGGCATTCAGGACTGGCTGTAAATTGGCTGTGATCGATGAAACCGGTAAAACGCTTGATATCAATGTCATCTATCCTCACCCGCCTAAATCCCAGCGGGCGAAGGCAGAGGACATCATCAAAGGGATCATGACGAAATACAATATAGAAGTCGTAGCGATCGGTAATGGGACAGCCTCAAGGGAAACCGAGCAGTTTGTTGTCGATGTCTTGAAGGATATGAATGATGACATCTTCTATATTATTGTCAACGAAGCGGGGGCAAGTGTCTATTCAGCGTCGGAGGTAGCGAGGGAAGAGTTTCCTGACCTTCAGGTAGAGGAAAGAAGTGCCGTCTCGATTGCGAGGCGTTTACAGGACCCACTGGCTGAACTGGTGAAAATAGACCCGAAATCGGTTGGTGTCGGACAATATCAGCATGACGTATCACAGAAGAAGCTGAATGATTCACTGACGTTCGTGGTGGAAACGGCAGTGAACCAGGTGGGGGTCAACGTGAATACGGCATCGTCTTCCTTGTTGCAGTATGTAGCGGGATTATCGAAGACAGTCGCGAACAATATTGTGAAGAAGAGAGAAGAAGAAGGAAAGTTCCAATCAAGGGCACAGCTGAAGAAAATACCGAGACTTGGGGCCAAAACGTACGAGCAGTGCATTGGCTTCTTAAGGATCATGGAAGGAAAAGAAGTGCTCGACCGTACAGCCATCCACCCGGATAACTATCAGGATGTAAAGCGTCTCCTTTCAAAAGTGGGGATGAGTGAGAAGGATATAGGGTCTGAAGAATTGAAGCATGCCCTGAGTCAATTGAATGTGGAAGATGTTTCAGGGGAATTGGAGATTGGTCAATTGACGTTGAAGGACATCATCGATGCATTGATCCGTCCTGGCCGGGATCCCCGGGATGAGTTCCCAAAACCGTTGCTCAAGAAAGATGTACTGAAACTTGAGGATCTAACCGAAGGAATGGAGCTGCAGGGAACCGTTCGCAACGTAGTGGACTTTGGTGCATTCATCGATATCGGGGTGAAGCAAGACGGACTTGTTCATATATCGAAACTGAAAAACGGTTACGTCAAGCACCCGTTGGATGTGGTATCGGTTGGTGACGTTGTTACCGTATGGGTGGACAGTGTAGATGCCCAAAAAGGAAGAGTCGGATTGACGATGGTTCAATAAATAATAAAGAGCTGACTTGGCGCAGGTTGCCTTGGTCGGCTCTTTTTAATGAGGGCTGCGGATTTGGCCGTGTAAAGCTGTGCGCAACCAATAAGGAAATCTATTGGGATCAAGCGCATTTTGTAGGAAGACCGGATGTGCCGGCCATTACGAACAATTCTTCTTTCTGTAAAAATACCAGCATTGGTTGAGCAGTTTGATCTGATAACGGTCTTTCTCAAGATAAGCCTTCCGCAATTGATTCACGAGCCATTTAGGCATGAGTAAACCTCCTTGTCACCCGGAAACCAGTCAAATTGAGTGAAGCGGCACTCCGCGGCGTAGTGTATCGTGTCTAAACAGTAAGGGTGATACTTAGTTTATGCTATAATAGGTTGTCATGTTCTAACGAAGAAAGAAGGATGATTATGACCAATGAAGAATTGCAGGTTTTAGTGGAAGAAATATCTGACCGATTCTTCCAACTGCCGTTCCAGCATAAAGCATATTTCAATCCCCGGTTAAGAACGACCGGAGGAAGGTATATGCTCGGAAGCCACAATATCGATATCAACCGGAAGTACCTGGTCGAGCATGGATTGGATGAGCTGATTGGGATCATCAAGCATGAGCTCGTTCATTATCATCTTCATCTTCAAGGGAAAGGGTACAAGCACGGGGACCAGGATTTCAAAGACCTGCTGAAAAAGGTGGGAGGTCCGAGATACTGCGCTTCACTGCCTGAAAGCACAAAGAGAAAGCGGATCCTTACCTATATATGTTCAAAGTGTCATCTGCAGTATGAAAGAAGAAGAAAGATCAATACTGGCAAATATGTGTGCGGACGCTGCAGGGGCAAGCTCTTGTTTAAGAAGGAAGAACTGATCGAATTTAGAGCATGAAGGATCCTGACCTGCAACAGCAGCCTTCAGTCTGAAAAAGTGACTGAAAGTGGTTGACAAGAAAGCGATGAGTCATTATAATCATAAGAGTCGATAAGACGAGTTAAGCGATGGAATACTTCACGTTCCGCAGTAGCTCAGTGGTAGAGCTATCGGCTGTTAACCGATCGGTCGCAAGTTCGAATCTTGCCTGCGGAGCCATTTTTATGGGGAAGTACTCAAGTGGCTGAAGAGGCGCCCCTGCTAAGGGTGTAGGTCGGGCAACCGGCGCGAGGGTTCAAATCCCTCCTTCTCCGCCATAAAATTTTTAGAACGTGGCCCGTTGGTCAAGCGGTTAAGACACCGCCCTTTCACGGCGGTAACACGGGTTCGAATCCCGTACGGGTCATACTTACTTCTTTATTGTCCTCCTGATCAACATTGTTGTTAAGACAGAGGCATGACCGGAGTACGTGTTTACATCAAAGATCATTTCTGGTCCGGTAGTTCAGTTGGTTAGAATGCCTGCCTGTCACGCAGGAGGTCGCGGGTTCGAGTCCCGTCCGGACCGCCAGATTTTTTTAAAAAAGTGATTGACTTATAAGAGTCGGACATGCTATTATATAAACCTCGTCACTTTTTGACAACTCATTGGGCTATAGCCAAGCGGTAAGGCATCGCACTTTGACTGCGACATGCGTTGGTTCGAATCCAGCTAGCCCAGCCATTTACGAGCCATTAGCTCAGTTGGTAGAGCATCTGACTTTTAATCAGAGGGTCGAAGGTTCGAGTCCTTCATGGCTCACCATTGATTTTGTTCAACAAAATCAATTCATATCATCTCCGCTTTGACGGAGGAAACACAGATCATGCGGGTGTGGCGGAATTGGCAGACGCACCAGACTTAGGATCTGGCGCCGCAAGGCGTGGGGGTTCAAGTCCCTTCACCCGCACTTTTAAAAAAGATTTAAAAAGTTATTGACATAAAACGTTATCCTCGATATAATATTGTTTGTCGCTTTAAAACGCGGTCGTGGCGGAATGGCAGACGCGCTAGGTTGAGGGCCTAGTGGGGGCGACCCCGTGGAGGTTCAAGTCCTCTCGGCCGCACCAAAAAGTTTCAAAGGAATATTGCGCCCGTAGCTCAATTGGATAGAGCGTTTGACTACGGATCAAAAGGTTAGGGGTTCGACTCCTCTCGGGCGCGCCATCTTGTTTCTACTAGCGAGTGTTACACGCAAGATCATACATATGCTTTTCTGACGGGAAGTAGCTCAGCTTGGTAGAGCACTTGGTTTGGGACCAAGGGGTCGCAGGTTCGAATCCTGTCTTCCCGACCATCACAATCTTATATGCGGGTGTAGTTTAGTGGTAAAACCTCAGCCTTCCAAGCTGATGATGAGGGTTCGATTCCCTTCACCCGCTCCAAACATTACCTTTAATTGAACCTTGAAAACTGAACAAAACAAGACAATACGTCAACGTTAATTCTAGATTTATTTTAAAGAGCTATTCAAACTTTTATCGGAGAGTTTGATCCTGGCTCAGGACGAACGCTGGCGGCGTGCCTAATACATGCAAGTCGAGCGGATTGATGGGAGCTTGCTCCCTGATATCAGCGGCGGACGGGTGAGTAACACGTGGGTAACCTGCCTGTAAGATCGGGATAACTCCGGGAAACCGGGGCTAATACCGGATAATTCATTCCCTCGCATGAGGGGGATGTTGAAAGGTGGCTTTTAGCTACCACTTACAGATGGACCCGCGGCGCATTAGCTAGTTGGTGAGGTAACGGCTCACCAAGGCGACGATGCGTAGCCGACCTGAGAGGGTGATCGGCCACACTGGGACTGAGACACGGCCCAGACTCCTACGGGAGGCAGCAGTAGGGAATCTTCCGCAATGGACGAAAGTCTGACGGAGCAACGCCGCGTGAGTGATGAAGGTTTTCGGATCGTAAAGCTCTGTTGTTAGGGAAGAACAAGTGCCGTTCAAATAGGGCGGCACCTTGACGGTACCTAACCAGAAAGCCACGGCTAACTACGTGCCAGCAGCCGCGGTAATACGTAGGTGGCAAGCGTTGTCCGGAATTATTGGGCGTAAAGCGCGCGCAGGTGGTTCCTTAAGTCTGATGTGAAAGCCCACGGCTCAACCGTGGAGGGTCATTGGAAACTGGGGAACTTGAGTGCAGAAGAGGAAAGTGGAATTCCAAGTGTAGCGGTGAAATGCGTAGATATTTGGAGGAACACCAGTGGCGAAGGCGACTTTCTGGTCTGTAACTGACACTGAGGCGCGAAAGCGTGGGGAGCAAACAGGATTAGATACCCTGGTAGTCCACGCCGTAAACGATGAGTGCTAAGTGTTAGGGGTTTCCGCCCCTTAGTGCTGCAGCTAACGCATTAAGCACTCCGCCTGGGGAGTACGGTCGCAAGACTGAAACTCAAAGGAATTGACGGGGGCCCGCACAAGCGGTGGAGCATGTGGTTTAATTCGAAGCAACGCGAAGAACCTTACCAGGTCTTGACATCCTCTGACAACCCTAGAGATAGGGCTTTCCCCTTCGGGGGACAGAGTGACAGGTGGTGCATGGTTGTCGTCAGCTCGTGTCGTGAGATGTTGGGTTAAGTCCCGCAACGAGCGCAACCCTTGATCTTAGTTGCCAGCATTCAGTTGGGCACTCTAGGATGACTGCCGGTGACAAACCGGAGGAAGGTGGGGATGACGTCAAATCATCATGCCCCCTTATGACCTGGGCTACACACGTGCTACAATGGACGGTACAAAGGGCTGCAAGACCGCGAGGTTTAGCCAATCCCATAAAACCGTTCTCAGTTCGGATTGCAGGCTGCAACTCGCCTGCATGAAGCTGGAATCGCTAGTAATCGCGGATCAGCATGCCGCGGTGAATACGTTCCGGGCCTTGTACACACCGCCCGTCACACCACGAGAGTTTGTAACACCCGAAGTCGGTGAGGTAACCTTTGGAGCCAGCCGCCTAAGGTGGGACAGATGATTGGGGTGAAGTCGTAACAAGGTAGCCGTATCGGAAGGTGCGGCTGGATCACCTCCTTTCTAAGGAAGATTTACTAAAACGTTTGACAGTCGAAGTTTTGTTCAGTTTTGATGGTTTAATTATCATCAAAACTTTTTGTCTCTTCTGAGACAGAAATTTGTTCTTTGAAAACTAGATAAAGATAAATTGATAGTCAAGAAAATTACCGAGTATCGCCATTTTAGGTTTTAAACCTTATGTAACAACCAATTCGGTTAAGTTATGAAGGGCGCACGGTGGATGCCTTGGCACTAGGAGCCGACGAAGGACGGGACTAACACCGATATGCTTTGGGGAGCTGTAAGTGAGCTTTGATCCAGAGATTTCCGAATGGGGGAACCCATTGTTCGTAATGGAACAATATCCATATTTGAATACATAGAGTATGGAAGGCAGACCCAGGGAACTGAAACATCTAAGTACCTGGAGGAAGAGAAAGCAATTGCGATTCCCTGAGTAGCGGCGAGCGAAACGGGATGTAGCCCAAACCAAGAGGCTTGCCTCTTGGGGTTGTAGGACACTCTATACGGAGTTACAAAGGAATGAAGTAGACGAAGAAGTCTGGAAAGGCTCGTCAAAGAAGGTAACAACCCTGTAGTTGAAACTTCATTCTCTCTTGAGTGGATCCTGAGTACGGCGGAACACGTGAAATTCCGTCGGAATCTGGGAGGACCATCTCCCAAGGCTAAATACTACCTAGTGACCGATAGTGAACCAGTACCGTGAGGGAAAGGTGAAAAGCACCCCGGAAGGGGGAGTGAAATAGAACCTGAAACCGTGTGCCTACAAGTAGTCAGAGCCCGTTAACGGGTGATGGCGTGCCTTTTGTAGAATGAACCGGCGAGTTACGATCCCATGCAAGGTTAAGTTGATAAGACGGAGCCGCAGCGAAAGCGAGTCTGAATAGGGCGAATTTTAGTATGTGGTCGTAGACCCGAAACCAGGTGATCTACCCATGTCCAGGATGAAGTTCAGGTAACACTGAATGGAGGTCCGAACCCACGCACGTTGAAAAGTGCGGGGATGAGGGTAGCGGAGAAATTCCAATCGAACTTGGAGATAGCTGGTTCTCTCCGAAATAGCTTTAGGGCTAGCCTCATGTGTAAGAGTCTTGGAGGTAGAGCACTGTTTGGACTAGGGGCCCTCATCGGGTTACCGAATTCAGACAAACTCCGAATGCCAAAGACTTATCCATGGGAGTCAGACTGCGAGTGATAAGATCCGTAGTCGAAAGGGAAACAGCCCAGACCACCAGCTAAGGTCCCAAAGTATACGTTAAGTGGAAAAGGATGTGGAGTTGCTTAGACAACCAGGATGTTGGCTTAGAAGCAGCCACCATTTAAAGAGTGCGTAATAGCTCACTGGTCGAGTGACTCTGCGCCGAAAATGTACCGGGGCTAAACGTATCACCGAAGCTGTGGATTGACACCTTTAGGTGTCAGTGGTAGGAGAGCGTTCTAAGGACTGCGAAGCTAGACCGTAAGGACTGGTGGAGTGCTTAGAAGTGAGAATGCCGGTATGAGTAGCGAAAGATGGGTGAGAATCCCATCCACCGAATGCCTAAGGTTTCCTGAGGAAGGCTCGTCCGCTCAGGGTTAGTCAGGACCTAAGTCGAGGCCGATAGGCGTAGACGATGGACAACAGGTTGATATTCCTGTACCACCTCTTTTCCGTTTGAGCAATGGGGGGACGCAGGAGGATAGGGTAAGCGCACTGCTGGATATGTGCGTCTAAGCAGTTAGGCTGATGATGAGGCAAATCCCGTCATCGTGAAGGCTGAGCTGTGATAGCGAGCGAATTATAGTAGCGAAGTTCCTGATTCCACACTGCCAAGAAAAGCCTCTAGCGAGGGAAAAAGGTGCCTGTACCGCAAACCGACACAGGTAGGCGAGGAGAGAATCCTAAGGTGAGCGAGAGAACTCTCGTTAAGGAACTCGGCAAAATGACCCCGTAACTTCGGGAGAAGGGGTGCTCTGGTAGGGTGCAAGCCCGAGAGAGCCGCAGTGAATAGGCCCAGGCGACTGTTTAGCAAAAACACAGGTCTCTGCGAAGCCGTAAGGCGAAGTATAGGGGCTGACGCCTGCCCGGTGCTGGAAGGTTAAGAGGAGTGCTTAGCGCAAGCGAAGGTGCGAATCGAAGCCCCAGTAAACGGCGGCCGTAACTATAACGGTCCTAAGGTAGCGAAATTCCTTGTCGGGTAAGTTCCGACCCGCACGAAAGGCGTAACGATCTGGGCACTGTCTCAACGAGAGACTCGGTGAAATTATAGTACCTGTGAAGATGCAGGTTACCCGCGACAGGACGGAAAGACCCCGTGGAGCTTTACTGTAGCCTGATATTGAATTTTGGTACAGCTTGTACAGGATAGGTAGGAGCCTTGGAAACCGGAGCGCCAGCTTCGGTGGAGGCATCGGTGGGATACTACCCTGGCTGTATTGAAATTCTAACCCGCGCCCCTTATCGGGGTGGGAGACAGTGTCAGGTGGAGCAGTTTGACTGGGGCGGTCGCCTCCTAAAGAGTAACGGAGGCGCCCAAAGGTTCCCCTCAGAATGGTTGGAAATCATTCGCAGAGTGTAAAGGCACAAGGGAGCTTGACTGCGAGACCTACAAGTCGAGCAGGGACGAAAGTCGGGCTTAGTGATCCGGTGGTTCCGCATGGAAGGGCCATCGCTCAACGGATAAAAGCTACCCCGGGGATAACAGGCTTATCTCCCCCAAGAGTCCACATCGACGGGGAGGTTTGGCACCTCGATGTCGGCTCATCGCATCCTGGGGCTGTAGTCGGTCCCAAGGGTTGGGCTGTTCGCCCATTAAAGCGGTACGCGAGCTGGGTTCAGAACGTCGTGAGACAGTTCGGTCCCTATCCGTCGTGGGCGCAGGAAATTTGAGAGGAGCTGTCCTTAGTACGAGAGGACCGGGATGGACGCACCGCTGGTGTACCAGTTGTCTTGCCAAAGGCATCGCTGGGTAGCTATGTGCGGAAGGGATAAGTGCTGAAAGCATCTAAGCATGAAGCCCCCTCGAGATGAGATTTCCCATCACGTAAGTGAGTAAGATCCCTAGAAGATGACTAGGTAGATAGGTCAGAGATGGAAGCATGGCGACATGTGGAGTTGACTGATACTAATCGATCGAGGACTTAACCACAAAGAGTCATATTTATATGAACAATCGGCTGATATTCGGCTTTCTTGACATCAATTCTTTATCTAGTTTTGAAGGAACAAACCTTCAATTTAATATTCGTCTGGTGATTATGGCGAAGAGGTCACACCCGTTCCCATGCCGAACACGGAAGTTAAGCTCTTCAGCGCCGATGGTAGTTGGGGGATCTCCCCCTGTGAGAGTAGGACGTCGCCAGGCGAAATATTTTTTTATGAAGTCACTATCTTTATACTTCAACATATAGTAGTATGGAGAGTGTGATACTTATATCGACGCGGGGTGGAGCAGTTCGGTAGCTCGTCGGGCTCATAACCCGAAGGTCGCAGGTTCAAATCCTGTCCCCGCAATACCATTTTTGACTCAGGATATCCTAATCCTAAATGAGTCACGCATGGATAGTTATTTTTGCTAGAGCAAAAAAACTCTGGTCCGGTAGTTCAGTTGGTTAGAATGCCTGCCTGTCACGCAGGAGGTCGCGGGTTCGAGTCCCGTCCGGACCGCCAGATTTGTTTATTCAAACGAAACGTTGTTTCGTTTTTTTTATTGTCTATTTATCATATCCTTTACTCACATACCCGAAAAGGGGTAAACTACATATATACATTCTCCCTTAGGGTAACAAACGATCCTAAGGGTTTTTTATACCTACAAGACGATTGAGGAGATAAACATGAATCAGTTTGAAATCATAACCGAGAGTCCAGATGAGACAGGTGTGTTTGCAGAGCGATTGGGATCACTCCTGAAGCCTGGGGCGGTGTTGACGTTAAAAGGTGACCTTGGGGCAGGAAAGACGACGTTTACCAAGGGTTTGGCGAAAGGTCTAGGCGTGACGAGGACTGTCAACAGCCCGACTTTCACGATTATTAAAGAATACCGGGGGCGTTTGCCTCTATACCATATGGATGTGTACCGGTTGGATGATTCCTTTGAAGATCTGGGATTTGATGAGTATTTTGAAGGTGAAGGTGTGACCGTTGTTGAGTGGGCTCACTTGATTCAAGATCAGTTACCGGAAGAGTTATTAAGCATATCGATTTACCGTGAAGGGGATTCAACGAGACGCATCGTGTTGAAGCCTGTGGGAGAGAGATATAGCGAATTGTGTAAGGAGATTGTGGCATGACGATTTTATCCATCGATACTTCCAATTATCCTTTAGGGGTGGCCCTTGTCGGAGAGGATAAGGTGATTGGCGAGTATATTACCTATATGAAGAAGAACCATTCTGTACGGGCGATGCCTGCGATTGAGCAGCTGCTGAAGGATTGTGAGATCAAGGCGACAGAACTGACGAAGATCGTCGTAGCCAACGGCCCAGGCTCCTACACCGGTGTGCGGATTGGTGTGACACTGGCAAAGACGCTTGCATGGTCACTGAACATCCCGCTCATCCCCGTGTCCAGTCTTGCGACGCTCGCTTCGTCGGGCCGATACTTTCCAGGCTATATCGTTCCATTGTTCGATGCGAGACGTGGACAGGTCTATACGGGACTGTATGAGTACCAGGGGGATCGACTGGCATGCGTTGAAGAGGATCGGAATATCCTGCTGGAAGACTGGGTGAGGAAGTTAAAGGATTACGATAAAGATATATTATTTGTGGGTAATGATGTAAGCATCCACGAGTCTGTGATTAAAGAAGTAATGGGAGACCAAGCTAAGCTTGCCCCGTTTGTCAGTCATAATCCCCGGCCTTCCGAGCTTGCCTATATCGGGAGCCAGATGGAAGAGATGTCTGCACACGACGTTCTTCCGAATTATATCCGGATGGCAGAAGCAGAAGTAAAATGGCTTGAATCCCAAAGAAAATCCTAAAGGAAATGAAGGATTGTTACGCGATGGACATACGATTTATGACAGTTGACGATTTAGATGCTGTGATGGCAATTGAAAATCAATCTTTTAGCATCCCTTGGAGCCGGGACGCATTCTTGAATGAAATCGAGCAGAATCACTTATCCACATATCTTGTTGCAGAGGAAGATGAACGGGTCGTCGGCTACTGTGGCGTCTGGCTTGTTGTGGATGAGGGTCATATCACAAATGTCGCTGTCCTGCCGGATTACCGGGGACGGGGAGTGGGTGAGGCGCTCATGAGAAAGCTTATGGATGTTGCAGGTGAGTGTGGGGCTCGTACGATGACGTTGGAAGTCAGGGTCACAAATGGTGCAGCCCAGCATTTGTATCGCAAACTGGGATTTCAGGATGGTGGAATCAGAAAGCGTTATTATTCGGATAACCAAGAAGATGCTTTAGTAATGTGGGTGAATTTATGAAAAAAGATACATTTGTGTTGGGAATAGAGACAAGCTGTGATGAAACGGCTGTCGCTATTATAAAGAACGGAACCGAGATAGTGACGAATATCGTTTCTTCTCAAATCGAAAGTCATAAACGCTTTGGTGGGGTCGTGCCGGAAATAGCGTCCCGTCACCATGTGGAACAGGTGACCTTTGTGCTCGAGGAAGCACTTGAGCAGGCCGGGATGACGATGGAGGAAATCGATTGTGTGGCCGTGACGGAAGGTCCCGGGCTGGTCGGGGCGCTGTTGATCGGCGTCAATGCTGCAAAGGCACTGGCATTTGCCCATAACAAGCCACTCGTCGGCGTCCATCACATTGCCGGACATATATACGCCAACCGGTTAGTGGAAGAAATGAAGTTCCCACTTCTCTCATTGGTCGTATCAGGTGGTCACACCGAGCTGGTCCTCATGAAGGAGCACGGCTCGTTTCAAGTCATCGGGGAAACCCGGGACGATGCTGCCGGAGAAGCCTATGATAAAGTGGCCAGAACATTGAACCTGCCTTATCCGGGTGGACCGCATATCGACCGTCTTGCACACGAAGGTGAGCCTGTCATTGATCTGCCCCGGGCATGGCTAGAAGAGGGGTCTTATGATTTCAGCTTCAGCGGCTTGAAGTCAGCAGTTATTAACACTCTCCACAATGCGAAGCAAAAGGGACAGACCATCCATCCACAGGATCTGGCTGCGAGCTTCCAGGCCAGTGTGATCGATGTGTTGGTGACGAAAACGGTCAAGGCAGTGAAGGAATATGGTGTGGAACAAGTATTATTAGCTGGGGGCGTTGCGGCGAATAAAGGACTGCGGGCTGCTTTGCAGGAAGCGTTTCATGATGTCGACGCAGCATTGATCATCCCGCCATTGTCCTTATGTACCGATAATGCTGCGATGATTGCCGCTGCCGGTACGGTCCTTTATGAACAAGGAAAACGTGGAAACATGGATATGAACGCAAATCCAGGACTTGATATCGAAAATTTCTAGTGAAAGAAGCTTAAACGTGAAGAGCGTTTAAGCTTTTTTTATTGACTGTTATGTTGTATACATCGCTGTTTAAAACAGGTCCCTATTTTCATCAATCTTTACATTAATTCCGGAATACCCTCCAAATGAAAAAGCTTACATGTTGATAGGCTGTGAATAACAAGGGGAGAGGTCAATTGATCGGTGCGAACATATGTTTTTATCAACAGTCTGTGGATAAAATGTGCACAACTTATTGAAAGATGTGTACATGATGTGAAAAATCTTTATATTTTTGATTGGGAATGAGGATGATTTCTGTGGATAAATACATGTTTCGTTGTGGATTATGTGGAAAAACTGTGTGAATAACGTTTTATCAGGATTTTGAATGTGGATAACAATGTGGAATAAGAAAGGACTGGAGTGATCGTTATCCCCAGTCCTGTGGATTATTGTTCTTCTTGTAAAAGTTCTTCAAGTTCCGTCCATTCTTCCAATAATTCATCAAGCTCTTCTTTCGCTTTGGTGAGGGAGTCGTTCAATTCCTGGACCTTTTCATGGTCTTGGAATATCTCCGGGTCACAGAGGAGCTCTTCTTTTTCCTGAATGTCTGTTTCAAGTGTTTCCATCTGGCCTTCGATTTCTTCCACCCGTCGTCTTCGTTGACGTTCGAGCTTCTTCGCTTCTTTATCGATCTTATGCGATTGCTTTTGTGTCGTCACTGACTGGCTGGTCTGTACCCCTTGCTCGCTGCGTTCGAGTGCCTCAAGCTCTTCCTGCTGCTGCAGTTTTTCAAGATAGTAGTCATAATCGCCAAGATAAGAGGTTGAGCCCATTTTGGACAGTTCGACCACTTTCGTTGCGATGCGATTGATGAAGTACCGGTCATGGGAAACGAAGAGGATCGTTCCCGGATAATCGATCAGGGCGTTTTCCAATACTTCTTTGCTGTCCAGGTCCAGGTGGTTCGTCGGCTCATCAAGGATGAGGACATTTCCCCGTTCCATCATGAGCTTGGACAGGGCAAGGCGGGCCTTTTCCCCTCCGCTCAATGTGGAGACAGGTTTCAGGACGTCTTCACCGGAGAAAAGGAAGTTACCGAGCACGGTGCGGATCTCTTTTTCCATTTTCATCGGGTATTCGTCCCATAGTTCATTCAATACGGTCTTGTTGGAAGACAGTTCAGCCTGTTCCTGGTCATAGTAACTGATGGATACGTTGGAACCGAATTTAAATTCCCCGCCAAGCGGTTTGAGTTTATTCACCAGCGTCTTCAACAAAGTCGATTTACCGATTCCGTTCGGGCCGACGAGGGCGATGCTGTCACCCTTTTTCACAGAGAAGTCGATGTGGGATGAAATCTGTTCATCGTGGTAACCGATGGTGAGGTCCTGCACGTGAAGGACGTCGTTCCCGCTTTGGCGGTCGATTTGGAAGGCGAAGTTTGCAGACTTCTCGTCGCCGAGCGGCCTGTCCATCATGTCCATCCGTTCGAGCTTCTTCCGGCGGCTTTGTGCCATCTTGGTCGTGGAGGCACGGGCGATATTCCGCTGGATGAAGTCTTCGAGTTTCGCGACTTCCTGCTGCTGCCGTTCGAACATCTTCAGGTCCTTTTCATAGTCTTCTGCTTTCTGTTCCAAGTATTTGCTGTAGTTCCCGTGGTATTTCTTACTCCGGTTCCGGGAGATTTCATATACCTGATTGACGACGCTGTCCAGGAAGTAGCGATCGTGGGAAACGATCAGGACGGCGCCTTCGTAGCTTTGAAGATAGGTTTCAAGCCACGATAGGGTTTCGATATCCAGATGGTTCGTCGGCTCATCGAGGATGAGGATATCCGGCTTCGTCAATAGAAGCTTACCGAGGGCGAGACGGGTCTTCTGTCCACCGCTCAATGTGGAGATCTTTGTATCATAATCGAAATCGGCGAAGTTCAATCCGTGGAGCACCGAGCGGATATCGGCTTCATACTGGTAGCCGCCCGAGTCCTTGAAGCGGACCTGAAGCTCGTCATATTCCTTCAACACCCGCTGATAGATGTCTTCCTGCTCGTAAACGGAAGGGTCGGCCATCTGTTTCTCAAGATGTCTCAGCTGTTTCTCCTGCTTCTGCAGCTCTTCGAAAACGGTCAGCATCTCTGCCCAAATTGAAAGATCTGATTCCAGGCCGGTATTTTGTGCAAGGTAACCGATCGTCACCCCTTTAGGTTTCGTGATTTCTCCCGAATCGTAAGAGAGGTGGCCTGCAATGATTTTCAGAAGGGTCGACTTTCCTGCACCGTTCCGTCCGACGAGGGCAACCCGATCTCTTGTCTGTATTTCAAGCTTAATATTTGATAGGATATTATCTGCACCAAAGTTTTTTGATAGTTGATTCACTTGTAGTAGAATCATGACGTTTCACCTCTATTTCATAGTGCTAGTGTACCGTATTTGAAAGGTGAACGGCAATAACTCGACTGTTAATCTTCATACACTTAGGATAAAATATAGTGTATGATGGGTAATGGAATGTATAAATTCTGTACGCTTATTATTTTGGAAGCGGTATCAGAGGTTTTGAATAGATGTGGGGGAATACATTATGAATCAGGATACAACGAAAATTCCACAGGCAACGGCCAAGCGGCTTCCGCTTTACTATCGTTTTATTAAAAATCTGTACTCGTCCGGAAAGCAACGGGTTTCCTCGAAGGAATTGAGTGAAGCGGTGAAGGTGGATTCTGCCACGATCCGGAGGGACTTCTCGTATTTCGGTGCCCTTGGAAAGAAAGGATACGGCTATAACGTCAATTACCTTCTGTCCTTCTTCCGAAAAACGCTTGATCAGGATGCCCTGACGAAAGTGGTATTGATCGGTGTGGGGAATCTCGGTACAGCGTTTCTTCATTATAACTTCATCAAGAATAATAATACGAAGATCGAGATGGCGTTTGAAGTGGATGAAGAAAAGGTCGGGACCCAGATCGGGGATGTACCGGTCTTTCACCTTGATGATTTAGAAGAGAAGCTTGTTGGGCATGATATTGAAGTGGCAATCCTGACGGTTCCGGCGTCTTCTGCTCAAAATATCACAGACCGGTTGGTGTCTTCGAATATCAAGGGGATCCTAAATTTCACTCCTGCGAGGTTGACGGTACCGGACCATATCAGGGTCCATCATATCGACCTGGCGGTGGAGCTTCAGTCTCTTGTTTACTTCTTGAAACACTATTCAGAAGATGACACTGAAATGTCACAAGATGGAATGATAACTGAATAGTAAATCTTTCAAATTTACGTTATGATAGAATGAATAAAGAGGAGGTGTCTCATTATGTTAGGTGCAGGTAGTATCGTACTTATAACAGTCGTTGCCCTATTAATTTTCGGACCGAAGAAATTGCCGGAACTTGGGAAGGCTGCCGGTAATACTTTACGGGAATTCAAAAATGCAACAAAGGGCTTAGCAGATGATGAGGACGATAACAGCAAAAAAGCTAAGTAGGGTAGGATGAACGCCATGAGTCAAAGCCAAAGAGACATGACAGTCTATGAACATATAGGAGAATTGCAGAAACGGCTCATGTTTGTAGTCGTTTTCTTCTTGTTAGCGGTCATCGTGAGTTTCTTTCTCGCAGAGCCGCTGATTCGATATTTGCAACACGCCGATGAAGCGAAAGAGTTGACGATGAACGCCTTTCGGATCACTGACCCTCTCAAAATCTATATGGAAATGATCATGTTCATTGCGATCATCTTGACATCACCCGTCATACTATTCCAGGTGTGGTCATTTGTAAGTCCAGGCTTATATGAGAGAGAGCGGAAGGTGACACTCAGTTACATACCGATTTCCCTTTTGCTGTTCCTCGGTGGTTTGTCATTTTCATATTTTATTTTGTTTCCATACGTTGTGAAGTTCATGATGGGGTTATCGACCAACCTGAATATCCAGCAAGTGATTGGAATTAATGAATACTTTCATTTCTTGTTTCAGATTACCATCCCGTTCGGTTTCCTGTTTCAGCTGCCGGTCATCATGTTATTCCTCACTCGTTTGGGGATCGTGACGCCGATGCTGCTGGGGCAGATGAGGAAGGTGGCTTACTTCGTTCTGCTGGTCGTTGCGGCCTTCATCACACCGCCAGATATCGTCTCCCACTTAATGGTGACGGTTCCTTTACTGCTTCTATATGAAATCAGTATATGGATATCCAAGATCGGGTACAAAAAGGTGTTGGAAGCTGAGCAAAAGCTGGAAATGGAACGATTCGAAGATATAAAAAAGGATTGATCTCAGTGATCAATCCTTTTTTTTGTTTATCTGCTTTTTAATCTTAACATGCAGCATGATCATCCGCAGGCCGGAACCAAAGTCCAGGGTTGCCAGGAAGATGAGCATGTATGTGAAAAATCCCCAACCTTCATCATTCTGTACGTTTTGTACAGCGAAGTATGTGAAGAGCACACCGAGAAGGAGATAGATCACTCCAGAGAATAATGGTGATCTCCTCATAGAAATAATCCTCCAATGAATCCTTGTATTTTTTCAGCTTCGTTCATCAGTTTCTCAATATCATCCTTATAAATGGACTGCATGAGAACGACCGTTGTATTCATCGTGACGTGGGCAAAGATCGGTACGAGGATCCGCTTCGTCTTCACATATAGGAATGCGAAGGTGAAGCCCATCGCAGAATACAGGATCACATGCTCAGGCTCAAAATGGGCAAGAGCGAAAATGACCGAGCTGATGAGTGCCGCAAAGAAGAAGTGCATCTTCTCATATAGGACGCCAAAAATGATCTTCCTGAAAACGATCTCTTCTAATATGGGACCGATGATCGCAGCGACAAGCATGGATAATGGCACCTTTTCAATGATGGCGATGATCATCTGGGTGTTTTCAGATCCCATCTGAATCCCGAGTGCATACTCGACCTGGATCGCGATCGATTGAGCAAGGAATGCCATGAAGATACCAAGAACCGCCCACACGGTGGAACGGGCAGCACCCAGCGGGGCGCTCCGCTCAAGGCGGGTACTTGTTTCACTTTTCCTAAGGATCCCCCACACGACGAGAAGCGTCAGTGTGAAACTGATGACAAGCCAGTATCCAGGCGCGGCACTCTTGACGGCTTCTTCCGGCTGGCCGAGCACATCGATGCCGATCTTAAGCAGCAAGGGGATGCCGATGATGCTTGAAAGCTGCATAACAATATAGGTAATTAAAATATATCCAAAATGTTTTTTCAACGCTTGATCTCCTTTAGCACCTGTATGATGAGCGACAACTATGCTTCGTCTTGAACTTACTCTTGTACAATTCTACTAAGAAAAGGGGAACTGTTCAAATCTGAGGGGTTTATTCTTCCCGATGCCTGAAGAATAAACGCAGGGAAGCAGGCATAGGATAGGAGGGTGTGAAAAAAAGAGAAAAATGACGAAAAAAATTTTAAGCAGGACTCTTGCAAAATGAAAACGAATTAATTAATATAATAATTGTGTTAGCACTCACAGAGTGCGAGTGCTAATAAAAATATTTACATATTTCAAGGAGGTTGTTTCACTTGTTAAAACCACTAGGTGATCGCGTCGTTATCGAGCTAGTTGAGTCAGAAGAAAAAACAGCAAGCGGTATTGTGCTACCGGATTCCGCAAAGGAAAAGCCACAAGAAGGTAAAGTGTTGGCTGTAGGTACTGGTCGCATTCTTGACAACGGTGAGCGCGTTGCTCTTGAGGTAGCTGTCGGCGATCGGATCATTTTCTCTAAATACGCTGGTACAGAAGTGAAATACCAAGGCACAGAATACCTGATCCTTCGCGATAGCGATATTCTGGCTGTAGTTGGCGAATAATTAAATTTCCGTATAAAAAATCATACATTATTTAAATAAGAGGAGGACTTTATCAATGGCTAAAGATATTAAATTCAGCGAAGAAGCACGTCGTTCCATGCTTCGCGGTGTCGATCAATTAGCAAATGCAGTAAAAGTAACTCTTGGACCAAAAGGACGTAACGTGGTACTTGAGAAGAAATTCGGTTCACCGCTTATCACAAATGACGGTGTGACAATCGCAAAAGAAATCGAACTAGAAGATGCATTCGAAAACATGGGTGCAAAGCTGGTTGCTGAAGTAGCAAGCAAAACAAACGAAATTGCCGGTGACGGTACAACGACTGCAACGGTCCTAGCGCAAGCGATGATCCGTGAAGGTCTTAAAAACGTAACAGCTGGTGCGAACCCTGTCGGCGTCCGTAAAGGTATCGAAAAAGCGGTTCAAGCTGCTATCGAAGAATTAAAAGTGATCTCTAAGCCGATCGAAGGCAAAGATTCCATCGCTCAAGTTGCGGCAATCTCAGCAGCTGACGAAGAAGTCGGTCAACTGATTGCAGAAGCAATGGAGCGCGTTGGAAACGACGGCGTTATCACAATCGAAGAATCTAAAGGTTTCACTACTGAGCTTGACGTAGTGGAAGGAATGCAGTTCGACCGTGGATATGCATCTCCATACATGGTTACTGATTCTGATAAAATGGAAGCTGTCTTAGAGAATCCATACATCTTAATCACTGACAAGAAAATCGGAAACATCCAGGAAGTACTTCCTGTTCTTGAGCAAGTAGTACAACAAGGTAAGCCATTACTAATGGTAGCTGAAGATGTTGAAGGCGAAGCGCTAGCAACACTTGTTGTGAACAAACTTCGCGGAACATTCAACGCTGTAGCGGTTAAAGCTCCTGGCTTCGGTGACCGTCGTAAAGCAATGCTTGAAGACTTAGCGGTTCTTACTGGTGGAGAAGTGATCACAGAAGATCTAGGCTTAGACCTTAAATCTGCGAACATCACTCAACTTGGCCGCGCTGCGAAAGTAGTCGTAACGAAAGAAAACACGACTGTCGTAGAAGGCTCTGGAGATCCAGAAAAAATCGCAGCCCGCGTAAACCAAATCCGTGCTCAATTAGAAGAATCAACTTCTGAGTTCGATAAAGAAAAATTACAAGAGCGCCTTGCTAAGCTTGCAGGCGGAGTGGCAGTCGTGAAAGTCGGAGCTGCAACTGAAACTGAGCTTAAAGAGCGTAAACTACGCATCGAAGACGCCCTGAACTCTACTCGTGCAGCAGTAGAAGAAGGTATCGTATCCGGTGGTGGTACGGCACTTGTGAACGTATACAACAAAGTAGCATCAATCGAAGCGGATTCTGACGTAGCAACTGGTATCAACATCGTGCTGCGTGCTCTTGAAGAGCCGATCCGTCAAATCGCTCACAACGCAGGCCTTGAAGGATCAATCATCGTTGAGCGCCTGAAGAAAGAAGAAGTAGGTGTCGGATTCAACGCAGCTACTGGTGAGTGGGTCAACATGATCGAAAAAGGTATCGTAGATCCAACGAAAGTAACTCGTTCTGCACTTCAAAACGCAGCGTCTGTCGCAGCAATGTTCCTGACTACTGAAGCAGTAGTAGCGGACATCCCTGAAGAAGGCGGCGGCATGCCGGATATGTCTGGTATGGGCGGAATGGGTGGAATGGGCGGCATGATGTAATCTGCCCCCTCAACCCTTGATATAAAAGGATTTGTTGGTAAGGTGAGAGTGGTTTGCTAACATTTTGCTAACATTGAGGATATTAACGGAGGCTTCTCATGAGTTCACTGAACTTTTGGGAAGCTTCTTTTTTCATTTCTTGGGTTACGTGGAGATACACATTTTTCGTAATTTGATCATCTGTATGACCGAGACGATCCATGATTTGTTCGAGTGAGACACGAGCTTCCGCAAGAAGGGATGTATGAGTGTGTCTTAAACTGTGCGGAGTTAAATCTTTGTTAAGGTCGGCAATTTTTAGCAGCCTTTTCATACGATCTCGAACATTCTTAATTACGATAGGATAGCCGTGTTGTCGTTGCATTTTGGCAAAGATAAAATCTTGGTTATAGTAAGCATCACCTAGTTGCTCAATTACTTCATCTTGAGCCTCTTTATGTTCTTTCAAAGCGTCAATCACTTCTTCATCGACAACAATTTTCCGTCTAGACTTTCGGGTTTTTGGTGGGACTAATTGATACTCAACCGTATTATTATTTGGATTATAATATGTCTTAGTAATACTGATTGTATGGTTTTTGAAGTCAATATCTTTCCACTTAAGAGCAATAAGTTCTCCAACCCGAATTCCTGTATAGGCGAGTATTAAAAACACCAAGTAATCATGTTCAAGACCATTTTGTTTTGCTGTCTTTAAAAACAAGGCAAGCTCTTCTTTTTCTAAGTAATTTGGAACTTCCTCTTCTTCTAATTGTTGAATCGTTTTTTTGTCTTTTTTTACGTAAGAGAATTCTGTAGGATCCTTCTTTAATAGTTCTAATTCTAATGCCTTTCGAAAAATCATCCTCCCAGTTCGATTTATCCCCTCCCTTGTGCTATCAGCTAACCCTTGAGCTTTTAAATCGTTGAGAGCATCTTGGTACATCTTTCTTGTGATGTCCTTCAATTTTAATTGAGCAAAGTAGGGTAATAACCTTCCAATTTCATGAAGTCGAACACGAATAGTACCTGGCTTAACCTCCTTTGACTCACTGTAGATAGGCAGCCACTCTTTTGCAAAGTCGCTGAAAGTTTTGTCTGTTTCCTCTAAATATGTCCCTTGATTTAACTCGTAAATGAGAGTATTAGCTGCCGCTTCAGCTTCTTGTTGGGTCAGAAAGCCACTTTTAGACTTCTGTTTCCTTTTTCCGGTGAATGGGTCTATTCCGATATCAACGACATAAGCCCATTTTGCACCGCAAGTACATTTTTTCTTTTTGCATGTGCAGTTTCTTCTATAAAAATGTCCTTTCATAGGCATCCTCACTTTCTGAAATTATTTTATTGCTAAAAATACATTATTACCAACTGTAATTACAATAATTCATTCCGTTTATTCGACACATTTATAAGGAGAGATTTAATAATGAGTGATGTAAATGATAAGGGGAATTTATGCGTAGTACTGCGTGCGCAATAGTTAGACAAAATTTTATTTCTTAGGGAGTCATGCATAGAGAACAAACGAAAAAAACTATACATTCTACATGGGAATGGATCTTTTGTTTCATCTATCTTCACTTTTGTGTGAAAATATGCAATTTCGCATATTTTAGTTGACGTTGATAGAAAAATGAATTATTATTCCAATAGATAGAAATTATTCTAATATTTGGTAGGGGGAGAACGATGTTTGATTTAAAGGATTTTCGACAAAATGTACTAAAGATGACGCAGGACGACTTTGCGAAGATGATAGGGGTTCGGCAGGATTATGTCTCTAGAATGGAAAAGACTCCTGAGGCAATTGAATTCAGTATGCTTTTAAAAATAGCTCAAGCAACAGGTACAACTTTAGATGAGTTGGTAGGATATAAAAAGTCTATACCTAATGCTTTAGAGGTAAGTAACACATGGGAGACCTCTTCATTTATTAAAAAGACATTGCTTGACTACATAAAGATGAAAACTGAAGATATAAGGCTATCATCTGAAGAAAAATATAAAAAAATGATTAAAGACTTATATCAAATGATTGAATCAACCATTGTTAAGCCTTCCGTTGCAATAGTAGGTATGTCTGACGCTGGAAAGAGCAGATTAATTAATTCTCTTTTAGGTATGGATAAAATGCCAACTTCATGGACACCAACCACATCAATAAGCGTACATATTAAACATATTGATGATCGGCCAGACTTTATAGAAGATGAAGTGTGGATTTTTAAAGGTGATAAGAATGGATTCGATGTTAAAAAGCTTACTAATGAAAACTATTGTAGTAAATGGAAAATCGCAGGTGGAACTACATCCTTGTTAGCTGATTATGGCACGCGTCAAGGAGACAAATACGATATTGAGGATGCTTCGGCTGCTGTAATTTTTGTAGAAAGTTCTATATTACAAATATGCGATATTGTTGACTTACCTGGATTTGGCACAGGTGATAGAAAAAACGATGATATTCTAGCACAGAAATCAAGAGAAATTGCAGACGTTGTTATTTATATGTCGATTGCTAATGGTTTCTTACGAGGTACGGATATTGAGTTTTTAAAAACGACTTTAAACTCTTTACCTGTTATTGAGAATAAAGGGAACAAACTAAGTCCTCTTAACAATTTATTTATTGTTGCATCTCAGTCACACACCGTTGATAACGGAAATAAAACGGAGTTAGAAAGAATTTTAGACGCAGGTGCAACTAGATTATATAGTGAAGTTCCGGAAGAGATTTGGCAAAATCGAGAGGAACAATCGGTTTATAAGCATACAATAAATGATTTAAGAAATAGATTCTTTACCTATACAACCGATAAGCCTTATTTGAGAGAAGACTTTGAGCGGGAAGTTAAACAACTTTTAGAAAACCTCCCTACAATAATTAATAAAAATGCAAAGGAGTCGTTACAAAAGTACGTTGAAGACTCAAAGATATTACTTGAAAATGATATCGAGCAATATGAAAAAATCATTTATGAAAGAGAAAAGTATAAACAATTACTAGCTGATATTCGTAAAAATGAACCGATACGAATTCAAGAAAACCAAAAAGCTAGAATGGAAGTACTAGAAAAAGTAGAGAAGCTTCATAAGGAGTCAATCAAACAGTTTGAGGATGAATTTGCTTCTATTATTTCGGTTGATAATATTGTTGAAATTATTAAAGATAAAAAGTATAAAAAGAAAAAACAAGACATGGAAAGCCTTGCAGGATACCTAAGTAGTAAAATTCAAGCAAAGATGCAAGTTGTTTTAAAGGACAATGCGGAAGATTTAAATAAATCCATTGATAAATACCTAAAGAACTTCAATGTTCAAATTAATAAGTTTGAAAGTGAGCTAAAAGGGTTCCAGGTAAATTTTGACGCGGTAAAGGCTTTTGCCAGCGGATTAGCGGGTCTAGCTACCTTTGGCGGTCTTGCAATCTGGGCTTCAACACTAGGAAATTTAGGAGCATATATCTTAGTGGCTAAGGGAGTAAGTGTTCTGTCAGCACTTGGGATTACAGTAGCTGGAGGAACAGCTGGTGCGGCCTCGGTGGTTGCTGCGCTTGGTGGTCCGATAACATTAGGAATAGCTTTGGCTGTTATTGTTAGCTTGTCAGTATTTGCCTTTGCAACAGGAGGTTGGCAAAAAGGTATTGCTAAAAAGATTGTTAAGGAATATTCAGCCCAAGATACATTTGGTCAATTTGTAGAAGAAATTGATAAGTTTTGGGATGATACTGAGAATGCATTTAACGCAGCAGCTGACTACTTAGATGATGAGTGGAAAAAATATGTTGATGATTTAAACGATATGGTATCTTCTTATAGCATTAAAGATATTGAACAGAGAATTATTAATGCCATTAACCTAAAAGATTTTTTCGTAGAAATGCCATTGTCAGAACCAGCAATGGCATAATGGAGGGGATACAATGATAACTACTACAGATCAGCTAGCCTTATTTCAGGAATACTTCGATAAAAATGATGTTTGGCAAGCAAACTTGATTATTAAGAATCTATTCAATAAAAATATAAGTGATCGTGATGTATTTCAAGCATTTTTTGAATTTAGCATGAAAATTGCAAAGTGGAATATTGACATCCCAACTCGAAAAGTATTTTTAGATCAGGCATCTTCTTCTATTCTATTTTTTAGTGAAAATGCAGAGTTGAGCCCGGACGTTCTTGGGATGATACAGGCTTGCCAAAGTGAAGTGGACGAACTTCGTAATGGAATCCTTCAAGTAGAAGAAGTGCAATCAAGTCGTAATTTTGAAGAAGTCAAAAAAGAACAAACGGAATTTTTGCGCCAGCTTACTGAATACAAGTATGAACTTGTTAAATGTCAAGACCAAACACAATTCAATACAATTCTTGAAAAAGTTAAAGTGGCTGAGGAACAAATTAATGAAGCTATTCTTGATAAGGATGAAGGAGGTCTGTATCAAGAACTAACAAGGGAGTACCCGAATGTAATTAGCTCCAAGCTGACTGAATTCGAACAGTTAAAAATTAAATCCTACAATAAAAAGGCCGTAAGTGATTTCCAATATGTTTATAACGAGTTCAAGAATAATGAAGATAAGTATAAAGATAGTATGCTTAATTTAAAACGACTTGTTGGCAATAGGTTGTTCTCCTATGATTCAAGTCAATTAGTTAATGAGACATTAATCTATTACAACCATATCTATTCTTACATTTTCGGTCAGCTTAACGAAGAAGGGAAATTTAAGTTAACCGAGTTAGCAATTGAAATTGAAAAAGTAAAATAACAGGAGGTCCTCATGTTTAGTAAAAGAAGGTCTATAATACGTCCAGCGGGTCTCTCCATTTCATTTTCAAATGCGAATATTATTGCTATGCCAATACATAGTACAAATACATTCGGGACAATCAATACAACAAATGCCTACAATGAACAATTTGATCAGATTTTTACGAATTTAAATGAGAGGCGACAGGAGTTACATGCTAAAGTAAGTTCATTGTCGCATGGAGATACATCCCTTCGTAATGAAGGGGTCTCCATCGCTTGGAAATATGAGCAGGCAGAGATAAAAATGGGCGGACAAGGCACTGCTGGCTGGAGTAAAGGGCAGAGGCAGGAGATTCTTGATACGGGAAAAGTTCGAGGTGCCGAGGGGCATCATATTAATTCGGTTAAGGATCATCCAGGTGAACAAGCCAATCCAGATAACATAAAGATTGTAAAAAGCAAGCAGGAGCATTTAGCAGAGCACGGGGGAGACTTTCGTAATCCAACGGAAGGTGAACTTGTTGATCGAAATGCCCGACTAGAGGATGTTAATAATCAACGCGTGTTTAAAAACGAATTAACTGGAATCGGCTTAGCAGCTGCTATTGGCTTAGGAGTAGGATTTACCATTGGAGCTATTGCCACACTTGCAAAACATGGTGTTTCTTCTAAATCGTTAATGGAAGCAGGTGTCGTTGGGCTTAAAACAGGGACTGAATCTTCAGCGCTTGCAGTAGTCAATCATGGAATTGTCCGAGGAATAGGAGAAGCAGCGACTACTGCACTAGCTCAAACCGCTTCTGAACGACTAGGCTTTGCTTTAACAGAGAACCTATTAAAAATGTGTAATATGGCTGTAGTCGGTGCAGTTTCGTCTATTGTGTTTAGTGCATATGTTTTTATAAAGCTAAAGTGGAAGGGGAATACCACTTCATTCGCTCTCAAACAGGCTGGTAAAACACTTGGATATTCGCTAGGGGTTCTCTTTATCTCGATAGTCGCCCAAGGCATTTGGGGAGGCTATGCTGGTCTAATAGCATCGCTTAGCATCGGTATCCTAATGACTTTTTACCACTTTATAAAGAATAAATTGTTCGAAAAGCTTCTTGAGGAGATTAGGCATTTTACCATTAATAAAGTAAGACCAATTTATTGATAGGGAGGTGAGGATATTGCTTTACGAAAAGTTTGTCAAAAAAGCAAAACAGCAAGATGAACGAAATGATTTTGCGGAATTAGAGGATTCAACTAGTAAGAGCCTTCCAGAACCAGTACGTAAATTTTACAGTTATGCTAATCCAGTTGACGTAGAACTAAGGATGTCAGACCTAACATCAATAAAGTTATATTCTGCTGATTCCTTACCAGCACTACAACAAGAATATAGAATGCCTGAAGAATTCTTCGTAGTTGCTACAAGAGAAGGAGATCCTATTTTCATTAAAAATGGGAAGGTATACACTGCCGTTCATGGTGCGGGAGAATGGGAGAAGGAACTGTTATTTAATTCTTTTAACGAGTTCTTAGAGAATATCATTGATCAGATAAAGCTTTAGGAACACCAATCCCACGTCACCTGTATGTTTTACCTATCATTAAGGTTCTCATAAGATAAAAGTCATTATTACGCAGTACAAATCAACTGTTCTATAGAAAAGCTAAGTGAAAGCAAAATGATTAATTTTGCTTTCACCATAATTAATCATCACTATTCACTTTCCATGAAGTTATCAAATTTATCAGATGCTTCTCTCTTCTCAGGGTCTGTAATATGAAGATATATCTTCCTGGTTATTTCATCATCAAAATGACCTAATCGATCTCTAATGTCTTCCAGTTCAACTCCAGCTGCCGCAAGTAGTGAAGTGTGTGTATGACGTAAGCTATGAGGAGAGAGCTTCATATTTAAATTAGCTAATTTAAGTAATCTTTTCATCCTATTTTCCACTAACTTGGTTAAGATAGGGAGGCCATGATGGTTATTAACATTTGTAAAAATAAATCCTTTATTAGTGTATAGGTCCCCTAATCTAACAATGGTTCTTTCTTGTTCTTCTTTATGCTTTTTAAGCATTTCAATCACAAGACTTGATACAATAATTTTACGTTTAGATTTCTCTGTCTTAGGTTGTACCAATACGTACTTAGCGATATTGTTATTTTCGTTATAGTACGTTTTGTTAATGCGGACAGTTCGCTTAGTAAAATCAATATCTTTCCATTTAAGTACTACTAATTCACCTACCCGCATACCAGTGTACGCTAGCATAGTGAAAATGAGATCATCCATAAGCAGTCCATTTTTCTTTGCTGAATTCAAAAAGATTTTCAGCTCTTTTTTCTCAAAGTAATTTGGAAGATCCTCATCTGAATTCTTCTGATCATCCTCATCTGTTTCTTTAATTACTTTAGGATCTTTTTTAATATAAGCCTTTTTTGCTGGATCTTCTCTTATCAGTTTCTTATGAACGGCCATATCAAATATCATTTTACCTGTTGCTAAGATGCCCTCCAGTGTACTTTTGGCCAAATTATTAGCTTTTAGATCATCTAGAGCATCTTGGAACATTTCCTCTGAAACGTTTTTAAGTTTAATGTGAGCAAGGTAGGGGAGTAATTTATTTATGCTATATTTTCGAAGTCGAAGTGTACCAGGTTTAGGACAAGTTCGTTCAATATACATAGACAACCATTGTTCAGCAAAGTCCTTAAACAAAATATCAGATTCCTTAATAAATGTACCTTGTTTCACATCAGTGATTATCGCTCTTACAGCATCTTCTGCATCTCCCCTTGTTTTAAATCCACCTCTGCTTTCCTGTCTTCTTTCCCCCGTTTTGGGGTCTGGTCCAATGTCTACCCAAAACGTCCAGGTTTTACCACCACAGGCGCATTTCTTTTTAGGGTTGCACTTACAATTCCTTCTTTTATAATGACCTTTCATACTCCTTTGTTACCTCACTTCCAAATATAAATAATATAATGTAGAAAGGTAGGAGAAGGCTCCACATAAATTATTACTAGAGCCTTTCCCTATATACTTGTTTCCATCAGTGGCTATGCTTATTTCTTATTCTTCAGTCGTTTAATCCACTGCATTAAATCATCTTTTTCCACTCTTTTTGAAATCCCAATTTCATAGTTGGGAATTCCACCATGCTCAACATGCACTTTTAATAACTCGTAAACTGTTTTTCTAGATATTCCAAGGAATTCTGAAATCTGTTGTGCTGTCAAAGTATCCGGTAGCGATTCCCAAGTTGTGTGTTTTTTTGTTTTGTTCATAATAAATTCCTCCTGAAGGTCAAAAGAAAAACCCCACAGATGAGAAAAGAAGGCACACTCCTACCAAGACAACAAGGTGGTTTAACGTGACCAACTTATTTCTTGGATTGGATGGGTGCTTCCTCATTCCAATCTGTGGGGTTTAACTTAACCCAGTTCATTTTATTCTTTCTGGTTTTCATGTTAACTTATTTCTTTTAGAATGGCGAACATAGGTACGAAACTTTTTTATGTTTTTTCTTGAGGTTATATATATTCTCTTTTTAATGAATAATACGGAATACAAGACTAGTAAGCGGGTGTTTTACTACAGCTCAAAGTTTTTTTGCTCCTGACAGAGATTATCCCCGTCGTAGCACTATGTCAGGCGTGGAACAAAGAATATAAAATTAAGAGATAGATAAATACTCCAAGGATTCTTTACTATACCTTAAATGGATTTGTTTCTTTTATTAATAGGTAAATACGTTCTTTATTTTGAGTTGCTCTCTTTTCTCCCTTCATGCCATTGTTTAAACTCCGTTTTGTCTACCTTTATTGATGCTCCAATTCGAAATGTAGGGATTCCACCATGCTCGATATGAACTTCAAACAACTCATATACTCTTCTTTTGGATATCCCGAGAATCTTGCATATGTGTTGCGCTGTCAAAGTATCCGGTAGCAATTCCCACGGGATGTGTGTTTCTGCTTTTTTCAATTTCTTACCCTCCTGTTCAATCAAAAAAGAAAACCCCACAGATTTGGAAAGAAAGGCAGACTGCATCCAAGATAAAAGATTACATACTTTTTTAGAAGTAATCTTATACGTCGAATACAGGTCCTTCCTGTGATCCAATCTGTGGGGTTTACCCAATTGATTTTGTTAAATATTATTATGTTACACATCATAGAGTGGAATATAATGAACTGTCAAGTACTGAATTGCGATGATATTTTCCGGTAGATATAAATCTAAGTGAAAGAAAATTTATCATTAATTAGTATGTAGGGATACTCTTCACTTATAGTTTACATAGCTACTGTTGTTGTGATAGATTTTAAATATAAGCAATTCATAAAAAATTAATTGAACTCGTTGCCATATAATTTAATAGTCTATTTTAAATAGATCTAGAGCAGAAGCACTGTCTCTATATCTGCAGAAATACACCATACGTGTATCCTCTTCAGATATAAGGACAGTGCTTTTTTTGTTGCTATATGCTTCCGAGAAAATGATTTGCGGTTTTAGTTTTTAAAAAAGTCTTTAAGGAGGATTTTATTATGCAATACCGAGAGTCACTTCAATTATCTTTATTTGATTTTACTTTGGATGAAGCGGATCAACAGAAAAGCATAGACGGGCATTTTTTAGAAGTTGACTTGGCTGTTTCCAAAAATGAACTTTGTGGTGCTTCTCCAAATGACTTTGAACAGGAAGGTATCGATAAGGAAGAGAAACAACCAGTCGAGAGAGAAGGAGAGACCATTTCGGAATTTGACGGAATAAGCACTGTAGAAGGCTTTTTGAATAAGTATTTTTCTGGAACTGAGGAAAAGGCTATAACTGCATGGTCCGGAAGTTATCTGACTAAAACATCGCAGGAACTAGGTTTAAAATCAAAATGGCTTGAGCATAATGGAGATAAATTTTCAAAGGAAGAGTTGATCTCCATTATGGAAAGCTTATTTAAAACCTCCCATCAAAAGAACGTGATTCCTTTAGGAGAGGAAGGGTTAAAGCAGTGGTTCATAGACAATATGATCAGTGAACTAGAGTCCAAACCGATTCGACAGTTTTTAGTAAAGCGGTCGAAACGGCTCAATTATAAATCGGTGTATATACTCATTTTACGATTTACCGAATTCGAGTCATTGGTCAGTAAGGCAACACGGAAAAAACCATTTGAACTTGTACGAGAAGACTTTTTAAATCAAGAACTCTATGAAGAGATAATCACAAGTAAGTTTTATTTTCAAAACTTTGCTTTGTTTTACAAACAAATGAATCCCTTTACAGAATCGTCTTTAACGTATACACCCAAAGAACGTAAGGAGGTGGTGCTACCGCCGGCCGTGCAATCATTTCTGACTTATAAAAAGAGGCAGGGAACGAAACCAGACCGGTTAGATAAGTTTCGATATGAACTGCATCGTTATTTACGATGGTCCTGCAATATTCTAAATGACTTTAGTACTTATCCAATCGATAAAGTTCCCTTTACCTTGTTTACACAAGAACACTTAAAGACGTATAAAAACTATCTCATCAAAGGGGTCCAAAGCGGCAGGTTTGCAGAAAATGGTTCCATGAAACATTTTAAAAATATCAAAACCTTTTTTAGAACCCTCTATCATATGAGGTTTATTAAAAACGATATTACAAGGGGCATTCGGAATATCGAGGGGGATGACTATCAATCTCGTTACATGCCAACGGATACAGAAATAAAAAAGTTCTTTACTGCCATCGAACAATATTCCGATACACCACAACTAGATAAACTGGCATTTGGGTTTATGATCTATCTGGGATTTCGATCATGTGAACTGGCGAGATTACAATGGGAAAACATTAGTTGGACCCTTGAGGACGTAAAGTTTACAGCAAAGGGAGGGAAGGTACACTCCTTACCCTTACCTTCACCGCTTATGGATCTCTTGCAGGAGGTAGAAAAACAAGAGAACGGGTTAGTGTTTGGAATGAAAGAACAACCACTAAGAGCGATCTTGTCTTTAAAGTACCGAATATTTACCTTGATTGCAGACTGGAAAGAGGCGAGTGGTCCCCATCAGTTGCGCCACGTGTATATCACGCGTTTAACCGAGAAAAACGTAACACCTAAAGTGCTTAAACGTTTGGCTCGCCACGACGACCTCGCCACGACTTCCCTATATATCCACCGAACGGAAGGCGAAGTTGGAGAGAAAGCACAACATATTTCTTTTCCGTGGGAGGCGAATTAACATGGCACTAGAAAAAGAGGACCATCCTCAATTCACTATCAAGGATGAAGTACAAACACTTTTGAAAAAATACGGGCAGGTTCAGGTGGAAAAAGAACTTGGCTCCATAGGTGTTCTTTTAACGGAAGAAAAGAACCCTGAAACTAAAGAGATAACGTTGTTGGAAGCAGCGCAGCACTTTTTAGAGGATGAATTTTCAACCTACCAAAGTGTTTCCCCTTCCTCCCAGTCATCCTATAAAAGTGAAATGAGAAGTTTTTGTAAGTACTTTGGGGTCAATATCGATGAAGATCTATCAACGGATGTCTTGTTAAAAGAGGTATTAACTCCTGAAAAGTTAGAGGAATATATACAACGGCCAGATATAGCGGAATCGACTCGAAGAAAAAAGGCGGCTTTTCTAAGAACCTTTATCGATTCAGTAGCAAGAGATCTGCTAAGCGAGAAAAAAATCAATCAATTAAATAAAAGGGCACTACAACTGAATGACCCAGATCCACAACCCCCACGAGCCTTTACCGCCGAACAAATTGATTATTTACTGAATTTGTCCCGCTTAACACGATGTGCCCTTCGAAACTATACGATACTTTGGACGCTTGTGGGAACAGGGATTCGAGTGGACGAGTTACATTTTCAAATTGGTGATATGAATTTTGAAAAAGGTTGGATAAAAGTTAAAGCGAAAGGACGTAAAGAACGAGCAAAAGTGAAACGGTTCATGACAAAAGGAGCCATCAAGGCATTAAAATACTATGTCAATTTCACTTACTCTCACTTAAAGAATGTTTTAAGTGAGACAGACTACCAACGCCTTTACGTTTTTTCAGATGACAATGGACGGGTCTCCCTGTCTAATCGGGCCATTCAAAGAATGGTCAGGGGATTGATTGATACGGCTATTGAGAATAACGTGGTTCAGGATAAAGTGTGGGACAGTGATCGTGGAGAAGAGGTGAAAGTGAACTATTCGACCCATTCGTTCAGGCATTCCTTTGCAATCTATGCCCTCGAGAGCGGGATGGATATTTATATTGTCAAGGAACTCTTAGGACACAAATCTATTGGTTCTACAGAAGTTTATTTAAATTTATTTGATGAGCAGTACCAAAAAGCTATGGATAAACATCCTTTTGCACAGCTGGAAACTGATCAATTAAAACACATGGGAGTTGATAACTAGTGGAAGGGATTCTCTTTTCGTCTATTTACTTTCAGAAGTGGAAGGAGCTAAATACATTAAAGCCCAGGTCGGTTCAAATGTATATTAGCCATTTAAAAGTCTTTGAGGAATATTTAGGTATATCGGGATGGAAGGGGGAGCTTAACTTTGAAAAGTTTTATTATAGCAAGGTTCATGATCAGTATGCCCCGATTGATCTGGATTTTATGGATGGGTTTGTTGAGTATCTTCAAGAGAACAAAACACGATCCCAAGCAAAACTAGGTTTTACCGTTGTAAAAAGCTTTATGGATCTATTGGTTGATTATGACTTGATGGAATATAACCCACTGAGACATTTCAAAAATCCATTCTACTATGAATCGTTTCGAAACAGATCGTTAAGTGAAGAAGAGTGCTTAAAACTGTTAAAGGCAGCTTATGATTTCGATCCTTTTCTTCAACAATACTATTTGATCCTTTTGCTGCAAACCACATGTGGATTAAGAGCAAAGGAATTATGCAAACTTACTGTTTCGCAAATAGATTTCGAACACAATATCATTGTCATTGATAAAGGGCGTAAAACGATAATTGGTACGGTTCGAATGACACCTGCCCTCCGAAAGAAGCTTTGGGAGTATGTGAATCACCCCTATTTTATCGCCTGGTCAAAGGAGAGAGATAAGGAGTTGTTTTTTATGAAAAACAAGCCTTTTACTCCGGCAGATCTTAATAAGTTTTTGGATAAACTTAGAAAGAAGGCAAAAATAACACGGAAAGTAACCAACCATGATTTAAGAGCAACAATGGCCTATCTATTGTATAAAGAGGGAAACGATTATAAGTCCATTCAAAGACAACTTCGACATAAGAAATTAAAAACAACGCTCGGTTACTTACCCATTCATGTTGAATTAAACGGATACCTTGATTAGTTTAATGGTCGATTGAAACCGTTGAGTCTTGCTTTAGTAATGCATGCTGTAGGAGTAAGGTAAGGTGATCTTTATCACTAATATGGCACGACAACAATTCAGATAGCAAGAATAGTTAATCCTGAATAGCTTGTAGAGTTTACGGGAGTATCACTTCACTGGACAAGTAAGTTATATCACAGTTTTAGGCTTCGTGATGCGATACTCATAATTAATAAATGATCAAAAAAATTCTTTATCGCTTACAATTGCTAGGTTGTAATACACTCAAATATAATTAAGGTAACTTAATATAGTTGCCTTATGTAAATGCATTGTGGCTGGAAGGACCAGGGCGATGGATTAGTGATCTCACTATCCGTCTGCCCTTTTTTATTTGTAAATTTTAACTTGAGCAGAATTGAAAGGGGGGATTCATGTTAAATATTAGAAAAATCGACGAGTCAGAGTCAATTATAAGATTACATTGGTAATCGGAGCTGGACCTAATAGTTAAAGTGAACAAAAAAATAAAACAAGTAAGCATGGATAATGATTTATACATAATACCTGCTTACTTGTATTTGGGGGAATAGTTATGGCTAAAAAAGTAATAATTGAAAAAGGATTAAGAATGAGGTATGCGGTGATTTACGATGAGAAATTAGATTCTAAAACTGGCAAACGCTATATGAAGCAAAAATCGTTTCCTACTAGTGAAGAAGCTGATAAGTTTCTTGATGAACTTGGAAGCGATACAAGTGAATTAAGTATTTTTATGGAAACAGAACCAAAAGAGCAACAGGCAACAAAGGTCCTTTTCAATGAATACGTGGAAGATTGGTTTTATGGGGAATATGCTCATGTGATTAAACACCAGACTTTCAAAGTGAGACAAGCTTTATTAAAAAAACATATTGTTCCTTATTTTGGTGATAAGTACCTTCATGAAATTACTGAACAAGAAATAGCAGAATTGTTTGCTCAAAAAGACCATGAAGGATACTCGAAAAGTACAGTTGGTAGCGTTCATAACTTATTGTCAACTTTGTTTCGTTCGGCTGTAAAAAAAGGATATCTTGATAAAAATCCTGTACGCTATATGAACATGGTAAAAGTTCCGAATCGTATTCCCGTAATTTTGAGCGAATCAGAAGTAGAAAGATTACTTGAAGTCGCTTACTCAGAAGGTGAAGGTATGATGTATGAATTTGGAATATCTACAGGATTAAGACTAGCAGAGATTTTGGCTTTATCATGGAGTGATATTGATTTTGATCACCAGGCGATAATTGTTAAGAAAAGTGTGGGTGTTGGAGTAGGTGGCAAACGTAACATTATGGAAATGAGAAGTGATTTTCGAAACGTCATGATTCCTTCACAATTGTTACCTAAGTTACAAAAACACAAAGAAGAACAGCAATTAATGAAGGAAGAGCTAGGAGACCAATATGAAGATGAACATGATCTGGTTTTCCCTAAAAAAGGTGGTGGGGTTCAAAGATCATCTACCGTTCGTGCTAGATTTAATCGTATAGTTGATAAAGCGAATATCAGTAAAATTAACTTCCACGATATAAGAAAAACGCACGCTAGTTTGCTTATCAAGGCTGGAGTCCCTCTCTACCTTGTAAGTAAGCAATTGGGTTACAAGAGTGTTGATACACTTTATCACTTTTTGCCACCACAATTTTCTGATTCAATGAAATCAATTAAACTTTTTGGAGTAAATGGCAAAGAGAATGATATTGAGTAAATAACAATTCTATAGACTTTGGCCTGAAATTATAAAAGAAGCTCAAACTTTGTGTTAGGGCTTCTTTTTATTTGGATTCTTATTAACTAAAATTGTTTTGGGCCTTTTAAGGTGCTTTGTAGTGACAATTAATAGAATAACCCCATTTAAGTTAGTTCTATTGGTTACTTAATGAAATTCAGTTTACATGAAACAATATAAGTAAATAACAACAAAAACCGAAGTTAGTAATTAAATTATCAAAAATCAGTTGACTCGTTATCCATTTTGAATTATATTTAATTTAACAAAGTTAGTAATTAAATAACTAACTTAAAAGTAAGGGGTTGTTAACTTAATGGAAGAGAACATGTTATTCAATCAATTGAATTTATTACGCGGGAATTTGCCACTAAAAAAAATGAAAAATGTTGCATTTCCGATTTATAGTCTGCAGTTTCTAAAGAATAATAACAAAATTCCTGAAGAAGCTCAGATTTGTAGCATATTAAGACATGAAGATAACCTGGTGGAGAGTCTCATTCATGCTTTTAAACTCGTTGAAAACGAACATCCAGAATTAAAAGGTGTGTATGATATTTTTACTTCAGAAGGGTTAAGTCAGAAAATGTTATTTAACTTTTTGCTTCAAGTAAATAATATGGAACTGACAAATGACAAATGGGCTATCTTAATTGATAAACTGTTTAATTACCTTTACGAAAATGAAGGGAAGAAAGATGGTGGATATTATTCACCAGAAAGTGTCAATCAATTAGGGGTAGCATTATTACAGCCACAATCAGGTGCTTTTTATGATGGTACTGCTGGTGTTGGAGCTACGATTGTGGAAGTGGAAAAATACACAATTGAAAATGCTGGGAAAATACAATTATTTGGTCAAGAAGTGAACCATAACAATTGGGCGCTTGCGCAGCTCAATTTACTCTTTCATGGTGTAGAAAATGCCGAGCTACGGTTAGGAGATACGCTCCTTAAGCCAGCATTTATCGAAGGAAAGAATATAGCAAAGTTTGATAGAGTGATGATGGATTTTCCATTTTCATTGAACATTACTGAATATGAAACGTTGCTAAACGACTCATATAATCGTTTTATATATGGAAAACCGCCAAGAAGAAGTGCTGATATGGCATTCATTATGCATGGGTTGTCATCATTAAATCAAAACGGAAAAGCAGTATTTGTTGTAACTAATGGTACGTTGTTTAGACAGGGAGTTGAAGACACAATTCGTCAAAACATGATTACTGCTGATGTTATTGAAGCGGTAATTGCATTACCAGTGAATATTTATGCTGAAACGGGTATTCAAACGAATTTACTTGTACTAAATAAAAATAAGCCTAGTGATCGTAAAGGCAAGATACTATTTATCAATGCTGAAGAAGAATTTACACAATTAAATAGACGAAGAAAACAACTCGAGCATGAAAATATTGAAAAGATTGTTAATGCGTATGATAAAGGAACAGAAATAAAAGGTTTTAGTAAATTCATTAAGACCAACCAGATTGAAGATGCAGATCTGTTGTGTAAACGCTACTTAGAAGAGGATGAAATTGTTGTAGATACATTTGGTAAGGTGAGAGTTATACAAGACAAAATAAATAATCAATCTAATAACGTATCTTTAACCAATTTAGCACAGTCCATATACAGAGGATTTAATGTTTCTTCGAAATCAGTAGAAGAGGGATCTGGAGATTATAAAATCATAAAACTTTCGGATGTAAAAGATGGCGAAATTAACTTGGAGGAATTAACAAGCGTTACTTTGAAACGTAAATCAAAGGTGGAAATGTATCTTGTGCAACGTGGAGATGTAATCATTTCTAACCGAGGAACAAGTATAAAGATTGCTGTCGTACCTCATGTCGAAGAGAATATTATTTTGACTCATAATTTCTTAGGTATTAGGTGTACAAACCAACTAGACCCTTATTTTCTTAAAGAGTATTTAGAAAGCCCAGTAGGTCAGTACATGCTTACAAGTAAGCAAATAGGCACGAATATCCTAACGATAAACCCTAAAGACCTTGAGGATATAAAAGTACCAGTAATAGATATTGAAGCACAAATGGAAATTGTAGAAGGATTTCACCAAATGAATAGTAGTATTCATGAGAGACTACAGCAGCTAGAAGAAGAGAAAAAACAAATACAACTGAAACTATATGAAAATATGGGGATTCGAGATTCGTTTCTGATTATCGACTAATGTAGGGGGATTTATGAAATGGAAATATTGGAAGGTTGTGTTACGTTACGGTCATGTAGGGCGAAAGAATGAAGTAAGCGTAGCGAGGTTTCTGGTAACGGAAGCATCCTATAATCCAATTATGGTAAATGGATTTAGCTTCTGAGATGCCTGGTGTTAAAAGTAATGTAATATCCCAGGTTAATGAGATAAGTCTGGAAGAATATCTAATTGGTAAAAGAAGTGAGGTTGAAAATTTTTATCTACAGGAATTAAAAGAATTTAATAGTTTTACTGCATAAAGTTATCAAATGATTTCTTATCTTATATGAAGTTACTATAACCAAATAGAGGAGGAAGCAAATATTGAAGACAACTCAATTATCACTCGAAACCAAGGGGAACTTTTACAATTTCTTAAAGAACAAAAACAATTATGGGAATGAGTACTTAGATTGTATTGAAAGTACTGTTCACAACTTGATGGAAGAACAGACATCAGCTAATAAACCTGGTATGTTACTGGGGAAGATTCAGTCTGGTAAAACAAGAACTTTTCTAGGAATAATGGGTCTAGCCTATGACAATGGTTATGATGTCGTAATTATCTTAACTAAAGGTACTAAAGCATTGGTTAAACAAACTATAGCTCGATTAAACCAAGAGTTTGATGGAATGATAGTACGTGACAAAATGCGTGTTTACGATATTATGTCCTTACCTTCTAATTTAAGTAAATGGGAACTAAATAAAAAGCTTGCCATTGTTGTTAAAAAAGAAACAAGGAATATGGACAGAATAAGTGATGCTCTGTTTGAAACTTATCCTGATCTTAAGAATAAAAACATTTTATTTATTGATGATGAGGCGGATTTTGCGAGTGTTTCCTATGATAACAATTCAGAGAAAAATATCATTGAAATGAAAGTAATAGCCTCAAAGATTGATAATATTAGGGCGAATGTAAGCAAAGGATCATTTTTACAGGTTACTGCTACTCCTTACTCGCTTTATCTACAGCCGGATGAGAGGGAGATTAATGATTTCCTTAAGTTTGAACCTGTTAGGCCTGCGTTTACGGAGTTAGTACCTATACATGATAAATATGTGGGCGGTGATTTGTACTTTGACGAATCAAAAAATGAAGATTCACCAGCTTATTACTTATACAGCGAAATTACTGATAATGATTTAGATGTTATGAAAAAAATGGATTTGCGCCGTGTTAGAAAAGCAAGTCTACTCACTCAAAAGAATTTATATAATCTAAATCAGGCGGTTATAAATTTTATTGTAGGTAGTTGTATCAGACGATGGCAGCAAAGATACCTAAATGAGGATGAAGAAAAATATTCGATGGTTGTTCATACTGAGAGAGGAAAAGGAGCACATGATTGGCAACAACAACTTATTAAACTCATTCTAGAGGATCTGGGTAAATTAGCAGAAGAAAAAAACGATTTGTTTATTGGGTGGATTGAACAGTCATATAGTCACTTAATGAAATCAGTTAGGCTCGTTCAAACACCAGAACCCTCATTTAATGAAGTTCTACAAGAGGTTAATGAGGCATTAATTCAAGAAATGATTGTTGTTTCGACAGTGAATTCAGATAAGGATGTAGAAGAACTACTAGACTCTAATGGACAACTGCAACTGCGGACACCAATGAACATCTTTATCGGAGGTCAAATTCTAGATAGAGGAATAACAATTGGTAATTTAACGGGATTTTTCTATGGCAGAAACCCAAAATCCTTTCAACAAGATACCGTATTGCAGCATTCACGTATGTATGGAGCAAGATCCATGGAAGATATAGCTGTGACTAGGTTTTATACTACTAGGAAAATTTATAATATCATGGAGAGAATCCATGAATTTGATACTGAATTGAGAGTAGCCTTTGAAAAAGGACATAATCAAGGTGTAGTATTTGTTCAGAAAGATACATCAAATAAAATTGTTCCATGTAGCCCGAACAAAATATTACTTTCCAACCTTGTAACGCTAAAGCCTCATAAGAGGGTATTACCAGTCGGTTTTCAGACTGGATATAAGTCATACATCAGTCAAAAAGTAGAAGCGGTCTCTAAAGTAATTCAAGAATTAAAACAATATTCACCACAAGTCATGGACAATGATGCATTTTTAGCACCTTTAAGTGAAGTGAAGAGAATTCTCTCGAAAATACATGAAACCCTTGTAATGGAAGATGGCTACGAGTGGGATTTAGATGAATATTTCTCTATTCTGGACTATTTGACATTGGATAGTAAAGAAAAGTTTGTCTGGATTATAGTCCGAGAAGGGAGAAATATTACAAGAATTGATTCGGAAGGAAGATTTGAGAACTCCCCTGATACACCTAAAGGTGACAAAGGAGAGCTAAAAGTAGCAAGAAAAGTTGCAGTTGACCACCCTGCTGTTATGCTACTAAAGCAAAATGGTGATGCAGATAAAGGATGGAGAGACACACCTTTTTGGTGGCCGGTAATGCTCGCTCAATCAAATATTGAAACAACGGTTTATGCTAAGGAAACTATTAAGTGATTTTTGAGTAAAATATCATTTGGTATGTATGTGTAAAACTAGTGATTGCGGAAAGAGTTGTAAATCACCTATTGCTGCCAACTACTATAAGGATAATTTAGATAGTGATATAATAATAGAATGGAAATATCAAGGAGGTAACAAGATGATAACAGGTGAAATTAAAAGTAAAGTAGATAAAATATGGGAAACGTTCTGGACAGGGGGGATAACAAACCCACTAACTGTAATCGAACAATTTACTTATCTATTATTCATAAAAGGGTTAGATGAACAAGAAACAATCAAAGAGCAGGAAGCTGAGTTTCTTGGTATGGAACATCAGGGGTTGTTTCCTAAAGACAAACAGCATTTACGTTGGAGTCGTTTTAAGCAACTAGGGTCGGCGAAGGAAATGTATGATGTCGTATCAGATGAAGTATTTCCTTTTATTAAGAAATTACATGGCAAACAGAATTCAGCATACTCTAAATACATGAACGATGCGATGTTCATGATCCCAACAGCAAATATGCTTTCTAAAATTGTTGATGGCATTGATAACATCCCAATGAAAGACCGTGATACAAAAGGTGACTTATATGAGTACTTGCTATCAAAAGTAGCAACTTCAGGAACAAACGGTCAATTCCGTACCCCACGCCATATTATTGATATGATGGTTGAACTCATGAAACCAACACCTGAAGATGTGATAATTGACCCAGCAATGGGATCAGCAGGTTTCCTTGTGTCTGCTGCTGAGTACCTACGTAAATATAATAGTGATTTGTTCTTAGTACAAGGTTTAAAAGAGCATTTTAACAACACCATGTTTTACGGAAATGATATGGACAGAACGATGTTGCGTATTGGGGCAATGAATATGATGCTTCACGGTATTGATAATCCAAATATTGATTACCGTGACTCTCTTGCAGAAGTCAATAAAGATAAAGACCAATACACGCTAGTACTTGCGAATCCACCATTTAAAGGTTCACTTGATGAAGAAGGGGTTTCGAACGAATTATTAAAACTGACGAAAACAAAGAAAACTGAATTACTTTTCTTATCCCTTTTCATTCGCATTTTAAAAGCGGGTGGCCGCGCTGCTGTTATTGTTCCAGATGGAGTTTTGTTTGGAAGTTCAAAAGCACATAAGCAAATTCGAAAAGAGATTATTGATACTCATAAATTAGAGGCGATTATTAAAATGCCTAGTGGTGTATTTAAACCATATGCCGGAGTATCTACCGCAATTATGATTTTTACAAAAACAGGTGCGGGTGGAACCGATAATGTATGGTTCTATGATATGAAAGCAGACGGTTATTCGCTTGATGATAAACGGAGTCCGATAGAACAAAATGATATTCCTGATATCATTGCTCGTATGGGTAATTTAGATGCTGAAAAGGAAAGAAAACGAACAGAGCAATCTTTCTCCGTTCCTGTTGAGGAGATTAAAGAAAATGATTATGACTTAAGTTTTGACTTGTATAAAGAAGTAGAATACGAAGAAGTGCAGTCCAAAGATCCCAAAGTCATCCTTGCTGATATTAAGAATCTAGAAGAAGAAATTATGGAAGGCATTAAGGAATTGGAGGGGATGATTGGTGATAATTGAAATGAAAAAATTACTGTCTGTCTCCGAGATTATTAATAGTTCAGTAAAAGAATTTGAAGGAGAACGACCATATTTAAAAACTGGTAATCTTAATGATGATGGTACCTTTGTCCTTGAAAAATATTCGTATGAGGATAAACCTTCGAGAGCAAATCAGAATGTAAGAGTAAATGATATTATATTTGCTCGTATGGAAAATACTAAAAAGGTTTTAGGCATAGAAGAAGCAACAAAAGATATTATTGTCTCAACAGGGTTTGTTGTACTCCGTTTAAATAGGTCTATTATCGACCCAGAATATTTATACCATGTCATAAACTCTGAAATGTTTCAAAAACAAAAAAACAAGTATTGTAAAGGCGCAACCCAAAAGGCAATAAATAACCAGGGATTATCAAAAATTATGATTCCTGTGCCAGATTTAGAAGAACAAAGAAGAATAGCTGCTAGTCTAAACAAAACATATTCGTTAATTAAAAAACGAAAAGAAGCCATAGCAAAGTTAGATGAATTAGTACAATCATACTTCTTGCATGTAGTCGGTCCTTTGGCAAAGGGTTATAAAAATTGGAAGAAAATAAAAGTTCAAGATGTTGCCAAAAGTGAAAGAGGCAGTATGCGTACTGGTCCTTTTGGAAGTGACTTAAAACATTCTGAGTTTGTTGATGAAGGTATTGCAGTGTTAGGAATAGATAATGCAGTAAAGAACCATTTTACTTGGGGAGAAAGAAGGTTTATTACACAGGAAAAGTACGAAAAGCTAAAAAGGTATACAGTTAAACCTAAGGATGTCATTATTACCATTATGGGTACAACTGGACGAAGTGCTGTTATTCCTGAAGAAATCCCTTTAGCAATAACAACTAAACATTTAGCAACAATTACACTGAATAGGGATATCGCTTTACCTGAATTTTTATCATATGCTATCCATTCGCATCCTGAAATTTTATATCAAATTTTGAAATCTAATAAAGGAGCTATAATGAATGGGTTAAACCTAACTGTTATAAAAGGGTTAGAATTAAACTTACCACCATTAGAAGAACAGAAGAAGTTTCAATATTTTTATACACAAATTCAGTCACAGAGAGAATCAATGATGAGATCTCTTACTCTCATAGAAGAATCCTTCCAGTCCTTACTTCAACATGCGTTTAAAGGGGAATTATCTTTTAACAAAAAAACTATTTATTAATATTATCATTAGAGAGAGGGTAAGATGGTGTATTCAAATTTTGAATTTTTAAAAGAGAAAAACCAATATGTTGAATTTACAAATGCTTGTCTAGAATCGGAAAAAGCTCTTCTTTTAAGTCCAGCGACGTGCGCAATTTTGGCACGTCGTGCACTAGAGCTTGCTGTAAAGTGGCTTTATAGTTCTGACAGTGAATTAAAAGTTCCTTATCAAGAGAATTTATCAAGTTTGATTCACGACTCTAATTTTCTTGCTATCATTGATGATAATTTACTTCCTTTGTTAAAGTACGTTGTTAAGCTAGGAAATGTATCAGTCCATTCCAACGCAAACATTAATCGTGATGAAGCAATATTATCTCTACATAATTTACATCAATTTGTGGCTTGGGTTGATTACTGTTACTCGGATGAATATACTGCAAAGGAATTTGACGAGTCCTTACTGCAAAAAGGTGAAGAAAGACGAGTTAGACCAAAAGAATTACAAGATTTATATGAGCAGTTAAGCTCTAAAGATCGACGTTTAGAAGAGATGATGAAGGAAAATGATGAACTTCGTAAGATAAACACAATCAAGCGTGAACTAAATACAGATCAATATGATTTCCAGGTCGATGAGATAAGTGAATTTGAGACGAGAAAGAAGTATATTGATCTTGATCTAAAGCTAGCAGGTTGGGAATTCGGTACGAATGTTTTAAGGGAATATGAAGTGACAGGAATGCCTAATAATCAAGGTCTTGGCTATGTTGATTATGTATTGCTCGGTGACAACGGTAAGCCTATTGCAGTAGTAGAGGCAAAACGAACCTCGAAGGATCCCAATGTCGGTAAGCAACAAGCAAAATTATACGCTGACTGCATTGAACAAAGGTATGGGCAGCGTCCCGTTATTTTTTACACCAATGGATTTGAAACATATATCTGGCATCAACCATATCCACCAAGACGAGTATTCGGATTCTATAATCATGCTGATTTAAAACTTGTTATAGATCGTATTACAATGAAACGTGAACTAAAAAGTATCGAAATTAACGATGAAATTACTAACCGTTATTATCAAAAGGAATCAATACTAGCAGTTTGCGACGCGTTGGAACGTAATCAGCGAAAAATGCTGCTAGTTATGGCCACGGGTAGCGGGAAAACAAGAACAGCTATCTCCATAGTGGATGTACTATCTCGCCACAACTGGATTAAGAACGTTTTGTTTTTAGCAGATCGCAAAACACTTTTATATCAAGCAAAGAGAAATTTTAATAACCTTTTACCAAGCTTATCGTTATGTAATCTATTAGATAACAAAGATAATCCAGAAGAAAGTCGGATGGTTTTTTCTACCTATCCTACTATGATGAATGCTATCGATGAGGCGAAGCGAAAAGACGGTAAGAAGTTATTCACCATTGGGCATTTTGATTTAATTATTATAGATGAATCCCATAGAAGTATTTATAAAAAATACAAATCTATCTTTAACTATTTTGATGGTATATTGCTTGGGCTAACTGCTACTCCAAAAGATGAGATTGATAAAAATACGTATGAGGTATTTAACATGGAAAGTGGCACTCCAACGTATGCTTACGAGTTAGAAAAAGCGGTTGAAGATAAATTTCTGGTTGATTACAGAACCATTGAAACAAAGATGAAATTCCTTGAAGAAGGTATTCGTTATGATGACTTAACAGATGAAGAGAAAGAATTTTATGAAGAAACATTTGAGGATGAAGTTGGAGAGGATATTGATAGTGGAGCATTAAATGAATGGCTTTTTAATGCGGATACAATTGATACCGTTCTCCAGAATTTAATGGAAAAGGGTATTCATGTTGAAGGTGGAGACAAACTTGGTAAAACCATAATTTTTGCTAAAAACCATCAACATGCTTTGAAGATAGTCGAAAGATTTGATGTTTTATTTCCTGAGTATGGCGGCGAATTTGCTAAAGTTATAGATTACAGTGTGAACTATTATCAAACCCTAATAGAAGAATTTTCAACAAAAGAAAAAATGCCACAGATAGCTGTTTCAGTAGACATGCTTGATACTGGAGTTGATATTCCTGAAGTCGTTAACCTTGTATTCTTTAAGAAGGTACGATCAAAGTCAAAGTTCTGGCAAATGATTGGACGCGGCACACGATTATGTCCAGACTTGCTAGGAATAGGACAGGATAAAACACATTTCTTAATATTTGATTATTGTGGTAACTTTGAATTCTTCAGGGAAAATCCTAAAGGAATAGAAGGTAAAGCTACAGAAAGTCTGACTGAAAAACTTTTTAATTCAAAGGTTGAAATAATTAAAGAGCTTCAGAGTATGGAATATCAGACAGAGGATTATATTTCACACCGGAATGAAATCATTAATGATGTTTTTGCAGATATTCATGCATTAGATGATGAAAACTTCCGTGTACGCCAGAATCTACAACATGTTCATAAATTCAAAAACAAAGCTAACTGGAACTCATTAACAGTAATGAAGGTGAATGAGATTAAAGAGTATATTTCACCAATAATCGTGCCATTTAATGACGATGAATTCGCTAAACGTTTTGATCTAGTATTGTACACTATTGAGTTAGCTAAACTACAAACAAAGAATGCTACTAAGCCTATTCGCAGCGTTGTAACAACTGCTGAAGCATTATCTAAATTAGGCACAATACCACAAGTAGTTGAGCAAAAGCCTGTCATTGATAAAGTTCTAACTGAAGAGTTCTGGGAAAGTGCTGACATTTTCGAACTAGAAAGTGTCCGTGAAGCACTTCGAGACCTGATTAAGTTTATTGAAAAAGAAAAGCAGAAAATGTACTTCACAAACTTCAAAGATCAAGTGCTGGAAGTCAAGGAGAACGGGCCAATCTTCCACTCAAATGACTTACAAAATTATAAGAAGAAAGTACATCACTATTTACAAGAACACCGAGAAGAACTAGCAATCCATAAACTTAGGAATAACAAACAACTTACTGAGCAAGATATAAAGTCATTAGAAAGTATTCTTTGGAATGAACTAGGAACTAAAGAAGATTACGAGAAGGATTTTGGCGATACTCCTGTTACTAGGCTGGTGAGACAGATTGTGGGATTAGATCCACAAGCAGCAAATGAAGCCTTTTCAGAATTCCTAACCCATGAAAAGCTTAATATTTATCAAAGTAAGTTTGTGAAGCTTATTGTTGATTATGTAGTGAAAAACGGATTAATGGATAAAAAAGTCTTACAGCAAGATCCATTTAAATCTGTAGGTAGTATTGTAGAGCTGTTTAAAGATAATATGGATGATGCTCGGAAGCTTATTGGGGTTATTGATGAGATAAATAGAAATTCGGAAGTTAATACAACCGCATAGTACAGATTAATGTTCTCTCAAGTAAATGCACCTTTAATCCTTAAAGGTGCATTTACCATTTATACAGCAAAAAGAGAATTTATAAAGGAGAAGATGTAAAAATGAAGCTAGTTCGTATAAATATAAAAAACTTTAGGTCTATCAATAGTTGTAGTGTCCAGAATGGAAAAATAACTGCATTAGTAGGAGAAAACAATTCGGGTAAATCTGCTATTCTAAGAGCTCTCAATGCATTTTTTAATTATGAAGAAGAAGAATTGAACTTTATAAATGGGGTACATCAGTATTCAAATAAGAGTCTAGTTAGAATTGAATTAACATTTGAAGATACTCCTAATACAGAACTTTATCAAGATAAGAAACACAATGAGGAATTAATTTTACGGATGACCTATTCATTTACAACAAAGAAAAGGACTCTCCACTATAAAAAAAATGGACTGTATCATCAATTGAATAATGAATTTCTAATTTCATTAAAAGAAAATATTAACTATGTGCTGATTCCACCTAATAGAGATGAAAGAGAAATAATCTGGGCAGAAAATGCATTGATAAGGATAGTGCTAGAAGAATTTTTAAAAAAGAGTACTTCTAGAAGAGATACGCTATCGCCTAAAGTAAAGGATGCAGCTAGGAATTTAGAACGAATAGGTCTTTCAAAAGTACAAGAAGCAATTGAAAAAAATTATTCACTAAACAAAAACTTTGATTTTAAACTAAGCTTTGATAAACAAATTGACTATTCTCTCCTACTGAATGACATTGCTCTTGAAATAGAGGAAAAGGGCTTTAGGTATAAAATTACTGAGAGTGGAAGCGGTATTCAAAGTCTAACAATTATTGCATTATACAGATACCTAGCTGAATTAAGGCATAATAATATCATTCTAGGAATTGAAGAACCGGAAATTAATTTACATCCTCAAGCGCAAAGAGAGTTTATTAAGTCTATAAAAGAAAATAACTCAACTATTGAAGTTCAAATAATTTTCACAACTCATTCAGCTGTTATTGTTGACCAACTTGAACATAATGAAATTATCTTATTTAGAAAGGAAATGGATAGCTCTAGGGGGTTTAAAACTTCCGCCTTTCAAATACCTGCAAATTTTTGGGGAAAACATAATTTAGAAGAATTTAAATATTATCAATTCTACCGCTACAGGAATAGTGAATTCTTCTTTGCTAAGTTCATTGTTATTGTAGAGAGTAAAAATGATGCAGAAGTAGTAAAGTTTTTACTGTCCCAAAATAATATTGATCCTGACTTATTTGGGGTAAGCATCTTAAACCTAGAGGGAATTAAGAACTTATCATATCCCTATTACTTACTAAAATATTTAAATATACCAAATTTTATCATTCTTGATAAAGATTTTTTTGTGCCATACTCCCAGGATAAATTAGAGAATAGCAGATATGACAGTGGCTTTCCAAAGTACAGAAATGAATTTAAAGGTTCATCTCTATTAAATGAATTAATCCCTAAAGAAGTAGACCGAAATAGATTGCTTGGCTTATTTGGAAGAAACCACAGTAAAGCCATGGATTTATTAGAAAAATACAACATCATTTCTATGATGTATTGTCTTGAAATGGATCTCGTAGCATCTAATACGGCCACTAAAGCATACTATCAATTTATTAGTGTACCTGCAGCAGAGGCTGAAAATAAATCTGCAAAGTACTTATTGTTAAATAGGCACAAGCAGATAAAAAAAATCGAAAATATAATGAAAGTACTAAATGCACTACAACATAAAAACTTACCCAATTCTTATAAAAGAATAAAAAAAGTTCTGACAGATAAAATTAAAGAAGTTAACTCTTAATTTTATAAAAGCTTTTATTACAAAGTACAATTAGTTAGGTGTCTTAGTTATTAGACATTAAAGATTTTCATGGCAAAAAACTAAGTCAATCTACTTGAAATAGAAGATCCTATTTTTTCTTGAGTGAAGGGTTGAAATTTGTAAGTACTAATTAGGTAATAAATGGTATGATAATAGTAAAAAAATAAGAGAGGATGATTATTTTATGGGAATGGATGTAACTCCGGATAAACAAAATATCAATACAGTCTTTTCAAACACAACATACTATATCGATTTTTATCAAAGACAATATAAGTGGTCGAATGAACCTGTAAATAGATTATTGGATGATATTTTTTATAAATTTTGTATAGAATACGAGAAGCATAGGAACAATGATATCCCCCTTCACCAGTTAATTGAAGAGTACGGATGGTATTATCTAAATACATATGTGACAAATCCAGTTGGTGGGAAATTATATATTGTGGATGGTCAGCAAAGGTTAACGACTATTACGTTAATTTTAATAAAACTTATGCACCTAGGAGTGAATTTTGGCTCTCCGTTAGTCGATTGGATATCTCAAAAAATTGTTGGTTTCAATGGTTATGAAAAGGAGTTTTGGATGAAGCATGAGCATCACTTATCCACAATGAGGGAATTATATGAGAACAAGGATATCTCTTTAATTAATACCTCTAGTGGTATAACGGCGGTTAACATGGTAAATAATTATGGTGCTATATCCAGATTCATTGATGATAAGTTACAGGATAAACATCAGTATGAAAGTTTTGTTTTCTACTTTTTAAAAAGATTAGTCCTTATTAATTTAAATGTCGAACAAACAGATGTCCCTATGGTATTTGAAGTGATTAATGATCGTGGTGTGAAATTAAAGCCTTATGAAATCTTAAAGGGTAAACTCTTAGGACAGGTGGATAAAAAAGAACTTGAACACTTTCACCTAAACGACCTTTGGGATACTAATATTGGAATGATTAACAGAGACTTTAAAGATGAAGTCGATGAGTTTTTTATGTACCTACTTCGGTCAAAATTTGCTAATACTGTTGGCGAATCTAGAAAGTATGACAAAAACAATTACCACAGAACCATATTTGAAAATGAAGTAAATGCAAAATGGAAATTAAATCATAATGCAAAAGCGGTCAAAGAATTCTTATTGAATGACTTCAAATATTATAGTTCTCTTTATAACAAAACCTTAAATTATTATTCTAAAGAACATGAGCCATTTATACATGTTTATTATAACCGTTTAACTGAAATGGATAGCCAATTTTTATTAACTCTCTCAGTATGTAAATTAAATGATTCTCTAGAAGATGAAAAAATTAAACGAATTTCCTACGAAGTTGATCGCTTTTATGCCCTTTTACAGCTGCAAAAGGGCTATGATAGTAATGATTATAATGAAGCAATATATAAAATAAGTAATAGCATCAGAGAAGAAGATGACTTTAATAATATTCGAAGAGTATTTGACAAGCATTTAATTTCTATGCTCTCAGAGAACCGAGGATTAGAAATAAAAGAACCAATTAGTTATCAATTATTTAAGGATACTGGATTTGAATTAAATAAGAGGTTTAAAAGATATTTTTTTGCTAGAATTGAAAAATTCATTTCAAAGGAAACCAATATGCAAATGAGACATTCATTATACGATTTAGTTTCTAATACAGGTGCTGTTAATGGGTTCCATATTGAACATATTCTATCTGTAAATCCCACAAATTTAGATAAGTTTGATAACGATAATGATAGATTTGAACGTGAAAGAAATAGATTGGGAGGTTTACTGTTACTAAAAGGAAAAGACAATATTTCAAGTAGCAATGAAACCTATAGTGATAAATTAAAAACATATGCAAATACCCTATACTGGAATGAAACTTTAAGACAAGATACCTATAAATCCAAAATTGACTTTAAAAACATGATAAATAATCTTCAGTTAGAATTCGAAGCATTGGATGATTTTGGGCCAAATGAGTTAGAAAAAAGGCATAAATTGCTTTATGCTATTGTTAAAAATATTTGGAAATAAGTAATTTCAATAAAAGTCTAATGCTTTTAATAGTATTAGGCTTTTACTGTAATAGGAGAAAGTGAAATATGCATTCTAAATAGATATTTAGAATGGGCGAGGATTGCGAAAATGATGAACTGGATTCCAAGAGATGTCGAGCTATGCTTAAATGTCAGGGAGAGATTACAATGGGCCTATTCAACTTATCACTAGAAGAATATAAGAAAAAATACGGTGACTTTTTTGAGCCATTAAATAATGATAATGAATTCCTGTTAGAACTTGTTCATCTAGGAAATATAGGAATTAGAAATGGAAATAAAACGAATGAATTCCATAACAAAGTTACTAGATTATTGGAGTATTTACAAAGAACAGCAAATGCTGATCTTGCATTAGTACTTACTGAGACATTGCATGAAATCCGGTTATATACTAAGTTCTATGTTACTGATAATGCGACTAATGTAGGGCAATTATGCACTCTTTTCTCAATTCAATTCGTCCATTCTACAGATAAAATTTATTTTGAAGTTTTAAAGCTGCTAAATTACTGTGAAGGTACTTTAGGTAAAGCGAATATTGATTCTGTCCTTTGTTCAAATATTAAAAAGGTGGATGCTAATATTTATGAGTGGTTTAATTTGGATTTGTCATTAGAACTTTTGCACACATATTTAATTGTGGACCGTGATGCTTTAAAGACTCTGTTTATAGATATGAATGTTGATTGGGGGAATTTTGATGATCAAATAAACGAGAATACCTTTGAAAAATTATTGTGGTATGGGTTTCTATTGAATAATGAAGAACTTCTTAAGGAACAGGTGAACCAATATCCAGAGTTGATGAAGAGTGATAATTGGGGAGTGAAATTCTACCGTTACATTAACAAAAAATTATTAAAAAAAGATAAAATTAATCAAGAGAAAATCGAAGCGCTAATTAAACACTTTAAAAAGTTAGAAGGGTATTCGGTATTTGAAAAAGAAAAAATATCCGAAACAATAATCTCTAAATTAAAAGGTAATAGTTTAGAAATAAGTAAAGGCGATGTTGGTAAAAATAAACAATATAAAGGAATTAAAGAGATTTATAGACTTTCACCTTATAACCTTCCCCCTGGAATTAAATTAGAGGATGTAAATCAAAAAACTAAATTTGAATTGATGGTATATAAGGATGAAAAGATGAACCAAGTTATCAAAACAGTACCTGCAGAGGGTTTATTACATTCCGAGAGAGAAGAAATTTATATAACTAAACCAGTGATGAAAATATTGAATCATCTTGCAAAACCGGGATATATAAAGATTATTGATGACACTAAAAAAAGAAGAATTGAGATGAAGAAAAAAGAGGATCAATTATTTAAATGGCCATCTACTGATGTTTCTGGATCTGGGGAGAACTCTCATAATGAAACAAATGGTTTTGCAGAAATGAGTGCTTTAAGAAAAAGGGGGTATCAAATTACAAATACCACGAGGGAACAAAGGTGGCGTATTTTGCAACTTGCTGTTCCTGAAATAGGATTAAAGAAAGTAGCATACACTATTGCAGGAAATGTAAAGCTAAGAAAAGGCCAGAAAAATGGGACTAAAAAGTTCCGTTATGCTATCTCGGAATGGGAGCATGACTTGGCTAGGTTGAAAGTGAAGTATTATAAAAAAGATTTCATATGGCCCAACACATGAGAAGTAAAGTTCCACTGCCTGAATAGGTAGTGGTTTTTTCTTTATACCCATTCAAATATTTCATTAGGTAGTTCATTATAATTAATTTTTAGTAATATAATCCTATTTAAAGAGTACAAAGTCTTGTAATTATAGGGTACAATTATGTAGATATATGTAATTTTATTACATAATTTGAAGGAAATAGTTGAGGGGTAGGGTGAAAAATGGAAAGAGAGAAATGGAAAGAGGTATTTAGTTCACTATCAGATGAAGAATTAGTTGAAATGATTGGAATATGGGATTTGAAAGTGAAGGGATTTAGAAATATAAACAAAGATAATATTAAAGTTGTTAGGAAGATGGCAATCACTGAGGCTTTGAAAGTTAAGAACCTAAAGTTGATAAAAGGATTTTATAATGTGATGGCAAAAAGCGACAGTGACGAAGAGGATAAAACAGAAAAAAGTATAAGAGATTTAACTTTAGAAGAACTGATAGAATCTTATTCAAACGGGAAGGAGTTACACATTCTTTTAGGTGGACTCATTTCAAGTGAAGAGGAAAAACATCATCAGACCGCTGAAAAATTCATATCAGAAATTTTAAATGAAAATAAAGTGAAGTCATTGGAAGAGCTTACCTTAAATGAAGATTCAGTAGGTGGGTCTGAAGAAGATCCCAATAAAGAAAATAAAAGCGTTAATAGTGATTTAGAGAAAAAGTTTGAGAAAGTTGAATTAAAGAATCAAAAACTTCAAAAACAGAATAATGAATGGGAACAGAAATACATTAACCTGAAGAAGGAATACAAGGAAGAAAAACAACTTTGGATAAAAGAGAAGGCACAGTTACAACATGAGATGGGAAAAGAAAAATCAGATTTAGAAAAACAAATAGGAGAGTTTGAGTCATTAAGAATGGAGAACAGGAAACTACAAGAAGAAATCAAGGAACTTAAAGCTGAAAAAGCTCATTTGCATGCCCAGATGCTTAATTCTCATAAAGAAGTAGCTTTAGCTACGACTGTATCTGAAAAATATGAAGTTGAAAATAATGGAATCACTCAGGTGTTAATGATTGGTGATCCAAAAAATAAAATAATAAAATCATCAAACAATCCAAAACTTTGTGTTCATGAGCCTAATGGAGCAATAGAAAAGATAGATTCAAACAATTTTGATGAGATTTGGATTTTAGAATATCTTGTTTCACCACAAATGAAAAGAAGGATAATGAAAAAATATAAAGATAAAGTTAGAAGTTTTAAAGACTTTACAACATTAAGAAATTTCTTAGAGAAAGGAAGAATATAAGATGAGCACAAAAATATGGGAGAATGATTTAATAGGGGTTTTAGATGTTCCGAGCCTAGATGAAATTCCATACAGAGATTCGATCTTTATTAATAAACAAAATAGTCTTCAGTTTTTGGTTAGGATTATTTCTCAACCATCTGAGAGCTTTCCTAACGTAAAAACTGTTACGTCGTTTTATTCAGACCTTGAGCAGTGGGGTTTTGAAGATGATTATCAGGAGGATGAATATTTTCGTAAAGAAAGATTGAGGGAATGGTTAGATGATCGTCTGCTGGTATTTAAAGTCGAACGCAGAACTAAATATACTCATGAAGAAGTGTTTAATGCGAAGGATGTAAGGGTTTTACCTAAGCTCCCTAGTTTTAATCAAGAATTACGCTTAATTCCTGTCCCTATTTTTAATAAGAATTCTCATAGTATAGATCTTGATGAATTTGTTTATCGTCTTGCTAATAAAAAATTTGTCGGGAGAATTGAGAATATATCCCATGAGACTAATGATACTCCTTCCTTAGTTTTATGGAGGGAAGACCTTGAAGAGGATGAACAGTATAAAGTATTTGGGGAATTCGATAAACACCAGTATGCCTATGGAGGCTTCAGTTTTGAGTTAAGAGAAGATTTGAAAGAGATCAAATTCAAACAAGAATGGATGGATGAATGCTATTTTTGTAACAATATTGAAGAGTTAGTATATGTCCCTCTTTCAGTTTACCAGGAAATTACAGTAGAAATGGAAAATGCGCTTCCGATATCTTTTTCTCCACGAAGAGAAAACAACTTTCAAGAAGAAGTTGTAACTTCTGTTATTAAGAATAAGGAAGATATTAATGACCTACTTAAAAGTGAAAAAGAAGTAGCGGCTACTGCTCAAGAAGTGAAATCTGAAATGTTATCGAGCACACCTCCGTTGGTCAAAGAAGGAGAAAGAGAATTTCTTGAGTTATTTTATGCAAATACACAAGATTCTGGTCTATCTTACCATTTAGAAGACCTTATTAATTTTCACACTTCAATGAAGTCTTCTTCTCTGGTAATTCTATCTGGTATGAGTGGGACTGGTAAGAGCAAATTAGTTGATTTATATAGTTCTTCTTTAGGGTTAAAGGGGGACCAGCATACCGTCATTCCAGTAAGTCCTTCTTGGACATCCGATTCAGACCTAATTGGATACGCAGACACGATGCATATGGTATACCGTCCCGGAGACTCAGGCCTTATTAATGCTTTGAAGAAGGCTGAAAGTCAACAAGACAAATTGTTTGTTATATGTTTCGATGAAATGAATTTGGCAAGAGTAGAACACTACTTTTCACAATTTTTATCTATATTAGAAATGGAGCCAGGTAAGAGAGTTTTAAGGCTATATAATGATGATCTTGAAAGCAGACTTTACAACTCAGCTCAATATCCACCTACTATATCAATACAAGATAATGTTTTGTTTGTTGGTACAGTAAATGTTGACGAGTCAACGTATCATTTTTCAGATAAAGTGTTAGATAGAGCAAATGTTTTATCTCTTGAAGTAATGCCATTTAATCAGCTAAAGGCTCTACCAGAAAAGAAGAAACATATTGCAGGACGTAAAGAAGAAGTTGATTTTGAAACTTACAAATCTTTTAAAAGTGAAAATAGATTAGTAACATTATCAGATGAAGAGTTAGATTTGCTATGGGAGGTCCATCAAGCTCTTCAGCTAGTAAATCGTCAAGTTGGAGTAGGTCCTAGAATTGTTAAACAAATCGACCATTACCTTGCCAACCTTCCAATACAAGAATATGTTTCAAGAGAAGAAGGAATGGATCTTCAATTTGTTCAACGTATATTGACTAAGGTTAGAGGTTCCGAGGAACAATTAAGAAGTTTACTTGGTGTATATACTAAAGAGGGAGATGTAATTGAAAGTCAGTTAATTTCTTTATTGGAAAAATATAACACTATTTCAGCATTTTCACAAAGTATAAAGACAATTGAACAAAAAGCGAAAGAGTTGAAGTTGAATGGTTACACGTTCTAGCAACTTGGATTTCTCAATAGAATTTACACATACATTTAAGGAAGGCGAACAGGAAAGAGTCCCAGTGAGACATTTTGTCAAAGAAGTTCAGGACTGGGATGATAATCTACATTCATACACTATTGTCCGTGAGAATATTAACCTCGAATTATCGTTTAACAGTAAACTGGAAAATGCAAGATGTGCTATGGATGGATTTGATATCTTAAATGATGAGAAATTGAAATTTGATGAGAAGAACTTCCCTTATATTAGTCCGGGATCCCTTACACTATATAAGCATAAAGCTGTAACTGAATATTATCCTTATATTCCAGGAATCTACTGTTTGACTGTCACAATACAGGAGGAAAAATTTTTTTCTTTTATTAAGGTTATATCTAGTAGACTAACAGATGATCAGCTCCAATCAATGCGCATAGAAGTTGAAAATCAACTGAAGGGGTTGGCTCTTGACGTAGTAAGAAAACAAAGTGTTTTTCAAGGTTTGGAAGAGTTAAACCTCGATATGTCATTGTTCCAACAATTTAAAACACTGGATCATTATTTTGGGGATATCTCTACGATTATTGCTGACTTAACTAAAAGAGTGCGTTCTTCTTTGAAAAAAGAGTACATACTTCAGCCTGTTGAGAAGCCCTCTCATGTCGATCCTGTATCAATCCATTATCGATTAAAGCATCCCGAATCAACAAACTACTTAAAAACAAGAAAGAATATAGTAGATTATGATCTGCCTGAAAACAGGCTGTTAAAGCAAATTATTAACAAGTGGATTAGTGTACTTGTTGATTTTATCCAACAAATTGATTACAACTTAGAGAAGTTTAATGGTGACAATGAGATCTTTTCTTCATATACATCAAAAGGGAGGAGGAAAGATTTATTAATCGAATTGGATAGCTTCAGAACACGAGCGACTCAAATGAAAGCAGCTCTGAATCAGTTAAGGATCAGTCCTTGGTATCAAGAAGTTTCAGATAGAGCAGCTTTAGTTGTCACAAATAAAATGTTTATTGATATCAGGTATAACAAGATTTACAAAATCCATCAGCACTTGTCTTTCGAAGAAGTTGATTTATCTTTGCACCCTGGATGGAGTTTTCATTGGAAGAGGACGGATCAATTATATGAGATTTGGAGCTTCTTTAAGGTTCTAAATATCTTTAAAGCCTATCACTTTACGTTTGGTAACGTGCCCAAGTGGTTGCTCAATGGAAGTGAAGAAGGCTTAAAAGATTTAATGGTTATACCGACCATTCCTAAGGGTGCTAGCTTTGAACTACAAAAGGGAGACTTAAAACTGAGGATTGTTTATGATAGGGAGATTCCTAAAGAACCTTCTCAGACCGATCATAAACAAAATCCAATTTATACAACCGGTGAGAATAATACTCCTGATATTCGCATAGATGTATATATTCGAGAAATATTTATTGGAAGTATCATAATGGATTCTAAATACCGTAAAAAACACGTTTTAATGGACTCTAAGTACCAGCTTACTAGTTACGCAGATCATGTTCGGTCACCCTATATATATAACAAAAAACGGTGGGAACGAATTCGGCCGGTGCACCGGGTTTTAGTTCTTTATCCAGATAAGTGGGGAAAGACAGAAGTTGAATATTTGGATGATAAGAGCATCAGTTTGGTACCTTTAACACCTGAAACTGATTTTAAGGAAATTGGTAAGATGATTCAAGGGCTTGTGGATGAATTGGTGTTGGATGCTGAAGATGCGGGAGTTATTCTGTTAGAAGAGTAAGATTTTAATATGACAATGCAAGAGTAGATTAAAAGAGTTTTTTTATTTTTTATAAGGAGATGAACTATTTGAAAGAGGCATTATATTATCCTAGTTTCTATATTGATGATGAAAAGTGGTTAAAGTTTGCTTTGCTTTACTTGGGTGAAGTTGTAACTATTACCCCTAATGAAGCAAGCATTAATCACACGTATATGCATGAAATGGTATTAAGGGAAACAAATCTTTTTTCTAGTCATTCTCCTAGAGAGTCTGAGGTAGAAACAGCTGCATATGGATTAGGTGAGTTCGTATCAAGAATTTCTATGAATCCACTTTACGAAAATCCTCAAAAAAAATGGCGCAATAGAAGCAATAATGACTGGGAAATATACTACGGGAAGATGTCTTATAAGTTACAAGAAATGTTGCTTGAAAAAGAGTGGGCTATGAAAACGGAAAATGGGTTAAATGTAAATCCTGATTTGGCATCTCAGTATATGACTTTATTAGCAAATATTATTGCTGGCAATCGAAATATTCCTACTATCACAGATAAAAAAATGCCAGTGGATTTTTTAAGTATGAATCGGAATGTTAATAAAGAAATTAATAGAGATAACAGAGTGCTGACATTATCTAATGAAATAGAAATTTTTTTACCAAGAAACATAGAGGAAATAAGTATAGAAGAAATTATTGAATTTAGAAACAATCCGGAAAATAGCCGTAATTTAACTGAACTTCATAATGCAATAAAGGATATGAATAATTTAACTGAAAATATTTTTTCTGATAATGAAATGTTAAATCTAAAGAAGAATTTATTTGATGCAAAAAAGCAATATAAGAGTAAGTTAGCCAGTCAATTCACTGTAGGGGCAGGATCTGCTTTTGGGATATACCAGTTGATTAGTGGTGAGGCACCATATTTAGACTTTATAACAGAAGTTCTAGGCTTGGGGGTTATAAGTGGCGTTAGGTGTGTTTATGGCAATTTAAATGGTTATAGGACTACTAATAAAGCGATAGGATATTTATCGGATATTGAAAATTTAACAAAAAGAAGTAGAGGAAGGAGATATATATATCAAAGTAGTTAACAGCTAATATCGGATATATCGTAAAAATACTTTGTGTAAATTCCTCAACGCTTGAAACATAAAAAAGGTCGGGTACCTCGACAGCAAAACCTTGATATAACGCACTATTAGCACACAGGATGAAAGATATTGCACACTCTCACCTTAGGGACGGCATGATGATATCTGCTCCCTAAAAAATCCCTCTGAACTATTATGGTCTGGAGGGATTTTTTGTTGATTAATTTTAAGAGGATGATGGAATCTGATTTATTGATGATATTTAAAATATTTAGATAATTATATAAATTAAAAGTTACAAGCTCCCTAAAGTTTATTACCCCTAACCTTGTTGTTTAGAAGAACCTAAAAATTTTTACTAATATTTCTATTTAAGGTAAAATTGGTATAATTATAAATTTATAGGTATTAGAGGTGGATTTGTTGGGGGTAATCTTAGGTATAAAGATAAATGATGTGAAAAAATTGATTGAACAAGGTAATGCTAACGCAATCAAGAAAAAATTAGAAAAAGGTATGGATCCTAACTTAACAGATGACAATGGTTCTAGTTTGTTAACTCATGCAATTAAATACCAACAAGAAGATATCGCTCATTTGTTATTAAAAAATGGTGCAGATCCTTATTTGAAAAACAAATATAATCTTTCTCCATATGATATAGCATTTAACGATAGCCATAAATCGATATTAACCATGATTGCTAAATTTAATAAGGATATCTTAAAAAGAAAAAAGAAAACTATTTTTACATTTGAAAAAGGTGCTGATACTAAACATGTCCATTTAGAGTATTTAGCCTACCCTAAACTACATGATTTTGAACATCAGTATTATAAAGATACGATTGAGCTTATTGATGAACTTATTGATATCAAAAAGCAAAAACTTAAAACTGACGACTTAGGTGGAGCAAACAAGTATGCCAATGATATTTTATCTAAGGTTTTTGTTAAACAAATTGATGGAATTATTAAACAAAAGAAGAAACCATATTATGCTAGAGTGGATTATATGAACAATCACGGCAAGCTTGAATCTGTATATATTGGTTCTAAAGGAATGGAAGATGATCGATTTTACCCCCCACAATCACATTATGGGGGGCTATTCGCCCAGGGGAAGTTAGGGAAAATCAATCATCCGACTTTAGGTGAAATTGAAGTAACCCTTATTAGACAGATTGAGAATGAAAATGGACGAATTCAGGATATCTTTGATAAAGAGTGGGATGTCGAAAAAGGATATACCGATCTTATTCTTATGAAACGCCTGAATGATAAAGCGAAAGAAAAATTAAATCAGATTTGGGAAACCATCCAGGCCGAGCAAGATACAGTTGTTCGTCTAGGAATCTCAGAGCCAATTATTGTTCAAGGATCAGCTGGTAGTGGTAAAACCATGATTGCACTCCATCGACTTTCGTATTTACTTTATGAATATAAAGATAGGCTGGAAGAGCATAAAGTGATGATTATGGGTCCAAATCAAATGTTCCTTAATTACATACAAGAGGCTTTGCCACATCTGGATATCAGCCACATCAAACAAGCTACATTTGATAGCTTTGTGAAAGAAAGGTTACCTTTTAAAGAAAGTAAATATCAAATAGATTATGAGACTAACCTGGATCGACCAGATTTATATAAAGTCAGTAAATTGAAGGGGTCAATTGGCTTTAAAAGTTTCATTGAAAATTTCATGCAGCATGGTTCACACATTTTTATACCTACCCAAGGGTTATTCTTACATACACCTTATGGTAGTTTTAAATTTTCATTGAAACGAATTAAAGAACTGTTTGAACAATATCGTAAAAGAAGTTCAATAAGCCAGGTTAAAGAGCGTATTATACAAATTCTGAAACACGAAGCAAATAATTTTGTACGCGTGCTTGAATGGGAAGAGAAAAGACCGGAACTACACATAAGTAAAAAAATTGTAGCGAAATTGAACAAGAAAGTACAAGATTTTGAAAAGAGTTGGCATATACCTAACGCTTTTGAAGTGTATAATTGGCTAACCACAAATGAGCAATACCTTAAGAGGAATCTGCAAGTAAATGAAGAGTTGTTACTGAAACTAATATCTGTAAACGAAAGTCAAAAGGATAAAAGAGTCGTAACGAATGATGATTTAGCTGCTCTATTAACCATTCAGCAGTCACTCCATGGCTATACAGGTGCTAATAGTAAGGGGAATCCTCTTGTAATGACGAAAGAAAAATTCAATTATCTCATTTTAGATGAGGTACAGGATTATAGTCCTTATCAATTAGCCTTAATGAAAGATTATACCGTCAAAGGCCGAATCATGATGTTAGGAGATTTGGGGCAAAGTATCTATTCTTATAGGGGGATTGAAAGCTGGGGAGATGTTGCCAAGAGTTTAAATTATCAAAGCAATGAATATAAATATATAGAATTGTCCACGATTTATCGCTCTACAATTCAAATTGTTCGATTCGCAAACGATGTCATTAGACCTTTTGCGAATAGGCGCTACACACTTTCTGAGCCGGTTGGCCGTGATGGAGATAATCCTATTTTTAAAAGGTTTAATGATTATGATGAACAAATGTCGCATTTGAAAATGGAGATTAAAAGCTTCCAGAATGACGAATTTAAAAATATTGCTTTAATTACACGAGACCAACAAGAAGCACAGGTATTATACAAGAAGCTTCTTCAAGAAGGGATCGATTTAAGTCTTTTGATTAACCCATCAGATGAATACGATGGAGGTGTTATCATCACCCCCCTGTATTTATCTAAAGGAATTGAGTATGACGCAGTTATTTTAACAGATGCATCGATGAATAAATATCGAGACACAGATCTATCTAGAAAACTAGTGTATGTAGGGGTAACGAGAGCGCTGCATAAAGTGGTCATCTGTTATGAGAACGAGCTAGCTCTCCCTATATTAGAGATACTTGAACCAGAACGTGCTCAAAACATCAGATTAGAGAATAAAAAAGATGATTCAACGCGAAATATAAAACTACAAAACAACATTTCCTTAAATGATTCTAATGATTCATCGAAAATCGTATCAGAAATAGAAAGTCTTTTAGACCGATTGAAGAATGATAATAATGAAGAAATTATTAGCATGCGAAAGAGAGTGAATAGTTTAGAAGCGGAATTAGAGGAGTATAAAAATAAGAGTTACAATAGTATATATAACTCTTATTTACTTCATCATGCTACGATGGATGAATTAAAAAATTTCCTGACATATGTATCAGATCACCTTAAGAACGAGAATTGGATAACCTATTTAGAATTAATAGATGATTTTATTCGTGTGTCAAATGACTCAGCAGTTAGTTTGATTCTTGAATATATAGAAAAAAACCTTAATGGGATTTCTGAGGATGTATCTAGTCAGCTAATAAATTTAACGGAGTTGTTGTTTGCAAAATTTGATGGTTCTTATGAACATGTTAAAAGTATTTTGGAAAGTTCTATTAAAATCGCAAATCTTTTATTAAATGATGGATTTGATGTGAAGAATACTATATTAGAGTGGGAAATCGAACCAATAGTTGAATTAAATGATAAAGAGATTATCCTTGATTTGCTACAGTTATATACAGAATGTAATATTACAGATCCTATAAAAGAAACGTTAACAAAGCTTTTTCAAGACTGGGTGATATTTGAGCCACTTCTTAATGTTGACGATATGATTAAGTTGTTATGGTACTCAGTAGTTGTTAAGCAGGAAGGTATGTTTTTAAATGCTCTAGAGTATCCTCTATTAGATGAAAAGAATCGTATGGAGATTGAACAATATTTTAAAATATATGATGTTTTGAATGATAATAACTTAACCTTAGAAGATCAACATGGTTTTTTACATTCTAATTTATTTACTAATAAAGAAGGTGAAAATATAAACAAAATTTTGTTGGATAAGAAATATAAATAAATTAAACAGGTTAAAATAGATTGAATATTTTAATGCTGAAGCCAAAGTTTAATATGAATGAATATTATGAAAATTAAAAAACGAAACTTATGCCTATTAGTTAGTCAATCAATTATTGTAGAAGTTTCACAAGATGGTTATATGTATGTAAAAGGTTCAGCACCAAGAACACTGCCTCATATTTTATTTCCTAACAAAGTTTTTGAAGAAAAGAAAGAATTGCTAAAAACGTTAGATATTAAAAAGGATTTAGTACTCTTTCTTCGATTAATTATTTGCTAACATTTTGCTAACGCAATCCAGTGAATAACGATAAAATCTCGTTAAAGATGTTACAGAAAGAAATTAACAAAACCTTAATATAGCGCACTATTTGCATACTCAGTGTAAGATATTGCACACTCGCACCTTAGGGGCGGCATGATGTAATCTGCCAACCGTTTCACACCTGTGAAGCAGTTCGATAATTAAATACCTCCCCTAAAGACTACTTCCCAACCCAAGGAAGTAGTCTTTTTTCATTCACCCCAATCCCAAAAGTAGCGAGATCCACTCCACTATGAGATGCTACATACATAAGAGGGTATTTACCTTATAGCACATTCACAGTAAAAACTTGTATATATATGTTAATGGATGTAGTAGTATATGGGGTAAGTATGAGTCAGTGAAAGAAGACGGATCCTACAGGGTGGCAGACATGAATCGTAAGACGAGAGCGTTTATTATTTTTATGATGGTGTATATCCTTTCTTACTATCTATTGATTGGGTTGTTTCAGGGAAATAGAGAGTTGATGGTGTATATCGGGAGTGCGTTTCAGGTCATTGCCCCGCTTTTTTCCGGGGTCATGCTGCTGAGGCAATTTTATGTGCAGAGGGAAGAGAAGCTGAAGTATTATTGGTTGTTGACTTCGGTTGCTACTTTTAGCTATGCGGCCGGTACGGTCATTTTTAGATATAATTTAGCGGTTCATCATATTGGTACGATTTCCGTTTATTCTGATGCTCTTTGGTATTTGAGCATCTTTTCATTTATCTTTGCGTTGATTTTTGTTTTTTCGTTAAAGAAGGATACGTCGAAAACGATTCAGTATGTGTTTGATATTGTGATTGTGATGGTGGTTGCAACCTCGATCAGTCTGCATTTTGTGATTGAGCCGATTTTCAGTTCGATGTTGAACGTGGGGCTGTTTCAAACCATTTTGTATGTGTGTTATCCGGTGGGGATCCTTGTATTGCTGTTTGCGGTGTTGAGTCTGTATTATTCGAACGTGCCCGTGTTTCCGAGGAAGGTGCTTTTCACCAATTTGACGGGGTTCACGATTTTATTGATTGCGATTATGAACAATTTGTACTTAACGATCAATGATAAATATATGACCGATAATGTGAGTGATCCCCTATGGGCGTTGTCGATATTGTTGTTTGGCCTCGGGAGCTTGTATGATCACCAGAATGTGAAACGGGATTCGAATGTGGGAGAGGTAAGCCTGAAGTATTCAGGTGGAATTTTGAACAGGTTGACGTTGAGGCTGATCCTTCCTTATCTGAGCGTGATGATCATTTTCACGTTCATGATTTTTCAAGGGGTGTTGGAGTTTAACAGCATCGTCATCGGCTCGATCATCTCGACCTTATTGATTATTATCAGGCAAGTGTTCACGGTTATTCAGAATAGTGAGCTGCTGATAGAGACACAGGAATTGAATAAGAAGCTTGAAAGGAAAGTCGCAGAACGAACGAGGGAGCTTTACCTGAAAAATCAGGAATTGGAAGATTCGATGGAGAAGGTGGAGTATATCGCCTATCACGACAGCCTTACCTCTTTGACGAACAGGCGTTATTTCGAGGAGGCCGTGGAGCGGGCGATCGGGGAATCGTCTCCAGGGGAAAGGATGGCTGTTCTGTTCATCGATCTCGACCGGTTTAAATTTATCAACGATACTTTGGGTCACCATATCGGGGATTTATTGTTGATTGCAGTTGCCGATATCCTGAAGAAGATCGTCGGGGAAGATAATATCGTTTCACGCCAGGGCGGGGACGAGTTTATGATCTTATTAATGAACACGTCGAAAGAAGAAGCGGGCTGCATAGCGGATCTTATCGTGAAAGAGCTGGAGAATCCGATCGGGATCAACGGCAACGAGTTATTTATCACGTCAAGTATCGGCATCACCCTTTACCCCGACCATGGAAACGATGTGGATACATTAATCAAAAGGGCGGATATCGCCATGTATAGTGCAAAGGAACTTGGCGAAAATGGATACCAGTTCTTTAATGCCAGCATGGATGAACATATTACACTGCGGGTGAACCTAGAAAACGGGCTGAGAAGGGCGATTGAGCTGAACGAACTGAGCGCAGTCTACCAACCGAAGCTCGATTTGCGCGCCAATCAAATCATTGGCGTTGAGGCCCTGTTAAGGTGGAATCATAGCAAATATGGATTCATCTCCCCTGCTACATTCATTCCACTGGCGGAAGAAACGGGGCTGATTGTGAAGCTCGGGGATTGGATCCTCTACGAAGCTTGTGTGCAGTTGAAGAAGTGGCATGACGCAGGCTTGGATGATTTGTCGGTTTCGGTGAATGTGTCAACGATTCAATTTCTGCAGAAAGATTTTGTCGGAAAAGTAGAGCGGATCGTAGAAGAAGCAAACGTCGATCCGACATATATTGAGCTTGAAATTACCGAAAGCACGATGAAAGATCTTCATTTAGTCGTCGTGAAATTAGAGCAGTTAAGACAACTCGGCTTCAAAATATCGGTGGATGACTTTGGATCTGGGTATTCTTCTTTAAGTCATATTAAAAATCTTCCGATCGATATTCTGAAGATCGACAAAACATTCATTGATGATATTGAAAACGACGAAAGCAATGCAGCAATCGTCTCCACGATTTTGACGTTGGCCAGTAATCTGAATTTGACGGTGATCGCAGAAGGCGTGGAAAATGAGAAGCAATATAAACTATTAAAGGAAAGCGGCTGTGACCAGATTCAAGGGTATTTCCTCAGTAAACCACTACCTGCTTCCGAAATCACCGGCATCGTTTCAACGACATTTCTGATCAATCCATAAGAAGAGATCATTCCCTTGGGGGTGGTCTCTTTTTTGCATAACAGAGAGTTGAAAAGTTTATCTTCTACATAAATAGGAAAAAAGTATTGTATAAAACACATCCAAAAGACATAGATTTACGTATGCTTACACGTAAAACGAATGACAATACAAAATAACAGCAGGTGATCACATGAACTACACAACGATGAGGTTAAGGAAGCTAGTGGAAAGAATCATTGAAGGGGACGAATTGGCGAAAGCAGAATTCGAGCGTAGATGGGAGATCCCGTGGGAACAGGTGGGAACGGTACCGATTTGTACAGAAGGGAAGTACGTGCAGGACTGAATGGTTCTATCCCATTACTCTATGATAAAGTGATAGGGAGAACAGTTCAGAAAGAGGGTTACCGATGACAGCTAAACTTTATTACCAAGATTCCTATATGAAGACCTTCCAGACCTCGATCAAAGATCAGGGGGAGGATGAATCGGGCTGGTACGTTCTATTGGAGGAGACATGCTTTTATCCGACAGGAGGCGGCCAGCCCTATGATAGAGGATTACTGAATGACAAAAGAGTCATAGGAGTAGAGGAAGTGGACGGGGAGATCCGTCATTACATAGAAGACCGATTTGAAGATCTTTCAGAAGTCGTCGAAGGAAGGATCGACTGGGAGCGCCGATTCGACCATATGCAGCAGCATGCCGGACAGCATATCCTGTCCGCAGCCTTTGAAGAAGCACTCCAGTATGAAACGATCAGCTTTCATTTGGGACAGGACACTTTGACGATCGACTTACAGATCAGTGACCTCACTGAAGAGGAAGCGATGAAAGCAGAAAGGTTGGCCAACTCGGTCATTCAGGAAGCGCATCCGATCGAGACGAAATGGATAACGGAAGCGGAGTTATCCGACTATCCCCTCCGAAAGCAACCATCCGTCACCGGTCCGATCCGCCTCGTCATCATCCCGGACTTTGACTATAACGGGTGTGGGGGAACGCATCCCCGTTTGACGAGTGAAGTCGGGGCGATCAAGATCCTTGACTGGGAGAAGCATAAGGGACATATCCGGCTGCAGTTTATCTGCGGGGACCGTGTACTCGGCCGGCTGCACCGAAAGCACGGACTTCTCAAGGAGCTGACGGGCCGTCTGCAAACCCCGGAAGAAACGATGCTTCCGACCGTCGAGCGCCTGCTGACCAAGCAGAAAGAACAGGAAAAAGCTTTGGAAGGATTGAAAGACATCCTCTTAACCTATGAAGCAGAAGGACTGATCGGGGAAGCCGTCCCTCAGGGGGACTGTATGTTGATCCAGGCGGCATACTCGGAAAGGCCGATCCAGGAGCTTCAAAAAATCGCACAGCATATTGTTTCTAAGAGAGAAGACGTCATCTTGACGCTCGTCGTCCATAATGACGACAAATTGCAGCTGGTGGCTGCCAAGGGATCCGCCCCCGGCGCCAACTTAAGGGAAGTGGCGCAAAAAGTCTTTCCATTGATCAATGGAAAAGGCGGCGGAAAGGAATCCTTCATTCAAGGCGGAGGAGAAGCGGTCATGAGTAAAGAAGCGCTCCTTGAAGCAATGACAAGCCAACTATAGCAGAAATAGCCATCCGGCATAGGCCGGGTGGCTATTTTTTGTTGGAAAATGAGCGCATGAAGGAATATCAGCCCTACTCGGTCACACTTCATTCACAAATGATTCCAATTACCTACCAAATTTAATACTTGTAATAAAACACCTAATCATTACCACTCTTACATTTAAATCCAGGGTTGAAATTCCGGAACTGAATCTTTTGTAACTATACAAATGACCCATTTACAGCGACAGGAAAATCCATGACCTAGTTCAAAAATAACAGTCAAAATTCGACAAAATCCCGCCCTCATTGACGCCAATCTTCACCAGTGATAATTATTATATAGCAAAAAAGTATCAAGATTTTCATTTAAAAAAGTTTTAAACATGAAATTCGTGGTAAATAAGGATAGAATTAATTCCATTTTCTTCAAACATCATACGAACGAATCATTTTAAGCTGGATTTGAATCGTTTGATTTGCTGGTTCGTAGATAGGTGTGAAGCGAGGGGAAGATTCTTCATTTAACAAATGGTTGAATGCCATTTCAATTTCCACAACGTCTTAAGGTGGAATCGATCAGAAACCCATCTGCCAAGGGAAAGGAAGGAACGCATAGGATGCTTGAGTCAAAGAGGAAAGCGATTATTTTTATTGTCTTATCCGTATTATTAGCAGTAACAGCAGGTTTTCTTGTACTAAAGAAAGTGCAGGCATTAAATACAAACTTGGGTACAAGCGTGAAGATCTTTGTAGCAAGCAAAGAGATTTCATCCCGTTCTCTCATCACGCCTGAGAATGTAAAAACCGATGAGATCCCAAAGAAATTTCTTAAAGACTACCATATTACAAATGTAGATGAACTTGTTAATAAAGTGTCTGTCGTTCCCTTATCAGAAGGAGATGTCATCACTAGAAATATTTTGAAACAGGCTTCATCAGTCGTTGATGAACACAATCGACTGATTACCCTCATGCAAAACGAACGTGTTTTCTTTGATGAACCGTTAGAAGCATTAGATCGGGTGGACATCATTGTTTCACACCGATTTAACGGGAAAGAAGAAACGACTGTTTTCATGAAGGACGTTAAAGTAGCAAGGACGGCAAAAAAAGATAATAAATTCAAAGGTGTCCAATTGGAGGTTTCCATCGACAAAGCTCCGGAACTTATTCATATGCAAAATTACGCAGACAGCTTGAGGGTCATTAAAGCAAATGTAGGAAAGCAAGAAGCAGATGGAAATGAGGGGGAAGAAGAAAGTCCTCCGGCTGAAACAAAAACGGAGGAACAAAAGAAACCTGTAGAAGAACCTAAAAAAGAAGAAAAACCTAAAGAAGAGTCGAAGCCTACAAAGCCTGAAGAGAAACCTAAACAACAATAGTGAGTGAATTCGATAACGGAGGGACCTTATGAGTAAGGAATATCAGATCTTTCTCATTGGAGAAGAAAATGAATTGTGTCAAAAGTTAATGGGAGGTTTAAATACCACTTACGAAGTCATACACATACCTGCGGATTCCTGGGGCACTGATTTGCGAAAGTATGAACCGGGGGTCGTGATCTTTTATAAAGGTGAAACGGATTCGCCGCAATCTATGATAGAAGAACTGAATCGGGACTTCCCAAACGTCGCTTCTCTATATGTACATACTGAACAGGATTTTAAACTGCTTAGAGAAATGACCCGTGCAGGCGCCGAGGATTTCATCATCTTACCAGACGAAGAGAAATCACTTGGAGAACGAATCAATCATATTTTACAACGGTATCAATCACGAACTGAAACAGCTGTATCTTCTGGTACTTATAAAAGAGGAAAGGGTCAGATCTTTTCTTTTTACAGTGGAAAAGGCGGAGTAGGTAAAACGCTGTTAAGCACGGCTTTTGCTCAAACCTTAAAGCTTGAGTCGACGGCACAGGTTATTCATATCGACTTTAACCTGCAATATGGAGGATCGGAAACATACCTGGGGATAGAGAGCAATCGGTCTCTGATCGATTTGCAGCCGGTTATGAATGAATTAAATGAGCATCACATAAAGAATATTTCTGAAAGCGAGTCATTTTCAAAACTCGAGGTGTTAGTCAGCCCAAGAGATGCAGAAATGGCAGAGAAAATCGATGAAGAATTTGTTATCAGGTTATTGAGGGCCTGCAAACGTTGTTACGACTTTATCATCATCGATCTTCCTTCGACCCTGGATGTGAAAACGTACACGGCTTTAGAAGAAGCAGATCGCATCTATTACGTCATGACTCTAGACACACCATCCATACGGGTGTTGAAACATGTGGAGGATCTGTTAAAGCGCCTTGGACCTCACACGTTGGAGAACATGGAGCTGGTAGTGAATTTGTCAGGAAGAGAGAATGAACTGACAAAGAAGGACTTGGAACGATTTGTCGATCTTCCTGTCTCAGCGGAAATCAGGCGTGATATCAAGGGTGTCCAGGCAGCCATTAATCAGGGGCAGCCACTTAGAAAAGAAATTAAAGAGAAGAAATTGGTTGCACCAGCAAAAGATATACAAAAATGGGTTACTTCCATGTTGAAATAAACATTTGAATAGAGGGAGGTGGAACGATGTCACTCTTTCAACGAAACCCGGATAAGCAAGGCAACAGGAAATATGAATATGAAGGAAATTCAGCTTCAAGCTCAACTAATCCCTATATCGATGAGTTGATAGAGCACTATAAAACTAGATTGTTGACTGAAACTAACTTAGAGGAATTAACAAGCTTGCGAGATGGAGAGAGAAGACTGTCGATTGAGAGACTGATTAATCAATTTATGGCAGAAGAGAAAGTTGTCATTCCCAGCCATGAAAAAGAATCCATGCTCTCGAAATTAATCGATGAAAGTGTTGGATTTGGTCCACTGGAAGCTTTGTTAAAAGACGATACCATTACTGAAATTCTTGTGAACGGTCCTTCAGAGGTCTTCATAGAGAAAAGCGGTAAACTGGAGAAATCGACTATCACGTTTAAAGATGAAGAACATGTAAGACATATCATCGACCGGGTCGTGGCCCCACTCGGAAGGCGTATTGATGAGAGTTCCCCTATGGTGGATGCCCGCCTGCCTGATGGCAGCCGTGTCAATGCAGTCATTCCACCGATCAGTTTGAATGGGACATTGATATCAATCCGGAAATTTAAGAAGACGCCGTTTGAAATGGAAGATCTCATGAACTACAACACCTTTACCCATGAGATGGCATTCTTTCTTGAAGCGATTGTAAAAGCCAAAATGAATATCCTTGTCTCTGGGGGGACCGGTAGTGGAAAGACCACTCTGTTAAACGCCATGGCAAAATCCATTCCCTTGAAGGAACGGGTGATCACCATAGAGGATTCTGCAGAGTTGCGATTGAACCGGTCCAGTGTGGTAGGTATGGAAGCAAGACCGTCCAATGTTGAAGGCACTGGTGAAGTCACGATCAGGCAGTTGGTAAAGAACGCCCTCCGTATGCGTCCCGACAGAATCATCGTAGGGGAAGTAAGGGGTTCAGAGGCATTCGACATGTTACAAGCGATGAATACCGGTCATGAAGGATCCATTACGACGGTCCACGCCAACTCGCCTTCTGATGCCATCAGCCGTGTAGAAGGGATGGTTGTGATGGCCGGAATGGATCTCCCAACCCATATCATACGGGAATATATCGTGGGGGCCCTGGATTTCATCGTTCAGGCCGAACGCCTGTCAGATGGATCAAGAAAAATCATGAATATATCAGAAGTATATGTAAATGACCATAACAAAATCGAGGTGCAGGATATCTTCACTTTCGAAAGAACCGGACTTGGAAAAAACGGTGAGGTAATAGGAGAATTCGTTCCAACAGGGATACGTCCCCGTTGCTTGAACCGACTGAAGGTCCATGGGGTTGAAATAGAAGACAGCTTGTTCGAACCGAAGGAGGGAGTAAACCGTGCAGCTAATGATGGTATCTATTCTTTATAGTTTAGCTGTCCTTTGTTTGCTTTGGGGACTTTACTTCCTTCTTGGCTATCGTAACCAGAAGAAAGAATGGAAGCAGAAGATCAGCACGTGGTATCCGGAGCAAAAGCGAAAGAGTTCTATCAGTGTAATCGGCGATAAATTCGATCAATCCGAGACGGCTAAACCGTTGGCGTTCAAGTTGCAAAGTTCGAATATTGCGCTCCTTCCATCGGAATATTTAGGAATTCATATTCTAGGCGGGCTAGTACTATTGGTCCTGCTATTCAATATCTTTAAACTCCCTATGAATCTGGTCCTGCTCCTGATTCCGGGAATCTTGCTGACTTCACACTTTCTATTATTCTATTTAAGAAAAAATAAATATCAAGAGCGCTTCAACAGCCAGCTTGCCGACATTTGCCGATTACTCGGCAACGGGGCCAGGTCCGGACTTACCATCAATCAAGGAATTGAAATGGTAGCACGGGAGGTAAGTGCGCCAGCAGGAGATGAGTTTAAAAGATTGGCAAATGAACTCAAACTCGGGGTGCCTCTTGAAGTGGCATTGAGGTCGATCCAACAACGAAATAAATCCCGGGAATTTCAATTGTTCATCGCGACCATCCTCATCCAGAAGAAGACCGGGGGGAACTTAGCGGCTACCTTGGATTCTATGTCAAACACATTGGAAGACCGTAAAGTATTAAATCAAACGATCAAGACGATGACCTCTGAACAACGGTATATTTCTATCCTGGTTCCCGCCATGCCGATCTTTATCGTATTGATGATGAACAATATTATTGAAGGGTTCACCGATTCTCTGAAGACGGTGCCGGGAATGATCATCCTCGTCCTCTTTCTGTCAGGAATCGTACTCTCATTCTTCCTAATCAGAAAAATAACGAATATAAAGGTGTAGCCTATGGATGCCATTATTATCTTAGCAATCATTGTCTTTTGGATCACATTTGTCATCGCTATCCGGCATTATTCAGTCTATCTGAAAGAAAAGCGTATGTTACTAGCGCATATATCCGAAGTGACGGAAGTAAGTGCTTTTGATAAAAAGTCGAAAAAGAAAAACAAAACCAGCATCGTTCAAAAACTGACCAAGTATGCAGATGAATTCTCGGATCTTGGACAGCGGATCAATTTCTTCAGTGAAAATCATGATGTAAGGGACTGGCTTCAGAAATCCGGTAATAAATACGGATTAACTGTTGAGCGGTTCCAAGGAATGAAGATTGTTCTCTTAATCATCGGGTTTATCTCAGGAATGCTTTCCCTCGTAATAGGGCTACCATTCTCTCAATATGCGCTGATATTCAACCCGCTGATTGGTTACTTTCTGCCAATCATAGTAGTGAGAAATCAAGCGAAGAAAAGACAAGAAGCTTTGAGATATGACTTACCCGATTTTTTAGATACCATCAGCACCAGCCTGCAGGCAGGTGTCAGCTTAGACCAGGCTTTAAGGGAGGTGATACGGTTCTTTGACGGTCCTCTCAGGGAAGAGTTCTCACGATTCAATCATGAAATCGACCTGGGGGTACAAAGAGAAACCGCCTATCGCAATTTACTGGAAAGAAACGATAACCCTGAATTCCAAAGTCTCATCAAGGCACTGATGCAAGGATTGAAGCTCGGTGTCCCAATCGCTACGACCTTCAAAGTCCAAGCAGAAGACATGAGGCAGTTCAGAGAAGAACAAGTAAAAGAACTTGCAGCTAAAGCTTCCCCAAAAGTAACACTCGTCACCACATTCGTCGTGGCGCCGGTTTCCATACTTATGATTGCCGGGCTGATGTTACTGAACTTAATCTATGGGGAGAACAGCATCATTAAACTATTTGATAACCTATAAAACGGAGGAAAATAATAATGAAAAAACTAACAGAACTTTACACAAAATGCTCAATTAAATTGGATGGAATGATTCGCAATGAAAGAGGATCTCAAACGTTGGAGTGGATTGGGATTGCAGCGGTGATTGTAATTTTGGTTGGGGTTATTTCGCAGGCGTTTGCGAATGATACGTCAATTGGAAGAACTGTACTAAACAAAATTAAAACAATGATCGGCCAAATTGGAGGAGGATGAAAATTAATAATTTATTATAATGTCTGGGGGGTAGAGATCAGCCTATGAGAATTAAAACGATCATTCTCTTTCTCACTGTTTCTCTCTTATTGATAGGGTGTAGTGAAAATGATAATAACAGTGATGCTAAAAAGAATAGTGCACCAAAAGAAAAGGTTGAAGAGAAAGATAATCAAGGGCAATTATCATCATTGAGTGATAGCCGCTACTTCGAAGAACTTCCTGATATACCGCAAAATACACTTGAAGTGATAAATCAACCACCTGGCAAGTTTGCCAACAAAACAGTGTTTCAAGAAGGAGTAACTGAAATAGTTAATAGTGAAATTGAGGATATTCCTCCTCTTCCAGATAATCCAAGTGAAGAAGATTACAACAAGTATTTTAGGTATATCTATTCTTTGGGCGCAAATGATTTTCAGAATCCAGAAGATTTAGTGAAAAAATGGGAATTTTCAATGTTTGGTAGCCCATATCTTCAAGATCCTAAATATCAGTTTAAAGAGAATTATAATGTTGAAATAATATTGGATTCTAGTGGAAGTATGGGAGCAAAAGTTGGTGGGAAGACACAGATGGAGTTAGCAAAGGAAGCCATCAGTGAGTTTGTTTCTACCTTGCCTGAAGAAGTCAACATATCTTTAAGGGTATATGGCCATAAAGGGACAGGTCATGAAAAGGATAAAGAAAAATCTTGCTCCGCTATTGAACAGGTGTACGGTTTTAAAAATTATCAATCTGAAGAATTTAATAAGGCGTTGGACCATTTTCAGCCTAGTGGATGGACACCAATCGCCGACAGCTTAAAAGAATCATTCGCATCATTTAAAAAATATGACCAAAAGACCAATACTAATTTAATATATTTAGTTAGTGATGGAATTGAAACTTGTGATGGGGACCCTGTAAAAGTAGCAGAGGAATTTGCCGATTCAAACGTTTCACCGATAATTAACGTTATTGGGTTTAACGTTGACGCTAAGGCACAAAAACAATTGGTAAAGGTATCAGAAGCCTCAAATGGTATTTATACTACTGTTGGAAATAAAGAACAGTTATCCACTGAATTCGATAGAGCTCAAGAAATATTGCTGAGGTGGGAAGAGTGGAAGGGCAATGCCATGATTGATGCTGAGAGTAAGCGACTAGATAATAACCTTGATATTATGAAATATTCGAATGATTGGAATTTCTCTAAAGATGAACAAATGATCAGAATTAGCGAAATACTTTCTCTTCTAAGAGAACAAAAGAAAATTAACTTAAATCATGAAAAAGAGTTGAAAAAAAGATCTACTAAAGTCTCAAAACTAATTGAGAAGTCTCACAATGAGATATTAAGTGATATGAAAGAAACCAATAAAAAGGAAATTGAGACTTTAAAAGAAGCCATTAAAAACAAATACAACTCTGCAGCTGAATGATGTAAAAAACAAGACTAATCTTGGGGAATTCATCGATGAGTAAAGCATAAAACCTTACACATAGAAAGGAACTGGAACGATGATGGAACGAATAACCAAAAAGGTTTTTGTCCTGTTGGCTCTACTCATCGTTCTTTTCCAATCATTTTCCTTGCCTATATATGCAAGTGCCACCATCAAACCGTGGAACGGAAATCCGTGGACAGGTGGTTCTTGGGAAGGAAGCCAGTGGGACCCTCAGCAATTCAAGTGGGAGGGGAATCCCTGGGAAGGTAAGTCAACACAGGGAAATGATTGGGAAGGTAACGGTACTGAAGGTCAGGGAACTAACGGCCAAGGAACGAATGGACAATCCTGGGAAGGGGTTGATTGGTCAAACGCGCCTTGGTACATGGATCCTTGGGTATTGAATGGTTGGACGCCTAATGGGTTTCAGGGTAATGGAACGGATGGGAATCCTTTTAATGGAAATGGAACGAATGGCAACTCGTTTGGTGGGAATGGAACAAGCGGTAATCCTTTTAACGGTTATGGTACCACCGTAAATCCAATCGGGGGATATGGAACAATTTATGGACCCACCGCAGGTAGTGTGAGGAACTATTCACCGGAAGGATTTGATCCTACACAAGTAAATACGCCTCAAGGGGTAGAAATTGCAAAGTACATCTCAAATGATGTTATTGGCGGACAAGTCAATATGATAAGTGATTATATGAAAGACGGAGTTGACTTTAAGCCTAATGGTTCTTTCTTTTCTTCTTTGGTTCTGAATGGAGTGAAGGTTGGTTTAGGTGATAAAACACCGTCTCTTGTTAATGGAATAGCAGATATTCATGATGGTACTTTAAAGTCAATTGATGCTGCTAAGGCAGTTAAAGATTATAGATATATTAAAGATTTAACAGAGTTAAGAGATGGTTTAGACGCTGCAAGAGGTGTTATTGATGCAGGTAACATTGCAGGGGACTTACCTAATATTGGCGCTATTTCAAAATTAAATATCGCTACTGCTGCATTAGGTGCAGGATATTCCGCTTTTGAATTGGGCTTTAATGGAGCAAAAGCATATGATGTTTTTAATTCGAGTGCGGCTGGAAATGAGAAAGTGTCTGCTATAGCAGAGGCAAGTAGTAACTTGGGTGATTTAGCCATGAACGCCGGAGTAGTGGTTGCTGCAATTCCAGGATTTCAAGTGGCTGGAACTATTATGATTGCAGGAGGAGCGGCTCTTTGGGGAGCTTCTAAGTTAACCAAGCTAGTAGCTGACAATTGGAGTGGTATAAAGAAATTTGCAAGAAATCCAGTAAAAAATACTACTAAAGCTATTAGCAATGGTATAAGTAAGGTGAAGGGTTGGTTTAGTTAGTATCAATGGGAGGCTCTCTGTCTCCCTCATTAGTTAGGAGATATGTTTATGGATGTCCAAGTATTAAAAAGAAATGCAAATAAGCATAAGAAGCTTTTTGAAAATAAGGTATTAATTAATCCTTATAATTATAAAGTAAATAATGTTGGATATTATTTAGTGATTTACAAAAAAGGAGACAAGTTAAAAGGGTATTCGGTTATTTCTGAAAAGGAATACTCAGAGGCGGACGCAATTTTAGCTTTTGAGCAATTGGTAGGTTTCACAGCCCTAGTTAATAATTTCTTCGAACTTGAACAAGCAAAAATGAAACTATCACCAGATTCATTCAGTAATATTTCTATTGTTTTAAAAAAATATCTAGCTACGAATAATAATGATACTTTGTCTAAAGGTGTTGAGGTTTTAAACACTCTTGAATCGAATTTAAAAGATCTACAATATCAAATAAAAAGATACTCACAACATTATGATGACAAAATATTAGTTAGTAACAATATTGACCTAAAGGAAATAAGAAAGCTTATGGAAGTACTCTCACAATTGAATAGAATTCAATATTTACAAGGGAGTATACTTTTAGACACGCATGAAAGTTTGATAGAAGTCTATAAAGAAATGAAGAAGCAAAACTTAATTAAAGAGCTGTCTAAATATGATCAAACGGTAATAAAAGAATTGACAACTGATATCAAAGATGTAGAAAAAGGGGTTAATTCTTTAAAAGTTGAAGCTGAAATTGTAGATTTGCCGGTAGAAGAACAAATAGAAATTCTAATAGGAGAGTTTGAAAAAGCCATTAAAGAAAAACTCCCACGCTACAAACAAGACCTACGCTACCCCAAACCATGAGGTGACACAATATGGATAAACCAATAAGACACACTTTCTCCTTTATGGGGGAAAGGTTTGAAAAGATTTTAGTGATCATTCTCTGTGTGCAACTACCGTTATTGTTGTTGCATTCTCTTATTACGAATTATATCTATGCAGTTACTCCAAACGTAGGAACAATCTATTCTGTAGCGGATATTTATTATGCTCTATTTACCATTCTGTTTTTCATTTACGCTCAAATCCCGTTTGTGAAATATACGTTCAACGAATTAGAAGGCAGGGAGAATTCTTTACGAAACGCTTTATATACTTTTGTGGTAAAGGGCTTTCCTATTTTTATCTTTGCTTGTCTGATCAGCATTCTATCAATAATAGGTTTTGCATTTTTTATCATCCCAGGGATTGTGATTATGGCTGTGTTTATCACCGCACCAATCATTGCAATAGTAGACAACAAATCGGTATGGAAGTCTATTAAAGAAGCAGGTCTATTGTTTAAAAAGAAGTTCATTAAAATTATTCTTCTTCTATTACTATGGGGAATCATAGAGATGGTCGTAGGAATTGTTCTGAATGGGCTTGTTTTAAATATTACTTCTTCGTACGCGGCTATAGCAGGCGTGCAAATGATTACCAATATGCTATTCTACCCTGTTTTTTTAGTGCTATTAACAACCTACACATTAAAATGGAGAGCAGGATTACGCAAGCTTGTGTAGTGAGGATGTGAGAAGGTTATGTATAAGCTGAATGAAAAATTGAAAAGTGAAGAAGGTTCATCTACCATCGAATTCTTGGGAATCCTCCCCTTTATCCTGCTGGTCGTCATGATTGCCTGGCAGCTCATCATAAGCGTGCAAGCTGTTGTGGTTGCTCAATCGGCAGCAAACGAAGCTGCTAAAGTGTACTCAATCACTGAAGATTCATTCGAGGCGACGGAAGCAGCAAAAAGAATAGTCAATGCCGGGGGATCCTATTTAACTTTTTCAGGCGCATCAGGTATGGCTGACAAGGATTTTACAACAAATGTAAACGTAGAGATTGATTTGGTGTTTCTTCCGAAAAAGCTATTTCCAGGAGGGGCTACCCCGTCCATATCGTTTACTTCTACAGCCTCTGGCAAGGTGATCAAAAATGAGAGCTAGCGTTAAAGCGTATCTTCAGGAAGAACGAGGGAATGCGGCGCTCTTTATGATAGGGTTACTGAGTATCATGATGGTCTTGTTTGTCTTTGTATTTAACCTTTCCAAGATCTTCGCGGTGAAGGAAGAAGCGAATACTACCGCGCAGCAGGCAAGCTTAGCAGCCACGTCAGTCCTTTACGATCAATTGGACGAGGCTATTGAAGAATATGAGAAGGGATTAATCGGTACAGTAGACTCATATCCAGAATCTATCGGGCAGAAGATCGAAAAAAAGGAATCACAATTAAGATCTGATCCTGGGTACAATGATTATTCGGAAAATGAAATCAAGCTGGAAGCAATGGACATTGTTTTGACAGAGGAATTACGTCATGGTATCGGAAAAGAAGATCTTGATTATCAATTGGGACAAGATATTTACAACGGAATCTTACCGGAAATGGTCTCCCAAGCTAAATCTACTATATTAGAAAATGGCGGAAACCTAACTGATGCCACTTTAACGATAAAAAACGGACAAGTTTTTGTCCATGCTTCAAACACCATGGACGGAACCGCCTTTAAAGGTTTTTTTCAGGGTATCAAGGAAGATCTGTTTCAAACATCAGCTGGACCTAGAGCGGATTTTATTGAAGAGCTTTCAAACTTTCATAATCAAGAGGTAGAGAGATCCCTTGATTATTAATATGACAGGAGGAATGAAAATGTCCAAAAAAGAAAAACGCTGGAGAAGATTTTATTTATTCCTGATGATTTTCTTCTATGCGATATACGTCCCGGTTTCGGTACTGGAATGGCTGCTAGGCGATGGTGGCTTACCGATAACCGCAGTTGTAGTTGGAATGGCATTGCCATATATGAGGAAGAACCATCTTCATCAGATTCAGATGAAAGAAGGAACAGGAGCCTGAAGTGAACTTCAGGCTTTTTATTAGAAGTAAAATTAGTTTACAAGGTTAATTTGAACATTCTAAAGCATCTTTATTTGGAGGTAGAGAAATGAAGCGTTTGAAGGTACTTCAGATTTTAATAGTTTTATCGATTATTATGGGAGGTTGCGGAAATGAGAACAAAGAGAATCAAACTTCTCAAAAAAATACTTCCCAAAAGGTAGATGATGATAATAAATCATCTAAAAAAGAAACCTCTACTACTTCTTCGAATGAAGAAGTAGAGGTTTCTCCATTACCATCAACATATCAAGAATTAGAAAATTTGCCTGCCGGAAAAGATTCCGAGAGAATTCCAACTTTAACTGAAGAAGACAAGGATAAGGTTGTTGAAAGATTCAAGGATTTACCTGATATTCAGAATAATCCTTCCAAGAAGGAATTGGATTATTTTTATCAGGAATTGTTAAAGAGAGTTCAAAGAGATTTTAAAGGTCCAGATAGCTTAATCAAACAAATGAAGTTTCAGTCTTTCGGGGATCCCGAAATAGAAGATTCCAGGTATCAATTTAAAGAGAATCTAAATGTAGAAATCATTTTAGATGCCTCTGGAAGTATGGCACAGGATGTTGGCGGCACTACAAAGATGGACGCTGCAAAAGAAGAGATTAAGAAGTTCGTTGAAAGCTTGCCTGAAGGGACCAAAATGGGGCTTAGGGTATATGGGCACAAAGGCAGTAATGCAGATTCAGACAAAGAACTTTCTTGTAATAGTTCAGAAATGATGTATTCAATCGAGCCTTTAGAAGATTCTAAATTCCAATCTGCTTTAGACCTAGTTCAACCTAATGGCTGGACACCAATAACGCTTGCACTTAATGAGGCTAAAAAGGATCTATCTACACTTAAAGGTGAAAACAATACTAATATTGTGTATCTAGTCAGCGATGGAATAGAAACATGTGATCAAGACCCGGTAGCAGCTGCTAAGGATCTATATGATTCTAATTTGAAACCTATTATAAATGTTATCGGATTCAACGTGGATGCCGACGGTCAAAGACAGCTTAAGGATATCGCTGATGCCACTGAGGGCATTTATGAGAATGTTGAAGACCAAGCAAGTTTAAAATCGGAGCTTAAGAAGATCCAGAGTGTTGCTGAATCTTGGGAAAGGTGGAAAAGAAAAGGTAAGCAGTCTATAGAATTAAAAGAAGTACAAAACAGCTTGGACATATTTGGATACATTACACAAGAGAGTGTAAAGGTAACAACAGAAAAAACTCAAATAGACTTATTCTTATCTATTCTCGCTAATCATGGGAAGATGGATACAGAATCAAATACATATCTCTCAGAGAAAAACAGAGAGTATCATGAATGGATGTATGCTGAAGTTGAGGAATTTGAGCAAGAATTAAGAGCAATAAACGAGAAAAGTTATAAAGAAGCCATGAAAGCATTAGAGCAGAAGTACAACATTAATACTCAATAAAACTGTGGGAGGGTTACCGATACATTTATGACCCCAGTCACCCTCTAAATGAGGTCGAGCGATCGAGTCCGACGATTCATATAATGGAAGACAAGTTTCAAATTCGGGAAAATAGACTTTAGACGCCCTCGCTAAACAACAGTATTTTTTTCCGAACATTGTATTTTGGTGAGAGAGTTTACTACTGTAGGACCAATTACTACGAGGAATGGGAGGGTGACTGATTATGAACAAACAGGACATATCTAACATTGCTCAGGATCACAAAAAATTATTAGAAAAAGTGGATATATGTCCTTATGAATTTCATAAGGATAGTCATGTTTACAGAATGGCTCATTTTTATAGGTTAAGTTCAAAGTTGTATGGTAGTTTTGTGTTTACCCCATATGATATATCATTTGAAGATGTGAAAATGGTATTTTACAAATTCATCTTATTAGAAGAGTACATGAAAGATAAACTATCTAAAGTAAATGACTATGCTTCTACTGATTTTACTGCAAGCTACTTAGGTTACCGTCAAGAATTAAATGAGAAAATTGAGGACTCAAGCTTTATTGATGCACAGGAAATTATACAAGAAATGATAAAGGCAATCGATTTTTTTGAAAGTTCGTTAAAAAACATTAGGGAGACGTATTCGGATTTTAAAAAGATGATCAAGAAGATTGAAACTACTAATGTTTTTATTGAGGAGCAGCTATCCGATATTCAACGGTTATATGGTAAAGTACATGCCTATCAATTTCTCCAAGCAGCAAAACAAAAAGAGCTAATTCACTCTTCGAGGGAATTAGTTGTGTACATGGATAAAAAAAAGCTCTTTACTAATGGGTTGGTAAACTTTTATAAGAAAACTAAAATAATGGCGAGTGAAGACTCAGAAAATAGATTAGACCATTCTATAAAAGGTTTTGGTGATTACAAAGAAAACCTTACACTCACCTTTAAAGAATTAGAAGAGAAATTTGTTAAGAAAAATGAAAAGGACTTTTATCAAGCTTTAGATGAGAACTTTATTAAGAGGAGAGTTAGAAACCCTTCGGTACAGAAGTTGTAAGGTGATTTAAGCTTTTAGGGATAGTTGGATATTATATACTAATAAATTTTAGGGTGTCATCCTCCTCTCACTATTCTATTTCCTTTATTAATAATTAAATAAATACATACATTAGTAGATAGGTGTTTTCTATGGACATAGCTATCGAAATGAAATCAATCCCAAAATTCAATCCGTTAGTACAATACAGAAGTGGTACTGTGAGTAAGAACTTGACACGTTGGATCAGTTCTCTAATAGTCTTTTTCTACTCAGTACGATTCTCCCACTATCGACATCTGCAGACATACAGCCTTGGAAGGGAAATCCGACATACTTGATAAACGTTACCATTTTGGTAGATGAGCATCACTAAAAAAGGAGGTTATAACTTGAGACTTCATAAAGAAGAATTAATTAAAATTGTGGAAAAAATAATTAATGCTGAGGGTTCGGAGGAAGAACTTGATAATTTGATAGATGTTGTGGAGAAAAATGTTCCACATCCAAATGTTAGCGACTTGATATTTTGGAATGAAGATGAATTAAGTGCCGAGGAAATAGTCGAAAAAGCAATGAAGTATAGACCAAATCTACTTTCGTAGGATAAGTGAGGAACACGAAAAAAACTACTTTTTTGAGGTTACTTATAAACAGACAGGATTAAATAATATACTGTTGGAACGAAAATGAAAGTTTTTATGCTTACCATGATTGGCTATATGTCTTTTAAGGTTTTTCAAGTACTATTCAATATCGAGTAAACCACTCATTATAAAGATATGGATATCTGTCTTATTTGATCTTAGAACAAATAATAAAACGAAAGAATTATGGGGCAGTCCTCCTTCATACTATTGCGTAATAGTGACGGGGCTGACCCATTTTTCTCGGTCTTTCTTGAAGAGCTTGGAAATAGGGGATGGGAAGAAGAAGATATTGAAAATCTTCAATATACTGATCCTGACTTATGGGAATTCCTCACAAGCTCACAAGAATGGGAAAACTACTTCAAGCGTGTCGGGAACGGGCTGGGAGACACTGCAACCGGCCTATGGGAATGGATAAAGAGCAGCACCAAATCCATGTGGGATTATGTCTCTTCTGGGGACATCTTCAGCGATGCCAAACAATCCACCATAGACAAATTTCACTATGTCATGGATGGAGGGATTTGGAAGGACACAAAAAGCACAGCCCGCTACCTTTTTTCCAAAAACGCCTGGAACGATGTGAAAAGCGGCTTATTCTCCACATGGGAATACACGAAGAACATCGGAAGCTACCTCTTCTCCAAACAAGCGGTCAAAGACGCCTATCAATATGTCACTTCGGGTGAGATCCTCATGGATTACATGGAAGACTTTGAAAGCTTCGCGACAGGGGTCAACCCGGAAACCCAACAAAAAGTCTCAGGCATGGAACGAATCATCGCAGCCGGAAGCATCGTCTTCAAACCTATTAAAGCTCTCTCGATAAAATAGACAAAGTCGGGAAAGCAGTGGATAAGGCGAAGATGTTGGCGAAGGTTGAGGATAAGAAGAAGCCTGGGGTAGATTCTAGACCATCTTGGAGACAGTCTGAAATTGATGTAGAGAAGGATTTTCCTGAGTATAAAGCACAAAAATCCTTCAAGGAAGGTAAAGTAGTACCTTATGGAGAAAAAGGCAGTTCTAGACCAGACTTATATCAGGCTGGGCATAGTATTGAGGTGAAAAATTATAAGGTTACTACTATTTCGAGAGGACGGAGTAGGTTAGTTAATAATGTATCAAAGCAGGTAGAAAAAAGAGTAAATGATTTGCCTAAAGATACAAAACAGTCTGTAATAATTGATATTAGGGGACAAAATGTATCAGATGAAACACTAGATGAGGTATATAAAAAGATTATGGAAAAAACAAATGGTAACGTTGATATAAGATTTAAAACAAATTGATCGAGGTGAGAAAAATGGCTGTGGGATTTAAGGTGAAATTTTCCTGGTATCAAATTGGGCATGGTGATTTCTTACACTCTTTTTTCTCTAACATAAGTTATCATTTAGAGCAAGATGGCTGGGGCACTGAGTATCCATTATTATTAGTCGAACTCTATAATGGGAAACTTGAGCATAAGAAAATTGATCGTGCTATAAATGAATTAGAATCCATTAAAAAGAAGTTACAGAATTTTAGCCCTTCACAAGTAATCTGGGATATTGAAGACTTATCTAAACGACCACCGTGGGGTGATAATATTAGTAAGGATATTACGAATTTATCTAATTACTTTGTAACAAGTGATGGTGAGGACTTAATAGATATGTTAATGAAAGCATTAAATAAAGGACTAGAAACTAACTCAGATGTTTATATAGAGAGCTTATAAAATTCCTTCTATTAATGACCTTGATATATTTCAAGGTCATTTTTTATATTAACAGCGCGTAGAAAACTTCATCGCGTACATTACAAACAGCCATTAAGAACAGATAAGAGACAACACCAAATCCATGTGGGATTATGTCTCTTCTGGAGATATCTTCAGCGATGCCAAACAATCCACCATAGACAAATTTCACTATGTCTTGGACGGAGGAATGTGGAAGGATACAAAAAGTACAGCACGCTACCTCTTTTCCAAAAACGCCTGGAGTGATGTGAAAAGCGGGTTATCCTCCACATGGAAATACACCAAGAACATCGGAAGTTACCTCTTCTCCAAACAAGCGGTCAAAGACGCCTATCAATATGTCACTTCGGGTGAGATCCTCATGGATTACATGGAAGACTTTGAAAGCTTCGCGACAGGCGTCAACCCGGAAACCCAACAAAAAGTCTCAGGCATGGAACGAATCATCGCAGCCGGTAGCATCGTCTTCAAACCGATTAAAGCTCTTGATAAAATAGACAAAGTCGGGAAAGCAGCGGATAAGGCGAAGATGTTGGCGAAGGTGGAGGAACGTAAGGGTATTAAAAGAAAAAAAACAGTTGCTAACATCAATCCAAAGTATGTAACTGCAATTGATAACAAAGTAACAGTAAAAGAAAAAGATCATTTACCTGAATGGCTCAAGGAGACTTTTACAGATTCTCAATATAGAACAGTAATTACAAATGAAAACATAACAGTCTATAGAACTTACGGCGGAAAGGCAAATCCTAAGGGAGCTTTTGCTACTACAACTCCTGCATCGAATAGAATTAATAGTAAGATAGATTCAGCACTATTACCGGAATGGAAGAATAATAGAGAGTATGAAGCTGTTATTGAAATTCCAAAAGGAACAGAATTAAACATTGGTAAAGTAGAAAAGTAAACTACTAAAGGGGGTACACTTCTTGCCGGAGGAGCAGATCAAGTTCTACTACCTCAAAATTGGGATGAAGACTGGATAAAAGAAACAAGGAAAGTGCCAAGTCGGTAGAGGGGATGGATATTGGATGGATTCGAAAAAAATCGTCATACAGATAAAGAAAGCTTTAATTCTCCTGGAGGACAAGTATAAGTCAGAACCAACTGATATGCTTAAGATGATAATTAAAAAATATAGAGAGGCATGCTATATCTTAGAAAATAATAAAGTGGATCGTCTTTCCAAAGAAATGATTAGTTTACGTGGGCTGAGTAGAGCATATTTAGAAGCGTATAGTGATTATCTTAATCCTGTTTTAGATGAAATGAATAAAGTAGAAAAAATGATAGATAGCACTAATTGAATTTTAGTTAGTTATGAAGCACTGGGAGCCTAGTGCTTTTGTCTTTAACGTTAAAAACAAAGCACCAAATCCATGTGGGATTATGTCTCTTCTGGGGACATCTTCAGCGATGCCAAACAATCCACCATAGACAAATTTCACTATGTCATGGATGGAGGAATTTGGAAGGACACAAAAGCACAGCCCGCTACCTTTTTTCCAAAAACGCCTGGAACGATGTGAAAAGCGGCTTATTCTCCACATGGGAATACACGAAGAACATCGGAAGCTACCTCTTCTCCAAACAAGCGGTCAAAGACGCCTATCAATATGTCACTTCGGGTGAGATCCTCATGGAGTACATGGAAGACTTTGGAGGCTTCGCGACAGGCGTCAACCCGGAAACCCAACAAAAAGTCTCCGGCATGGAACGAATCATCGCAGCCGGTAGCATCTTCAAACCGATTAAAGCCCTCGATAAAATGGATAAAGTCGGGAAAGCAGCGGATAAGGCGAAGATGTTGGCGAAGGTGGAGGATAAGAAGAAGCCTGGGGTGGTTGTGGCTTGTAAGGGTATAGGTAAATATGATTATGGATGGGATACGCCTCGTGGTGGCGGTGAGATAGGTGGAAGAAGATATTCAGAACACTCACTAGAAAGAATGGCACCTCATACTATCCAAGTTGGGGTTGAGTTAGAAAAAAGAGCCCTTGAAAAGGGATTAAAGCCAGGTGCTAAAGAATTTTAAAATTTTGTTGACCCAAGGGGTGTTCCACCTATGGTTGTAGAGGAAACAATTAGAAATGTAAAACCTACTGCTGGAAATAGACCAAATACATTAAAATATGATGGTAAAGACGTTACTGTAATTACTAACACAAAAGGTGATGTTATTACGGTAATTCCAAAGTGAGTGAGGGGTGTTTGCATGGCAATTAAATACAATGAATATTTAATGCTGGAATTATTCAATAGTGAACCAATAATAATTGATAGAGAAGCTGAAATTTACAAATATCAAATGCAAGGTTTCCTAGGATTAGAATTAGCATTTTCTTTCTCGGTTTATGACCAATATGTAACAATAAGATTGGACCACAACCAACTCCAAAATCCATTATATGACATTGAAATACAAAATGTAGAGGAAATTAGGGTAGAGAAATCAAAACTAATAGTACTAAAGCAACAAAGTAAAGAGCCAGTAATCGAACTTAATATTACACCTAACTTTATGCTTGATTTAAGTATCTAACTAATAATAGGTCACGAGGATATTTTAGTTCTCGTGACCAATATTTTTTTGTAGACACAGTACCGAATAACTTACTCTTTATATTATAAAAAGTGTGATGAATAAAGGTGGCGGTGTTCTTCAACTATTACCATTATCTAATGTTTAATTTTAGATAGAACTAAGGGTACGGGTGAAGTTTCGAAGAAGGGTGCAAATAGATTTTTATATAATTTCGGGCTACCTAGTGCCGAATGGACCTTAATCCTGCAGAGTAGAAAGTGAGAATTTATACATGGTATATACGGCTCTTGTTAAAAGACTAGACCCACAAAGAGGGGGAGGATTCTTTAAGGCGGCAGAATATTTTTCATTTGTCTTTGGCGATAAAGCCACTCTCTACTATTTTTGTTCATAGTAATCGAAGGGAGTTTCAATGAGATTCTGTAATTAGGACAATGTTGGGATGGAGAATCAATTTTATGAAGAATGGATGGGTGAAAACAATGACTTTCAAAAAGAAGGTGCCTCTAAAAGAAAGTAGGATTGATACAATAGCTTTCCTTCTGATTTTGATGGGAGCCCTATGCAGTGTCGTACCTGACGGATCTTGGCTTTTATTTGGTTTGAACATGACTATTGCCATCATTGCATGCATCACTTCTTTTATTTTGTGGAAATTTAATCGCAATGACAGCGTAAGGTATTTCTCCTTGAATGCTTATGTAATGCTGGTAGCGTTGTCGCTTTATTTTGCCATCCCTTTATTTAGGGTGTTTACCGGAACCATCGTCTTTTGGGCGGGTTTGCTGGTCATTATCATTATGGCATTGGTCCCTTATCTTTTTGCTGAAAACATTGCTTATGGAGTAAAGAACCCAACACGAACAGCTTTGGGACGAGTATATATGGTGACGGTTCCTCTCATAATTACGTTTGGTTCCATCTTATTCACTAATGTGAGGGCCAGTGGTCACCCGAGTGCTGTGCCAATAGCGATTTTCCTTTATGTTGGGGCCTTATTCTTCCTGTTTATTGCTCCTATTCTTCTGATTACTCCTGAGAGGATGGAGGAATTAGAGAAGTGAAGTAACAGTTGAGTCTGAAATATCTACACTACCAAAAAACTGAACTTAAAAGGATAACAGGTTAATAGCTTATTCAAGCTTGAAAGCACATTTCAAGCTTTTTATTGATGGTTTTTCTTTAGTTATATTAATAATAGATACCCCTCTATGGCTTCCAAATAGTTCTTCCCCAACTCCCACTAGATAATAGGATGCATACAAACCCCTCAATCATTAAATTTCCACCAACAAGTTTCAAAACCCACCCCTGTGGTAAATAAGATATGAGTTATTACCAAAAAATTGAAAAAGTAATACATAAGTCTCATTTCTAACTATTTTTGACATCACATTCAATTGTGAACCGTATATAGGTCTATTGAAAAGAAATGAAGGGACCTATTATACAATCATCACCGCTCAAAGGAGAGAAAACTATGAAAAAGTTATTTACACTGTTGATTAGCTGTTCACTGATAGGGATGGTCGGGTGTTCGGGAGAAGAGATAACAAAGAAAGACCCGAAAGAAACATCCTCAGAGGAGGCAAAAAAGCCAAAAGGAAAAGAAGAAGTGGATTTCCCTGAGGCTCCGACTGACCCCGAAGAAATCGTCAAGCAGCCATATGGAGAGAAGATGCAGGATGTTGTGATGAAGGTGAAAAGTGGGGACGAAGCGGACATTGATAAAGTGGAAGACATCATGAAAGATTTCCCTGCTGAGGGGCTTAGTGTAGAGGAAATGTTTAACGGGGTGGTTAATTGGTTTGCCCTGGATTATTCGGAGCCCTATCAGGCATTGAAAAATTATGAGCCGGATTTCGGTAAATACGATATTGAAAAAAAGAATGATAAACGAAAGAATGTCGTCATACTCATTGACTCAAGCGGAAGTATGGCAGCAAAGGTAAGTGGCGGCCAGAAAATGGAACTTGCTAAAGAGGCTGTCAGTAAATTCGCGGCCGGTTTTCCAGAAGATGCTACGATCTCTCTTAGAGTCTATGGGCATAAAGGAACGGGGGCAGATGAAGATAAAAAAACATCCTGCTCCAGCGATGAACTGGTCTACGAACCCAATGCATATGATCAGTCCTCCTTTGAAAAAGCATTGACTCAGTTTAAGCCGAGCGGATGGACGCCGCTGGGGGCTTCGTTGAAGTCCTCCTACGAAGAACTCCGATTTGAACGCCCAAGTCAATATTATTGGATTTGATGTCGATGACAAAGGCCAGGAGCAGTTGAAGGCAGCGGCAGAGGCCGGAAAGGGTCAATACTTTACTGTAGGTAATAAAGTAGAGCTCGAGAAGTCACTACAGGAATTGCTGGATAATGCCGTTCAGCAGATCGAAGAGAATTTCACTAAAGCAAGCAACGGAATCGAGATCAATTACAAATCCGTCGAGCTCCAACAACAGGTGGATGACCTGGGCCGAACATTTGATGAACTTTCATCAGAGGAACGGACGATCTTTAACAAGGCCATCTTATCACTTCAGAATCAGGAGAAAATTGACCGGGATAAAGCGATGGAAATAGAAGATTTAGCAGATGAAAGACTTCAAGCATTGGAAGCTTTTGCGGAGGAACTGGAAAATGAGGCAAGGGAGAAAGTAAAGAATAAGAGGGAGAGTCTGTTTAAAGCGATGGAGTGAACGGGACATGATGAAGATGAATGAAAATGGAAGGGGCATTAAAACATGAATATGATCGATGCTAAAAAAAGAGTCAAAACTATGGGAATTGTGGCTGCTGTATTATTAGGGGGCCAGGTATTCTTCCTACTGGCAATTGTGACCCTGGGACAATCCTTTTTACCTGGATTAGATCGAATCTGGAAGTAGCGATCTAGAAGGGCAGGTTCCTTCAGGAAATACAAACATCAAGATTGAAGGAACAGGAAATTTACTCTTTTGGGTTTATTATTAAATGATAGAAAAGGAGGATTTGCAATTTGGATACTCAAATATTACCAGATAAAGCGAAAAAACATAAAAAGTTATTTGAGCAGGTATTTATTAACCCTTATGGCTACGAAGTTAATGGTAGTAAATATTTTTTGACTCTATACAAAAAAAGTAAAAAAACAACAGGATACTCCATTATTACTTCTGAGCAATTTAATAACGAGGATGCTATGGAAGCCTTTGAACATTTAATAATTTATACGATATTTGTTAACAATTTCTTCTCAATTGGTGAGAAAAGAGCCCGAATAAGTGCAGATTACTTTTTTATTCCTGCAAAAAAAATTGATCAATATCTTCAAGTCCATGGAATGGATGAGATTTTAAAGAAGGGTAAAAATATTTTAATTGAGTATGGGGATTTACAAGAAGAATTTAAAAATATAGCAAATGAATATACGCACTACTATGACACTACTATCCTAGGTAGGAATGAAATTAGTAAGGACGACATAAAACAACTGCTAACAGTGTTATCTCATCTCAATAGAATTCAATATTTACAAGGGAAAAAATTTATTGAATCATATAATGAGCTTAAATTGTTAGAAAAGGAAATGAAGGAAACGAATATTTCTAAAAGTATTCCTCCAGATAATCTAAAGTTCTTAACAGAATTATTAAGTAGCAAAAAGGATACTGAGATAACTTTAAGGGACCTAGATGTAGAGAAAGAAATAGAGCACTTAGAAGTAAATGAGCAAATTAAGATATTAGTGAGCGAATTTAAGAAGGCTGGGTATGAAAAAATGCCACGCTACAAACAAGACCTGCGTTATCCAAAACTTTGAAAAGAGACCGCTTGGGTTAACCAAGCATATACTATATCTTGCTTGAAAGGGAGAAGGAAATGAACCTGTCCACTCTAAAAATAGAAGCAAATAGACATAAAAAGTTTTTAGAAAATAAAGCGTTAATGAATCCTTATAGTTATAGAGTTAATAACGTTGACTATTTTTTGGTCGTCTACAAACGCAATGAAAAGTTTAAAGGTTATGCTGTCATAGCTGAGAAGGAATTTTGCGTTAATGATGCAAAGGCGGCTTTCGAGAAGTTGATTATATACAATGTGTTTGTAAATAGATTCTTTGAGATAGAAGAGGCAAAAATGAAACTATCTCCCGACTCATTTGGAAATATAGCTGTTATCTTAGAACAATTCCTTGAAACAAATAACAATAGCGTTCTTTTAGTTGGTAAGGATATTATAAGAAAGCTTGAACAATTGTTAACCAGTCTACAGAATGTAATCAAAGATTATTCCCATTATTACGATTGTAAAATACTTGAAGATAATGAAATTGATGACGATGAAATAGAAAAACTTTGGAGAACCCTTGCCCATATAAATAGAGAGCAATATCTTCAAGGAAGAGAATTAATAGAGAAATTCGATGAGTTAAGAAACATGTTTAATGAGATGAAAATACATGGTTTAGATAAAGAACTGTCACAATATGATTCTACAGTGTTGAAAGAATTGACCAAAAGCATTAAAGATACAGAGAGGACCATTAAGTCTTTAAATATTGAAAAAGAAATTGCCCCTTTACCAGTAGAAGAGCAAGTGAAAATGTTAATTGAAGAGTTTAAAAAGGTAGCGAGAGAAAAGTTGCCCATTTACAAGCAAGACTTGCGTTATCCTAAGTAACCTTGCTAGAAAGAAATGATGGAAGTGCCAAGTATGTGAAGAGGGGCGGATTTAAAAGGTCATATATCATTAATGACTGTACAAATTTAGATTCAGCCTAGTTATTGCTAAATTACTTCCTTCTATAAAGAATGTGAATTTTAATCAAGCGTTGTTTGTCCAAACCCAACCCTAAACCCTCGATATCCCACCCAATATTGGTTAAAATAGATAAGACACATCATGATCAACAAATGGCTATAGCTTAAAGGAGAGAAATACATGACGAACTATGCAGATGATAGTTTAGCGTTGCATACAGATTTGTATCAGATAAATATGACGAAGGCGTATTGGGATGATGATTTCCATAATCGAAAGGCTGTTTTTGAAGTGTTCTTTCGAAAGCTGCCTTTTGGCAATGGATATGCGGTGTTTGCGGGGCTTGAAAGGATCATTGAATATGTGAAAAACTTTCATTTTTCCGAGAGTGATATTGAGTATTTGCGTGAATTGGGGTATGAGGAGGCATTTCTGGCTTACTTGGCTGATCTTCGTTTCACTGGGACGATTCGATCGATGAAGGAAGGGGAAATTGCCTTTGGGAATGTTCCGCTTGTTCGGGTGGAGGCACCTCTTGCCCAAGCGCAACTTTTGGAGACGGCGATTTTGAACATTGTGAACTACCAGACGCTGATTGCGACAAAGGCGAACCGGATCAAGCAGGTGGTGCAGGATGAGGTTGTGATGGAGTTCGGAACAAGGCGTGCCCACGAGCTGGATGCGGCGATCTGGGGGACCCGTGCTGCGTATATCGGCGGTTTCGATGCAACGAGTAATGTCCGGGCTGGAAAGTTGTTCGGGATGCCTGTTTCAGGTACTCATGCCCATTCGATGGTTCAGGCGTATCGGGATGAGTATCAAGCGTTTCATAAATATGCCGAGAGCCATAGGGATTGTGTGTTCTTAGTGGATACCTATGATACGTTGAAATCTGGTGTGCCGACGGCAATTCAGGTGGCGAAGGAGCTTGGTGACAAGATTAATTTCAAGGGGATCCGCCTTGATAGTGGAGATATGGCGTACCAGTCGAAGAAGGCCCGTAAGATGCTTGATGAGGCAGGCTTCACGGAAACGAAGATCATCGCTTCGAACGATCTTGATGAATACACGATCCTGAATCTGAAAGCGCAGGGAGCGAAGATTGATGTATGGGGTGTCGGGACGAAGTTGATCACCGCCTATGATCAGCCGGCATTGGGTGCTGTATATAAGCTTGTGTCCATCGAAAACGAAGCCGGAGAGATGGAGGATACGATTAAAATATCGAGCAATGCCGAGAAAGTTTCGACTCCCGGGATGAAAAAGGTTTATCGGATCGTCAATACGGTTAATCATAAATCAGAGGGTGAATACATCGCGTTGGAGCATGAAGAGCCTCAGCGTCAGGAACGGTTGAAGATGTTCCATCCCGTTCATACGTATATCAGCAAATTCGTCACGAATTTTGAAGCGAGGGAGCTTCATGTGGATGTATTCAAAGAAGGAAAACTTGTCTTTGAAGCACCTCCGTTGGAAGAAATGAGATCGTTCGTCAATGAAAATCTCGGGTTGCTTTGGGATGAGTACAAGCGGTCGATGAATCCGGAAGAATATCCGGTCGATTTAAGTGAAGAGTGTTGGAACAACAAGATGAACCTGATTCAGCAAGTGAATGCTGAAGTGAAAGAAAAGCATAGCGGAAATTGGTAAGTTTGCCTGTGATTGGGTAATATAAAAAGATATACTGTGATGTAATATAACCTAACATGGAGTGTGAAAACATGGATTCTCTTCAAAAACAAATTGTAGAAGAAATGATGGTATCGCCTGAAATCAATCCCCAGGAGGAAATCCGCCGCAGCGTCGACTTTATGAAGGCTTACCTTAAGAAGCATTCATTTATGAAAAGCCTGGTCCTTGGGATCTCAGGCGGCCAGGATTCCACTTTGCTCGGAAAACTTGCACAGACGGCAATTGATGAGTTAAACAAAGAAACTGGCTCGTCTGATTATGCTTTCTACGCAGTAAGATTGCCGTACGGGGAACAGGGAGATGCCCAGGATGCCATCGATGCGGTGGAGTTCATCAACCCAACTGTATCCCTGACGGTGAATATCCAGCCTGCAGTCGATGCGAGCGTTGAGACATTGAGTAAAAGCGGGATCGAGCTGTCCGACTTTGTGAAAGGGAATGAAAAGGCCCGCGAACGGATGAAGGTGCAATTCGCCATCGCCGCTATGAAAAACGGCGTGGTACTCGGTACCGATCACTCTGCTGAAGCGGTCACCGGTTTTTACACCAAGTATGGTGATGGAGCGGCAGACCTTGTGCCCCTTTTCCGCCTGAATAAACGTCAAGGAAAGCAGCTGTTGATGGAGCTTGGCTGTCCGGAACACCTGTACAACAAGAAACCGACAGCGGACCTTGAAGAAGATCGTCCTCAGCTTCCTGATGAAGAAGCCCTCGGCGTCACATACGATCAGCTCGATGATTATCTGGAAGGGAAAGAAGTGCCTGCTGATGTGGGGAAAACGATCGAAGGCCACTATCTGAAGACGCAGCATAAACGTCATCTGCCGGTTACGGTGTTTGATGATTTTTGGAAATAAACACAATCTGGTTGATCTGCTTAGAGGTAGATCAACCTTTTTTTTTGAAGATGGTCAAATAAAGCTTAAGGAGAGAGTGTGAAATGATTGAAATGCAGGGTGGGGAAGACTTGCGGTATACGAACCAGCTGCCAGATTATGCTCTGAGGTTTCATAGAGGTTTAATCACCGTGTTTGGCGTCGCGTCCTTGGGGTTGCTTTGGTTAGTCTTCTATTTTTTAGTCTTGGATTTTATACCCGTTTTGGCAGGCTTGATGTTCTTTGTGTTTGCCTTATTGGCATTTTTGACAAAGTTTTGTTATAACAATTTAAAGCTTTATACGAACCTGACAATCGTTAAGCATCTCAATCATGAAGGTTATTATTTTTATTATAGAAATGAAAAAACAAAAGAAGAAATAGAAGAGCTCATTACATACGAGCAGATGGACCAAGTCATTATCGGCCATACGTTGAGATATATCCCGAACACGAGCACTGCCGTAAAGAGCCTTCGCATCATTGGGGCGAGGATCATCATTGTTTGGGAGAATGAAGGCGAAATGGATTTTCGGATTTTCGATATTGAAGTACAGGATCAGCTTGATGGTTGGATCGACAGACTTCGTCTCCATGATATCCCACTATACATGACCGAAAAAGATATAGGGAGTGTACCAGGAGATGAATATGTAAAGAAGTTCCTGGGGGAAGGAAGAGACCTGAAAGAATTATCAACTCCATTCACGGTCGGTGGAAGAACAACGGAGAAGCTGGAAAAATATTAATCTTTCTCAACATCTTTTGTGGGGTAGGGATTCCAGGGTGAGACAAAAGTTAATAGATCATGGAAAATCCGGATGATGATTCGACACCCTTTGGTGAAGATCGAATGCATTCGGATTTTTATGGTTTATACCTATTAAAGGAATCAAGGTTTCAAATTGTGATCACTCCTGATGAAAAAGCTTGTAGGTTAGATGTCAATAGGCGCCAGCGACGATTTCCCCCCCTCCCAATTTCCTATTCACCCACTATATTTTTCCCAAATAATAGAGGATTTTCGACTTTTTAAACGAAAGTAGTAATAGTTAAAGTCGATTTGAATCATTCAGGAGGGGTACGATGTCACACGAAATGGTAAATCCGAAGTTACAAAGTATCATCGATAATATAGAGAAAGTCATGATCGGAAAGAGGAATGTAGCGGAGCTGAGCATCGTTTCCCTGCTTGCCGGCGGGCATGTGTTGCTTGAGGACGTCCCAGGTGTAGGGAAGACGATGATGGTCCGGGCGCTGGCGAAATCGGTGGGGGCGAGCTTCAAGCGTATCCAGTTCACGCCGGACCTGCTCCCGTCAGATGTTATCGGGGTGTCGATTTACAACCCGAAGGAAATGGAGTTTACGTTCAGACCGGGGCCGATCATGGGGAATATCATCCTTGCCGATGAAATCAACCGTACATCGCCGAAGACTCAATCTGCCCTGCTTGAAGGGATGGAAGAGAGCAGCGTGACGATTGATGGGGAGACCCGGAGTCTGGATAAACCCTTTTTCGTGATGGCGACCCAGAACCCGATTGAGTATGAAGGGACTTATCCGCTGCCGGAAGCCCAGCTTGACCGTTTTCTGTTGAAGATGAAAATGGGCTATCCTGAACCGGAGGAAGAGATGGAAGTCCTGCACCGTGCACAACGGACGCCTCCGATTGATGAATTGGAGCCGGTGATGACCCTGGAAGAGTTGAGATATATCCAGGGAGATGTGAGGGAAGTGCTGGTGGATGACACCATTAAGAAATATATTGTGGAAATTGCGACCCGTACGAGAATGCATGCGAATGTGTACCTTGGCGCAAGTCCCCGTGGATCGATCGCATTGATGAAGGCTTGTCAGGCGTATGCCTATTTAAGGGGAAGGGACTATGTCGTTCCCGATGACGTGCAATATCTGGCGCCGTTTGTGTTTTCCCACCGGATTATTATGAAATCCGAGGCGAGGTATGAAGGGATCACGCCGGAGGAAGTTGTGGAAAGAGTGATGGCAAGAATCCCGGTACCGGTACAAAGGCTTGTGAGATAGGATGAAGAAGACATTACAATACCTTAAGCCGCTGGGGAAATTTCTGCTGCTCCTTTTCTTGATCGGCATCACCTTTTCGTTCGCGATGTTCCAAGGCGGGTTTGTGAGCTGGTTCTTGTTCTACAGCTTTATGCCATTCGCTCTTTATTCGTTGTTTGTATTCCTGTACCCCCTGTCGGCGTTCTATGTTGAACGGAGCTTTGAAGCCAATGAGTTCAAGGCGGGGGATGAGCTGAAGGTGACCGTCACCCTTTCGAGGAAGATTCCGTTTCCGTTGTTCTACATGGTGATGGAGGATGTGGTCACCGATTCCATGTTTCATCATTCCGGTTTTCAGAAGGCGAAGGCGATGATTCATCCGGGATTCAGGAAACGGATCACGCTGACGTATATCGTTGACGAGCTGCCCCGGGGAGAGCACATATTCTCTGCAGTTCGCTTCAGGACGGGTGATTTCTTCGGTGTGTTTGAAAAAGAGGCAACGGTTGAATGTAAAGATAAGCTCCTTGTCTATCCGTCGACGGTGGACGTGCCGTATCGTCCCCTCGAGAGCCGGTATGATCAGGGCATGACAACTTCCAATGTGAAGATACAGAAAGACACGACAATGGCAACAGGTATCCGGGAATATCAGCCGGGCGACCGGTTCTCCTGGATTCATTGGAAAACCTTCGCGAGGACCAATGAGCTGATGACGAAGGAGTTTGAAGAACGGCAATCCCATGATGTCTTGATCGTGCTCGACCGGGAAGTGTCCCCTGCTTTTGAGGCGATGGTGACATTCACGGCGTCGATGATCCGCTCCATTGTGAAAAAAGGGGCGCAGGTCGGTCTCGTCTCGATTGGTGAGGATCATGTTTCGTTTCCGATCCGGGGCGGTGAGGAACACCTGAGTCAGCTGTCCTATCACCTGGCGAAGGTGAAGCACGACAGCCGATTCGGATTGGGGAAAGTGCTGCAGGGGGAAGGGTTGAACTATTCCCAGTCGGCTGCTGTCCTCGTTGTCACATCGTCGGTTTCGAAAAAAATGATCATGAGTGTGAATCAATACGCAAAGCGAAACAGCTCGGTCGTGGTCTTTCTCGTGAAACGCGTCGGTGAAATGGTCACAGAGGAAGAGAAATCAGTGAAGGCTTATGCTTCGTCACGGGGCATCCGGTTGAAGGTATGCCATGAAGGCGACTTCTCTTCCGCGTTCTTGGAGGTGAAACGGGCATGAATCATGATCGATCAAAGCACCAATTTTTCAAGCTGATCATTTACGTGTTTGGGTTTTTACTTCTGTGGGAATGGCTGAAGCCCCTGAAGGTCGTGACCGATACAGGCAGTCTGACGTACTTTGTCGTATTTATCGCCATGGCCCTGACACTGTCCTATTTCAGGATTCATTACTATATCTCGGCACCTCTCAAAATTCTTTTTATCTTATACAGCCTGCACGCATTGTATTATAAAGGTTCGTTCATCTCACTCAAGTGGGTGCGGGATTTCGGCAGGAACCTGTGGGAAAACCTCGGCTTTACCCTTGGGCGTGAATGGTCGAATCTTTCATTTGAGTACCGGAGCCTGCTGTTCTTTATATTGCTCTGGCTGATGACGTATCTCATTTATTATTGGTTGTCTGTAAGAAAGACGATTCTTCTCTTTTATATCATGACGGTGACGTATATATGCCTCATCGATACATTTACTGCTTACGAAGGGGACAGGGCGATCGTCCGTATCGTCATATTCGGATTCCTGCTCATGGGACTTCTTGCATTGGAGAGGCTGATGCAAAGGGAGAACCTGTTTGGGTCCAGGATGAGCCGCCACCGTTGGGTTGTTCCTTTGACTGTCCTCCTTGGTGTGAGTTCGGTCGTCGCCTTCGCGGCCCCAAAAGCCGACCCCGTCTGGCCGGATCCAGTTCCTTATCTGCAATCTTTCTCTGAAGATGCAGGGGGGACCGGTGTGAACAAAATCGGCTATGACAGTGATGACTCCAAGCTCGGCGGTCCCTTTGTGGGGGATCCGACCGTTGTATTCAATGCCGAAGTGACAAGGGAGCATTACTGGAAAATCGAAACGAAGGACCTTTACACAGGGAAGGGATGGGAACAGTCCATTCCGGATGATCAGCAGTCTGCACTGCCTTTTAAATCAGGTGAAGCGGTACCGATCCCGTCATCGGAAAGCGATGAAGAGCGGGACCTGGAAAGTGAGAAGATTACTGTCGAGCGGAAGTATACCCATGTTGCCTATCCGTATGGGGTGGAAATGATCACCGGGAATGAAAATGGGTACTTCAGCTTTAATCCCATCAATGAAAAGGTGACGAGCTATAAAGAGCTTGATGAGACGGTGAAGCTGGATGGTTATGAGGTTTCCTACCGCTCTCCATTCTACTCACAGAAAAAAATGAAAGCGGCCAATGAGGATCAGGAGATCATGCAGGTTCCTGATTTCGTCGACCGCTATACCCAGATCCCTGATTCCACCCCGCAACGGGTGCTGGACCTCGCCTTTGAGATTACTGCGGAAGAAGACAACTGGTATGACAAAGTAAGGGCGATTGAAGGGTATTTTTCGAAGAAAGCGTATGTTTACGATCAGTTTGACGTCCCTGTCCCTGAAGAGGGAGTGGATTACGTCGATCAATTCCTGTTCGATACGCAGCGGGGATATTGTGACAATTTCTCCACCTCCATGGTCGTTCTCGTCCGTGCCCTGGGAATCCCGGCAAGATGGGCGAAGGGCTACACGGAAGGGGAATACAGCAGACAGGTGGATTCGGTCACGAAGCTTTATGAAGTGTCGAACAACAATGCCCATTCCTGGGTGGAGGTCTTCTTCCCGGAAGTGGGATGGGTTCCTTTTGAGCCGACCGTCGGCTTCAGCAACAACGTTTCTTATCAGTACGATTTGGACCTTCCTGATGCTGAGAAGGACGAAACACCGGCCCCCGAAAAGGAAGAGACGCCGAAGAAGCCTCTGCAACCTGATGAAGGCAGTATGGCAGAAAAAAGCTTTTCCCTGTCTAAGCTTTGGGACGACATGAAGTACTTCCTTGAGGAAAACTGGGGTAAGATTGTGATGGGGACGATCCTCCTTGTCATCATCATCATGGCTTTATTCCTGATGAGAAGACGGTGGATGCCGTACCTGCTGATATTCTATTACCGCAGAAAGTCGTCTGAAGACGCATTCCCGGATGCCTATCTCTCCCTCATGAAGCAATTGGAACGATATGGGATGAGGATAGAAGACGGGCAGACGCTGAGAGGCTATTCGAGACAGATAGATACCTTCTTCGGCACCCGGGAGATGACGAACCTGACCAATCATTATGAGCGCGTGCTGTACGGTCAGAACCCTGATTCGGGAGACTGGATTAAGATGAGGGAATTGTGGGAAAATTTAATTAAAAGAACAACTGGTTGACCCGGGTCAACACAAAGTATAAAATGATGTCAAATTCATAATAGTGTTCGTTAGCATCCTTCGTATATCCTCGATAATACGGTTCGAAAGTTTCTACCCGGTCACCTTAAATGACTGGACTATGAAGGCAGTGTTCTATTTTGACATCCGTGTATGCAAAAGACTAGAATTCTGCCTTTTTTTAGGCGAAGTCTAGTTTTTTTTATATTTTTTTGGAATGCTAACAACAATAGATAAGATAAGGTAAATAAACTGAAGAGGTGAACTGAATGCTTGGTAAAGAAGAATTGCACAATCAAGAAATGATCGTCGTTTTGGACTTTGGAAGTCAGTATAATCAATTGATCACGCGAAGAATCCGTGAGTTTGGTGTTTACAGTGAGCTCCACCCGCATACAGTTACCCTTGAAGAAATCAAGGAAATGAATCCAACCGGGATCATTTTCTCCGGCGGACCGAACAGCGTGTACGGCGAAGATTCATTCCGCTGCGATGAGCGCATTTTTGACCTGGACATTCCGATTCTCGGGATCTGCTACGGCATGCAGCTGATGACAATGCATTTTGGCGGCAAGGTAGAGCGGGCGAAGCACCGTGAATACGGGAAGGCAGCCATCAACATCGAGAAACAGTCAAAATTGTTCTCAAATCTTCCTGAAGAGCAGGTCGTGTGGATGAGTCATGGAGATTTAGTCGTTGAAGCTCCGGCAGGATTTGAAGTGAACGCAACAAATCCGTCATGCCCGATTGCTTCCATGAGTAACGAAGAACAAGGCCTCTATGCCGTTCAATTCCACCCGGAAGTACGCCATTCTGTACACGGGAACGAAATGCTGAAGAACTTCGTGTTCGAAGTGTGCGGCTGCACAGGTGACTGGTCAATGGAGAATTTCATCGAAATGGAAATGGACAAGATCCGTCAAACAGTCGGTGACAAAAAAGTTCTATGTGCGTTAAGCGGAGGTGTCGATTCTTCCGTCGTGGCGGTGTTGATCCACAAAGCAATCGGTGATCAGCTGACTTGTATCTTCGTCGATCACGGGCTTCTTCGTAAAGGCGAAGCAGACAGCGTCATGAAGACATTCGCCGACGGCTTCAATATGAACGTCATCAAAGTGGATGCACAGGACCGCTTCCTGAATAAATTAAAAGGCGTATCCGATCCGGAACAAAAACGTAAAATCATCGGAAACGAATTCATCTACGTATTTGATGACGAAGCAACGAAGCTTGAAGGCATCGACTATCTTGCCCAAGGTACGCTGTATACAGATATCATCGAAAGTGGAACGGCGACTGCGCAAACGATTAAATCCCACCATAATGTCGGTGGATTACCGGAAGATATGCAGTTCACCCTCATTGAGCCGTTGAACACATTGTTCAAAGACGAAGTGCGCGCACTTGGATCTGAACTGGGTATCCCTGATGAAATCGTATGGCGCCAACCGTTCCCTGGACCGGGTCTTGGCATCCGTGTGCTTGGAGAAATTTCTGAGCAGAAGCTTGAAATCGTAAGGGAATCTGATTATATCCTCCGTGATGAAATCAAAAAGGCCGGCCTTGACCGCGATATTTGGCAATACTTCACGGTTCTTCCTGACATCCGGAGCGTCGGGGTGATGGGGGATGCGAGAACCTATGATTATACAATCGGGATCCGTGCTGTTACGTCCATCGACGGAATGACGTCTGACTGGGCACGTATACCGTGGGATGTGCTCGAGAAAATCTCGACCCGCATCGTAAATGAAGTGGATCATATCAACCGCGTTGTGTATGATGTGACGAGCAAGCCGCCTGCAACGATCGAGTGGGAATAAGGCAAGAAAGCTAAGTGACGGGACCCTTCCGGCCGGAGTCGACAAATGTCGGCAAAGGCAGGGAGGTGCCTGTCGCTTTTTGTATTTAACGAACATTCTTCCGTTATTTATAATGAACGTTCGTATTTTAGGTTGACGGACACGGTTTCCCTTGGTACAATAGTACTGTAATCATAATAAAACATATCATAAGTATTACGTCGTATAATTTCGGGAATAGGGCCCGAGCGTTTCTACCAAGCTACCGTAAATGGCTTGACTACGAGGTGATGGATGATAGGGCCTTTTTTGGGTACCTGTCTATCTTGATCTTAACAGTCAAAGCCTCGAACTCTGGTAGTTCGGGGCTTTTATATTTGAAGTGTAGACTCTTACGACGACTCACTAGGAGGAGTGCAGAATGAAGAATTTCTTTCAGTTTGAGCAGTTAGGCACGAATTATAAAAGGGAGATCATCGGTGGCTTGACCACCTTCTTATCCATGGCCTATATCCTGATCGTCAATCCCCTTACATTGACGCTTCAGTCTGTTCCGGATCTTCCGGACAGCATGAGAATGGATTATGGTGCAGTATTTGTCGCGACAGCCTTGGCTGCTGCGATCGGTTCCTTGATTATGGGCTTGATAGCCAAATATCCGATTGCGCTCGCACCGGGGATGGGGTTGAATGCCTTCTTCGCGTACACGGTCGTTTTGACAATGGGTGTACCCTGGCAATCGGCTCTGACCGGCGTATTGATTTCAGGATTGATCTTTATCGCCCTCACATTATCGGGCATCCGTGAGAAAATCATCAATTCGATTCCGGCTGAGCTGAAATATGCGGTCGGAGCAGGGATCGGACTATTCATCACGTTCATCGGGTTCCAAAATGCAGGAATCATCGTCAACAATGAAGCTGTCTTGGTCGGCCTTGGGGATTTAACGAACGGCACGACACTGCTTGCGATTTTCGGCATCATCATCACCGTCATCCTGATGACTAGAGGTATCAAAGGCGGTATCTTCATTGGGATGGTTGTAACGGCCATCGTCGGCATGATCGCCGGTTTGATCGACACGCCGGAGAAAGTAGTGGACGCAGCGCCAAGTCTTGCGCCGACATTCGGTGCGGCACTTGACCCATTATTCAACGATGCCGGAAGCATCTTTACAATTCAGATGCTTGTCGTTATCCTGACATTCTTGTTCGTGGACTTCTTCGATACAGCAGGTACACTTGTAGCGGTCGCCAATCAGGCAGGGTTAATGAAAGACAACAAGCTGCCTCGTGCAGGCAAGGCGCTATTCGCAGATTCATGTGCAACAGTCGTCGGGGCGATCCTTGGGACGTCTACGACCACATCTTATATTGAATCCTCTGCAGGGGTTGCAGCAGGGGCTAGAACAGGATTTGCGTCCGTGGTGACCGCCATCTTATTCATTCTCTCGATTTTCTTCTTCCCGCTGCTTGCTGTGATCACATCAGCTGTGACAGCACCGGCACTGATCATTGTCGGGGTCTTGATGGTTTCATCACTGGGTGAAATCGACTGGAAGAAATTCGAGGTGGCTGTGCCGTCATTCCTGACGATCGTCGCCATGCCGCTCACATACAGCATCGCAACAGGGATCGCCATCGGATTCATCTTCTATCCAATCACAATGATCATGAAAGGCCGGATGAAAGAAATCCACCCGATTATGTACTTCCTGTTTGCTATATTCGTTCTGTATTTCTTATTTCTTGTGTAAATCTTATATTGAAAGCCGATCTTGTATGAGATCGGTTTTTTCTTATTTTTAAAAGGGAAAGATTGAAAGATAATAAAGGGAACAGCACTGCCCTTAGAGAAGATAGTACAAAAGAAAGAAGAATGAATTGAAAAAAGGGGAAAAATTCGTTAAAATCATGGAATCGGGTAGTGTCGAAAATGGTCGAATAAATAGGGAGAATTGCGTATGTCTACTTTAAATGTAAAAAAAGTATTGAATAATAACGTACTGATAGCCGTTCACGATAATTATGGTGAAGTCGTGCTGATCGGAAAAGGAATAGGATTCAACCGAAAAAAGGGAGATCCCATCCAAAATGATATCGCTGAAAAGATGTTTGTCCTTAAAGGGGAAAAAGAACAGGAGCAGTATAAAAATCTTCTTCCTTTCCTGAATGAGGATATGTCGAACGTCATCATTTCCGCTATCGAGCTGATCAGGAAACGGACCAACTCATTTCTGAATGAGCACATTCACATCGCCCTCACCGACCATATCCTTTTCGCCATTAACCGACTGATGAGAGGGATGGAAATCCGCAACCCTTTCCTGGTCGAGACGAGGACACTTTATCCTTTTGAATATGAAATAGCCAGAGAAGTGGTCGGCATGATCAATGACATGACCGATGTTCATCTGCCGGAGGGGGAAGTCGGCTTCATCGCCCTTCACATCCACAGCGCCATGATGAATAAAGATCTGTCTGAGGTCAACCAGCATTCCCAATTGATCGGCCGTTTGACAGGGATGATCGAGCAGCAGCTTGATGTTGAAATCAACAAAGAGAGTGTAGACTATATGAGGCTTGTCCGTCATATCCGCTATACGATCGAGCGGGTTTTGCGAGGGGAAAAAGTAGAAGAACCAGAAAAAATCGCAAAACTGTTGAAAGAAGAATACCCTGTCTGCTATAATTTATCATGGAAGCTGATTAAGATGATGCAGCAAACATTACAAAAGCCCGTTTATGATGCCGAGGCAGTTTACCTCACCATGCATCTCCAACGGATACAAAATAAAGTAAATTAAAGAACTTATCTTTCTTACGTGTTACTGATTCGATCAGGCATGAGTGAAGAAGATAATTGAAACGTGTATTTTGGGGTAGTCTATCCTTATACGTTCATTATCTCCTTTTCTCATGCCTTTTTTGTTTGGCGCAATCATCTAATTAGTCGAAAACAGAAAAAATAAGGGAGGAAACTCACATGTTTAAAAAGGCTTTTGGTGTACTACAAAAAGTCGGTAAAGCATTAATGCTTCCTGTTGCGATCTTGCCTGCAGCGGGACTACTGCTTGCGTTCGGTAATGCTCTTCAAAACCCGACGCTTCTAGACATTGCCCCATTCCTTAATAACGGCGGCGTTGAAACCGTTGCCAGCGTAATGGAACAAGCGGGTGGAATTATCTTCGGAAACCTGGCACTGCTCTTCGCAGTCGGTGTTGCCATCGGATTGGCCGGTGGAGAAGGGGTTGCCGGATTAGCGGCGATCGTTGGTTTCTTGATCATGAACGTCACAATGGGTACTGTAGAAGGACTGGCTATTCCTGATGTAACAGGCGACGGAGTAGATCCTGCCTACGCACTTGTCCTTGGGATCCCGACGTTACAAACGGGTGTATTCGGCGGTATCATCGTCGGTATACTTGCAGCTTATATGTATAACCGCTTCTTCCAAATCGAACTTCCTTCATACTTAGGATTCTTCGCAGGAAAGCGATTCGTTCCAATTGCAACAGCAGCATCTTCAGTTGTATTAGGATTATTGATGTTATTGATTTGGCCTCCGATCCAGGAAGGGCTGAACACATTCTCAAACTTCATGCTCGGTGAAAACAGAGCATTTGCAGCATTCGTATTCGGTGTAATTGAACGTTCACTTATTCCATTCGGATTACACCACATTTTCTATGCACCATTCTGGTTCGAATTCGGTTCTTACACATCTGCAGCGGGAGACGTTGTACGTGGAGACCAGGCAATCTTTATGAAACAAATTCAAGATGGTGTACAAGACCTGACAGCAGGTACATTCATGACTGGTAAATTCCCATTCATGATGTTCGGTCTTCCGGCAGCGGCATTGGCGATCTACCAAGAAGCTAAACCGGAACGTAAAGCAGTTGTAGGTGGAATCATGGCGTCTGCTGCCCTGACTTCATTCTTAACAGGTATCACAGAGCCAATAGAATTCTCATTCTTATTCGTAGCTCCTGTACTATTCGGTATCCACACGATCTTCGCAGGTCTTTCATTCCTGACGATGCATCTGTTAGATGTAAAGATCGGTATGACATTCTCAGGTGGATTAATTGACTACGTACTATTCGGACTGATCAATCCACAAACAAATGCTTGGATCGTCATCCCTGTAGGTATCGTATTTGCATTCATTTACTACTTCGGATTCCGTTTCGCGATCCGCAAGTTCAACCTTATGACACCAGGTCGTGAAGATGTGGATGAAGATGATGACGCACCGGCAAGCTCTGCTGGAGATCTTCCATACAACATCCTTGAAGCAATGGGTGGACAAGAAAACATCGCTCACCTGGATGCATGTATCACACGTCTGCGTGTTTCTGTAAATGACGTAAAACAAGTTGATAAAAACCGTCTGAAAAAATTAGGTGCATCAGGAGTCCTTGAAGTTGGAGACAACATCCAGGCGATCTTCGGACCGAAATCAGACACAATCAAATCACAAATGCAAGACATCATCCGTGGAAAAGCACCACGCAGAGTAGAAACAAGCGCAAATGAAGAAGTAGAACAACAAATCGAAGAAGTGAACCCTGAAGCACTTCAAACAGAATTGGAAAACGAAAAGTTCGTTGCGCCAATCACTGGTGAAATCAAAGACATCACAGAAGTACCTGACCAAGTATTCTCAGGCAAAATGATGGGTGACGGTTTCGCAATCGTACCGACAGAAGGAACAATCGTTTCTCCTATTACAGGTAAAGTCGTAAACGTCTTCCCGACAAAGCATGCCATCGGACTTGAGTCCAAAGCAGGCCGTGAAGTATTGATCCACGTGGGGATCGACACAGTCAAACTGGAAGGTAAAGGATTCGAAGCGCTAGTAAAAGAAGGTGACCAGGTAGAAGCAGGTCAACCATTACTAGAAGTAGATCTTGACTACATCAAAGAAAACGCACCTTCTATTATGACGCCGATTGTCTTCACTAACCTGAAAGAAGGAAAACAGGTAACACTCGAGAAGTCTGGTAATGTAAATCGCAACGACGAAAACATCATTAAAATCGACTAATCGATCAGAACGGCCCATTCTCCGTTAGGGGAGTGGGTCGTTTTTTTGTTTTTGTTTTGAGAGGTTTCTTGTGATTAACGGGTTTGATGAGGTTCCGCTTTCTTAAATTTTAGGCGGGGACATTTATATCTATCATACTTCTATTGAAAGACACCTCGCGTTTGATAGGGATGAAAGTTTAGGGATTCGTTAGAGTGAAAAGGAAGTTTTTAAAATAAATCTATTAAAACCATTGACGAAAGTCTAATAGCTTGATATACTTTAAAAACCGTCGCAAGAGAGCAGCGGGTTACATAATAGACAACAGCAAGTTTTAAAAAACATTTTAAAAAAGTTGTTGACAAACACACTGCATTCTTGATATGATGGTCAAGTCGCTTCGAGAGAAGCACTTACACATTGAACCTTGAAAACTGAACAAAACAAGACAATACGTCAACGTTAATTCTAGATTTATTTTAAAGAGCTGAGAGGATCCTGGCTCAGGACGAACGCTGGCGGCGTGCCTAATACATGCAAGTCGAGCGGATTGATGGGAGCTTGCTCCCTGTCAAGGTGAGGCGTTTCCGGAATTGTTGTGGCTTTAGCACTTAAGAAGCGCATTAGCTAGGTGGTTCGATGCGTTAGGGTGATCGGCCACAGACTGACTCCTACGGAAAGGGCCGCACGAAAGTCTGACGGAGCAACGCGTGATGAAGGATCGTAAATTAGGGGACAACTAGGGCGGCAACTACCTGCGTGCAGAAGAGGAGCAGGTGGAATTCTCAACCGTGGAGGGTCATTAGAACGAGTGAAATTGCGTAGAAATGCGTATATTTGAGGAACACCAGTGGCGAAGGCGACTTTCTGGTCTGTAACTGACACTGAGGCGCGAAAGCGTGGGGAGCAAACAGGATTAGATACCCTGGTAGTCCACGCCGTAAACGATGAGTGCTAAGTGTTAGGGGTTTCCGCCCCTTAGTGCTGCAGCTAACGCATTAAGCACTCCGCCTGGGGAGTACGGTCGCAAGACTGAAACTCAAAGGAATTGACGGGGGCCCGCACAAGCGGTGGAGCATGTGGTTTAATTCGAAGCAACGCGAAGAACCTTACCAGGTCTTGACATCCTCTGACAACCCTAGAGATAGGGCTTTCCCCTTCGGGGGACAGAGTGACAGGTGGTGCATGGTTGTCGTCAGCTCGTGTCGTGAGATGTTGGGTTAAGTCCCGCAACGAGCGCAACCCTTGATCTTAGTTGCCAGCATTCAGTTGGGCACTCTAGGATGACTGCCGGTGACAAACCGGAGGAAGGTGGGGATGACGTCAAATCATCATGCCCCTTATGACCTGGGCTACACGTGCTACAATGGACGGTACAAAGGGCTGCAAGACCGCGAGGTTTAGCCAATCCCATAAAACCGTTCTCAGTTCGGATTGCAGGCTGCAACTCGCCTGCATGAAGCTGGAATCGCTAGTAATCGCGGATCAGCATGCCGCGGTGAATACGTTCCCGGGCCTTGTACACACCGCCCGTCACACCACGAGAGTTTGTAACACCCGAAGTCGGTGAGGTAACCTTTGGAGCCAGCCGCCTAAGGTGGGACAGATGATTGGGGTGAAGTCGTAACAAGGTAGCCGTATCGGAAGGTGCGGCTGGATCACCTCCCTTCTAAGGAAGATTTACTAAAACGTTTGACAGTCGAAGTTTTGTTCAGTTTTGATGGTTTAATTATCATCAAAACTTTTTGTCTCTTCTGAGACAGAAATTTGTTCTTTGAAAACTAGATAAAGATAAATTGATAGTCAAGAAAATTACCGAGTATCGCCATTTTAGGTTTTAAACCTTATGTAACAACCAATTCGGTTAAGTTATGAAGGGCGCACGGTGGATGCCTTGGCACTAGGAGCCGACGAAGGACGGGACTAACACCGATATGCTTTGGGGAGCTGTAAGTGAGCTTTGATCCAGAGATTTCCGAATGGGGGAACCCATTGTTCGTAATGGAACAATATCCATACTTGAATACATAGAGTATGGAAGGCAGACCCAGGGAACTGAAACATCTAAGTACCTGGAGGAAGAGAAAGCAATTGCGATTCCCTGAGTAGCGGCGAGCGAAACGGGATGTAGCCCAAACCAAGAGGCTTGCCTCTTGGGGTTGTAGGACACTCTATACGGAGTTACAAAGGAATGGGGTAGACGAAGAAGTCTGGAAAGACTCGTCAAAGAAGGTAACAACCCTGTAGTCGAAACGTCATTCCCTCTTGAGTGGATCCTGAGTACGGCGGAACACGTGAAATTCCGTCGGAATCTGGGAGGACCATCTCCCAAGGCTAAATACTACCTAGTGACCGATAGTGAACCAGTACCGTGAGGGAAAGGTGAAAAGCACCCCGGAAGGGGGAGTGAAATAGAACCTGAAACCGTGTGCCTACAAGTAGTCAGAGCCCGTTAACGGGTGATGGCGTGCCTTTTGTAGAATGAACCGGCGAGTTACGATCCCATGCAAGGTTAAGTTGATAAGACGGAGCCGCAGCGAAAGCGAGTCTGAATAGGGCGAATTGAGTATGTGGTCGTAGACCCGAAACCAGGTGATCTACCCATGTCCAGGATGAAGTTCAGGTAACACTGAATGGAGGTCCGAACCCACGCACGTTGAAAAGTGCGGGGATGAGGTGTGGGTAGCGGAGAAATTCCAATCGAACTTGGAGATAGCTGGTTCTCTCCGAAATAGCTTTAGGGCTAGCCTCATGTGTAAGAGTCTTGGAGGTAGAGCACTGTTTGGACTAGGGGCCCTCATCGGGTTACCGAATTCAGACAAACTCCGAATGCCAAAGACTTATCCATGGGAGTCAGACTGCGAGTGATAAGATCCGTAGTCGAAAGGGAAACAGCCCAGACCACCAGCTAAGGTCCCAAAGTATACGTTAAGTGGAAAAGGATGTGGAGTTGCTTAGACAACCAGGATGTTGGCTTAGAAGCAGCCACCATTTAAAGAGTGCGTAATAGCTCACTGGTCGAGTGACTCTGCGCCGAAAATGTACCGGGGCTAAACGTATCACCGAAGCTGTGGATTGACACCTTTAGGTGTCAGTGGTAGGAGAGCGTTCTAAGGACTGCGAAGCTAGACCGTAAGGACTGGTGGAGTGCTTAGAAGTGAGAATGCCGGTATGAGTAGCGAAAGATGGGTGAGAATCCCATCCACCGAATGCCTAAGGTTTCCTGAGGAAGGCTCGTCCGCTCAGGGTTAGTCGGGACCTAAGTCGAGGCCGATAGGCGTAGACGATGGACAACAGGTTGATATTCCTGTACCACCTCTTTTCCGTTTGAGCAATGGGGGGACGCAGGAGGATAGGGTAAGCGCACTGCTGGATATGTGCGTCTAAGCAGTTAGGCTGATGATGAGGCAAATCCCGTCATCGTGAAGGCTGAGCTGTGATAGCGAGCGAATTATAGTAGCGAAGTTCCTGATTCCACACTGCCAAGAAAAGCCTCTAGCGAGGAAAAAGGTGCCCGTACCGCAAACCGACACAGGTAGGCGAGGAGAGAATCCTAAGGTGAGCGAGAGAACTCTCGTTAAGGAACTCGGCAAAATGACCCCGTAACTTCGGGAGAAGGGGTGCTCTGGTAGGGTGCAAGCCCGAGAGAGCCGCAGTGAATAGGCCCAGGCGACTGTTTAGCAAAAACACAGGTCTCTGCGAAGCCGTAAGGCGAAGTATAGGGGCTGACGCCTGCCCGGTGCTGGAAGGTTAAGAGGAGTGCTTAGCGCAAGCGAAGGTGCGAATCGAAGCCCCAGTAAACGGCGGCCGTAACTATAACGGTCCTAAGGTAGCGAAATTCCTTGTCGGGTAAGTTCCGACCCGCACGAAAGGCGTAACGATCTGGGCACTGTCTCAACGAGAGACTCGGTGAAATTATAGTACCTGTGAAGATGCAGGTTACCCGCGACAGGACGGAAAGACCCCGTGGAGCTTTACTGTAGCCTGATATTGAATTTTGGTACAGCTTGTACAGGATAGGTAGGAGCCTTGGAAACCGGAGCGCCAGCTTCGGTGGAGGCATCGGTGGGATACTACCCTGGCTGTATTGAAATTCTAACCCGCGCCCCTTATCGGGGTGGGAGACAGTGTCAGGTGGGCAGTTTGACTGGGGCGGTCGCCTCCTAAAGAGTAACGGAGGCGCCCAAAGGTTCCCCTCAGAATGGTTGGAAATCATTCGCAGAGTGTAAAGGCACAAGGGAGCTTGACTGCGAGACCTACAAGTCGAGCAGGGACGAAAGTCGGGCTTAGTGATCCGGTGGTTCCGCATGGAAGGGCCATCGCTCAACGGATAAAAGCTACCCCGGGGATAACAGGCTTATCTCCCCCAAGAGTCCACATCGACGGGGAGGTTTGGCACCTCGATGTCGGCTCATCGCATCCTGGGGCTGTAGTCGGTCCCAAGGGTTGGGCTGTTCGCCCATTAAAGCGGTACGCGAGCTGGGTTCAGAACGTCGTGAGACAGTTCGGTCCCTATCCGTCGTGGGCGCAGGAAATTTGAGAGGAGCTGTCCTTAGTACGAGAGGACCGGGATGGACGCACCGCTGGTGTACCAGTTGTCTTGCCAAAGGCATCGCTGGGTAGCTATGTGCGGAAGGGATAAGTGCTGAAAGCATCTAAGCATGAAGCCCCCTCGAGATGAGATTTCCCATCACGTAAGTGAGTAAGATCCCTAGAAGATGACTAGGTAGATAGGTCAGAGATGGAAGCATGGCGACATGTGGAGTTGACTGATACTAATCGATCGAGGACTTAACCACAAAGAGTCATATTTATATGAACAACAGGCTGATATTCGGCTTTCTTGACATCAATTCTTTATCTAGTTTTGAAGGAACAAACCTTCAATTAAATATTCGTCTGGTGATTATGGCGAAGAGGTCACACCCGTTCCCATGCCGAACACGGAAGTTAAGCTCTTCAGCGCCGATGGTAGTTGGGGGATCTCCCCCTGTGAGAGTAGGACGTCGCCAGGCAAATAGTAGGAAAGAGCAGCTCTTTAGGGGGCTGCTTTTTTTTGTGTTGGTTTTTTTGGAGTGGGGGCTTCCGGGGATGGTGGTCAGAGCTTGATTGGGTTGGTCGTGGGGAGCAGGAAGACGAAACAGGCGAAGAGATTTGCGGTACATCATTAGTAGCAGTTTTAGCGAAGATATTAGTTAGGGTTCGATATTAGACAGTTGGCCGTCGCCAGGCGAATAGTTAGAAGGGTGGCTCTTTGAGAGTTACTCTTTTTTAGTTGGTTTGAATGTGGGAGGGGAATGGTTGGTGAGAAGGGGGGCTCCCGGGGAATGAACGTTGTAGGGAGGTATAGAGCTAATATTGGTAAAACGGAGACTGATATAGATTGTGAGGAAATGGGCAATATTGTTAAAAGACTCATAAACCAAGTAAAGTGACGCATAAACGACCCAAAGAGACGCAAAAAAGAAAAAAACGACGCATAAATTTTTAAAATGACGCAATAACCACCGAAAACGACGCATAAATCGTTGGGGGGCCCTTTCTAATCATGGAATCAGCATGACTTTCAAGGGTTGCCGGCCCCAAATCATCAGTTGTGGAGAGAAAATCGACTCAAGTGCTTCATATTTAAGAGAAAAGATAGTCAATTTTTAATAAAAACCAATTCAAACTATATATGCTCACAAATTCACAATCATGAAGAGCACCATTCCCCCAAAAAAACTACAGCACCCTACCCACCCCTTCCAAAAACAACCAAATCAATTTCTTTTCCCCAAATGGTTCATATTCTGTCTTTTTTCTAGTAAAATAGGAACTTAATTTGAGCATACTACTGGTAGTAGTGAAGAGAGGAGCATCTTGGTGTTAGACAATAGTTTTATGATGGTCGCAATCATTTTAATCATCAATGTTGTGTATGTATCCTTTTTTACGATCAGAATGATTTTGACGTTGAAGGGTTATAGGTATATTGCGGCCTTTGTGAGTACGTTTGAGGTTGTCATTTATGTAGTAGGTCTTGGACTGGTGCTTGATAATCTGAATGAGATCCAGAATTTGATTGCCTATGCTGTCGGTTATGGTCTGGGTGTCATTGTCGGGATGAAGATTGAGGAGAAGCTTGCTCTTGGGTATATTACGGTGAATGTGATTACGAAGGAGTATGATAAGGCGCTTCCGAATGAGCTTCGTTCACGTGGATACGGGGTGACGAACTGGGAAGCGAATGGCCTTGAGGGGAACCGGATGGCGTTGCAGATCCTGACTCCCCGGAAGTATGAGATGAAGCTGTATGATACAATTAAGGAGCTTGATCCGAAGGCGTTCATCATTGCCTATGAACCGAAGGCGATTCACGGCGGGTTCTGGGTGAAGACGGTCCGAAATATTCGTAAAGGAAAGTTAAAAGAATGAGTAAAAAGAAGTTACTGTTTGAAGTGCAGGAAAATGAGACGATTTCCGACTGCCTCGATCGTATGAAGGAAATGGGATATATGCCGGTGAGGCGGATGGAGAAGCCCGTTTTTGAAGAGCAGCGGGAAGGGAATCAAACCGAGTATGTCCCTATTAGGCAGACAATTGTGTTTGAAGGGAAGAAGATTGAAGAGTAAACGCTTCAAAGCCGAACATTAATTTTCAGACATTTATTATCGTTCGATTTTTCGTTGACAGAGTGTCTATATCACGTTATGATGAAGACAAATAAACCGAACACCCTCATATAATAATGGGAATATGGCCCATGAGTCTCTACCTGACTACCGTAAATGGTCGGACTATGAGGGAAAGTAGATGTCTGGATACGGATGTCAAGGTATGGCCCCGGGCCTTATTTAGGGGACCCTTGTCTGTAAAATACCCAGATCAATTGCTTTCTCTCATGAAGTGGAGAGCAGTTGATCTGGGTATTTTTGTGTGATGGGGATTCGGATATACTACGGGAGGTGCCTGTCACCATTATGATTTCAGTGATCATGGGGAGTACGTCGGACTGGGAAACGATGAAGCATGCGTGTGAGGTATTGGAGGAGCTCGAGGTTCCGTTTGAGAAGCGGGTTGTATCGGCTCACAGGACACCAGATTATATGTTTGAGTTTGCAGAAGGTGCGAGAGAGAAGGGCGTGAAGGTGATCATTGCAGGTGCAGGGGGCGCAGCCCATCTCCCTGGGATGGTGGCCGCGAAGACGACGCTGCCTGTGATCGGGGTGCCGGTTCAGTCGAAGGCGCTGAACGGGATGGATTCATTGCTTTCGATCGTACAGATGCCTGGCGGTGTTCCGGTTGCGACTGTGGCAATCGGGAAGGCCGGGGCGACCAATGCGGGACTTCTGGCAGCACAGATTCTTTCGGTTGAAGATGAAGGGTTGGCGGCAAGGTTGGATGAACGACGTGAAGCGCTGCGGGAAAAAGTGATGGAAAGTAGTGATGACCTTGAATAAGAAAAGGATACTACCGGGACAGATGATCGGAATCATTGGAGGCGGACAGCTCGGCAGGATGATGGCCCTTGATGCGAAGTTAAGAGGCTTTCGGGTGGCGGTGCTCGACCCTTCCCCAGACTCACCGTGTGCCCAGGTGGCAGATCTTGTGATCACGGCAGGCTTCGACCAGTATGATGCACTGTACAGGCTGGCGGAAGAGTGTGATGTGATTACATATGAATTCGAGAATATTGATTATGAGGCCTTGAAGTGGCTGTCAGAACGGGCCTACGTACCTCAGGGAGCCGAGTTGATCCGGATCACGCAGGACCGGATCATGGAGAAGGAAGCGTTGACGCTTGCAGGGGTGAAGGTGGCTCCTTATGCTGTGATTAAACAACAGAAGGATATCTATGATAATATAGAAAAGCTTGGCTATCCAGTGGTTCTGAAAACAGCCCGTGGCGGTTATGACGGGAAAGGGCAGTATGTGATACGGGAAGCGGATGGAATAGAGGAAGCTGCACGGTTATTGGAGAACGGTCCATGTGTGCTGGAGAAATGGATTCCATTCGAGAAAGAGCTATCCGTGATCATGACGCGAAATCCCGACGGACAGCAGACGAATTTTCCGGTTGTGGAGAACATTCATGTTGATAATATCCTGCATGAAACGATCGCACCGGCGAGGGTGACGGAAGAAACGGCAGATAAAGCGATCGAGATGGCGAAGCGGATCAGTGAGACGCTTGATCTTGTAGGGACGCTTGCGATTGAGATGTTCCTGACAAGTGATGGGGACATCTACATCAATGAGCTTGCACCAAGGCCGCATAATTCTGGCCACTACTCAATCGAAGCATGTGATTTCTCTCAGTTCGCCCAGCACGTCAAGGCTGTCTGCAACTGGCCCCTTGTTCAACCTGTCTTATTAAAGGACGCTGTGATGGTTAACCTATTAGGAGAGCATATCGAGCCTATTATGAAGGCTGTTCCAAATCATCCAGACTGGTTCATCCATTTATACGGGAAGGATGTACCGAAGCCGAAACGGAAAATGGGTCACGTCACGCTGTTAACGAACGATGTGGAAGAGACGTTGACCGATATAGCGGAAGCTGGAATTTGGAAGGTGCAAGAAAAGATCGGAGGACAAAAGGTATGATAGAACGTTATACACGCCCTGAAATGGGGGCAATTTGGACAGAAGAAAATCGTTTTCAAGCTTGGCTTGAAGTGGAAATCCTGGCTTGTGAAGCATGGGCTGAGATCGGTGACATTCCGAAAGAGGATGTTGCGAAGATCCGTGAGAACGCCGGGTTCAATGTGGACCGGATTAAAGAAATCGAAGAAGAAACCCGTCACGATGTGGTGGCATTTACAAGAGCGGTATCTGAAACGCTTGGGGAAGAAAGAAAATGGGTTCATTACGGACTGACTTCAACAGACGTTGTGGATACGGCACTTTCGTATCAGCTGAAGCAGGCGAACGAGATCATTTTAAAAGATTTGGAGCGCTTTGTGGAAATCTTGAAGAACAAGGCGATAGAACATAAGCATACGGTCATGATGGGACGTACACATGGTGTCCATGCTGAGCCGACGACTTTCGGTTTGAAGCTTGCCCTGTGGTATGAAGAGATGAAACGTAACGTGGAGCGCTTTAAAGCGGCAGCTGACGGCGTGGAGTTCGGTAAGATTTCCGGTGCGGTCGGAACGTATGCGAATATCGAGCCATTTGTTGAATCGTACGTGTGTGAAAAGCTTGGCATCAAGCCGGCACCAGTTTCCACTCAAACACTTCAGCGTGACCGCCATGCCCATTACATGGGGACGCTTGCCCTGATTGCGACGTCCATCGAGAAGTTTGCTGTTGAGGTCCGCGGTCTTCAAAAGAGTGAAACACGTGAAGTGGAAGAATTCTTCGCGAAAGGCCAGAAAGGGTCGTCGGCGATGCCTCATAAACGTAACCCGATCGGTTCTGAGAACATGACGGGAATGGCCCGGGTGATCAGAGGATACATGATGACAGCTTACGAGAACGTGCCGCTGTGGCATGAGCGGGACATCTCTCATTCATCAGCAGAGCGTGTGATCCTGCCGGATGCAACGATCGCCCTTAATTACATGTTGAACCGTTTCGGAAATATCATCAAGAACTTGACGGTGTTCCCGGAGAATATGCAGCGTAATATGGACCGTACACTAGGCCTGATCTATTCCCAGCGTGTGCTTCTTGCCCTGATCGATAAAGGCATGACCCGCGAAGAAGCCTATGATACGGTGCAGCAAGCTGAAAGCAATGACTGCTTCGATTACAATTATCACTTAAAGCATGTAGATACAATTTTTGAACGTTGCGGCTTGGTATAAGTCCTTCTGATAAAAGAATAAGGCAGGGGTTTTTAACGGAATCCCTTCCTTTTTTTATGAAAATATAGACTGAAGATTGCTAATATTCAGGAATAGAGGGGATTTCCGTGGAAAAAGGAACGCTTTTATATGAAGGGAAAGCAAAGCAAATCTTTGCAACGAACGATGAAGAGGTTGTCTGGATCCAGTATAAAAATTCGGCGACGGCTTTCAATGGGGAGAAGAAGGCGGAGATCGACGGCAAAGGGGTTTTGAATAATAAGATTTCGAGTTTACTATTTTCAAAGCTTGCCGAGCATGGCATAGAGAGTCATTTCATCAAGCAGTTATCGGAGAATGAGCAGCTTGTCAAAAAGGTAGAGATCATCCCACTTGAAGTGGTGGTCCGTAACGTGATCGCAGGAAGCCTGGCAAAACGGCTCGGGAAAGAAGAGGGGACACCCCTTCCACAACCGATTATCGAATTCTACTACAAGGACGATGATCTTGGAGATCCTCTGATCACCGATGATCATATTGATTTCCTGGAAATCGCATCACGTGAAGAACGTGCCGGGATCAGAAAGATGGCGCTCGGTGTGAATGAAGTGCTTCAAGGGATTTTCAAAGATGCGGGCGTCACGTTAGTCGATTTCAAATTGGAGTTTGGCAAAGACCGTAATGGAAGAATTCTATTAGGGGATGAAATCTCACCCGACACATGCAGGTTATGGGATGCAGAGACGAACCAGAAGCTTGATAAAGATGTTTTCAGAAGAGATATTGGCAGTTTGACAGAAGTATACGCAATCATTTTAGAACGCTTAGGAGGAAAAGGATTATGTACAAAGTAAAGGTTTATATCACATTAAGAGAAAGTGTATTGGATCCTCAGGGAAGTGTTGTGAAACAGGCGTTGCACGCTATGGAATTTACGAGTGTGGAAGATGTGCGCGTCGGGAAGTATATGGAGTTGACGCTTCCGTCAAGTGTCGAAAACATTGAAGCTGCAGTGGAGGAAATGTGTCACCGCCTGCTTGCCAATCCGGTCATCGAGGACTACCGATATGAAATCGAGGAGAGTGTCGCCCAATGAAGTTCGCAGTGATTGTATTCCCAGGCTCAAATTGCGACATCGATATGTACCATGCGATCAAGGATGAAATCGGGGAAGAAGTGGACTACGTTTGGCACGATGCTGATTATCTGGAAAACTATGATGCAATTCTGTTACCAGGGGGATTCTCGTACGGGGATTACCTTCGTTCAGGGGCGATTGCCCGCTTCTCGAACGTGATGAAAGAGGTCGTGAAGGCGGCAGAGCAAGGGAAGCCGGTTCTCGGTGTATGCAACGGATTCCAGGTTCTACTCGAAACAGGGCTGCTGCCAGGGGCGATACGCCGGAATGACAGCCTGAAATTCATCTGTAAAACGGTGCCGTTGACCGTCGAAAACAATGAAACGATGTTTACCAATGGCTATGAAAAGAATGATGTGATTCAAATTCCGATCGCCCACGGTGAAGGAAACTATTTCTGTGATGAAGAGACGATGATGTCATTGAAGGAAAACAATCAAATTGTCTTCACTTACAGTGATGAAAATCCGAACGGAAGCGTGGAGAACATTGCCGGGATCACCAATAAAGCAGGGAATGTGCTCGGGATGATGCCTCATCCGGAACGGGCGATGGACACTTTACTAGGTAGTGAAGACGGGAAGAAACTATTTCAATCGATTGTGAAACACTGGAGGGAAAAACATGTCGTTAATGCTTGAACCAACTTCAACACAAGTGAAAGAAGAACAGCTTTACCGTGAGATGGGTTTAACAGACGAAGAATTTTCAATGGTGGAAAACATCCTCGGGAGAACGCCGAACTACACAGAAACCGGCCTGTTCTCGGTTATGTGGTCAGAGCACTGCAGTTATAAAAATTCGAAGCCTGTACTGATGAAATTCCCGACGACAGGTGAGCGTGTTCTTCAAGGACCTGGAGAAGGAGCTGGGATCGTTGACATTGGCGATGATCAAGCAGTTGTGTTCAAAATCGAGAGTCACAATCATCCGTCGGCGATCGAGCCTTATCAGGGAGCGGCAACGGGTGTCGGCGGCATTATACGGGATGTATTCTCGATGGGGGCAAGACCTGTCGCACTCCTCAACTCTTTACGCTTTGGAGAGTTGGATTCTCCTCGTGTTCAGTATCTATTTAAAGAAGTCGTAGCAGGTATCGCCGGATACGGTAACTGCATCGGGATCCCGACGGTCGGCGGGGAAGTTCAGTTCGATGCCGCTTATGAAGGCAACCCACTTGTGAACGCCATGTGTGTCGGTTTGATTGATCATAAAGATATTAAAAAAGGTCAGGCACACGGTGTCGGCAATACGGTCATGTATGTCGGGGCGAAAACAGGACGTGACGGCATTCACGGTGCCACATTCGCTTCCGAGGAATTGAACGAGGGATCGGAGGAGAAGCGCCCTGCTGTTCAGGTGGGAGATCCATTCATGGAGAAATTACTGCTTGAAGCGTGTCTGGAACTTGTAAAGAGCGATGCCCTTGTCGGTATTCAGGATATGGGGGCTGCCGGTCTTACAAGCTCATCAGCGGAAATGGCCAGTAAAGCGGGATCCGGGATCGAGATGGATCTTGATCTTGTCCCTCAGCGTGAAAGAGGCATGACAGCCTATGAAATGATGCTGTCAGAATCACAGGAACGCATGCTGATCGTCGTGGAAAAAGGCCGTGAACAGGAAATCGTTGATCTTTTTTCAAAATACGATTTAGAAGCGGTGTCGATTGGAAAGGTAACTGATGATAAACGTCTCCGTCTTCTTCACAAGGGTGAAGTCGTGGCGGATGTGCCGGTCGATGCCCTTGCCGAAGAGGCGCCTGTCTATCACAAGCCTTCTCAAGAAGCGGCTTATTATAAAGAGTTTCAAGCGATGGAAACAGTTGCACCGGCAGTCGCCGATCATAAAGAAACGCTTAAAGCGCTTTTGCAGCAGCCAACGATTGCAAGTAAAGAATGGGTATACGATCAATATGATCACCAAGTAAGAACGAGCACGGTTGTGACCCCCGGTTCTGATGCGGCGGTCGTACGGGTACGTGGGACGAGAAAAGCCCTTGCCATGACAACGGATTGTAATTCACGTTACTTGTACCTGGATCCGGAAGTCGGAGGAAAGATCGCGGTAGCAGAGGCAGCCCGTAACATCGTCTGTTCCGGAGCGATCCCGCTTGCGATCACCGACTGCTTGAATTTTGGAAACCCTGAGAAGCCTGAAATCTTCTGGCAGATCGAAAAATCCGTCGAGGGGATGAGCGAGGCGTGCCGTGAGCTGTCGACGCCGGTTATCGGAGGGAATGTTTCCTTATACAACGAATCGATGGGGACCGCCGTTTATCCGACACCAGTCGTAGGGATGGTCGGACTGATCGAGGATATTGATCATATTACGACGCAAAGCTTCAAAGAAGCAGGCGATGCCATCTATGTGATCGGTGACACACATGAAGAGTTCGGTGGAAGCGAGCTTCAGAAGCTGACAGAAGGAAAAATCTTCGGTCAGGCACCGAAAATCGATTTGAAAACCGAGCTTCGTCGGCAAATGCAGTTGTTAGAAGCGATTCAAAAAGGTTTTGTGGCATCTGCCCACGATATCGCTGAAGGTGGTTTCGCCGTGGCTCTTGCAGAATCGACGTTTGGAACAAAAGGGTTGGGAGCAGACGTTGTGATCTCAGGTGAGAACAATGTGGCAGACCTTTTCAGTGAAACACAATCGAGATTCATCGTATCGGTGAAACCGGAACATAAACATGAGTTTGAGAAGCTGGTTCCAGAAGCGAAGAACATCGGTGAAGTGACCGGCCTTGGAGCGGTCAAGGTATCATCACAAACCGGGGATGCTATTTTGGAAGCGGATGTTGAAGAATTAGAATCAGCCTGGAAAGGAGCGATCCCATGCCTGCTGAAATCAAAGGGTTAAACGAAGAGTGCGGCGTGTTCAGTATTTGGGGGCACCCGAATGCTGCACAGATCACCTATTACGGACTTCACAGTCTGCAGCACAGGGGACAAGAAGGAACGGGTATCGTCGTCTCCGACGGCTCAAAGTTACGGTGCTTAAAAGGGGAAGGCCTCGTGACGGAAGTGTTCCAGGAAGGTACCATCGAGAAGCTTGAAGGGAACGCGGCCATCGGTCATGTCCGATATGCGACTGCAGGGGGCGGAGGATATGAGAATGTCCAGCCCCTCCTTTTCAACTCGCAGAATGGAAGCCTTGCACTTGCCCATAACGGGAATCTCGTCAATGCGAACGCCTTGAAGCATCAGCTTGAAGGACAGGGGAGTATTTTTCAAACAAGTTCAGATACTGAAGTGCTCGCACATTTGATCAAACGAAGCGGTTATTTCAACTTGAAGGACCGTGTGAAGAACGCACTTACGATGTTGAAGGGCGCCTATGCGTTCGTCGTGATGACGGAAACCGAGATGATGGTGGCCCTTGACCCGCACGGTCTTCGCCCATTATCACTCGGTAAGCTTGGGGATGCTTACTGCGTGGCGTCTGAAACGTGTGCCTTTGATATCGTCGGGGCTGAATTTGTTCGGGATATCGAACCGGGGGAGCTTGTGATCATCAATGATGAGGGGATGACCTCAGAACGGTTTAGTTTTTCAGGGGGAAAGGCGATGTGCACGATGGAATATGTGTACTTCTCGAGGCCTGACAGCAATATACAGGGAATCAATGTCCACTCTGCAAGAAAACGGATGGGGATGGAACTTGCGAAGGAAGCGCCGGTCGAAGCGGACGTCGTGACGGGCGTGCCTGATTCCAGCATTTCAAGTGCGATCGGCTATGCGGAAGCATCGGGGATCCCTTATGAAATGGGGCTCATCAAGAACCGGTATGTCGGACGTACGTTCATTCAGCCTTCCCAATCTCTCCGTGAGCAGGGTGTGAAGATGAAGCTTTCACCTGTCAGAGGCGTGGTGGAAGGGAAGCGGGTCGTCATGGTCGATGATTCCATCGTACGGGGAACGACATCGAAACGGATCGTTACCATGTTAAAGGAAGCGGGCGCGAAGGAAGTGCATGTGTGCATCAGTTCACCGCCGATCAAGAATCCTTGCTTCTACGGCATTGATACATCGACTCATGAGGAGTTGATCGCCTCTTCCAACTCAGTGGAAGAAATGCGCCAGATCATCGGAGCGGACTCATTGACATTCTTGAGCACAGACGGTGTGATCAAAGCCATCGGCCGGGATGATTCTTCGGAAAACCGCGGCCAGTGCATGGCTTGCTTTACAGGCAAATATCCGACTGAGATTTACCCGGATACACTTCATCCACATGAAAAAGAGTTAGTGAAATAGGGGGGACCATGATGGCAAATGCGTATCGTCAAGCAGGAGTAGATATCGAGGCAGGATATGAATCGGTCGACCGGATCAAAAAGCATGTCAAACGAACGGCAAGGGAAGGTGTCCTCGGTCAATTGGGAAGCTTCGGGGGCATGTTCGATCTGTCGTCCCTGAACTTGAAGGAGCCTGTCCTGGTTTCTGGCACGGACGGGGTCGGGACGAAGCTGAAGCTTGCTTTCATGGCGGACAAACACGATACGATCGGGATCGATTGTGTCGCCATGTGCGTGAATGACATCGTCGTTCAAGGAGCGGAGCCACTGTATTTCTTAGATTATATAGCGACCGGGAAAGCACTTCCGGAGAAGATCGAAGGTATTGTAAAAGGGATTGCGGACGGATGTGAAATGGCGGGCTGCGCGTTGATCGGCGGCGAAACCGCTGAAATGCCGGGAATGTATTCAGATGACGAATATGATATCGCCGGATTTGCGGTAGGGGCCTGTGAAAAAAAAGAGATCATCACAGGTGAACAAATTTCTGAAGGAAATGTGTTAGTCGGACTGGGGTCGAGTGGTATACACAGTAATGGATACTCGTTGGTCCGGAAAATATTCTTCGAAGATCAGTCGTTCTCTTTGGAAGAATCAATCCCGGAGCTTGGGACCACACTAAAAGAGGCATTGCTTACACCGACAAAGGTCTATGTGAAACCAGTATTAGCGGCACTGAAACAGTTTCCCATCAAAGGGATGTCCCATATTACAGGCGGAGGCTTCATTGAGAATATCCCCCGGATGCTGCCGGATCATCTTCAGGCGGAGATTACCGAGGGAAGCTGGGAGATCCCGGGCATTTTCACTCTCCTTGAGCAGTACGGGAATATCCAGCGGAGCGAAATGTACAATATTTTCAATATGGGGATTGGATTTGTGTTAGCGGTTGAGGAACATCAAGCAGAAGACCTTCTTCGATTCTTCGGCGAACAGGGAGAAGAAGCCTATATCATCGGACGTGTGTCTGCCGGTGAAGGTGTCCGTTTAGTTCGCTGAAACGAAAGGTGAGCATGTCATTAACGGGGGCGAGTCATGAGACAGGTTGCCATATTTGCATCAGGAAGCGGAAGTAATTTTCAAGCATTGGTGGATGCGGTTCAAGCAGGGACGCTGAAAGCGAATATCAGACTGCTGGTTTGTGACCAGCCCGGGGCATTCGTTATTCACCGCGCCCAGTCGGCCGGTATCCCCACTTTCGTTTTCCGTGCGAAGGATTACGAAAATAAGCACGCATTCGAACAGGAAATCCTAAATGAGCTCGCTCATTTGGGTGTTGATTTTATTGTATTAGCAGGGTATATGAGGTTGGTCGGCCCTACGTTGCTCGAAAGCTTCGGCGGCCGGATCGTCAATATCCATCCATCGCTTCTCCCGGCGTTTCCAGGTAAAGACGCCATCGGACAAGCGATCGAGGGAGGAGTGAAGATCACCGGCGTCACGGTCCACTATGTGGACGCCGGCATGGATACAGGCGAGATCATCGCACAGGAAATCGTCCGCGTCACAGCAGGCGAAACCAAACAATCACTCCAGGACAAAATCCAGCACGTCGAACACCACCTATACCCAACAACCCTCAACCACCTCTTCCTCACCACCGGCTACTAACTGCCGGAGATGAGGAAAAGAGGTTGCTTTATCATGGTAGTGTGATAAAGTGGTGAGGGACGGACCTTGGATCGGGAACGTTTGAGTGAGACCGGTGGAGCGTGGCATGGTGAAATGCCCCATTGCCATGGCGGTGAGCGGCCTGGCTTTGCGGAGGCGCATCGGGAAGAACGGTGATGTGTCACTCTGGGGGCCAAGTGTATCGACACTATGGCGGGTATTGCGGCCTTTTTGCTGTAAGAAGTGAAGAGCGTGAAGCTGGGCGGACTCAAGAGAGTTCCTTGAAACCAAGGTTGAATCATAAAGAAATAATGGAATAAAATCAGCATTTCAGAAGTCAGAGGAGGATCAGACATTGAAAAAGAGAGCATTAATCAGTGTTTCAGATAAAAGCGGAGTCATCGAATTCGCAACCGAGTTAAAGGAATTAGGATACGAAATCATCTCGACAGGCGGGACGAAGAAGCTCCTTTTAGAAAATGGAGTGGACGTAATCGGTGTCGAAGATGTAACGGGATTCCCGGAAATCCTTGAAGGACGGGTGAAGACGCTCCATCCTAACATCCACGGCGGACTCCTTGCCAAGCGGGGTGAAGAAAGGCATCTGAAACAGCTCGAGGAACAGGGGATCGAAGGCATCGACCTTGTTTGTGTCAATCTTTATCCATTCCAGCAAACGATCGCAAAGCCGAATGTCGGCGTGGAAGAAGCGATCGAGAATATTGATATCGGCGGTCCGACGATGCTTCGTGCGGCAGCGAAAAACCATCAATATGTCACGGTGGTCGTGGACGCCCTTGATTATGATGAAGTGCTTGCGGAATTGAAGCTTCAAGGCGAATTATCTTTGGAGAAGCGCCGTAAGCTTGCTGCGAAGGTGTTCCGTCATACAGCAGCCTACGATTCATTCATCGCACAATATATGACCGACATTTCAGGTGAAGAAAACCCGGAGCGCTTCACCACAACATACGAATTGAAGCAGACGCTCCGTTACGGGGAGAATCCTCATCAGCAGGCATCCTTCTACCGTGCGCCCCTTGGGTCTGAATTCTCGATTGCCATGGCAAGGCAGCTTCACGGCAAGGAGCTTTCTTATAACAATATCAACGATGCGAATGCGGCACTTCAAATCGTGAAGGAATTCACTGAGCCGACGGCAGTGGCAGTGAAGCATATGAATCCGTGCGGTGTCGGCGTGGGAACATCGATCAGCGAAGCATTCTCAAAAGCATACGAAGCGGATTCCACATCCATTTTTGGCGGAATCATCGCGTTGAACCGTTTGGTGGACGGGGAAACAGCAAAGCAGCTACATGAGATTTTCCTTGAGATTGTCATCGCACCAGCTTTCAGTGATGAAGCGTTTGAGATTCTTTCAAGCAAGAAAAATATCCGTCTGTTGACGGTGCCGTTCGACTCTACGAACAAAATCGAGCGGAGACTGACGACTGTCGAAGGTGGGCTGCTTGTACAGGCTGACGACACCTTCACCCTTGACGATGCAGACATCAGGGTCGTGACGAAACGTGAACCGACAGAAGATGAATGGGCGAGCATGAAGCTTGGCTGGAAAGTCGTGAAACATGTGAAGTCGAACGCCATCGTCGTAACCGATGCACAGATGACCCTCGGCGTCGGTGCAGGACAAATGAACAGGGTTGGTGCAGCAAGCATCGCGCTCGAACAAGCGGGAGAAAAAGCAAAAGGGGCCGCGATGGCATCCGATGCATTCTTCCCGATGGATGACACCGTAGAAGCAGCCGCTAAAGCGGGCATCACAGCCATCATCCAGCCTGGAGGCTCCATCCGCGACGAAGACTCCATCAAAAAAGCCGACGAATACGGCATCACGATGGTATTGACGGGGGTTCGTCACTTTAAGCATTGATGAGTTGGAGTTTCTTTGGGGGATAGTTATTGGGGACGGACCTCACCAGTAGTTTCAGGGGACGGACCTCCAAAACCGGAAGCAATCCACATGACTTAAAACACGAAACCTTGCCACAGCAGGGTTTCACCATTGAAAGTATCTGCTTTCAAGGCAGCGACTGGAGGTCCGTCCCTCCAGTCTACAAACCTCTCCTCCGCCATCACGTCAGGGGAGAGGTTTTTTAAAAAAAGGGGGCTTTTCAAGATGAAGGTACTTGTAATTGGTCGCGGAGGACGCGAGCATGCGATTTGTAAGAGATTTGCGGAAAGTGAAAGTGTGTCGGAAGTTTTTTGTGCACCAGGGAACGCCGGAATTGCAACTGTTGCGACAAACGTGCCGTACAATGAATCAGATGTGGACGACCTTATCGGATTCGCGAAACGGGAAGACATTGCCTTTACGTTTGTGGGTCCTGAAAATCCACTTCTGGACGGCATCGTCAACCGCTTCAAAGATGAAGGCCTCAAGATATTCGGCCCAACGAAAGAAGCGGCCATCATTGAAGGAAGCAAATCCTTTTCAAAGGATCTGATGAAGAAGTACGGCATCCCGACCGCCGATTATGAAGTATTCACAAGTGTTGAAAAAGCGATCGACTATGTAAAGTCGGTCGGCGCCCCGATTGTGGTGAAAGCTGATGGACTGGCAGCCGGCAAAGGTGTCGTGGTGGCAGAAACCGAGGAGGAAGCGGTCGGCGCATTGGAAAACATGCTGCTGGATGAGAAATTCGGTGAGGCTTCTGCAAAAGTGGTCGTCGAGGAATGTCTGGTGGGCGAAGAGTTTTCACTCATGGCTTTTGTGAATGGTGAATCGGTTTATCCGATGGTGATTGCCCAGGACCATAAGCGTGCTTTGGATGGTGATAAAGGACCGAATACCGGCGGGATGGGTGCATATTCACCAGTGCCCCACATCCCGGATGATGTGGTCCAGAAAGCGGTGGCCACCGTTCTCCGTCCGACCGCACAGGCGATGATCAGAGAGAATCGTTCATTTACAGGGATTCTTTACGCCGGCCTGATGCTGACTGATGCAGGTCTGAAAGTCATTGAATTCAATGCCCGCTTCGGTGATCCTGAAACACAGGTTGTGCTGCCCCGTTTAACCTCGGATTTCGGTCTGATCGTGAAGGATTTGATCGAAGGGAAACCAGTGGAGCTGGAATGGTCGGAAGAGGCGGTCCTTGGAGTCGTGCTCGCTGCAGAAGGCTATCCCGGTGAGTATGAAAAAGGTATACCTCTGCCTGACATAGAGGGGACGGTCGATGCTGACACGCTTGTGTACCATGCCGGGACGGACCTGAATGAAGACGGTGCCCTTGTTTCAAACGGGGGAAGGGTGCTGCTTGTCGCGTCGAGCGCTGCGACAGTGGAAGAAGCCCAGGCTGACGTGTATAAGCAATTGTCCAAAGTGGAATGCAGCGGACTATTCTATAGAAGTGATATCGGCCAGAAAGCTATCGCGCGCGTCTCTTCCTAGACTTTCGCACATACACATACGTAATGGCCACAATGCCGCCGATCAGGGAAAACAGCACGTACGACATATCCGTCAAATACTCCCAGAACATACAGTACAACTCCTTTTTAATAAAATTAAATCAGTTGCCGGGGAAAGTCCTTTTTGGGGGACGGACCTCGGCATTTTGTGTTTCTAAACGTGCTCAAACTCAAAGGAAACGCGTCATAAAAGGAAAAGGAGGGGGAGGTACGTCCCCCAATCCTTTAAGAAGGAAGGTCCGTCCCTCTAGAAATTGTCCCTCCAGAACTTGTCTCCCCGTTCCCGCCGAGGGCGTCCATGACTTCTTGGTTGGTGAGTTGTTCGGGGTTGAAGTTGGTTTCTTTTTTGGTGTTGTTGAGCGGGTCTCCGCTGTGTTGTGTGTGTTCGGAACGGTGCTGGTCCGGTGTGGTTTTGTCGGTTTTGAGCATGTCTTTGAGGTTGGTCATGTCCATTCCTTTAAAACCTGCGAAACCGCCACTTCCGTTTCCGCCAGCTGTTTTCTCAAACAGTGCTGTGATAGGGCAGTAGCGGAGGATCCCTTCTCCGACTTTCATGGCGCCGATCACTGCCATGACCAGGTAGGAATCCCTCCATGGCCGTCTTGTGAGTTTCGATGTGCTCCATGCGAGGATGGTAAACCCGATGGTGATGCGGATGAGGGCGTTGATGATCCCGATATTTGATGATGCTTTCATGTTGCTTCCTCCTTAATAGAAAATTCACATAATTGTTGGAAACCTTTAATGCGTTAAATAGTAAAATATGTTACCATAAAATGAAACTTAACCTAATACCATTCCACTAGAGGAGTGTTCACATTGGAACAGCGCTACAGATGGAAGAACAAACAACTGCGAGAACATGTACAAGTACTGAATGGGGAATTGTCCCCGAGTCTTCTTTTGAAGAATGCAACGTATCTTCACTCAACTTTGAAAAAATGGGTGCAAGGTCACATCTGGATCTATCAGGACCGGATTGTCTATACAGGAGAAAAGCTGCCTGAAAACCTTGGGCACTGCGAAGTAGTGGACTGTGCCGGCCAGTATCTCGTGCCCGGATATATAGAACCGCATGTACACCCGTTTCAGCTTTATAATCCCCAATCCTTTTCCAAATATGCATCTCAGTCAGGTACGACGACATTCGTCAATGATAACCTGATGATGTTTTTACAATTAGAAAAAAAGAAAGCGTTTACTTTATTGAGTGAGCTCAATGAACTGCCGGTTTCGATGTACTGGTGGACACGCTTTGATTCCCAGACGGAGATGATGAATGAAGAAGTCACCTTCTCTAATGGTGAGGTGAAATCGTGGCTCGAGCATGATTCAGTCCTGCAGGGCGGTGAGTTGACTGCCTGGCCGAGACTGCTGCAGGGGGATGATCTCCTCCTTCATTGGATGCAGGAAGCGAAGCGTATGGGGAAAGTCATCGAAGGTCATCTGCCGGGGGCTTCCGACAAAACGATTGCCAAGCTGCGACTTCTCGGGATCGATGGCGATCATGAAGCGATGAGCGGTGAGGATGTGTATAAGCGCCTGATCCAAGGATTGACTGTGACACTGCGTCATTCTTCGATCAGGCCGGATCTTCCTGTCCTATTGGAAGGGCTTAAAGAGCAGGGCATCGATTCCTATGATTCCCTCCTGTTCACAACGGACGGATCCACACCTGGTTTTTATGAACAAGGGGTGCTGGATTTCATGATTAAAATGGCGATCGAGAAGGGGGTACCCCTGATTGATGCCTACAATATGGCAAGCTATAATGTGGCGAATTATTATAACATCACACACCTGCACGGAATGATCGCTACAGGCAGGGTCGCGAATATCAATTTCCTTTCTGCACAGGATGAACCGACTCCTGTCTCTGTCCTGGCAAAGGGTAAATGGGTGCGCTTGGCAGGGGAACAGGTGGAGGATACGACGACGATCAACTGGGGTGAGAATGGCTTCAAGCCCCTGGACCTCGATTGGGAAGTCGGATATGACGACCTCCAGTTCTCGATGCCGTTCGGGATTGAAATGGTGAACGATGTGATCACCAAGCCGTATTCGATTTCGATCAATCCATCCACTGATTTCCTTGATGGAGATCATGATCAGTCATTCCTCATGCTGCTCGACCGGAAAGGCGAGTGGAGGATCAGTACGATGATCAAAGGATTCGCAGGCGGCGTCATGGGCTTTGCGTCCTCGTATTCCAACACAGGTGACATTATCCTGATTGGAAAAAGCAAACCGGATATGATTGCGGCCTTCAGGAGAATGAAGGAAATCGGAGGCGGCATTGTCCTGACGGAAAATGGTGAAGTCCTCCACGAAATTCCGCTTCCGTTGAGCGGCCTGCTTTCACAAAAGGATATGCCTGAGCTGATTGAGGAAGAAAAGGTGCTTAAAAGTTTGTTGAAAGAAAGGGGCTATCGTTTTGCAGATCCGATTTATACATTATTGTTCCTTCAGTCCACCCACCTGCCTTATATCCGGATGACACAGAAGGGAATCTATGATGTAATGAAGAAAACGGTACTCTTTCCAACGATAATGCGTTAAAATAATAAAGTATAGGGAAAGTAATAGGGGTGTTTAAAACATGCTGAAAAGAGCTTTGATTATTGCGTTAAGCTCGCTTACACTTGTCGCATGTAGTTCAGATAAAGAGATAAAGAAAGAATCTGATAAAGAAACGGCAACGAATGCAGTGAAGGAAGAAACTGGCGTCGAAACCGAAGAGAGAAGTCAGGCACCTTTGACAGGGGTCGCCGAGGAAGAAGCGACGGCATCCCGGGCGGTTGCCGTCATGGTGAACAACCATCCGAAGGCCCGGCCCCAATCGGGTCTGTCACAGGCAGACGTCATTTATGAAGTGCTGGCGGAAGGGGATATCACCAGGTTCCTGGCGATTTTTCAAAGCCATCAGCCTGAAGAGATCGGTCCTGTCCGGAGTGCAAGGGACTATTATATAGAACTTGCGAGAGGGTACGACGGACTTTTTATCGCTCACGGTTACAGTCCCGAGGCGAAGGATATGTTGACGGGCGGTTATATCGATCATCTGAACGGTATGCAATACGACGGAACATTATTTGAGCGGGCAAGTTTCCGCAAAGCCCCTCATAATTCTTATATTTCATATAAGCATATTTCTGAGGGAGCAGAGAAGAATGATTTTGACATGGAGCGCACCCCGCAATCACTGAATTTCAGTGACAAAGGCGATGCTGGCGGGGAAGCGGCACAGTCGGTCATGGTCACTTACAGTCGCAATCAGTTGTTTAACGTCATGTATGACTATAATGAAGAAGAGGGCAAATATGAGCGATACTCGGACGGGGAACAGACCATCGATTACAACGGGAATGTCCCGGTGCTTGTAAAGAATCTTTTCATTGTGGAGACGGACCATACATTAGTGGATGATAAAGGAAGACGTGACATCGATCTCGAGTCCGGCGGTGATGCCTACTTGATGCAAGAAGGCAAGCTCAGGAAAGTTCAATGGAAGAACATCGATGGACGGATCCTTCCATATGAGAATGATCAGCCGGTCAGCTTCCTGAAGGGATCTACCTGGATCAATATCATCCCGAGTTCACCAGGATTGACTGGTGCTGTATCTTATCAACAATAGATGGAAAAGGAGTCTTATTCATGCAAATAAATAAATTAAGAGGTAAAGAGCTGGATCAGTTATTCAATGCTGTTCTGTCTCTGCAGGACCTGGAAGAATGCTATCGATTCTTTGATGATCTTTGCACAATCAATGAAATACAATCGCTTGCCCAGCGACTTGAAGTGGCACGCATGCTTCAGGATGGGAAAACGTATCATAAGATCGAAACCGAAACAGGCGCGAGCACGGCGACGATTTCCCGCGTGAAGCGCTGCTTGAATTACGGTAACGATACCTATCAGCTTGTGCTCGATCGGGTACATCAGAAAGAAAAATAATCAAAGGACCGCTGTCATCATGATGGGCGGTCTTTGTTTTTGCTGTAGTGAAATATGCCTCCAAGGAGAAAGAATCCATCCATTTTACGACAATTCTTAACAAAGGATGATCTAATGCGACTCCCTTCCACACATGATATAATACGTTAGATGGAAGTATGAATGGAGGAACAAAGCATGTATGATGTCAAAAAATGGAGCCATGTGTTTAAACTAGATCCGAATAAATCGATAGACGACGGAGATTTAGAAGCAGTTTGTGAATCAGGGACAGATGCCATTTTGGTAGGGGGAACGGACGGTGTAACCCTTGAAAAAGTCCTTGATTTGATGGCGCGTGTGAGACGATATACGGTTCCTTGTATTCTGGAGGTCTCGAATCTGGAGTCGATCACTCCGGGCTTCGATTTGTATTTCATTCCGATGGTGATGAACAGTCAGAACACGAACTGGGTGACGGGACTGCATCACCAGGCTGTAAAGGAATATGGAGAAATCATGAATTGGGACGAAATCCTCGTAGAAGGATATTGTATATTGAATCCTGACTGCAAAGCGGCACAGGTGACAGAAGCCGACACCGGTATTTCTGGTGAAGATGCGGCTGCTTATGCGATGATGGCAGAGAAGATGTTCAACCTGCCGATTTTTTACCTTGAGTACAGCGGAACCTATGGAGATGTTGAGACGGTGAAAGAGGTAAGGGATGCGCTTGTGGACACAACGCTGTTCTACGGAGGCGGCATCGAGACCGTGCAGCAGGCGAAAGAGATGGCGGCTGTATCAGATGTGGTCGTCGTTGGAAATGCTGTTTATGATAACTTGAAGGAAGCTTTGAAGACTGTTAAAGCGGTAAAGGGGTAAGAATCTGTACTGGAGGTCCGTCCCCCGATACGATATAATGGTATTAAAATATAGAACGTATGTTCGTTATGGTGGTGTGAGAGTATGCAATTTTTGACTGATCGATTGTTGAATGGAATGAACCCGCAGCAGGCTGAAGCGGTGAAGGCGACGGAAGGGCCGTTACTGATCATGGCAGGGGCAGGTTCGGGAAAGACGAGGGTGTTGACGCACCGGATCGCATATTTGATGGTGGAAAAAGGGGTTAACCCGTATAACATCCTGGCGATCACTTTTACCAATAAAGCAGCCCGGGAGATGAGGGACCGTATTGAAAACATCCTTGGAGGGGCCTCTGAGAACATTTGGATCTCGACCTTCCACAGTATGTGTGTGAGGATCCTCCGCCGTGATATCGACCGGATCGGAATGAACCGGAACTTTACGATCCTCGATTCTACGGATCAGCAATCCGTCATTAAATCAATTTTAAAAGAAAAGAATATTGATCCTAAAAAGTTTGATCCCCGTTCTCTGCTGGGATCGATCAGTTCTGCGAAAAACGAACTGACCACTCCTGAAGAATTATCGAAGCAGGTCGGCGGATATTATGACCAGGTTGTTTCTGATGTGTATACCGAGTATCAGAAGCGTCTACGTAAGAACCAGGCCCTTGATTTCGATGACTTGATCATGACGACGATCCACTTGTTCCAACGGGTACCGGAAGTGCTGGAATTCTATCAACGGAAATTCCAATATATCCACGTCGATGAGTATCAGGATACGAACCGTGCCCAATATATGCTCGTCAAGCTCATGGCGTCACGGTTCCAGAATCTGTGCGTCGTAGGGGATTCGGATCAGTCGATCTATCGCTGGCGCGGTGCGGATATCGCAAATATCCTTTCCTTTGAGAAGGACTACCCGAGAGCGAACGTCATCTTCCTTGAACAGAATTACCGTTCCACGAAGCGGATCCTTCAGGCGGCGAATGAAGTCATCCAGAAGAACTCGAACCGTAAACCGAAGAATCTGTGGACGGAAAATGATGAAGGGGAGAAGATCTCCTATTTCAGGGCGGATACAGAACAGACAGAAGCCCAGTTCGTCACCGGTAAAATCAAAGAAATGATGCAGGACGGGAAGCGGAAGTATGCCGATTTCGCCATCCTCTACCGTACAAATGCCCAGTCCCGTGTCATGGAGGAAGTGCTCCTTAAATCGAATATCGAGTACTCCATCGTCGGCGGCATCAAGTTCTACGACCGTAAAGAGATCAAGGATATCCTCGCATATCTCAGACTCATCTCCAATCCGGATGATGATATCAGCCTTCAGCGCGTGATTAACGTACCGAAGCGTGGAGTCGGTGCCACATCCATCGATAAAATCGCACGTTATGCACAGGAGCATGATATCTCCATGTTCCGGGCACTTGCAGAGGCGGACTTCATCGGCCTGAGCCCCAAGATCACGAAATCGGTGATTGAATTCATGGAGATGGTGAAAGGCTATACGAATATGCAGGAGTATCTGTCGGTAACGGAGCTTGTCGAAGAAATCCTTGAAAAATCAGGCTACACCGATATGCTCAAAGCGGAAAAATCGATTGAATCCCAATCACGACTTGAGAACTTGGATGAGTTCCTGTCTGTCACGAAGAGCTTCGAGGAAACGAATGACGATAAGAGTCTCGTGGCCTTTTTGACAGACCTGGCACTTGTCGCTGATATAGACAAGCTTGATGAAGATGATCAGCCGAAGGATTCTGTCATATTAATGACGCTTCACGCGGCAAAGGGTCTTGAATTCCCTGTCGTCTTCCTGATGGGGATGGAGGAAGGTGTATTCCCTCACAGCCGTTCCCTTATGGAAGAGGATGAAATGGAAGAGGAGCGCCGTCTCGCATATGTGGGGATCACCCGGGCAGAAGAACATCTCTTCCTCACGAACGCCCAGATGAGGACCCTCTTCGGACAGACGAAGATGAACCCTGTATCCCGTTTCATCAGTGAAATTCCTGCTGAATTGTTGGATGACGTCATGGCAGAAAAGAAAAGTGCCTTCACGCCTTTCGGCAAATCAGCTGCAAAATCGCCTTCACGGCCTGCACCGAGAAAGCCTGTTTCACGGCCGGTCCAGACGACCACAGGCGGAGAATCCGTTGCCTGGCAGGTTGGGGATAAGGCACAGCATAAGAAGTGGGGTACCGGAACGGTCGTCAGCGTGAAAGGATCAGGAGACAGTATCGAGCTCGATATCGCTTTCCCTAGTCCGACGGGAGTCAAGCGTCTCCTTGCCAAATTTGCGCCGATTGAAAAAGCGTGACACGGACCGTGTTTGAATAAATGACGATATAAGCAAGAAAGGGTTGTGGAAATGGATCGACAATCAGCCGAAAAGCGTATCAATGAATTACATGAACTGTTGAATCAATATAACTTTGAATATCATGTACTGGACAAGCCGTCCGTGCCTGATGCTGAATATGACCAGCTTCTTCGGGAACTGATCGGGCTTGAAGATGATTTCCCTGATTTGAAGACGGCAGACTCCCCTTCACAGCGTGTCGGCGGGGCGATCCTGGATGCATTTGAAAAGGTGGAGCACCGGAGTCAGATGCTGAGCCTTGGGAATGCCTTCAACGAAGAGGATCTCCGCGATTTTGACAGGCGCATCCGTCAGGCGGTCGGTGACGACTTCTCATATGTATGTGAGCTTAAGATCGATGGCCTCGCCGTGTCCCTCCGTTACGAGGACGGGGTGTTCGTGCAAGGTGCGACAAGGGGGGATGGATCGATTGGAGAAGATATTACATCCAACCTGAAAACGATCCGCTCGATCCCGTTGAAGATTTCTGAGCCCCTCACCTTTGAAGTGCGGGGAGAAGCCTTCATGCCTAAAGGATCCTTTGAGGCATTGAACAAAATAAAAGAAGAAAAGCAGGAAGAGCCTTTTGCCAACCCGCGCAATGCAGCGGCAGGCTCTCTCCGGCAGCTGGACCCGAAAATCGCTGCATCCCGAAATCTGGATATCTTCCTGTACGGACTTGCCGATATCGGGGATACGGGGATCGATTCCCACAGCGAAGGACTGGATACATTAGAGAAGCTCGGTTTTAAAACGAATCAGGAGCGGAAGAAATGTGCGACGATCGAAGAGGTGCTGGAGTTCGTCGGAAAATGGACAGATGAGCGGCCGAACCTTTCTTATGATATCGACGGAATCGTCATTAAAGTCGATTCCTTGGAGCAGCAGCAGGAGCTCGGAACGACAGCGAAAAGCCCGAGATGGGCGATTGCCTATAAATTTCCTGCTGAAGAAGTCGTGACCGTATTGAGAGACATCGAGCTAAGCGTCGGACGTACCGGAGTGGTCACCCCGACGGCAATCTTAGAACCTGTGCGCGTCGCAGGGACGACTGTTCAGCGGGCTTCCCTTCATAATGAAGACCTGATCAGGGAGAAAGATATCAAACTCGGCGATCATGTTGTCATTAAAAAGGCGGGGGATATCATCCCTGAAGTCGTCAATGTACTCGAAGACAAAAGAACAGGTGACGAACAGGAATTCAAGATGCCGACCCACTGCCCCGAATGTGAAAGTGAGCTCGTCAGGCTTGAAGGGGAAGTGGCGCTGCGCTGCATCAACCCAAAATGTCCTGCCCAGATCCGTGAAGGTCTGATCCATTTCGTGTCCCGGAACGCCATGAACATCGATGGCCTCGGAGAAAAAGTGATCAGCCAATTATTCCGTGAAAAGCTGATCGAAGATGTGGCCGACTTATATCGATTAGAGCGGGAACAACTTCTGCAGCTTGAGCGGATGGGTGAAAAATCCGTCGACAACCTCCTCGAAGCCATCGGGAAATCGAAAGGGAATTCTCTGGAGAAGCTGTTATTCGGCCTCGGCATCCGTCACGTCGGAGCAAAGGCGGCAAAGACCCTCGCCCAGGAGTTCGGGACGATGGATGCACTCATGATAAAAGGCAAGGAAGAGCTGACCAATATTAACGAAATCGGCGATAAGATGGCGGAAGCCGTTGTCGCATATTTCGAAAACGATGAAGTGAAAGAACTTATCCAGGAACTGAAGGATGCCGGTGTGAATATGGAATACAAAGGGCCTAAGCCAGTCGCAGCAAGCGATGTGGACTCCTATTTCGCCGGGAAGACCGTTGTGTTGACGGGGAAAATCGAACGGCTGAGCCGGAATGAAGCGAAAGAAAAGATCGAAATGCTCGGCGGCAAGGTCACCGGCAGTGTCAGTAAGAAAACCGATCTTGTCATCGCCGGGGAGGACGCCGGCTCCAAGCTTTCAAAAGCAAATGAACTGAACATCGAAGTGTGGGATGAGGACAAGCTGATGGAAGAACTTAACCGATAAGAGGTGTAACGAGTCATGAAAAAGAGGATATCGGTCGCGCTTTCCGCCTTCTTGCTTCTCGGCGGTTGCGCACCGACATTTGAAAAACAGGATCAGGTCGTCCAGGAAAACCAGGATAAAGAGTCAAAGAAGGCCATCATACCGAGCTTCCAGATCTCTAAAGACTATTATAAGACGATGCTTCCCTATGAAACGAGCAAAACCCGCGGGGTCGTCGTCAATGATTTAGGTTCCCGGTATGACATCAACGAAATTGAAACAGGCTTGCTCCGGGTTGCCCAAAAGCGCTTCTCTACGGATGAGTACTTTTTCAAGGAAGGCCAGTTCCTGACGAAGAAAAAAGTCGACAGCTGGCTTCAACGCAAGTATACGGCTGAACAGCTGAAGGAAAAAGGGTTGAAGGAGTCTGAAAATGTCGGGCTCAACCCTGTACAATCAAGCGGAGAGAACGCACCGATTTACCTTGCACATGTGATTGAACACAATTACCTGATGAAAAAGGAAGACAATAAGGTGCGCCTCGGCGGAGTGGCGATCGCCCTCTCACTGAACTCTGTACAGTACGAGACCAACCTTTCCAATGGGACAAGAACGGTGAATAATATAAGCAATGAGGTCCTGAAAGAGCAAGGGGCCAAAATCGCAGGCGAAGTCCTCGACAGGCTCCGTCAGCAAAAAGAGCTTCAAAAGGTCCCAATCATGGTCTCGCTTTATAAGCAGGCACCGAAAGATCAAGTTGTCCCGGGGCACTTCTTTGCCACGACCACCGTTGAACCGGGGGAATCAGGCATCCAGGACTGGGAAGGAATCAATGAAGATTACTACCTATTCCCTTCACCGGAAGCACAAGAGAATCATCCGAACGATTACAAAGTGTTCAATGAATTGAAAACCGACATAGAAAAATATTTCCCTGTTTACACAGGATTGACCGGACAGGCGCTTTATCAGGATCAAAAGCTGTCCACCATGAAGTTCGAAGTCGCCCTTTCCTTTGAAGGAAAAGCGGAAACGATCGGATTCGCACATCACCTCACCAACATGATCGGCAAACAGACGCCGGACAGCTGGGATGTGGAACTCCTTGTCTCCTCTTCCTACGGACCGGAAGCGCTGATCGTGAAGAAACCGGGAAGCAAAGAGACTTATCTGCACATTTATGAATAGAGAAGAGGGAAGGATCAACCTTGTTGTGGGGTTGGTCTTTTTTTTGTGAATGGCTGTTTTCGTAAAGATGGTTGTTATTACTAAACATTAATGTGAGCATCTTCGGTAATTTGAGACTGTGGAATAAAAAAATGCCATAGAAATGAATCAAGGGCATTGTATTTGAATGACATTGATCACTACTATTCAGAAGATGAATAAGCAGTTTATCCAATGAATTTTGGTTTTTATCTTCAATGGTTGATTGGAGCGGAAGATGCTCGACTCCTGCGGGAACTGATGGACAGGTGAGACCCCGCAGGACGAAGTCCGAGGAGGCTCACCGCCATCCCTGCGAAAGCGAGCATCTGGAGCGGAAATCAACCGCATCTCGCTTGTCTAAAAGCTACAATGTTAACGTAAACAGCCTTTTAAAATAAAACCCTGAAGAGAAACATTGAAAGGACCTCATCAACGATTTGCAAGGGGACAATACAATCAATATCACCCTCAAACATAATGTCAGTTCCATTCTGCAGTTTCAAAAAAACGATGATTGTTCCTTTCATCGATGACCTCATTTCCACTAAAAAATATCCCTCCATATGTCATGTATAGAATGAATCTCTTTGTTGCAAAATAAAATCGCTAACGTTAGTGAAAATAATGGAATTGAAACAGATTTGTGAACAAAAGGTAACTTAATTTTATAAATTTTTATGAATAGATATTGCTTAAATAGCGCTTTCATAAAAATATATGCATTTTATCTGTATAATTATTCATATGGGTAAATGTAATCAGAAAATTCAGTATGACTCGCCTGTGAATGTATGTTAGTATTAATAACGTTGTGAACTTGTTACGGAAATTCGCTTCGCAGAAAAAACTTTTTCAAACATTTATGAGTGAATAAGTTTACAACCCGTATGCATGGGGTAAAGAACTGTTGGAATGACATTTAATAAGTTCTTTTAGCATGGTTCTAAAGTTAGATTAAGCACCTAACGATTATTCAATTCAAATTCACTGAAAGGAGAATGCTAACTACACAATGGATATAGCTACTTTAGTTACATTTATCGTTTATTTAATTGGAATGCTCGCAATCGGTATTATTTCTTACAAATTAACAAGCAACTTATCGGATTACGTTCTTGGAGGACGTAGTTTAGGACCGGGGGTTGCTGCACTAAGTGCCGGCGCGTCTGACATGAGCTCATGGTTATTGCTCGGACTGCCTGGTCTTGCTTATGCAATTGGTTTAGGTTCAATTTGGTTAAGTATTGGATTGGTAATTGGTGCTTATTTAAACTGGAGGTTCGTTGCTTCAAGATTACGTTCATACACAGAGGTCGCAAACGACTCGATCACGGTTCCGGATTTCTTTGAAAATCGTTTTAAAGATGGATCCCGTCTTCTTCGTGTGATTTCAGCAGTGATTATTTTAGTATTCTTTACCTTCTATACATCTTCAGGTCTTGTAGGCGGAGCGTTATTATTCCAGGAAACGTTCGATATGTCTTACAATCAATCCCTTTGGATTGGTGCGATTGTAATCATCTCTTACACTTTCCTTGGAGGATTCTTAGCGGTAAGCTGGACTGACTTCGTTCAAGGGATCCTTATGTTCCTGGCACTTGTCATCACGCCTATCGTGGCAATCGCAGAACTTGGCGGCTGGAATGCGACAGTTGACGCCGTACGTGCTGTTGATCCTGCCAATCTGGATACAATGAATACGATGACAGGCATCGGAGTCGTTTCACTTCTTGCCTGGGGACTTGGTTACTTTGGTCAGCCCCATATCATCACTCGTTTTATGGCTCTTAAATCCACGAAAGATGTACCGAAAGCACGTTGGATCGGTATGAGCTGGATGACATTATCAATGATCGGTGCCGTATTGGTCGGTTTCTCTGGTCTTGCGTATTTCGCAGACATGCCATTGATCACGGCTGACGTTGATAATTCAGAGAAAGTATTCATCTTCTTTACGGATGTTTTATTCAACCCTTGGGTATCAGGTATCCTGCTGGCAGCGATCCTTTCTGCCATCATGAGTACAATCGATTCCCAGCTGCTGGTTTCATCAAGTGCATTGGCGGAAGATTTCTACAAAGCCATCATCCGCAAAAATGCGTCTGATAAAGAGTTGGTATGGGTTGGACGTATCGGCGTACTTCTCATCGCGTTCATCGCGATCATGCTTGCGATTCAAGGTAACCCTGCCAATGGCGGCGGTACGAAGATCCTTGATCTCGTCAGTTACGCATGGGGTGGATTCGGTGCAGCATTCGGACCGATCATCCTGTTGTCTCTATACTGGAAAGGCATGACACGAAACGGTGCACTGGCAGGTATGATCACTGGTGCTGTTACAGTTGTCGTATGGAAGCAGCTGACTGTAGCTGAAATCATTCCATTCTCACTGTATGAGATCGTTCCAGGATTCATCCTAGCGGTCATTGCAATCGTCATCTTCAGTAAAGTTGGACCACAGCCAAGCGCTGAAGTTCAAGCTGAATTCGACGAAGCCGTTGCAAACGACATCGTCAAATAATAGTACAATCATTCAAGAGGTCCGTCCCCCGTCACAAAAGTGACAAGGGGACGGACCTCTTTTTGTGTTGATGGCCGGTTTATATGTGCCTGATATTCAGCGATCCTGGGGTGGTTGCAAATTTTGTCGAAAGAAAAGTTGTAAAAAGTTGTTCCAAAATAATCCGCTCTGTTATACAATACAAACATGTTAATAAAACTGTATTATAACAATTGATTTGTGTAATACACTCAAGGAGTGAGGATGTTCCATGTCTACCAAAATGGTTGGAATCAATGTAACAGGAGAGATGAAGCCGGGTTTTGATGACATTTTATCCCCGGAGGCATTGCAATTTTTAGAACAGTTGGAGAGGCGATTCGGAGACCGGCAAAGGGAACTGTTGCACAACAGGGATCAACAGCAGGAACGGATCAACCGGGGAGAGCTTCCCAGCTTTTTACCGGAAACGGAATCGATTCGACAAAGTGAGTGGAAAGTCAGCCCGATTCCGCAGGCACTTCAGGATCGCAGGGTAGAGATCACCGGACCGGTCGACCGGAAAATGGTCATCAATGCATTGAATTCCGGAGCGAAATGTTTTATGGCATGCTTTGAAGATGCCACGTCACCAACATGGACCAACCTCATAGAAGGACAAATCAACCTCAGAGATGCTGTGCATCACACCATTGACTTCGAAACAAACGGAAAGCGTTATGAATTGAAAAAAGATCATGCGGTCCTCATCGTACGGCCGAGGGGGCTTCATCTGGAAGAGAAACATATTGAACTGGATGGGAAACCTCTTTCGGCAAGCCTGGTGGATTTTGGTTTATTTTTCTTCCATAACGCGACTTCTTTAACCTCACAGAATCAAGGCCCTTATTTTTACTTACCTAAACTAGAAAGTCACTTAGAAGCAAGATTGTGGAATGATGTGTTTGTCTACGCCCAGAAGTACGTCGGGATTCCGCAGGGCACGATCAAAGCAACGGTACTGATTGAGACGATCACGGCTGCGTTTGAAATGGATGAAATCCTTTATGAATTGAAGGAGCATTCGGCAGGATTGAACTGTGGAAGATGGGATTATATTTTCAGCTATATCAAAAAGCTCCGTGAGCAGGAAGATGTAATCCTGCCAGATCGATCATCGGTCACAATGACGTCGCCATTTATGAGAGCGTATTCACTACTGACGATCAAAACGTGTCACAGAAGGGGTGCCCCGGCGATTGGGGGAATGGCGGCGCAGATCCCAGTCAAGAATGATCCGGTCAAAAACGAGGAAGCGTTCAATAAAGTGAGAGCGGATAAAGAAAGGGAAGCCCGGGATGGCCATGATGGTACTTGGGTCGCCCATCCGGGACTTGTGCCTGTTGCGATGGATGTGTTCAATCAGGAAATGGAGAAGCCGAATCAAATTGATCTAAAGAAGCTTGAGGATCTGGAGGTATCAGCAGAAGAACTCCTCGCGGTTCCGGAGGGGCGTATCACCGAAGAAGGTGTAAGGCTCAATATCAACGTCGGCATTCAATATATTTCTTCATGGCTGAGCGGGCAGGGCGCGGCCCCGATCCACAACCTGATGGAAGATGTGGCAACTGCTGAAATTTCACGGGCCCAGCTTTGGCAATGGATCCGCCATCCAAAAGGCGTGCTCGATGATGGCCGTGACATCACCATCGGATTATATGAGCAGCTGAAGCAAGAAGAGCTCACCAAACTCAAAAGCCAACTGGGTGACGAACACTACAACCAAAGACGATTCCATGAAGCCGTCCAGCTATTCGACGACCTCATCCAGAACGATACCTTCACAGACTTCCTCACCATCCCAGGCTACCGCATCCTTTAGAGGGACGGACCTTGCAAGGGGAACGCACACTACAAAAAGGCGGCATGGTCAGGGAGCGATGCTTTAATGAATCATCGCTTCAGCGTGATGAGGGACGGACCTCGCTCCGGCCCGCACGCATCCCTGCACCCGCAAGGAAGCCGGGCAAAGCACCAAGGCCGAAGAACTGCTTTTTAAAATAAAAATCAAAAAACAAAAGGGAGAGATTTTCAATGGTAAAAGCAAATAACGAACGGGTAACAACGCTTCAGGAAGCTTGGGAAATGGATGAAAGATGGAAAGGGGTAACCCGTACGTACTCAGCAGAAGACGTAATCCGTTTACGTGGATCGATCGATATTGAACATACTTTGGCCCGCCGTGGATCTGAAAAGCTGTGGAACCTCCTTCATAAAGAGGATTATATCAACGCCCTTGGTGCATTGACGGGTAATCAGGCGGTCCAGCAGGTGAGAGCGGGACTGAAAGCGATCTACCTGAGCGGCTGGCAGGTTGCGGCTGACGCCAACTTATCAGGACACATGTATCCCGATCAAAGTCTGTATCCGGCAAACTCGGTACCATCGGTTGTCAAAAGGATCAATCAGGCGCTGCAGCGTGCCGACCAGGTTCATTATGTGGAAGGGGACGAATCGATTGATTGGTTCGTGCCGATCGTGGCCGATGCGGAAGCAGGCTTCGGGGGTCAGCTGAATGTGTTTGAATTGATGAAAGGCATGATTGAAGCCGGTGCATCAGCCGTCCACTTCGAGGATCAGCTTTCTTCTGAAAAGAAATGCGGTCACCTGGGAGGCAAGGTGCTCCTTCCTACGCAAACGGCAGTGAAAAATCTCATCTCTGCCCGCCTGGCAGCGGACGTCATGGGCGTTCCGACATTGATCGTCGCACGGACGGATGCGAATGCGGCAGATTTGATCACGAGCGATGTGGATCCTTATGATGCACAGTTCATCACAGGCGATCGTACGCCGGAAGGCTTCTTCCGTACCAATGCTGGTCTTGACCAGGCGATTGCGAGGGGGCTTGCGTATGCTCCGTATGCGGATCTTGTGTGGTGTGAAACGTCTGAACCGAATCTTGAGGAAGCCCGCCGCTTTGCAGAAGCGATCCATGCGGAACACCCTGGCAAATTACTTGCCTATAACTGTTCACCGTCCTTCAACTGGAAAAAGAAACTGGATGATGAGACGATTGCCAAGTTCCAGGTTGAGCTTGGGAAGATGGGCTACAAGTTCCAGTTCGTCACGCTTGCAGGCTTCCATGCCCTGAACCACAGCATGTTTGAGCTTGCACGTGGATATAAAGACCGTGGCATGGCAGCTTATTCTCAGCTTCAGGAAGCAGAGTTCGCAAGCGAAAAGCACGGCTATTCTGCAACAAGGCATCAGCGTGAAGTCGGAACCGGTTATTTTGATGAAGTGTCGATGGTCATTTCAGGCGGAACATCCTCTACAACAGCATTGAAAGGTTCGACTGAAGCCGCTCAGTTTTAATATTCCTAATATAAAATGAATGGTATACAGGAGGTCCGTCCCTCAAAGGTATTTAACCTTTGAGGGACGGACCTTTCGTGTTTCAGGGAGGACTGGTACTATCGGATTAATTTTGTGAATAGAGTAACATTTTAAAAATATTTATAAATATACTATTGATTTTATTAATATACATCCATATAATAGGACCTAATTTAAATTTATTATGTGTGGTGAATGTTTGTGAATGTTGGAATTGTAGGTAGTACAGGTTATGGAGGGGTAGAGCTGTATCGGTTGTTATCGAAGCACCCCCATGTGCATGAATGCATTTTGTATTCATCTTCTTTAGAAGGCACGCCTTATGTGGATCAGTACCCCCATCTGGCCGGTCTGTCACAGGAAATGGTGAAGCCGATCGTGATCGGGGAAATGCAGGAGCTTGATTTTGTCTTTTTGGCCGTACCGTCAGGCGTATCAAAAGAGTTGTCGCCGAAACTCGTCGGAAAGAAGGCGAAGGTGATTGACCTGTCCGGAGACCTCCGCTTAAAGGATCCGTCACAATATGAAGAATGGTATAAAGGAGAATCTGCACCGGAGGATATTCTGAATGAAGCGGTATACGGTTTGACCGAAATGAACCGGAATGCGGTCAAAGAGGCGAAGTTGATTGCCAATCCCGGGTGTTTTCCGACGGCGACCCTTCTCGGCTTAGCCCCATTGCTCCATCACGGGCTGATTGATCCCGGGTCGATCATCATCGATGCGAAAACGGGATTATCAGGGGCCGGAAGGAAGGCAAGCCTTGCCAGTCATTTTTCAGAAACGCAGGAAAATCTGCGAATCTATAAAGTTCATGAACATCAGCACATCCCGGAAATTGAACAGCAATTGAAGGAATGGAATGTAGAGACGGGACCGATTTCGTTTACGACACACCTTATTCCGATGACCCGGGGCATTATGGCGACGATGTATGCACAGTTGACGGATGACATCGCAACCGGAGCGCTGCATGACATCTACAGTGAATTTTATCATCATCAGCCATTCATCAGAGTGCGTCCGTCAGGTCAATTCCCGGGTACAAAGGAAGTGTTCGGCACTAACTTCTGTGATCTGTCGGTCAAGGCAGATCCGCGGACGAACCGGGTCACGGTCGTCGCGGTCATCGATAATCTGATCAAAGGGGCGGCAGGTCAGGCTGTCCAGAATATGAACGTGATGTTAGGGATCGACGAAACGACCGGCTTGCATCATGATCCAATCTATCCGTAAGAGGGGGAGAATCTATGAAACTAGTTAAAGGGCAAGCGGTCCAACAAATCAAGGGAGGAACGATTCTGACGCCTCGCGGATACAAGGCAGGCGGGATGCATATCGGTCTCCGGTACGCAAAGAAAGATTTCGGGGTCGTTTACAGTGAGAAACCGGCGCAGTGCGGGGCCGTGTATACACAGAGTCACTTTCAGGCAGCGCCGCTGAAGGTCACCCAGGAAAGCATCTCTGCATCAGGACAGCTGCAGGCGATCGTCGTGAACAGCGCCATCGCAAACGCTTGTACAGGAGAGCAGGGCTTAAAGGATGCCTATCAGACAAGGGAGTGGATCGCAGAGCGCTTCCAGATCGCAGAAGATCATGTAGCCGTTGCTTCCACAGGGGTCATCGGTGAGTGGCTTCAGATGGAAAAGATGGAGCAGGGCTGCCGGGAGATCGAGGTCGAGAGCGGTCAACAAGGCGCAGATGCGTTCCATCAAGCCATCCTGACGACAGATACGGTTGAAAAATCATCCTGCTATCAAGTGGAAATCGACGGAGAAACCGTCACGATCGGTGGATGTGCCAAGGGATCCGGGATGATCCATCCGAATATGGCGACGATGCTCGGCTTCATTACAACCGACGCGCATATCGATTCTGCCACGCTTCAACAAGCTCTTCATGCATCGATCAATCAATCATTCAATCAAATCACTGTAGACGGAGAAACGTCCACCAATGATATGGTCATTGTCATGGCAAACGGAATGGCAGGGAATGATCTCCTTCATGAGCATCATCCGGACTGGCTGCAGTTTCAACAAGGTTTGAACGCCGTTTGTGAGGACCTTGCGAAACAGATCGCACGTGACGGGGAAGGGGCAACGAAGCTGGTGGAAGTGAATGTCACCGGCGCCCATACCGATCAGGATGCCAATATCCTCTCAAAGAAAGTGGTAGGATCCAATTTAGTGAAGACGGCCATCTACGGCTGTGACCCGAACTGGGGGAGGATTGTGGGTGCCATGGGGCACAGCGACGTCACGATCGCGCCCCAGTTCTGTGACATCTATATCGGTGATACCCTCGTATTCTCAAAAGGGACGCCGCAGGCATTCAATGAGGAAGCTGTCAGCAATTATATGCAGGCTGAGAAGGTCGTCATAGATATCCTGTTGAACGATGGGGACGGAAAAGGAAAAGCATGGGGGTGTGACCTAACGTATGATTATGTCAAAATCAACGCCAGTTACCGGACGTAAGCCTGCAATTGTCGTCAAATTAGGGGGCAGCGTCCTCTCCAAGCTGACTGATTCCTTCTTCAGGAGCATGAAGGAGCTGCAACAGCAGTTTGAGGTGATCATCGTCCACGGCGGCGGGCCCCATATTTCATATATGCTTGCCAATCTCGATATTGAATCCACTTTTATAAACGGACAAAGAAAAACAACCAGGGATGTTTTCGGGGTTGCAGAACAGGTGTTGAAAGGAAAGGTGAACGGTGATCTGACCCACCGGCTGAATATGGCGGGACTGGACGCGGTCGGGCTTTCGGGATACGACGCCGGACTGCTGAAGGCATCCTTCATCGATGAGGAGACGCTCGGGTATGTCGGCAAGGTTGAAGAAGTCAATCAACTACTGCTGCACACCCTGCTTTCCCAGAACTATCTGCCGGTGATTGCGCCGCTCGCGACAACAACCGATGGGGAAAAACTCAATGTCAACGCCGATCTTGCAGCCTCTGCCGTAGCAGAAGCGATCCAGGCAGAAAAGCTTGTGTTTGTCACCGATGTTCCCGGTATTTTAAAAGACGGGGAGCTTGTTTCACGTGTAACAAAGGATGCGATCCTTCATTATATAGAAGCCGGCGTGATCTACGGCGGAATGATCCCGAAAGTTCAGGCGGCATTATCTGCTCTCGATGGGAATTTGAATGAAGTAATGATCGTCGGCTGTCAGGATGCATTCATCCAGGACGGGGAAATGGTAGGAACACGAATTACAGAAGGAAAAGAGGAGGTTGGGGCGGTATGAGTCATGTATTTCCGACATACAATCGATTGGGCATTGAATTGGTTTCAGGACAAGGCACGAAGGTTCAAGATCAACACGGGAAGTCATATTTGGATTTCATTTCAGGGATCGCCGTCTGTAATTTAGGCCACGTCCCGACAGTCGTGAAGGAAGCAGTCGAAGAGCAGCTTGGGAAGTTGTGGCATGTATCGAATCTGTTTCCGATTACGAAGCAGGAGGAGGTCGCGACCCTTCTTGCGTCCGCTACCGGCCTTGACGCGGTGTTCTTTTGCAACAGTGGGGCAGAGGCGAATGAAGCGGCGATCAAGCTGGCGAGAAAGCACACAGGGAAATCGAAAATCCTTACGTTCAAGCAATCCTTTCATGGCCGGACATTTGCAACAATGAGCGCGACCGGTCAGGAGAAGATCCACAGCGGGTTCGGTCCGCTGCTTGAGACATTTGAATACCTTCCATTCAACGATGAAACCGCCCTTTCCCACATCGTAGAAAAAGACACGGCGGCGATCATGGTAGAGGTGATCCAGGGCGAAGGCGGCGTGAATCCGGGAACCCTCACCTTTTTAAAGGCGGTGGAAGAAAAGTGCCGGGAGCTTGGTGCTTTACTTATCATCGATGAAGTCCAAACGGGCATCGGGCGTACAGGAAAGCCGTTTGCTTACCAGCATTTCGATCTCGATCCGGATATTGTCACTGCAGCCAAAGGATTGGGGAGCGGATTTCCGGTAGGGGCCATGATCGGGAAGAAAGAACTCATCCCTTCATTTTCGCCAGGTACACACGGGTCGACATTCGGAGGGAATCCATTGGCGATGGCCGCTGCGAAGGCGACGGTTGAAACGATTTTCGACGGGAGCTTCGAGAAGGAAGTGCAGCAGAAATCAACGTACTTCATCAACAAGTTGAAAAAAGAGCTGCAGGAATACCCAATCGTCCAAGAAGTGAAAGGAATCGGCTTCATGATCGGTATCCTGTTCGACCAGGAAGTGAATGACATCATTTATGAGCTGAGACAAAATGGATTGTTGACGCTACCGGCAGGGACGCATGTGATCAGGCTTCTGCCGCCGTTAACGGTCACCAATGATGAGCTTGATCAAGCAGTGAAGATTGTTGCAAATACGGTCAAAGAACTGCAGGCGGCAAGTGTTTCTTAGAAGTTTGTTCTGCCGGCAATGCAAATTTTTTTGAATATGAATGTATAAAAATACTTAAATATAATTAAATATTCAACAGGAGGTAAGCTCATGAAGAGTTATCTATGCTTGGAAAACGGCAGCACCTTTACAGGTGAGGTCACGTGGGATGCAGACGGGCCCGTTCAGGGTGAGATCGTATTTTTCACAGGAATGACGGGTTATCAGGAAGTGCTGACCGACCCATCTTATAAAGATCAAATCGTCGTCTTCACCTATCCGCTCATCGGACAGTACGGGGTGAATGAAGATGATTTCGAAAGTGAAAAGCCCCAGGTGAAAGGGGTCATCATGCTTCGGTCTCCTGAGCTTTATTCCCATTACCATGCCACATCGTCCTTGAAGGATTATCTCTTGAAGTGGAAGATTCCTTTCATGACGGGAGTGGATACCCGTGAGGTAGTGAAGGAAATCCGTAACGCAGGGAGTCAGAATGCATGTATCTCCCATACAAAAACGCTTCCCGACAAAAAGAAGCATACGGGACAGATTGAGCAAGTGGCCCTTTCACATATCCGCAAGCTCGGGCATGGTGACAAACATATTGCCGTCATTGACTTCGGCGTGAAGAAGTCGATCATATCGAGCCTGGTCAAAATGGATTGTCAGGTCACGGTCATTCCGTATGATCAACTGGACGTACTGGACCAATTGAACGTCGATGGCCTGGTGCTGTCAAACGGTCCCGGAGACCCGAAGGATATGATGAAATATCTGCCGGCGCTGAAAGAGAAGATGCTGAAGCTTCCGACACTCGGAATCTGCCTCGGTCACCAGTTGATCGCCCTTGCATTCGGTGGGGATACGGAGCGTTTGTTATTCGGTCACAGAGGGGCGAACCATCCGGTGATCGATACGGAAAGCGGAGAAGTGTTCATCACTTCGCAAAATCATAACTATGTCGTCAACCGGGATAGTCTGGACGGGACAGGATTGAAGCCCCGGTTCATGAATGTGAATGACGGTTCTCTGGAGGGCCTTCAACATGCGAACAAGCCGATCCTATCCGTTCAATTCCATCCGGAAGCGCGTCCGGGTCCGGAAGATGCTTCATGGATATTCGAACATTTCTATCAAAGTATCAAACAACCAGGGAGAGAGAAGATGTATGCCTAAAGAATCTACTATACAAAAAGTCCTGATCATCGGATCTGGCCCCATCATCATCGGGCAAGCAGCAGAATTTGATTATTCCGGAACGCAAGGATGCCTTGCCTTGAAAGAAGAGGGCTATGAAGTGATCCTGGTGAACCACAACCCGGCCACAATCATGACAGACACGACCTATGCAGACAATGTGTACTGTGAGCCGCTTACAATTAAAACGTTGACCGCCATCATTGAAAAAGAACGTCCAGACGGCCTCGTAGCCAATCTCGGGGGCCAAACCGCCCTTAACCTGGCAGTCGGCCTTGATGAAAAGGGGATTCTGGCCAAATATGGTGTCAAGCTGCTCGGCACATCGGTGGATTCTATCCAAAAAGGGGAAGACCGTGAAAAATTCCGGACCTTGATGAACACATTGGGGCATCCGACGGCAGAAAGTGCGATTGTCCATAATTTAAAGGAAGCCCTCGTTTTCGCTGAAACGATCTCCCTGCCGATCATCGTCCGCCCTGCTTACACCCTTGGAGGAAGAGGCGGCGGGATTGCCTCGACCCACGAAGAATATTGCAAGCTCGTCCAGACCGGGCTGAAGGCAAGCCCGATCACTCAGGTGCTGGTGGAGAAAAGCATAGCCGGGTTCAAAGAAATCGAGTATGAAGTGATGAGAGATTCGAAAGGAAATTGTATATCCGTCTGTAATATGGAAAACTTCGACCCTGTCGGTGTCCATACCGGGGATTCGATCGTCGTCGCACCATCCCAGACGCTGACCGATCAGGAGTTCCACATGCTCCGCACAGCAGCATTTGATATCATCAGTGCGTTAGAGGTAGTGGGAGGATGCAATATACAATTTGCTTTAGACCCTGACAGTAACCAATATTACGTCATCGAAGTGAACCCACGTGTGAGCAGGTCTTCGGCACTTGCTTCCAAAGCGACCGGCTATCCGATCGCGAAGATCGCCGTCAAGCTTGCCGTCGGCCAAACGCTGGATGAAATCATCAATCCGTTGACACGCACCACGTTCGCAAGCTTCGAACCGGCACTGGATTACGTCGTTGTCAAATTCCCGAGATGGCCGTTTGATAAATTCCCTGAAGCAAATCGCGTGCTTGGGACGAAAATGAAGGCGACCGGTGAAGTGATGGCGATCGAGCGTTCGTTAGAAGCAGCTTTCCAAAAAGCCCTGCACTCACTGGATCTGTCCCTCGAATCGATCAGTGACGGCTTGAGCCAATTATCTTCAGAAGAACTGTTCACGAAGATCGCGACGCCGACAGACCTCCGTTTCTTTGAATTGGTGGAATTGTTCAGACGTGGCCATACAATAGAAGAAATTCACGCTGCAACAAAAGTCGATGTGCTGTTTTTATCCATTCTCCAACATATCGTCTCGATGGAAAAGAAGCTTACCGGGGCGACGCTCACACCTGAGTTGTTGAAAGAAGCGAAGGAATATCGTTTTGAAGATGACATGATCGGCGCGCTCACTGGGAACGACGCCGGATCGGTTCACAAGCTGAGAGAAGAGCACGGCATACTGCCCGTCTTTAAGATGGTCGATACATGTGCCGGCGAATTCGAGGCAATCACGAATTATGCGTACTCAACCTATTATGGAAGCAATGAAATCGAACCGCTTCAAGGGGAAAAGAAGGTCCTGATCATAGGTGCCGGACCGATCCGGATTGGCCAGGGTGTCGAATTCGATTACAGTGCCGTCAAAGCGATCCAACGCTTGAAAGCACATGGTTATACCACCATTATGGTCAACAACAACCCAGAGACCGTCAGTACCGATTACGAAACGGCGGATCGTTTGTATTTTGAACCGATCACAGAAGAGTCGGTCCTGTCGATCATCGCACATGAGCAGATCGATTCAGTGCTCGTCCAATTCGGTGGACAGACGGCATTGAACCTTGCTGAAATACTGGAAGAAAAGGGTGTCAGCTTACTTGGGACCTCGTCAGACATCATCGACCGGGTTGAGGACCGTGAACGCTTTTATCAATTCCTCGATGAATGGCAGATTCCACGTGTAAAAGGGGATATCTGTCACAGTAAAGAAGAAGCGCTGCAGGTTGCCGGGCATCTTGCCTTCCCGCTCCTTTGCCGTCCTTCTTATGTCATCGGCGGGAAAGGAATGGTGAAAGTCCAGACCCCGGAAGAAATGCAAGCCTTTATCCAGGGGGCGGAAAAAGCATACTTCCCGATCCTGATCGATGAATTCAAAGAAGGCAGGGAAGTCGAAATCGATCTTGTGGGAGACGGAAAAACAGCGTACGTACCAGGCGTGATGGAGCATATCGAACGTGCCGGTGTCCATTCAGGCGACAGCATGTCGATCTTCCCTTCAGAATCGTTATCGAGAGCCGTCAAGGAAACAATCGAAGACTATGCCGGAAAAATCGTATCCGGCCTTCAATACAAGGGGATCATGAATATTCAATTCCTCCTGCAGGGTGAGGAAGTCCTCGTGCTTGAAGTGAACCCCCGTGCGAGCAGGACGGTACCGGTCATCAGCAAGATCATCGGTTATCCGCTGATCGATATGGCCACAGATCTGATCTGTGATCATCAGGCTGCGATCTATTGCTTTACCCCGCCGACTGAAATCGATTTGGTCGGTGTGAAATATCCTGTATTTTCATCCCACGCCCTGCCGGAAATCGATCAAATACTCGGCGCCAACATGAAATCGACGGGAGAGGGATTATGCCTCGGTGAAACCGTTGAAGAAGCGCTGTTCAAAGTGTTCGAGGAAGTCCACGAGGGCATCACGGCAGGCGGCACCATCTTTGTAGACAGTGAATGTGCAGACTTAAAGGCATATCAAACGGCAGGCGAATCCTCTTTTTATGAGTGGGTCGAATCAGATCACGCCACCGTCTATTACAGCCAGGAAGAAACAGCAGAAATGAAGAAAAGAAGGATGGCGGCACTGGAAGCGGGAATCACTGTATTAACAGAAGCGGACACGCTGAAAGCATTCATCCGGAGCGCGGATGCACCGAAAGTCCAGCCGATCCCGCTGGCCCAGTCCAAAACGATACAGGGAGTGAGCAGAGTATGATGAATTCACAACTTGCACCAACACCGGTCTCTCTAAAAGGGAGGGACCTCATCACGTGGCTTGATTATAGTACGGAGGAAGTGCATGAACTGCTGTCCCTTGCACAGCAATTGAAAAAACATCCCCACTCTAAGGCGCTTGAGGGAAAAACCCTGGCGATGATCTTTGAAAAATCGTCCACAAGAACCCGGGTATCCTTTGAAGTAGGGATGCTTCAATCAGGCGGGCACGCCATCTACCTGAATTCCCGTGATATCCAGCTTGGAAGGGGAGAATCGATCGCCGATACGGCGCGGGTCCTTTCATCTTACGTAGACGGGATCATGATCCGTACCTTTGAGACGGAGAAAGTGGAACAGCTTGCCGAATACGCAAGTGTGCCCGTCATCAACGGCCTCTGCGACACGTATCATCCATGCCAGGCATTGGCCGATGTCCTGACGATCCTTGAACTGAAAGGCAAGCTGAAGGGAGAAAAGGTCGTCTATATCGGGGACGGTAACAACGTCGCCCACTCCTTCATGATCCTTTGTGCAAAGCTTGGGATGGACGTCGTCGTCTCTTGCCCGAAAGGCTATGAACCTGCCGGGAAAATCGTCAAAGAAACAGAAGCCCTCGCAGCTGAAAGCGGCGGCAGTTTCTCACTTATTTACGATCCGGTCGAAGCGGTGAGCAGTGCAGGCATCGTCTACACCGACGTATGGGCGAGCATGGGACAGGAAGAAGAAGCGGCCAAACGCCTCGAGGACTTCAACGGCTACCAAGTCAACGAAGAGCTCATGGAACACGCAGCGGAAGATGTGAAATTCCTCCACTGTCTCCCGGCCCACAGAGAAGAAGAAGTGACAGCGGCCGTCATCGACGGACCAAGCTCCGCCGTCTTCCAACAAGCAGAAAACCGACTTCATGTTCAAAAAGCGATTTTACAATCCGTTCTGTAGAAATCCAGTGTCCGGACGATCCATTGAGATCGTCCGGATTTTTTTACAGTGGAAAGCGGAGTTTTGTCCGAAAATTGACAGGACGCCATATTCAATGGAAATCCGTCTGTTTTTTAGTTGCCTGAACGCCTTTTCATAAGAGAAAATGGGACATACCCGAATACACACATGGAAACATATAGTGTAGGAGAAACTGAGGATAGATGTTTTGGAGGTGCCGTGCATTGAACAGACCGACAGTCGATGATTACTTGGAAAATGGAATATACGGGCAGAAACAGACGAAGCCCGATGAAAGAAGAAAGTTCCTCGGAACCCTGAGGGAACGGATCGTCATTGCCCTCACCCAAAGTCAGGTAAGGGAAAAGGGCGTCTATAAGGAAGTCCAGGAAAGCCTGAAAAAGCATCCCGATGCCAAGCTTTTACTCAACGGGAATATGAGCTACACATTCCTGTCAAAATACATCAAGCTCGCAGATTCCCACCACGTCCCCTTCTCAATGGTGACGAACAAAGAAACCGAAACCGAAATCGGACTCGTCCTCGCCTACGACCACGCCATCGACAAGGAAGAAATCTACGTGAAGAAAAAAAGTGGTGACGGAAAACCGGCGGAACAAAAGAAAAAAAAGAATAGCCTGTTATCATCGCTTAAAAATAAGCTTCTTAAGTAGAAGGAAGGAGGGGCCGTGCAGCCGTTGGTCCCTCTTCATTTCACTAACGGACCGGTAGATAGCGCTCCGGGTCAAGCTTACCCCCTTCGGCCACAACCGCCGTCATCCCCTCATCTGAGCCTGACTCGTGCATTTCTCCTTTTTCCCAGTAAATCGCTGTACCGGGCCCGACCATGACTCTTTCTTCCCCCTCAACCCTCACCCACCCACGGCCGGATGTCACCATCAAAAGCTGATCGCACATCGCCGGATGCATCCCAAGGACGCTGTTTGCCTCTAAATAAAAATACCCGATTTGAAAAGATTCATCTGGTTTTAATAAAGGATGGATGGTCACATTTTGACTGTTGAATTGACCTATGGATTTTCCCGTTTGTTGATGAAAGCTGTATATTTTCATGAAATCACCTCTTGGTATAGGTTCGTGGTTGGGTGGGGGAATCCTTTAATGGGGAATGGTGCGAATACAGTTTGATTAGACGGAGAGAGCTGTCGAATATGAAGGGGAACCGACGTGGAAAAGAAGGAACTTCCTGGATTTTGGATGGGAAGTTACAAAAAATCTTTTTGTGAAATTGTCTTTTAACTACTTTTGGAGTGGGGGTTTTTGTGGAAAAGTGATTAGATTATAAGGGAGGGGGTGATGCATAAAGGGTAATGCTTCTGGATAAAAATGGTAAATGACGCAAATACCCTCTATTTAGACGCAATAAAAGAAAAAACGACGCAATCAAGGACGAAACAGACGCAATTAAGGTCCAGAATGACGCAATCAACACCAAAAACGACGCAATCAGAGACCGACAGCTGGTCATCATGACCGGGAACCGACCCTAGAAAGGGGGAAACTCCTAATTTTCGATGACAGCAATACCGATTACAAAAATCTTTTGTAATTTTGTCTATTAACTACTCTTAAAGCAGGAAATTTTACAAAAAACGTGATCAGATTATAAGGAAAGAAGGTGACAGAGGGAGTGACGCATAAAAAAGAAAAGTGACGCATAACAGGCCGAGACCGACGCATAAAACTGAGAACTGACGCATAAGGGCCAATACCCGTTATGTATAAAAATGGAAATATACGCAAATACATCCTATTCAGACGCAATAAAAGAAAAAACGACGCAATCAAGGCCGAAACAGACGCAATTAAGGTCCAGAATGACGCAATCAACACCAAAAACGACGCAATCAGAGAACGACAGCCGCCGATCATGACCGGGAACCGACTCTGGAAAGGAAGAAACTCCTAATTTTCGATGACAGCAATACCAATTACAAAAATCTTTTGTAATTTTGTCTATTAACTACTCTTAAAGCAGGAATTTTTACAAAAAGCGTGATCAGATTATAAGGAAAGAAGGTGACAGAGGGAGTGACGCATAAAAAAGAAAAGTGACGCATAAAGGTGATGTGGCGACGCATAAAAAGAAAAAGTGACGCATAACAGGCCGAGACCGACGCATAAAACTGAGAACTGACGCATAAGGGCCAATACCCGTTATGTATAAAAATGGAAATATACGCAAATACATCCTATTCAGACGCAATAAAAGAAAAAACGACGCAATCAAGGCCGAAACAGACGCAATTAAGGTCCAGAATGACGCAATCAACACCGAAAACGACGCAATCAGAGACCGCCAGCTGCCCACCCTGACCAGAAACCGACCCTGGAAAAGAACAAACTCCCCAATTTACCGCCAAAAAAGCCCTCCACCATTACCGAAACCCACTCCCAAAAGAAAAAACGATCCCAATTCCACAAAAAAACGCTCCCCAATCCCCCACCAACTTCTCGCAAACCCCAATCGCTCAATAAAAAAGAATTCACCGCCATCAGTACCCACCATCCCAACCCAAGGTCCGTCCCCCATAAAATCACACCGGCTCTCCTTTTCGTGATAGAATGGAGGGAGGTATGGACAACTGTTGGGGTCACTTATCATAGTTGCTTTAATGACGCGAATTTTGGTATTATCAATAGTATTGTGAGTGTTCGAACATATACGGAGGTGAAGAAGATGTCTAGAATTTCTGAAGAGCAGGTGAAGCATGTAGCGCATCTTGCACGACTAGCCATCACGGAGGATGAAGCGAAGAAGTTTACGACTCAGCTTGATGCGATTATTGGGTTTGCCGAGCAGCTGAATGAGTTGGATACAGCGAATGTGGAAGCGACGAGTCATGTGCTTGATATGAAGAATGTTATGCGTGAGGATGAGCCTGTTGAGGGTCTGCCACGTGAAGAAGTGTTGAAGAACGCACCAGATAAACAGGATGGACAAGTTCGCGTTCCATCGATCTTGGACTAAGGAGGGGAACTCATGTCATTATTTGACCATAAATTATCAGAGCTTCATGAGCTTTTACATAAGAAGGAAGTTTCTGTTACGGATTTAGTAGACGAGTCTTACAAACGCATTGATGCGGTTGAGGATAAAGTGAAGGCATTTTTGACTTTGGATGAAGAGAATGCCCGCAATAAGGCGAAGGAAATGGATGCCAAGCTTGGTACGGATGAATCGAAGGGGCTTCTTTTCGGAATGCCGATCGGGATCAAGGATAATATCGTGACGAAGGGTCTTCGTACGACTTGCGCGAGTAAGATTCTTGAGGATTTCAATCCGATTTATGATGCGACGGTCATCAATAAGTTACATAGTGCCGATACGATTACGATCGGTAAATTGAATATGGATGAGTTTGCGATGGGTTCATCTACGGAGAACTCCGGTTTCCAGAAGACGAGCAATCCGTGGAATCTTGATACGGTTCCAGGCGGATCTTCAGGTGGTTCGGCTGCTTCTGTTGCTGCAGGGGAAGTTCCTTTCTCTTTAGGTTCTGATACAGGCGGATCGATCCGTCAGCCGGCTGCATTCACGGGTACGGTCGGATTGAAGCCGACTTACGGACGTGTGTCCCGTTTCGGTCTTGTGGCATTTGCTTCATCTCTTGACCAAATCGGACCGATCACCCGTAATGTCGAGGATAATGCGTACCTGCTACAAGCGATTGCAGGACTAGATCCGAACGATTCCACTTCTGCAAATGTAGAGGTGCCGAATTACGCAGAGGCCCTGACTGGTGATGTGAAAGGCATGAGAATCGCTGTGCCGAAAGAATACCTTGGTGAAGGTGTCGGGGAAGAAGCCCGTCAAGCTGTTCTTGCTTCACTGAAAGTATTGGAAGGCATGGGTGCAACATGGGAAGAAGTGTCTCTTCCACACTCTAAATATGGCGTATCGACGTATTATTTACTTGCGTCTTCTGAAGCTTCTGCCAACCTTGCCCGTTTTGACGGTGTCCGCTACGGTTACCGCTCGCCGAACGCAGAGAATCTTCTTGATCTTTACAAGAAGACACGTGCGGAAGGATTCGGGGATGAAGTGAAGCGTCGTATCATGCTTGGGACGTTTGCGTTAAGCTCTGGTTATTATGATGCTTACTACAAGAAGGCCCAGCAGGCACGTACGCTGATCAAGAAAGACTTTGAAGATGTATTTGCGAAATATGACGTCATCATCGGACCGACGACACCGACTCCGGCTTTCAAAATCGGGGAAAAAATCGATGATCCACTGACGATGTATGCAAATGATATTTTGACGATTCCAGTGAACCTTGCAGGGGTACCGGGGATTTCTGTTCCATGCGGATTCTCTTCAACAGGTCTTCCACTTGGACTTCAAATCATCGGAAAGCACTTTGACGAAAGCACGATTTATCGCGTAGCCCATGCATTCGAGCAGGCTACAGATTTCCATACAAAAAAACCACAACTGTAAGGGGTGAAATCAATGAACTTTGAACCAGTAATCGGACTAGAAGTCCACGTAGAATTAAAGACGGACAGTAAGATGTTCTCTCCGGCACCGAACCATTTCGGAGCGGAGCCGAATACGAATACGAACGTGATCGACCTTGGATATCCTGGTGTCCTGCCGGTCGTGAACAAACGTGCCATTGAATTCGGAATGAAGGCGGCGATCGCACTGAACTGTGAGATCGCAACGGATACGAAATTTGATCGTAAAAACTACTTCTACCCGGATAATCCGAAGGCATACCAAATCTCCCAGTTTGATAAGCCGATCGGTGAGAACGGCTGGATTGAAATCGAAGTGAACGGTGAGAAGAAACGAATCGGTATCACTCGTCTTCACCTTGAGGAAGATGCAGGGAAACTGACTCACTCTGGCGACGGCTATTCTCTTGTCGATTATAACCGTCAAGGAACGCCGCTGATCGAGATCGTATCTGAGCCGGACATCCGCACACCGGAAGAAGCGTATGCTTATCTTGAAAAGTTGAAATCCATCATCCAATACACAGGCGTATCTGACTGTAAGATGGAAGAAGGGTCACTTCGCTGTGACGCCAATATTTCCCTTCGTCCGATCGGTCAGGAGAAATTCGGTACGAAAGCCGAGCTTAAGAACCTGAACTCCTTTAACTTTGTGAAAAAAGGATTGGAGTATGAGATCGTACGTCAGGAGAAGGTACTTTTATCTGGAGGATTGATTCAGCAGGAAACGCTTCGTTTCGATGAATCGACAGGTAAAACGATCCTGATGCGTGTAAAAGAAGGATCCGATGACTACCGTTACTTCCCTGAACCGGATCTATTACATCTTCACATCGATCAAGAATGGATGGACCGCATCCGTGCCGAGATCCCTGAACTTCCGGATGAGCGTAAAAAGCGCTATGTAGAAGAGATGGGACTGCCTGCTTACGATGCGATGGTTCTGACATTGACGAAGGAGATGTCAGATTTCTTCCAGGAAACGGTTGATGCAGGAGCAGACGCGAAGCTTGCGTCTAACTGGCTGATGGGTGAGGTATCTGCTTACTTGAACGCCGGACAGAAAGAGCTTGAAGACGTGAAGCTGACGCCACAAGGACTTGCGGGCATGATCAAGCTGATCGAAAAAGGAACGATTTCTTCGAAAATCGCGAAGAAAGTGTTCAAAGAATTGATTGAAAACGGCGGAAATGCTGAACAGATCGTGAAGGATAAAGGTCTTGTTCAAATCTCTGACGAAGGCGCCCTGTTGAAGATCGTGACGGAAACGCTGGATGCGAATCCACAATCGATCGAAGACTTCAAGAACGGGAAAGACCGTGCCATCGGCTTCCTTGTCGGTCAAATCATGAAAGCGACAAAAGGTCAGGCCAACCCGCCGCTTGTGAACAAATTATTGCTTCAGGAAATTCAGAAACGATAATCATATAGAAGAGAGCCCCATGGAAACGTGATGTTTCCATGGGGCTTTTTTTCGTTCGCGGCGTGGGATCGTTTCGACCAGTGGTTGTGTGTATGGATATTTATTCCAACAACGAGTGAATCAGGCGGTGCTCCCCCCATTCCGTTCAAGTTTTCCTAAAATGTGCGTTTTTTGCCCGTTTAGCATAGGTGATTGAACCCGCATTTGAAAAATGAAAAATCCGGGTCTTTAGGCTCGTTCGGAACGGGAGGGCTTTGTATTATAGTGTGATTAATGTTTTGAAAAGTTAGAAAATTCGGATGAAGAGGTGTTGTAATTGAAGAAAAAAGTCGTTGCGTTAAGTTTGACAGCCGGATTGATGATGAGCCCTGCATTGGCTCCGGAAGCTTTTGGAGCATCCAAGGTTAGCGAGAAAGTGAACTTTAATTCACAGATGGGGACGCCCCAATTCATTTCCGGTCAGTTGACAAAGGTGTCTTCAAAGGCCCCGGAAACGATTGTGTTCGATTATTTAACGGCGAAGCAACAGACGTTTAAATTTAAAGGGGACGCTAGATTGTCCTTCAAGGTAAAAGATAAACAGAAAGATGACTTGGGATTTACATATTTGCGGATTCAGCAAGTGTATAAAGGGACGCCTGTGTACGGTGCCGAGTTGACTGCCCATGTGAACAGTGATGGGGTCCTGACGGCATTATCCGGTGCACCGGTGGCAAACCTGGACGGCAAACAGGATCTGAAGAAGGCCAAGAAGATTTCTAAAAAAGAAGCCGTATCAACGGGTGAAGGAGATCTTGTGAAGGCAGTGGACGCTCAGCCTGAATATGAGTATGCCCCTACATCTGATTCGGTGATTTATGTGAAGGATGGAAAAGCCCATTACGCTTATCTCGTAAACTATAATTTCCTTGCACCGGAACCAGGGAACTGGCATTATTTCGTGGATGCCGCCTCCGGAGATATCCTTGATAAGGTGAATGAAATCCATGAGGCCGGTAAACCTGGCGGGGGTGCTGTAACAGGCGGTACGAATACGGTTGGTTCAGGTAAGGGCGTACTGGGGGATACGAAGTCATTGAATACGTATCTTGCTTCGTCCACTTATTATCTCCAGGACCTTACGAGAGGTTCAGGCGTCTTCACATATGATGCGTCAAATCGTACCCGCCTGCCGGGATCGCTTTGGGCAGACAGTGACAATGTATTCAATGCGAGCTACGATGCGGCTGCGGTAGATGCCCATTACTACGCTGGAAAAACGTATGATTATTATAAAAACACCCATAACCGGAACAGCTATGACGGAAATGGCGGTGCCCTCAATTCAACCGTACACTATGGGAAAAACTATAATAATGCATTCTGGAACGGTCAGCAGATGGTATATGGTGATGGAGACGGTTCGACGTTCATTTCCCTTTCAGGCGGATTGGATGTTGTGGCGCACGAGCTGACTCACGCGGTAACCGACACGACAGCCGACCTGATCTATCAAAATGAATCAGGAGCCATCAATGAATCCATGTCTGATATTTTTGGTACATTGGTAGAGTTCGATGCCAACCAGAATCCGGATTGGGAGATCGGAGAAGACATCTATACACCGAATAAGAGCGGGGATGCCCTTCGATCCATGTCTGATCCTGCGAAATACGGCGATCCGGATCACTATTCTGTTAGATACACAGGAACTCAGGATAACGGTGGGGTTCATATCAACAGCGGTATTGGAAACAAGGCGGCTTACCTGTTAAGCCAGGGTGGCACACACTACGGGGTGAGCGTTTCTGGAATCGGGACGGCTAAGACCGGGAAAATTTATTACCGTGCCCTCACTCAATATTTAACACCATCTTCAAACTACAGCCAGCTCCGTTCAGCAGCCGTGCAGGCGGCGACAGATTTATATGGTGCCGGAAGTGCTGAAGTGACAAGCGTGAAGGCAGCGTATCATGCAGTGGGCGTAAACTAAGTAAGAAAATGAAAGAGAAGGGCTTTCGGGCTCTTCTTTTTTTGGCTACATTTGCTGCTTCTTGGCTTTTTCAAGGATCTGCCTGGCCAGCCGGTAATACGTATCGGCTTCGACTTTCGTTTCTGCCCGTTTTAACTGCATCATATAGTTTTGGTATCGAAGTTTGTCGACAGCCGAGACTTTCAGCACAATTTTTCTCATAATGGGGCTCCTTTAGTGGACAAAATTGCGTCCAATTATCCATTCTGAATTTTCTGTAAATAATATATAATAATAGTAAATGATTCCAGAGGGTGGATAGAATGTCCTTATTCGAAGTGATTCTGTTGCCAATGTTAATGGGTGGTATTGGAGGCTTGGGACATATTCTGGTTTTCAAAAATGGTCATTTCACTTTTCCACGAAAGTTTATCGATGATCAAGGTGAGAAACATTATCTATTTGGTTCAACGAAGGATATTATCATAGGCGTTCTGGCAGGGTGTCTGTCGGTGTTGCCGGTGGTCGATACGGTCCCGATCTGGTATGTGATTTATATCAGTTTATTATCGGGGATCGGTGGAAGTTCCGTCATCACCCGTAAAATCGAACAAAATTTGGCGAATACGAAGGCATCCTATATTCAAGAGCTATCTCATTATCAGCTCGAACCGACCTCTAAGGGAGGATCACCAAACCATAATGAGGTGAAACCTGTTGGCGAAGTGGAAGAAAAGAAGAATCAAGGTTGAACTGCCACCAGAAGACTATGAAAAAGCGAATCAATATTTAAAGAGGCTGAAGGAGGCAGATAACCTAGTCGAGCTGAACTACTACTATAACAAAGTGACAAAAATAATTGAAAAATCACAGGATGTGTAAGGTGGTTCAATGAAAGGAGTCATCCTATATCCATCTACTTTAACCAAAAATATAAAGGATGAAACTGACAATTGAGTCAGCTTTTTTTCTGTAAAGGAAAGATGTATATGATTTCATTCTTTACTGAACCTTTCCCACCCCTCTGGAATAGGTAAGGAGTAGCGAGGCGCTATTCCTTTTTTTGTTGCGGTTACAGTCCAATCGAACCTGTTCAGTCTGGGGCTTTTCTTATATTATATTCCTACAGGCATATTCAGTACAATTGAAATTTAAGGATGGGATTGTAAGAAGATTCCCCTTGTGGATTGTTACAAACATGAATATGCTAGAGAGAGATGCCTGTTGAAGGTTTAGGTGCTTCGTCAATCGGTGAAGCGCTGAAGGAGGAATGAACATGAATGTAGAACAGTGGTTTGACAAAGGAATGACATCGGAAGAATACATAGATGGTATGAAGGTTCATAAAGAAAATGTGGAAGCGATCCGGAAAGGCTTTTCGATTCCCGTTGAAGACAAGGACGTACTGGACAAGCTTGGTGAACATTCACTGCGGGTGATTGCCATTACGGAAGATTGGTGCGGAGACGCCATGTTGAACATACCCATCCTGCTTAAAGTGGCAGGTGCAGCCGGTATGGACGTCCGCATGATCCTCCGGGATGAAAACCTTGAATTGATTGATCAATATCTAACAAATGGTACGTCGAGGGCGATACCGATTTTTATATTCATCGACACGGATGGAAACGAGAAGCTTGTCTGGGGTCCGAGAGCCCCGATGGTGAAGAAGATCGTCGATGATGAACGGGCAAAGCTCCCGCCGAAGGATCACGAACTTTTTCCTGAGAAGCAGAAAGAAATGGTTGGCCGCCTGACGGCCCAATATCGGGAAGATAAGGCGTTATGGCAGGAAGTATATGAAAGTTTGAAAACGAGTCTGGTTCAAAACATATTAATGTAGATTTAAGTAAAGGAGGAGGCGTTGGGTCTAAATGCCTGCCCCTCTTCTGTTCGGTTCAAGATGCCCTCATGTCCATCCTGATAACAGAATGGTGAAACACCCGGTGTGATGGCATTTTTTGCCGGTTCACGAATGGGTGAAATCACGTTAATATGGTATAGGATGAGGAGTTGAAGCATCATGATTCACCAAAAAACAAATACAATTGTCATAGAAGCGCTAGATAAATTTCCCCACAAAATTCATATTAAATTGGGAGAAATCCTGCGTGAAAGAGGATTGACACAAGGCGATTTACACCGCTTGACAGGATTGAGAGTGGCGACGATCAATGAACTGGTGAATTTCAAAAAGAAATCACTGACGGTTGCCCACCTGGTCTCGATTATGATCGCCCTTAGAATAACAGACATCCGTGACCTGATCGAAGTGGAATTCGATCAAGAAGTGCAGAACTACTTCAATGAAGAAAACCAACGGATGAAAAACGGTTTCACTCCAGACCTGATCAAAACCGCCGAACAAAACGTAAAGCGCATCGCATCTGGAGCAAACAACTAAGCACACCACACCAAACGGTCATCACAGATGACCGTTTTTTTTAGGTTTGACCTCCATTTCCCACCCGAAATCCCCAATATAATGATAGAAAGATAATATTGTACAAGGTTTATCCACAGGACAAATAGGATATTTTCATATAGTGGACGTAAAGTAAACTGCTTAAGAATGATGACGATATAATAAACGGCAAGGTCCGTCCCCAAAGAGAGGTCCCAAAAGAGAGGAAATCCTCATAAGGGTATCGAATATGTAAGGATGATGTGTCCTTTGGGACGGGCTTGGTTGTGGTTATGGTTGGCATTGACATGAAATCGTAACGTTCAGTTGTGTGAAAATCCATTATGATAGGGGAAGAGAGTGAATGGAAGTGAATTTGGGTAATATGGCCGTCGATTGTGCTGCGTTTTGTGAGGATGTCCCGCACCAATACTTTGATTCGTTGAAGATTAGGGGGATTGTGTGGGAAGGTAGGAAAGTGGCTGAGATCGGTTCAGGGACCGGTGCCCTGACGAGAAAGCTGCATAAGCGTGGAGCGGAAGTGATCGGGGTCGAGCCTTCCCAAGAACTTAGAGACACCGCCAAGGCATTGGAGAGTAAGCAATACCTGGAAATTCCATATCTTACCGGCACAGCTGAATCAACCAATCTCCCGGACTGCTACTATGATATGGCGATGGTACATAGAAGCTGGCATTTGTTCGACCGCCCGAAAGCGATTGATGAAATGCAGCGGATCCTGAAGGACGAAGGCACGTTCATCGTCAGTGATTCAGAAATTCTTTCAGATCATGAAATCGTCAAGGATACGATGACGTTTTTACAGGCACCGACAGGGGAAACACCGTCTCAATCACCGGATCAGGTCAATGGATTTCCGGTGGAGTGGTTGTTAGAATGGCAAGGAGCAGGCTTTATGGTGAAAGACTTCTATTCATTTCATTATCGGGTCGACTATTCGTTGAAATCCTGGTGTGAAAGGGTCGGGGCCTCACCGTGGCTCGGTCATATGGATGATGCGGAGAAGGAGGATTGCCTTCAATCCCTTCATGCATTCCTTGCGACAAGGCACGACGCTCTCCAAACCTTCTCCCTGCCGCACCGGTTTACGGTGTGCCTGATGAAAAAGTAGAAAGAGTGATCCGATTGGATGCAGTTAAGAGATATATAAACTATTTAAATATGGATATAGAGCGCCCTACACTGAACTATTTGCAGCGGCTGATTCAGCAGCACTTGATCAGGATCCCATACGAGACATTCAGTAAATTTTATTATTTCTCTAAAGGGGATTCCTTTGTGCCGTCCCTTTCCACTTTTGCAGAAAATCTCCACTTGAAAGGGTGGGGAGGGACATGCTTCACGTTAAATATCAATTTCGGGAGACTGCTGAAAGAATTGGGCTACGACTGCCGCTTTGTACGGGTGAACCCTGGACATCTCGGGTTGATGATCACGATTGATTCACGCAAGTTCTACGTGGATGTCGGCTACGGTTCGCCAATCATGAAACCGGTGGAGCTCGAGGCGAGGCAGCGACATCTTCTTCATGGATTCGGGGAAGAAATCACGTTCATCCAGAAGGATATCCGTGAATTCGAGGTCGACCGGCGCTCAAACGGCAAATCTTTTGTGAAAAAGACGATTGAATGGCTCCCCCTTGAGGAAGAAGAGCTGGAGGCTGATATCGAGGCTTCCTATCTGGATTCCGATGATAATATCACGATGAGAAGGATCACGGCTGTCCGCTTTCAGGGAAATCAGTGCTATTTCCTCCGCAACCAGACACTGAAAGTCATGACGTACCGGAATATAAGGGAATATCAAATGAAGGACGTTGAAAAATGGAAAGATATCATCGGGGAAGTGTATCACTTTGATACGACATCCCTTGAAGAATCCATACAATTCCTGCAGGAGCGAAATATAAAGCTATTTTTATAACCATTCAGAATATCACAGGGATATTCTGGATGGTTTTTTGTTTGGGCGCATCCCGTCAGAAAATCCACCCATTTTCCCCCACTAATCACGGTTTCAGGATCATACATATGAATAAAAGGACCCCAAGTGCAGATGTCATATACATGTAACGGTTGAAAAGGCTCAAATGCCGCTGAATCTCTTCAGGGGGCGCACCTGTCAGGAATTCATTTTCCGGCAGGGTGAGCCATGTTGAGACTTTCTTTGCATTCGGATTGATGAGGAGAAAGACCGACAGCTGGATTAGAAGGTAAAGGGTGAATGATCCCGCTATCCAAAGCTGGGTGAAAGGGCCGTAGTCCCCGGCAAAGAAAAGGATGAACCCGGTTAACAGAGCTAGGCTTCCCCCTATTTTCGGGAAGAATTCCAACCGCTGATACAGGGCCATTGAGACTTTTAGCTGCTCCACGTTCTGGGACGGGCGGGTGAGGACGTGGGTGAAAAAAGTAGGGCCGATCCCGATGATCGCAGACAGTACATGCACCAACACCAATGCTTTCATATGAGCACCTCCATGACGGGTTATCTATTAACTTTACGAGGGAGGGGCCCTAATTATGTATTTTTCATGAAGAGGTGCCGGAAATGTCCGTGACGGAATTGACAAATTTTATATTTCATTAGATTTTTCCAGAGAAAAGAGTTATGATATTGACCGGTAGAAGGTTTATGAAAAATGAACCTGCCGGACATACTTTGCATGAAAAAAATGATTTGGTATAAGATGTTAAAAGATGGAATATAAATGGACGATTTTTGTGAACTAATACAGATTAGGATGATGGGTATGAAACGAGCAAGAATAATATACAATCCTACTTCGGGACGTGAGCTGTTCAAGAAGCATCTTGCGGAAGTATTGATAAAGCTAGAGCAGGCCGGTTATGAGACCTCCGTTCACGCAACCATTTGTGAAGGGGATGCGACAGAGGCTGCCCGGATCGCGGTTGAGAGAAAGTATGATATCGTTGTCGCAGCAGGCGGCGACGGCACATTAAATGAAGTAGTGAACGGCTTGGCCGAACAGGACTACAGACCAAAGCTTGGAATTGTTCCGATGGGGACGACGAATGACTTCGCCCGCGCCCTCCACATTCCAAAGGATATCGGAGCGGCCATTGATGTCATTACCAAGGGTGAAACGATCCCTGTCGATATCGGACGCATGAACGAGCGATACTTTATCAATATCGCCGGTGGCGGAAGAATCACCGAACTGACATATGAAGTGCCAAGCAAGCTAAAGACAATGATGGGGCAGCTCGCCTATTATCTAAAAGGCATCGAAATGCTGCCTTCCATCAAACCGACCGACGTATCGATCGAATACGACGGGAAGTTATTTGAAGGGGAAGCGATGCTATTTCTCATCGGCCTCACCAATTCGGTCGGAGGCTTTGAACGACTGGCCCCGGACGCATCGATCAATGATGGATTATTCTCACTGTTGATCTTGAAAAAAACCAACCTGGCTGAATTCATCCGCATCGCGTCATTGGCCGTACGGGGAGAACATATACATGACCCGAACGTCATTTACACACAGGCCAATCGAATCAAAATCAAGGCAAAAGAAAAAGTCCAGCTGAACGTAGACGGCGAGCTCGGAGGCGTTCTTCCTGCAGAGTTCGAAAACCTCTACCGCCACCTGCAAGTATTCGTCCCGCTGGATAAAATCCGCCCGGAAGATAAAGCTGAATAAGGAAAAAGGAATGCCGTTTTGAGTGGCATTCCTTTTTTGTGTGGTTGTATGATTTGGGTGTTTCTTTTTAAAAGGGGTAAGGGGACTGAGATTGGGTTTATGCGTCACTTTTCAGATTTATGCGTTGGAATCCGGGTTTATGCGTCACTTTTCGGATTTATGCGTCGGAATCCGAGTTTATGCGTCACTTTCCCGATTTATGCGTCAGCACCCAAACCCAGCATCACGCCTCAAAACCCATCCATCACCATCCCCGAATCAGCAAAAACAAACCGAACATCAGCGGGAAGCCTATCAAAAATCCCCAGCCGATTCGCTGTTTGTGGCGGAACGGGAGCTTTCTTACGATCCATGACAGGATATGGGCGACGATGACGAAGGCGAACACCCAGATCAATTGTCCGACGACGAATACGAACAAATAGGCGAGGATGGATTCTATATTTAAAACGAGTGTGATTCCGAATCCGAAGGTCAAGGTTAGGAATGTGAGAGCTATGAATATGTATGGAAGCCACCATCTTCTTGATTTAAGGGCAAACAATACGCCAACAAAGACGTTCCCGATCAGGATCAGGTTTACTAAGAAGTCAGGGTTCATGTTAATCTACCTTTCCAGATTGAATGCACATACCATTTTACCCTTAGTTCATCGGCTGAAACGCGGTAAGTTTTGACAGGTTATCTAGGAAAAAGAAGAAATTTGTACTATTCTGTTTCCCTGGCACTCATTGGCTGTGGTACAGTGGATAAAAAGAGTGTGGCGTGGAGGAGGATGAATTCTATGTATATTGTACATTCAACGTTTGTAGTGCCGGATGAAAAGGCGGATGAGGTTATATCAATCTATCATTCACGGTCGGGTTTGGTTGATGAAGCTGAAGGGTTTCAGCGATTCCTTCTTTTGCAAAATGAGAAAAAGCCGGGTGAGATCACGGTCCATATGGAATGGGATACGAAGGAAGATTTCATGAGCTGGGTGCAGAGTGAAGATTATAAGCGGATCCACGAACTGGAGAAGAAATATCCGGATCAGCAGCTGGCCTCCATCGTCCCATCGATCGACCGCTACAAGGTGGTGGCTTACTGATGCAGACATATACAGCTGTGATTGATGCAGCGATAGAGAAACTGTATGACAGGTATCCTGAACTGGATGAAAAGTTCGGAGAAGCCGGCCGGAAGAAATGCTATGAAGACAATCTCCACCATTTCAACTATCTTAAAGCTGCTTCAGACGCAGGGGAATCAAAGGTATTCTCCGATTATGCCCTCTGGCTGAACAGCGTGCTCGTCAGCAGGGGCATGAAATCAGACCATCTGATTGATAACTTCAACTGCATCATCGAAGTATTTGAAGAAAATGAAATGGAAAAGGGAAAAGAATTCACATCCCACCTGAATGCAGCGATTCAATCGATCCAAAAAGCGGACAGTGAAAACACCCCCTGAACACCAAAAGCATCGGCTACACGATGCTTTTTTCATTTATGGGGACGGACCTCCATCAATTTCATTCTCTGCCGTCATTTATGGTACAATCAGTAGAGTCTTAAAAAGGAATTCGAAAAGGAAGATATCAGTGAGTAAAAAAGCACCAGTTCAAAAAAATGATTATATAGATGAAGCGGTATTCGAAGATCTGACCCATGACGGCAACGGGGTGACGAAAGTCGACGGATATCCGTTGTTCGTGCCGGATGCACTGCCGGGTGAGGAAGGCCGCGTGAAGGTCGTGAAGACGAGCAAGGGATACGGGTTTGGCCGTCTGACCGAGCGGACGAAGGAAAGTTCTTTCCGGCAGGATCCACCGTGCCCGATTTATAAGGAGTGTGGAGGCTGCCAGATTCAGCACATGACCTATGAAGGACAGCTGCTGGCAAAAGAAAAGAATGTCCGGGATGTGATGCAGCGCATCGGAAAGCTTCACGACGTTGACGTGCACCCTGTCCTTGGAATGGAAGATCCATGGCGTTACCGGAATAAAGCGCAAGTGCCCGTAGGCGAAAAGGACGGCAGGTTCGTTGCGGGATTCTATCAGAAGCGGAGTCATGAAATCATCGATATGGACAAATGCATCATTCAATATGAAAAGAATGATGAAGTGATCCAGCAGGTGAAGGATATTTGCGAAAAGCTGAAGGTCCGTCCCTACGATGAGAAGAGCCATAAAGGGACGCTCCGTCATATTATGACCCGGACGGCTTATACGACTGGGGAAGTGATGGTGGTGCTTGTGACCCGGACGCAGGATCTTCCTCATAAAGAGGCGATCGTTGAGGTGCTTGTGGAGAATATTGAGGGAATCACGTCGATTGTCCATAATGTGAACCCTAAAAGAACGAATGTGATCATGGGGGACACGACCCGCGTGCTGTGGGGAGAAGAAGTGATCCATGATTATATCGGAGACGTGAAGTTTGCGATTTCTGCACGTTCTTTCTATCAGGTGAATCCGGAACAGACGAAGGTGCTGTATGATAAAGCACTTGAATATGCGGATCTTCAAGGGGAAGAGACGGTCATCGATGCTTATTGCGGCATTGGGACGATATCGTTGTTCCTCGCCCAGAAGGCCAAGAAGGTGTACGGGGTTGAAATCGTTCCCCAGGCGATCGAGGATGCGAAGCAAAATGCGGCATTGAATGAGATGACGAATGTGGAATTCAAGGCGGGACCGGCAGAAGTGGTCATTCCCGATTGGTATGAAGAAGGAATACGTGCGGACGTCCTCGTGGTCGATCCGCCGCGTAAGGGATGCGACGAAGCGCTCCTCAATACGATCCTTGCCATGAAGCCGAAGAAAGTCGTATATGTCTCATGCAATCCGGCCACGCTTGCCAGGGACCTGAGGATCCTTGAAGACGGTGGATATGAGACGACAGAAGTCCAGCCTGTGGACATGTTCCCGCAAACGATGCACTGTGAAGCGGTCGCGAAAATAGAACTGAAGGAATAGCTGCTATGCAAACTGGCGATCAGTTTGCACAGGGCGGATCCTATAAGTAAAGTGAGGAAGAAATCGGATGTATCTCACCATTAAAGAAACGGCAGAATATCTGAATCTGCCTGAATCCTATATCGAAAGCCTCGTCCAGCAAAGGAAAATACGTGCGGTCCACGACGGGGAGCAGTACTTATTATACCGGGACCAATTCAATCAGCATCTGGAGCAGATGGAAAAGATGAAGCAGCAGCTTGCTGAGTATTTGAGTGAACCGATCCCGGAAGATATCGACGTGAAGGACGAGGATTAACCGCAGGAAACTACTTAACGAAATGGAGAATTCAATGAGCGGACAACAGCGTGCCAATATCAAACCCGGTCTTGAAGTGGACATCGTCCTGAAAAAAGACCAGCGTACGAATAAATTGACCCGGGGGATCGTGAAAGACATCCTTACCAATTCACCAAACCATCCCCACGGCATCAAAGTCCGGTTGACAGATGGACAGGTCGGCCGGGTGAAGAATATTATTCAGTAAGATAAGAGAGGGGCCCTTTGGGTCTCTTTTTTTATGTTTGAGCCAGTAAGGATTTTTGCAGGATTTCTATTACTTTTACAAAACAAAAAAACCGAACCCCTCCGATTTTCAATAAAGAATCTCGAGTAAGGGTTCGGATTTTTCTATGTTCAGTCAGCTTAACTGAATAACTGTGGAATGCCTTGAATGAGCGCATACACACCCATATAAGACATGGCCGCGACGATCAACACGCCGAAGACGGTCATCCAGACAGGATGCTTGTAGTCGCCGATGATGTTTGTTTTGTGGGCGGCGATCAGCATGACGCCCAGTGCGATCGGCAGGATCAAGCCATTCAGGGAGCCGACAAGGATCATGATGGCCACCGGTTTTCCGACAATGACAAAGACCAGGGTGGATATCGTGATGAATCCAACGATGAGCCATTTATGGTATTTTTCTAGCAGCGGGCTGAATGTACGAATGAATGATACTGACGTATAAGCTGCCCCTACGACGGAGGAAACAGCTGCCGACCACATGACGATCCCGAACATTTTGTACCCGATATCACCGGCGGCGAGCTGGAATACAGATGCCGGTGGATTGGAAGCATCAAGGGTGAACCCTTGTGCGATGATCCCAAGCGCTGCCAGGAAAAGAAAGATTCGCATGATCGAAGCAATCCCGATGGCAGATACGGAGCTCCTGGTGATCTCGGGGAGTGCCTGTTTCCCTGTGATCCCTGCTTCTAATAAGCGGTGGCCGCCGGCAAAGGTGATATACCCTCCGACGGTCCCGCCGACTAATGTGATGATGGCAAGGAAATCGATCGTGTCCGGTGCGAATGTCTTCGTCACAGCTTCTCCTACAGGAGGATTTGCGGTGAACATCACGTACACGGTAAGGATGATCATGAGAAAGCCGAGGATCTGTGCAAACCGGTCCATGAGTCTGCCTGCTTCTTTCACGAGGAAAATCCCTACGGCGACGATTCCGCTGAAAAGGGCCCCCATTTCAGGAGAAATCCCAAAGAGGACGTTCGTCCCTAATCCGGCACCGGCAATGTTCCCGATGTTAAAGGCCAGGCCGCCGGCGACGATGAGGATAGACAAGAAGTAGCCCAATCCCGGTAACACGTCGTTGGCGATGTCCTGTGCCCGTTTTTCAGAAATGGCGATGATCCGCCAGATGTTGAGCTGTGCCCCGATATCGATGAGGATGGAGATCAAGATGACGAAGCCGAAGCTTGCGGCAAGTTTCTCCGTGAAGACGGTTGTTTGAGTGAGGAAGCCTGGTCCGATGGCCGATGTGGCCATAAGGAACGCGGCTCCGAGCAATAAACTGAAATTTGATTTTTTCTTCAAGTGGTTCGCTCCTTTGCTGTTGTGAGTGGGCTTATGATGTGCATTTCAAGGCGATGCCCTGCTTTAGATGATTCAATTGTCTTTCCCGGTCTATGTATAGCTCCTGTGCCTGTTCATGGGAAATCATCGTGAACGTCAATTCTTCCCCGGGCTTTGTCTGGGCGATGATCGGGAGGTCCACTGAGGCAATGTATCCGATCCGTGGATAGCCCCCTGCAGTCTGCCGGTCAGCAAGCAGAATGATCGGCTCACCATTCGCCGGAACCTGGATCGTCCCGAACACCACCGCTTCCGATATCATATTGAATGCTTCTTCCAACTGGAGGGACGTACCTTCCAGGCGGTAGCCCATCCGGTCAGATTGTGCCGTGACCTTGAACGGCTTGTGAAAGAATTGTTGCCGGCTTTCTTCTGTGAATAGCTCATACTCGGTTCCAGGAATGACCCTGATCGGCTGCTTCTGGTGATAGGAGGAGATGAATTCAGAGGAAATCGACCAGTCGATTTCTGTGAAATCCTCTTCTCCAAGGTAAGGAAGCAGATAATTGATGATGTTTTTCGATTCTTGATTGAGGGGACCTGCTTCTAAGATGTCTCCTTCCTGAAGGGCACGCCCTGCCATTCCGCCGATTCCCGCTCTTATGTAGGTCGATCTGCTGTTCATGACAGGTGGGACATTGAATCCCCCTGCAACAGCTAGATAACTCCGACAGCCGTTTTTGGCAGATTTGAAACGGAGGGTGCTTCCGGCTTTAATTAATAATGATCTTCTGAGTGGGACAGGCTTTCCGTCAATGGACGGCGACAGATCTCCGCCACAGATCGAGATCAGGGAGGTTTCCTTGAACTGAAGTGCAGGTCCCATCAACGTGATTTCGAGGGTGGCTGCACTTTCTGGATTTCCCACCAATAGGTTCGAGATCTTATGGGCAAGGGGATCCATGCTTCCGCTTACGATGACTCCGTGCTTTTGATGACCGTACCTTCCGAGGTCCTGTATGGTCGAAAGGAGGCCGGGTTTTTTGACAGCAATCATTGTTCCTCCTCCAATGCTTTGAATTCTTCCGGTGAAATGGCCTTGAAGCGAATTTGATCGCCGGCTTTTAGAAGGCTTGGTTCATGCTCTTGTTCCGGTTTGAACAGCTTCAGCGGCGTCCTTCCGATCAGCTGCCAGCCACCAGGTGTTTCTATCGGATATACCCCTGTTTGCTCTCCTGCTATGCCGACGGAACCTGCCGGGATCTTCAGCCGGGGTGATTCCTTCCGTGGTGTGGCGATGTCAGGCGACATGCCTCCGATGTAAGGGAAGCCGGGGGCGAATCCGATCATGTAGACGAGGTATTCCCCGTTCGTATGTATTTGAATGACTTCCTCTTCAGTCATACCGTGATGGTGTGCGACTGATTCGAGGTCGGGTCCGAATGCTCCACCGTAGCAGACCGGGATGGTGATGACCCGGGACTGGTGCTGCCCGTTTACTGTCAGTGTGGAAAGCATGCGTTCGATTTCTGCGCAGACGACTGAGTATGGCAGGGTGTGTTGAAATGGTTTGTTGAGATCGGTGATGGTGATTGGGTCGTAAAGGATGGTGACGGTTGTAAAGGCCGGGATGATTTCAACGAACCAGGGGATTGTTTGGTTTTCGAGAAAATGTGTCACCGCTTTTACTTTTTCGTGGGTTTCCTGATTGATTGCATGTCCCAGCTCAATGACGACTGCATGGTCGCCTGATGGTCTAATCGTGTATTTCAATGATCTGCCTCCAGTCTGGATGTGATATGGTCTCACAAATGAGATTATTCAGAAATTTCGACCATGTTGCTATTATAGTATAATTTCAAGTCTTTTCAATGACTGGCTGAGGGAATGGGGCTTTGAGACTAAGAGAGTTGGTGATTTGCACAGCTCATCAGGCAAGGGAAATGTCTGGGGCATACAGAGGAAGAAAATGTGTTTCAGGATTATTTTATTGGATAAAAGAGCGGGCAGAATCCCCGAAGAGTGTGTAAAAAAACACCAGTCTCATATGAGTGCAATTCGTATCACAATTTTGTTTTATATGCTATTATTTAGTAATGCGAAATATTATCTTCCTTATGTTTTATGGGAGAATTATTGATAGATGTTGGAAGGGGGTTTTATGTATGGATAAGGTGAAAGATCGTCTGTGGACGAGGTCTTTTATTATGTTGATGGTCGGGAATTTATTCGTGTTTATGTCATTTCAGATGCTGATTCCGACACTGCCGCCTTATATTAAATCGATTGGGGCATCAGGTCTTGAGATTGGTCTGGTAACGACCTTGTTTTCAATCGGGGCTGTATTGAGCCGGCCGTTCATTGGTTTTATGCTGGAATACAGGGACCGGAAGCCGCTAGTGTTAATAGGGGTCATATCACTGTTGGCGATTACGGTCATTTACCCGTTGTCGAGTGTTGTATTCATATTCCTCCTGTTCCGGTTTGTCCATGGTCTGGCATGGGGATGGTCGACGACGGTGAACGGGACCGCTGCCGTTGATGTGGTCCCGAAATCCCGGTTGGGTGAAGGGATGGGCTATTACGGCTTGTCAATCACGATCGGGATGATCATTGCGCCAAGTCTTGGAATCTATTTATTCCAGGAGACGACGTTCACGAACCTGATCATCACGTCAAGCGCCCTTGGTGCCGTTGCCATCATTTTGCTAGGGATCGTTCATTACCGGACACCAAAGGCGGTGCAGGACACGAAGAAAGAGGATCTGACGTTTTCATATGTGGGCTCTTTGATTGAGAAATCAAGCTGGTTCCCGGCGTTCATCACCATCATGGTGACGTTTGGGTACGGTTCGATTGTCACGTTCATCGTCATTTTCGGGGAAGAACGTGGAATTCAGCACATCTTCCTGTTCTATCTGTGCAATGCGATCATGGCATCATTGTCGAGGCCGATTGCCGGTAAATGGTTTGATGAGCGGGGGCCTAAGGGGCTTGTCCGTTTCTGTATCGCGATCACATTCATTGGAATGTGGGTGTTATCCTATGCCCATTCTGATCTTTTGATCGTTGTGGCCGGAATCCTGTTTGGCGTCGGATTCGGTTCGCTCATCCCGACCCTCCAGTCATGGACGCTTTCCATGACACCGGACCATAGAAGGGGAGTGGCGAACGGTATGTTCTTCTCTTCCATCGATCTTGGTATCGGACTGAGCGGATTGGTATTTGGCGTTCTGGCCCAGTATGTCGAGACGGGGATACTGTTCCAGATTTCCAGTCTGTTCCTACTTATCGCCCTTGTCGTGGCCATACTTGAAGGCCGTAAACATAAAAAGCTCGTCCACCAGACGTCAAGCTAGTTTGATGCTTCAGGTTTGGTGGTAAGTAGAAAGGACTATCTGTCAAAAGGTGTTATCGAGCCTTTTGTAACGGGTGGTCCTTTTTTCTGTAATGGAAGTGATACCAACGCATCACGGCAGATAGTATCAATCGGCAAATGAAAAGGAAATGAAATTTTATCACGATGAAATTCTGTTAGAATGATAGAAATAGACAAGTCTGTGGGTCTGCCTGACGGGAGGTCCACATATAACGGAGGACATTATGACAGAAGAAAAATTACTGATGGAAAAGTCATTTTATGAAACATTTTTAGTGGATCATGACGTTGCGTCCCATCCCATCGATGTGCTTGGCCAGGCATTCGTGGAGGAGCAGCAGAATGAACCTTACGATTTGACGTTCATCCGCTTTGCACAGGGAGAAGTGTATTTTCACAGCAAGGATTATGAAGCAGCCATCTTTAAGTGGGAAAGCATCATGAATGACCTGGAACCGTGGGCGAAGAAGAATATTGCCGATTCGTACTATGAATTAGGTATGCTTTCGTCTGCAGAGGATGCTTACACCGCGATCCAGACAGAAAGCACGATCCTCACGATGGAAGTGTCCCTGCAATTATTCTCCCTCTATATTGAGCGGAATAAGTTGAAGTCTGCCTATCGCATCATTGAGAAGGCTTTATCTATCGACCCTGATTATCCGAATGTTTCTGCGCTTGCGCGAACATTTTATGAAGAGCAGGGAGATTGGAAGAAAGCCGTTGAACTTGCGGTACAGGAGGCGCTTCGGACAGGTGACCTTTCCTGGTTCGAGGTGCTGAAGGGATATGCCGAAGAAGGCCATACAGGTTCTTTTGCGCCGAATGATTTCTATGATGTATTGATCTCAGGGTATGAAAGGGACCGAAGGCAGTTCAAGGAGCTCGTATCAGCTCTATGGATGAGCTACAGAAGTCAATCGACCGGTCATATCGAATGGATGCAGACGGTCAATACGGTGTTCGAATATGTGGAAGTCCTTCCCAATGAACCGTGGCAGGACGTGCTTACACAATTCGAAGAAGCTTACCTTGGATTCCTTGAAGGTGACCACCTTGTGAAGGAACTGGAGAATTTCATGCCCGGCATGCTGACCAATTGGCTGAAAGTGAGCAGAAATCATGATCCGCTCTTCCCGGCAGCAGCTGTTCTGGCCTGGAACGATGTGTTTTCTTACAGCATCGATCAGGAAGTGACTGAAGAAGCTGAAGAAGTGGTCATGGAAAGTGACAAACATCAGGCCCGTTTCGAGGAAATCCTCCTGTTCCTGAACAAGATCATTGTTTGGTCTGAGCGTAACGATTCGCCTGTAGGCTATAAAACACAGTGGATCGCCGAACAGTTACTCGATCTCGGCGAACAGCATCTCGTAGTGGCAGGAAGCGGATCGAGCGGGAAATCTTCCTTCGTCCAATCTGTACTTGGCGAAAGCGTCGGGGAGGCAGAAGGATCCACCGTCATCTACCGTTATCACAACGAGCAGGTGGAAGTGCAGGAGATCCATGACAAGGGCATCCACAAGGTAGAAAGCATCGCAGATTTTGAAGAACTGATGCAAAGAGAAGCATTCATAGAGTATAGGATCCCATCTGAATTTCTTAAAGAAAACCGGACTGCGATCATCGATGTCCGGACTGGACAGAAGGATCTTGATGATCTGACTTCCTTCTATCCTGCGGCAGACGGATTACTCTATGTGCTGAATGCCGATGCCCCGTTCAATGCAGAGGACCGTCATATCCTCCGGAAATTATCAGACATCGGGCAGCCTGTGAATGTCCATTTCTTATTGAACAAAATGGACAAGGTATCGGATCACACGGAAGAAATCATTGAATCAACCCGGAACAAAGCACGTGAATGGTTCCCAGATGCAGAGGTGCTTCCGTACTCATCCCTCGAAGCTGTCCATCTCCAGCGCAGGGATGTAGACATGTTCATGAACGAACTGCTTGGGGCAAAGGAGCGCAACCTCAAGGCTGACCGGGCTGAGAAGTTATTTTATCTCGTGAGAAAAACGTTAAGAGACCTCTACTCTAAACGAAAGACACGTGAAAATGATTTGAAAGAGACGATTGCCAAAAATGAAGATATCCTTTCCCGACTGAACGGTTTCGAGCATTACTTAGGGGATATGCAGGCGGAAAAGGTATCGGTCATCAAAGATTCTTTCCACGAAAAGAAAGAAGCGATGAAAAAGGAAATCACCGAAAGGGTCCCTGCCATCCTCAGCGGCTGTTCCGAATTGATCAGTGAAGAAAGTGACTTTAGGCAGATTCACATGGAATTGAATGAGGCCATGAACAAACGGATCCAAGAGTATATACAGGGTGATCTGATGCCCCGCTATGTCGCATCCCTTGAAGAATGGCTGGCATTTTCAAAGCACGAACTCCAGGACAGCCAGGTGTATCTGGAGGAAATGAGCGAGACTTTCAATACCCTGTTTGGGAAGGATAAAGTCGTGCTTCAATGCGACTTTCAAGTGATTGATGACTGGCGCAGGGATGTGAACAGAATGGGAACAAGGGCGCAGATCGATAAAGAAAATATTCTTTTGAGATTCAAGCCTGCCCAATTCCTCCTGAAGAGTGCCGGGAAGCTACTAGGCGTCCTGCCCCAGAACAAGTCGCTTCTTCACAATCAATATAAACGCTATTTGGAGAACGAAGATTATCAAGATATCACAGCATCGGTTGTCGATAAATTCTTCCTTCAATTCGACCTGTTCGAGAAATCACTGCAGCAGGATGTCCATTCCTTCTTTGCGGAGCCTTTCAATCAGTTGAAGGTGACGATCAGCGATACGGAAAGAGATATTGCAGCAGATGAAGAGTCATTGAAGAAAATGAAGGCCAATCCGGAACGCTATTTCGATCCGATCACATTGTTTGAAGTGAAGCTGCTTCAGCATGAATATATGGTGAAGGCTGGGTTTGAGGGTTCGCGGAATTATTCTTAACAAAGAGCAGGAGATTCGCCCGATTCATACATGGTTACATTCATAAAAAAAATCCGAACGAATTCGATATTCTCAAGGAATATCGAATTGTTCGGATTTTCTTTTGTCTGCCGTCAGATTAGATCCCTGCGAACGCACCGTCCTGAATGACACGGCCAATAATCCGCTCAAGGGAGTTTTCGGTGTGGATGGAGGAGAAATCCAACCCTAAGTGAACGGCTGTCTGAGCGACTTCGGGGCGGATGCCGGTGAGGATGGTGTTCACGCCCAGCAGGTTTGAAGCATCGATGAGATGAAAGATTTGCTGTGCAACCATCGTATCGATCAGAATCACCCCAGAGAGGTCGATGACCAAGAGGGATAACTGGGCGTCTGCGCTTTGCTTAAGTGTAGAGTCAACGATTGTCCTTGCCCGGTCTGTATCGATGTCCCCGATGATCGGAAGGAGACCGACCCGGGAGGTCAAGGAAATGACAGGGGCGCTTAATTCTTTGATCAGCGCAGACTGGGCTTGAAGCCTGGTCATGAGGATCGACAGGAATGTGGATGTGAAGGTTTCTAAAATATAGTCCAGGGCGAAATTGAGCTTCCGTTCCCATTCGAAAACATCTTTCAGCTGGATGTCCAGTCCGCTTTCATTGACGAACTTTTCGATATATGTCCAGTAAATTCTTCTGAATATACCTGAATTATGAACCACCTCATCCAAGGTTGTATTTGACTTGCTGCGGTCAGAAGCCGTTTCCTTCGTCCAGTCGGAAATCAGAATCTTCGCCTCTTCGGTGGAAACGAGCAGGCATTTGGCCATTACTTTTACATAGTGCCCGTTCTGCTCCTTGATCTTGTCGAGAACTTCCTGAGGAGAATCAATAGAGTAGTCGGATCCGGGTTTGATCTTCTGGCAGCCCAGCCAGTCTTCAGTGATATGTGAGGCGTGACGTACTAAATAATCATGTAATTGAGACGAGTGTGTATGCATACATTCTCCCTTTTAAATCAGCTTATTCTTCTATTTTCCAATCTTATGAAAGGGCTGTCAATCACTATAGGGAAAAATACTTCCCTATGATTTCAACCGATAGAAAGATAGGATAAATGTCCCTTGAAAATATTCTCAATTCTAGTAATTTTCTAATAATAGTTGGTTTTATGAGAAAATGTATGTATAATTATAAATATTAGAAAAAACAAAAAACTTTAGGGGGACAACGATGAAAAAGAAATTCAAGGGATTATTATTAGTGGTAATGATAGGAATGGCAGGGGTTTTAGGGGCCTGCGGAAGCGATGAAGCGAGCGGTGATGGAGACAAAGCAAAAAAATTGGTCGTGGGAACAGATGCGGCTTTTGCACCATTTGAGTATATGAATAAGGGGGAAGTCGTCGGATTTGATATTGATTTCCTTGATGCAGTGATGGAAGAAGCAGGTTATGAATATGATGTGAAAAATATCGGTTGGGATCCATTGTTCGCGGCTGTTCAAGGCGGCAAGGAAGTCGATATGGGGATTTCCGGCATCACGATCAATGATGAGCGCAAGCAAACATACGATTTCTCAAATCCTTATTTTGAGTCGACTCATATGATCATGTTTGGAGAAGATGTGGATATCAAGAGCGCCAATGATCTAAAAGGCTTAAAGATCGGGGTTCAAAACGGTACGACCGGTCAGGAAGCAGCAGAAAAGATCGTCGGAAAGAACAGCTCTGCCATCTCGAAATATGAAAATAACGTCGTTGCCATCACGGCACTGAAGCAAGGACAGGTAGACGCGGTCGTGACGGACAATACGGTTGTAAATGAATACGTGAAAAACAACCCGCAGGATAATTTCAATACGCTGGAAGATCCGGAGAACTTTGAATCTGAATTCTACGGCTTGATGTTCCCGAAAGACAGCGACCTGAAAGCAGAGTTTGACAAAGCGATTAAAGCCGTGATCGAAAGTGGTAAATATGCAGAGATATACAAAGAGTGGTTTGGGAAAGACCCGAACACTGACACATTATTAGAGCAAGCAGAATAAGGAGCAAGGGGCATAGTGAAAGAGGTGAATGCTGGGCCTTCTTGACAGAAGTGAAGGAGGCCCTGATCCTTCTTGGACTATGCCCTTTGTGCATGTCTCATAACCTACTACTATCGAAGCGGTAAGCGGCAGAGCCGCTGACCAGACAAAAGGAGTCATACTATGCTGGATTTCAGATGGGATATTATTGGAGAATATTTACCCTTCTTCTTGAAAGGGGCACTATTGACAATCGGTTTATCGGTGGGCGGTATCTTTCTTGGGATGATTTTCGGACTCCTCATGGGGATCCTGCGGATTTCACCTTACTTGCTCGTACGCACACCTTTCATATGGTACATAAACTTTTTCAGGGGAACGCCTCTGTTCGTACAGATGCTCCTCATCCATTTTGGCGTCATGCCGATGATCATGTCGGAAATCAATCCGGCCGTTTCAGCACTTGTCGCATTGACGTTGAATGCGACGGCTTATATCGCCGAAATCTTCCGGGGCGGGATTCAGTCCATTGACCGTGGCCAGATGGAAGCGGCACGCTCCCTCGGGATGACCAATATTCAGGCGATGCGCTATATCATCATCCCGCAGGCATTCAAACGGATGATCCCGCCACTTGGCAATGAATTCATCGTACTGTTGAAGGATTCATCTCTTGCAGCGGTCATCGCTGCACCGGAGCTCATGTACTGGGGCCGTGCCATGCAGGGGCAGTATTACCGGGTATGGGAGCCGTATCTCGCGGTGGCAATCATTTATTTAATCCTTACTCTATCACTTACGTATCTACTAAACTACATTGAGCGGAGGATGGCAACCGAATGATTAAAGCAGTGAATCTAAAAAAGTCCTTTGGGGAATTAGAAGTATTGAAAGATATCAACGTAAAAGTGGAGCCCCAGGAAGTGGTCGTCGTCATCGGCCCATCCGGTTCGGGGAAATCGACATTCCTCCGGTGCCTGAATCTATTAGAATCGATCACCGACGGTCATGTATATATCAAGGGTCAGGACATCACCGATAAGAAAACGGATATCAATAAAGTGCGGACAGATGTCGGAATGGTTTTTCAACAATTCAACCTCTTCCCTCATAAAACCGTGATTCAAAACATCATGCTCTCTCCCATGAAGGTGAGAAAATGGTCCAAGGAAAAGGCAGAACAAAAAGCATTGGAACTTCTCGAGAAGGTGGGGCTTGCAGAGAAGGCGTACGTGTATCCCGACTCTCTATCGGGCGGGCAGAAGCAGCGTGTCGCCATCGCCAGGGCACTCGCCATGGAGCCTGAAATCATGCTGTTCGATGAACCGACCTCTGCACTCGATCCTGAGATGGTCGGAGAAGTGCTTGAAGTCATGAAGCAGCTCGCCAAAGAGGGGATGACCATGGTCGTCGTCACCCATGAAATGGGCTTCGCAAGAGAAGTGGGGGACCGGGTGATCTTCATGGACGGCGGCTTCATCGTCGAAGAAAACAAACCGGCCGAGCTCTTCGGAAACCCGAAACATGAACGCACCCAGGCATTTTTGGGGAAAGTATTATAGAAAAGAGTGCTTGTGAATGAGAGAGGTCCTGTATGGGGCCTCTTTTGGTGTATATATGTAAGTAAATATGGGGGTGTGACGGGTATATTTTCAAATCTCCCAGGTTTGTTTTCAAAAATGAGGATTTATTTTCAAAACGCGCAGGTTTATTTTCAAAAACAAACATTTATTTTCAATTCCACCCCTCATATGTTCGAAAAAGGAGCCCCACAGAGAGGCTCCTTTTCTTATGCAGACAAATTCCTGTGCACAATGGAGTAAAGCTGTTTACGTGCCCGGTGAAACCGGGTTTTGACCGTTGCGGGTGAGAGGTTCAGCATGAGGGCGATCTCCTTGTCACTCAGGTCGGACGTTACTTTCAGACGCATGACTTCCTGCTGGGATGCTGGCAGTCGGTCGATGTTGGATTGGACGCTGCTCTTGAGGAAAAGGGCTTCGACTGTCTCTTCCGTCCCGTTCTGTTCCTGAAGGGGATGCCGTTCTTCATGACTTTCAATGCACACTTCATTGCGCTTCGATTGTTTCCGCAGGAAGTCGATGGCCGTACAGCGGGCGATCGACGTGAGCCATGCTTTGATCTTCCTTCTGTCCATAAGCGTGTCGATTTTCATATAGGCTTTCAGGAAAGTTTCCTGGACGATGTCCTGAGAGAGGTGGACGTCCTTTGTCAGGTTGTATGCGATATGGTAGATCAGCTTGTGAAATTGTTCGTACATCTCCTCAAAGCGGGGAGGAGGTGATGATTCAAGAATATCCATTTGGTCACCTCGCGTTCTAGTGTAGGTTGTTTAATTGCTCCACGATACCAGAAGGTGCATCGTCGGCTTTCAAGCTTCTGATTTCAATTTGCCGGGCCATTTTATATTTGATGGCCACTAAATATTTATTCGCCTGTTGCGGATACCTCAATTGCTTCAAGAGCGGACCGATTTCGGCAGGGTCATCCAATTTGATTCCTTTGTTGTCCCTGATCAGATCCAGGACCTCTTGTTCTGCTTCCATACTGTTGAGAACTTGTTTGCCGTCGCGCTCCTGATCAATGACATACATCCAATCGATGTCGGAATCTTTGGTCGTCACATCATCGAAATACCCGTTGTCTTTCAACCAAGCTTCGAATGCTGTGTAGTCAGGGTTGATCTCTACTTGAAACCATTGGTCTTCTGAGAGCTCGAAATTGACACTGCAAAGGTTGACCCTGTCCCTGTCTTCAACCGTAGTGGAATAGATTTCTTCTTTTAAAATCTTTAATACTTCGTTGATTTGTCTCGGATCGGTGACCTCTACGCTTTCCCTCATGCCCATGTCAGGAGAAATCGTCAGCCTGTCGATCTTTTTTGGATTCACACTATAAATCTGCTCTGTATTTTCTTTGAAATCCTTCATTTCATAAAGTGAGGCGTAGGCGGCTGCCACTTCATCCATGTGAAGCGAATAATTTCTAACCAGTTTGCTGCCATCCTTCATTTTGTAATAAAGAAAGACTTGCTCCCGGCGGTCGTCCGTCGAAGAGATAAGTTCCTCTTTCCGGATGATTTCACTATGAAGATTGATCACGGCTTCAATCGCCTTCGGATCTGTCATAAACGGATCCTTGATCAGGTTATCCGGGTTGTCGACCAACGAGTAGTAGCTCTGACTGATGTGTACTTTTTCCACATCGGCGACATCCGGTACCTTTTCTTCATATTGAAAGAGGTCAGTCTGAATCAGGAAACAGATGAGGGCGAATGAAACGGCGAATCCTGCATAACCCTTCCAGTGGCGGAACACTCTCCAGTTCTTCTGCAGGATCATTTCTCCGATATAGTAACCTATGAAAGAACCAATGAAATAACCGAACCAGGACCACTCTTGCGACTGATACAGCGCAAAAAAATACGAGCCGCCAATGAGCGTAAAACATAATGCGACGCCGTATTGGAACACGGGTCTCAAGAAAGGATAGACAATGGTCTGTGAAGCGAACTCCGCTTTTCTTATGTCGTACAGCTTATATGATAAACCGTAGAATATGAGCGTGATTGCTGCGAACAGCACGATATCGGTCCGGGTGAACAGCGCATTCTCCAGGTATACCGCCTTGATGAGCGGAGAGTATTTCTCGATTTCGACATTGAAAAAATAATCCTCTGGAAATCCGAATAACAGAGTGTTCAAGCTGGAGGAGATGAGCATGAAGATCCCGGCCGGCAGCAGGAGCAGAATATACGTCAAGGCTCCCTGCACGGCAGTCAATCCTGTGATCATCGCCACAAAGGTTGCGAAAGTGAATAGAAGCAGGCTCATGATGGACATATCTCTGCACCATAAGAGGATGTCCTTGATGTCAATGTATTGTTGCAGGTCAGTGACCGTATATAGCGTGATCAGAATGATCGTATTGAGTACAATCGGTATGATGAGAAGGGCAAACCCCAACCATGTGTAATGGAAAAAGAGGGTTCCTCTTCTGATCGGGAGACTGTGCATGAAGTCTCCTGATTGCTTCACATGTACATAACGGAACAGGAATAATGAGAGAATGACCGGAATAAACAGCATCAATCCCATTTGGAACGGATATTGCACCTTGAATAAATTCTCGTATATCGCAACCGGATAGAATTGCGGGTCTCTCGATAATTGACCGATGATATTCACCGGCAGTGCAAACAGCAGTCCCACAAAATAAACGATGCCCACCCATCCAACATTCCGAAGGCTTTGTATAATGATTTCTTTATTAATCCATGATGTTTTGGATGGCATAGCCCACGTCCTCCATTTCATAAATGAATATTTCCTCCAGGGTAAGCGGCAGCAGATCAAAAATCACCGGATGATAGGTGTCGATGATGCTTCTTACCTGGGTTTCGTCGCCCCGGACAATGCATAGTGACACACTTCCGCGAATTTCCCGGTGCAGGAGGTCCAATTGCATGAACAGCTCTTCCGGTATGTCACCTTTGAATGCGAGCTGGACTTTATGGATGCCTGATTTGAGGTCATCAAGCTCCTTCTCGAGTAAAAATGTCCCCTGGTGCAAAATCCCGATATGATCACAAATGTCTTCCACTTCCCGCAGGTTGTGAGAAGAAATGATGATCGTCATGTCCCGGTTGGCCACTTCAGAAATCAGGACGTTTTTGACTTTTTTCCTGACGACGGGATCCAGTCCGTCCATCGGCTCATCCAATAGGAGGACATCCGGCTGTGTGGCGAGGGCGAGGATGAATGCCGCCTGCCTCTGGACACCTTTTGAGAATTTGTGAAGCTTCTTTTGCGGGTCGATCCCGAAAGAATGCGTCAAAGACTGATAGAATCCCTGATTCCAACGACTATATGTGCTTTGATAGAAACGCGCCATTTGGGTCAACGTATAATGGGCAAAGAAAAAGGGTTGATCAGGGATGAAAAACAACGTTTCCTTCGCATCGATATTTTCATAGACACATTCATTCCCCACGCTGACCTCGCCTTTTTCAGGATGAAGCACGCCGGCAATCGTCTTCAACAAGGTTGTTTTACCTGCGCCGTTTGATCCGAGCAGGCCATAGATTGAGCCCTGCTCCACGGAAAAGGTGATATCATGAAGGATTTCGGTATCTTCGAAAGATTTACTGACTTCTTTAATGTCAATCATCCGTTTGGTTCCCCCCTGTCGACGCCTCGATTTCTGCAATCATCTGCCGTAAGTCTTCCGGTGTGATCCCGAGATACAGCGCTTCAGATAATAATTTGGCCAATTCTTCTTTTACTTTCATGATTTTCTCACCGTTTTGAATGTGGCTTGAAGGATTAACAAAGCTCCCCCGTCCTTTCACTGAATAAATGTACCTTTGCGTTTCCAATTCTCTATACGCTTTTTGGATTGTGTTTGGATTTATGGTCAGCTGCTGGGCCAATGCACGAACAGAAGGTAACTGTTCGTCCGGTTTCAGCACTTCATTGATGATCAGTTCCTTTAATTTCTCGACAAGCTGCTCATAAATGGGCTTGCGACTTCTTAAATCAAGCTCAAACATATCCACCCTCCCAACTGTATGTACTGTACTATTTGTCTTAATACAGTTTAGTATATAGTAAGTTCTTCCATTTTAGAAGAGGGAAAATAAAAAATTTAAGGTCAGGTATCCGTATCCCTTCAGTAAAAGGAAATTTATGTTAGCATTAAATCATAACTTAGTGGAAAAGGAGATTCATATGAACGGACACGAACCGATTTTATCAATCAAAGATTTAAAGAAGAGTTACGGTAGTAAGGATGTGTTGAAGGGCGTCGACCTGGATGTCTTCGAAGGACAGATCATCGGCTACATCGGGCCGAACGGTGCAGGGAAAAGCACAACCGTCAAAATTATCCTTGGCCTAGAAGAAGGCTATTCGGGCCGGGTGACACTGTTCGGAAAGGATATTTCCTCCGGATCGGCAGCATACAAAAAAAGAATCGGGTACGTTCCTGAAATGGCAGACTTATATGATAATCTGACGGCAGAGGAATACCTTACCTTCATGGGCGAGTTATACGGGCTCGAGCAGGAGAAGGCGGGGGAGAAGGCCGGAAAGCTCATGGAGTTATTTGGATTATCCCAAGTCTATGACTCAAGGATCGCATCCTTTTCAAAAGGGATGAAACAGAAGGTCCTGATCATTTCGAGTTTATTACATAATCCCGATGTGTTATTCCTCGATGAACCGATCAACGGACTGGATGCCAATTCTGTCATGATCTTTAAAGAACTGCTGGCCCAGCTGGCCGCTCAGGGAAAGACGATCTTCTATTCTTCCCACATCATGGATGTTGTAGAAAAGATCAGTAACCGTATCATTCTTCTGCACAACGGACAGATCATGGCAGATGGAAGCTTTGAAGAGTTAAAGAATCAGAATATGGAAGGGTCCCTTGAAGAAATCTTCAACCAATTAACCGGGTTCGATGAACATAAGGAAACGGCTGCAGACATCGTCTCTGTCGTGCAAGAGGTGTGAGTATGAAGGAATTCCGTACACTGCTGTTCTTGGATTGGTTTCGCTGGTTGTTTACGAGATTGGGGGTTGATTACCGTCTGCTGAGAAAGATCCTGCAGGTGAAACTGACGATGGACCAAAGGCGGGTCCCGACGATTTTTCAGCAGCAAGGAAGCAGGCAGGGGAAGGATGAAAACCGCTTTATTAAATCCCTGTGGGTATATGCCCTGTTTGGGTTGTTCGTCATCCCGTTCATTCTGATGGAGGATCAATACCTCTTTCAAATGAGCATCACCTTTGCCGTTTTGATGTTCATCGTCATGACCTCGATGATTTCCGATTTTTCGGTCGTGCTCCTTGATATCCGGGACCATACGATTCTACATACAAAGCCTGTTGAAAGAAAAACGATCAGTCTCGCCAAAACACTTCATATATTCATTTATCTCTTTTTCCTGACGGGCTCCCTGACGGCGATTCCGCTGGTGGTGGCCTTGATCAATCAAGGATTTCCATTCTTCCTGATTTTCCTGGGGGAAATCATTTTGATGAACATATTCATTGTCGCGTTGACGGCCATGCTCTATTATTTCATCCTGCAGTACTTTGACGGGGAAAAGCTGAAAGACATCATCAACTATGTGCAGATTGGATTATCGATCGGGCTTGCGGTCGGGTATCAGGTTGTGGCCCGCTCCTTTGAATTTGTTGATGTGTCTATTTCGTTTACACCGAGCTGGTGGAATTTGTTTCTGCCTCCGATGTGGTTCGGTGCCGTATTTGAATGGCTGCTGAACGGGAATGGGCAGGGGATGATCCTGCTCCTCTCATGCATCGCCGTCATCGTCCCGTTCACTGCCCTGATGCTGTATGTGAAAGTATTGCCTGCTTTTGAGAAGAATCTTCAGAAGCTGTCTTCCCACAGCGGGAAAAAGAAGAAACGTTCCTTCCGGTTCGGAGACAGGCTGATGCAGGTCTTTTCCCACTCAAACGAAGAGCGGGCATTTTACCGGTTTGCCGGTGACATGATGAAAAATGAAAGGGAGTTCAAATTGAAGGTGTATCCATCCCTGGGATTCGCGATTATCATACCCTTCATTTTCATCTTCAACGGGCTGATGGGACGGTCAAGGGAGGATCTACTGACGTCCCCGATGTATTTATCGATCTATTCATGCTTCATCGTCATCCCGACCGTGGTGATGATGCTGGGCTATTCAGGTAAATACAAAGGCGCGTGGGTGTATAAAGTGGCACCTGTCAAAAGCAGGGCTTCCATTTATAAAGGCGTATTGAAAGCATTCCTGGTGAAGCTGTTCCTTCCGTTATTTGCCCTGATCAGTACCATATTTATCTTTCTATTCGGGTTCCGCATCATCCCGGAGATCATCATCGTGCTCATCAGTGCGTGTATCTTCACCGTCGCATGCATCGGTTTAATGAAGGGGAAGCTTCCTTTTTCCGAAAGCTTCGAAGGCATCCAGCAAAGCGACAGCTGGAAGGTGCTTCCCTTTTACCTGATCGCCGGCGTGTTTTTCGGCCTGCACTATGCAGCCCTTCAGCTTCCCTTCGGTGTCCCGGTCTATCTCATCCTCCTGTTGATCACGAACTTGGTTCTTTGGAAAACGGTCATCAAGGAATCATGAGCGCTGCGTCATTTGGGCTGCGGTGGTATAAAGTGCTACCGGTTTGGAAGGATAAATGATAGATCTTCTTATGCCTTATCTTTGACAAAGAAAGTTCATTGCGTGCAAAATGATAGTATTCAAAATATGAAGAGGGGAGGAGAGAGTGATGGATTGGTTCAGTGAATTAAATCCTGCTGTACAGGCTTTGTTCGGAGGCATGCTGACGTGGGGGCTGACGGCCCTCGGGGCAGCGACTGTGTTTTTCTTTACGAAAATTGAAAAGCATACGTTGAATATGATGCTGGGGTTTGCGGCAGGCGTGATGATCGCCGCATCGTTTTGGTCGCTGCTAGCTCCTTCGATCGAGTTCAGTGAGCAGAACGGCCAGATTCCATGGCTCGCTCCTGCCATCGGTTTCCTGCTTGGAGGATTATTTATCAGAGGATTGGATTTCGTCGTTCCCCATCTGCATCTCGGAAACGAATCGGAAAAGGCGGAAGGTCCTCCGACTAAATTCAAGAAATCCACATTATTGTTTCTCGCCATCACCCTTCATAATATACCTGAAGGCCTTGCCATCGGGGTGGCATTCGGTGCTGCTTCCCTTGGTCTCGGCGATGCAACGCTGGTAGGGGCGATCGGTCTGACGATCGGGATCGGCATTCAGAATATGCCGGAAGGTGCCGCCCTTTCGATTCCGCTGCGGGGGGACGGCATGTCCAGGGTGAAATCCTTTCACTACGGACAGCTCTCGGCCATTGTCGAACCGATTGCCGCTGTAATCGGCGCGGCTGCGGTCCTGTTGGTGCAGCCGATTCTCCCATACGCCCTGGCATTTGCGGCAGGTGCAATGATATTCGTCGTGGTAGAGGAACTGATTCCCGAATCTCAATCTTCTGGAAGTACGGATCTTGCCACCTTAGGCCTGATGCTCGGCTTCGTCGTCATGATGATCCTCGACGTCGCATTGGGATAAGTCAAGAAAGCATGCGGTTTCGGCCGGATGCTTTTTTCATTTCCAATAAATAGTATAATGGTGGGAGGAGGGGAATGTATGAAAATAGGACTCGTTCGTCATTTTAAAGTAACAAGGGGTTACCCGGCGTCACGTGTGAACAGCGAAGAGCTGATGAAGTGGGTGGAAGAATACGATGCCTCTGATGTAGAAGAGAATGAAGTGGATCTTGGAGGTGTCAACTGGGGGAGCTGCTATTCAAGTGACTTACAGAGGGCCCGAACCACTGCAGAAACCGTGTATGGCGGCGACATTCACTACTTGGAGGAATTAAGGGAAATCAGGCTTGCCCCTTTATTCCGTTCAGAGCGGAAGCTGCCACTCTTCCTCCATCTCTTGATGATAAGGCTCGCCTGGTGGTGTAACCACCGTTCGCAGCCTGAAAGCAGGCGTGAAGTGGAGAAAAGAATCAACATCATCGTCGACCGGCTCATCGAGGAAGGGAAGGATGTCCTCGTTGTGGGACACGGCGGCATCATGATGTATATTAGGAAAGCTTTGCTGAAGCGGGGGTTCACAGGTCCGTCTTTCAGAAGGCCCGCCAACGGAAAAGTGTACATGTATGAAGATAAAATCAGTTGATTCCGTAGAAAGGAGGCAGCATATATGGAAAGAGTACATTCATTAGACAGCATCCAATCCACACTGGAGAAGGAAACCATCGTTTTATTATACATATCAAGGCCGGACTGCTCTGTATGCTACGGACTCCTGCCCCAGGTGGAGCGGGTGTTGGAAGCGCATCAATCGGTCGTTTCCATCCAGGCAGATGCAGATGAAATCCCGGAAATCGCAGGAAGATTCTCTGTCTTCACCGTTCCCGTGATCATCGTATTTGTTGAAGGGAAGGAAATGTTCAGAAAGGCACGCTTCGTTCCTATAGACGAACTGAACAGCCAAATCGGCCGCCTCACCGGCATGATGGAAAATTAAACAAACGTTTGTTTAAGAACTGAAAACGTGACAACAGCAACCCTGAACGGACTAAACGATCGTTTAACAGATTGAATGAACAATCACCGGGAACAAAGTTTGGAGCTGGTAGTGGACGGCTCTTTTTTCTTTGTGGTGAGTGCTGTTCACTGGACACTGAAGGAGGGGAAGATACGCCATGGAGAAAAAGAAATGTATGCTTCACGTGAGTGGAATATTCATCTGTTTTATCATGTTCGTTTTAGGAATGATATTTTATGATCGATCCGCTCTATTTATTCTGATGGGAATATGGGGATTATCAGGTGCTTCTATTCTGTTATTCAGACTGTTAATGAAAAGGAATATTGGGGAATTCATCGATAAATGATTAAGTAAAAAGAGAATTAGCACCACAAGCCGGGTCCCGAAGTAAAAATTATCCCCACACTTGAAACCATTCCATCCGATCAAACGACTAATAAGGACAGTAAAGGAGGGGTGGCCATTGAAAGAAGATCATGCCGGGCTGGAAGAACTTTACGAAACGTATTTTAATGATGTGTATCATTATTTACTCTACTTCACCAACAATCAATCCGAAGCAGAAGACCTCACGCAGGACACCTTTATGCGGGTGTTCAAAAGCTACCACAGCTTCAATCATCATTCCTCGCCGAAAACATGGATTATCTCCATTGCCAGGCGTACAGCCATTGACCACTATCGAAAGCGAAAACTCATTTCACTGCTGCCGGACGTCATCTTGAATCTGCGGAGGAGTGAAGAGGGAATTCCTGATGAAGAAATGGAAAAGAACGAAGAATGGGAAGTGGTGCAGCAGGCCCTTTTAACATTAAAGCCCGATTATCGAAATGTCGTGATTCTCAGGGGTTTAAGAGAATACTCTGTGAAAGAAACCGCAGCCATCCTCGAATGCAAGCCATCGAAGGTGAAGGTGGATTATCACCGGGCAATCAAATTGTTGAAGAAGCAGCTGGGACATTCCATTGGAGAGGCGGTGCTGGAACATGAGCGGAAAATCCAATGATAAATTTCTTCAGTCTTTGAAAAACAGACCAGATCTTGCTCCGCGGAAAGCATTCAAGCAAGAGCTGAAAACCAAATTATTCGAAGAAATGGAAGGTCAGAAAATCAGCAGGCCACAATGGGGCAGGTGGATCCCGAATCTGCTGGCGGCAGCATTTATCATGGCGGGAATCCTTTTTACAGTTGAACTGATTGATTTCGGTAAAGACGGGCAGAATGCAGAACAGCAGGTAGACATTGTGAAACAAGACCCGGCTCCCCAGGAAGTAACTGAACTCAGTGAATCGCTCGCCGACAAACTGATCGCAGTGGCGTTCAACCGCTATGATTCCATCCTGAATGATGAGGGTGGAGAAACATTTACGTATAAAGGCGAAACGTACCGATATATGAGTGAGCCATTTGATTCAGAGGAAAAGGTGATCAGCTACCTGGCCGAAAGCTTTACCGTCGACGCTGCCCGGCAAATGATCAAGGATCATCCCTTTGTGGTGCACGACGGGAAACTGGCGCAGCCGGATGTCGCCTATCAAAGCGATGATATGTGGACTAATACGTTAGCGGTCAAAGTGAAGACAACCGACACGATGGGTGATGTCACCTATGAAATTCCCAATGCCGGGCACAGGGATGGAGTGACCGTCGAAAGCTTCAGGGTGATATTTGATCACGGATGGAAGTTCAGCGTGGTGATGCCATTTTCACACAATGAAATCGAGAAAAGCGATAATGACGGATTCTCTTTGACGGTGGAGGAAAAGGAAGCGTACCAGGCATTTGCAGAAGACCCGACCGAAGTCCATCTTCACGGACTGTCACCGATCAGTATTGCAAAGGTTTATGTGCAGGCATTATTGGACGGACGACCGGACCTTGTTTATGAATTGTACACAGACCGACGTGAATTTGTTCAGTGGTCAAAGGAAGAAGATGAGAATATGACCGCATCACACCGGGCTACAAAGGAACATATTCTGCAAACCTATAAGGGGATCGGCAGCGGAGAATTCATTCAAACGAGTGATAAAACTGGATATATCAAATATGATAACGGAAGGGAAGGTGGAGGCGGTTTTCAGATGGTGAAGGACGAAGACGGCTACTGGAGCGTAAGGTTCATGCCGATTCAATAGATGCATATTTAATAGTGAAAATGGGGGCTGCAGTTGAAGCAGCCCTTTTGTCATGGGAGGGGATAGGCATATAATAGATGGAATAAGAGTATAGTAGTCTTAAGGAAGGGGGAGTGTAGATTGATCAGGATATCAAGAGCGAAGAAAGTCTTATTGCTCACTTTGGCCATCATCATCTTCATCATCGCCAACCGGATCTCGAGCGTGCAGCATTTGACAGCAAGATTCGCCGCCAGTATGTATGTGAGCTTGAAATATCAAGAACTTGACCTCGAATACCAAAACGTGGAATATTCACCCCAGTTCGAAGATTACTCTGTCGCCTATAAGGACAGGGATGGCAGGGTATACGGCTTTATGGTCACTCCTAAATCAATGCCTGTCATCATCATGCATGATCCCCTCAGTGAGACTCCTTAGAAATACAAACTATTTTTCTTTCAATCTTTCACGAATCATGTATAATAAATGAATAATAACTTAATGAACGTAACCACAAGGGGAGCGAAAGCTGAGAGTGAACACATTGTTCTGACCCTCTGAACCTGTTAGTTAGGACTAGCGTAGGGATGTGGAAAATAAGCAATGAATGGTCTAATTCATGCTGTATCTTCATTCCCCCTTTATGGTTTCGGTTCAATATTCCAGGGGGATTTTTTTATGAAAAATTTACGTCTTGTCGTACTGCTGGAAGCTTCATTGATGGCGGCTTTCGCTGTGATCCTTGATCTGCTTCCTTCTATTAAACTGTCACCGAGCATCTCTATTTCAATCGCGATGGTGCCGATCTTTCTACTATCCTATCGAAGAGGCATGACAGCCGGTATCCTGGCAGGATTTGTTTGGGGGATCCTGCAGATTGCCCTCGGAGACGCCTGGATTGCGACACCTGTCCAAATGGTGATCGAGTATTTCATCGCCTTCGCTTTCATCGGATTTGCCGGGCTCCTTTCCGGTAGAATTCAATCGGCATTAGGAGAGAACAGAAAATCCAAAGCGATTCTGTGGGTGATCCTTGCTACGTTTTTAGGCAGCCTGGCGAGGTATTTCTGGCATTTCATCGCAGGCTTTATCTTTTTTGCCGAATATGCACCGGAAGATATGTCTCCGGTACTTTTCTCATTCGTCGTAAACGGCATCACGATGCTCGGCTCGGCGATCCTTTGTGCACTGACACTGGTGATCATCACCAATATCGCACCGAGACTGATCAAAGTGCGTACAGCACGTCAGGAAATGACCCGCAAAGCTTCTTAATATGCCGGACCGGTCCTTTTGGGGCCGGTCTTTTTTTGAGGAGAGATCATATTCAGCCTCTCATATTAAATCTCCGTTAAATCATGATGTTCCTCATTGCTTACACACTCTCTTTCCGATAAACTAAACCTATTCAAAAAATAGTACGTGTGGAGAGATCGTATGGAAGCAAAAATGATAAGAAGATATGACATTATGGAGGTCAGCCTCCTCGCAGGGAAGATCATGCTGCAAAGCGGGGCCGAGACTTACCGGGTGGAAGATACGATGATGCGGATCGCCGCTTCCTATGGTATCTCCGAATCCCATAGCTACGTGACCCCGACCGGGATCATCTTCTCGATTGAAACGTCTGAACCGACAAAAACGAAGCTGATTCGAATCAACGAGCGTTCAACGGACCTTGAAAAGGTGACCCTCGTCAACAGCATCTCCCGGCAGATCAGCCTGGGCCACCTTACGATTGAAGAAGCGTACAACGCCCTTGAAAAGTTGGATGAATCCGACCTGTCTTATTCACTCCTGCTTCAAGTCGCGGCAGCATCGATCGCCAGCGGCTGCTTCCTCATCATGTTCCAGGGGATCTGGAAGGATTTCATCCCGGCGTTGATCACTGGGGGCATCGGATTTACAAGCCTGATCTATTTCCACCGCTTCGTACCGATCAAGTTCTTTGCAGAATTCCTGGCGTCCTTCATCATCGGGATGCTTTCCTTCGGTTTCGTACAGCTCGGATATGGACAGGAATTGGATAAGATCATCATCGGATCCGTCATGCCGCTTGTACCCGGACTGTTAATCACGAACGCGGTCAGGGACCTCATGGCCGGACATCTCGTCTCCGGTTTATCAAAAGGGGCAGAAGCCTTCCTGACCGCCTTTGCGATCGGCACGGGCATCGCGGTCGTATTCACGCTCACGTAGAGTGAAAAACGTTAAGAAAGATTTGAGGTGAAAAAGGGATGCTCATCATCGAACAATTAATCACAAGCTTCATTTCCGCAGCGGCATTCGGCATCATCTTCAATGCCCCGAAACAATCCCTTTTCAAATGCGGAATTGTCGGGATGCTTGGGTGGATCATCTATATCATCATGATCCTGAACGAAGCAGACACCGTGCTTGCCACGCTGCTTGCCTCCTTTGTCGTCGCCGTGGTCAGCCAGGTGTTTGCAAAGATGTACAAAACCCCGGTCATCATCTTCTCTGTTGCCGGGATCATCCCCCTCGTTCCGGGAGGGCTTGCTTATGATGCAATGCGAAACTTTGTTCAGAACGACTACAACGCTGCCATCAACCTGGCGGCCAAAGCCTTCATGATCTCAGGCTCCATCGCCATCGGACTCATCTTCTCCGAAGTCATCAACCAGCTCATCCGAAACGCCAAACTGAACGCCAGCGCCCGGCGAATGAGATAGAGGGACGGACCTTGCTTGTGTGAGGTCTTTTTTTGAGGTTGGCATGGGGGTGTGGTACTGCTCGTCGTTGCGATAGCGATTTTTCGACAAAGAGATCATATATTGAGCATCACGCTCATATATCAGGATTCGAGCTCATAAATTAAAAATCCGGCTCATATTTTTCGAAAGCGGCTCATAAATAGTGGAAACCGGCTCATAAGTGAGGGAAGAGAGCCGGTTTTGGTCTGTCTGAAGGGTTCGACAGGTCTTCAATAAGGTGAATTCTGGTTGGATATGAGCATGAAATCGATTTTTCATCAAAAGAACAGCTAAAGTTGGACGGTTTTCTATAAAAATAAACTACCAGTAAAGCGGCAGACACTTGGATATGAATATCGTATAAGTGTTTAGCCTCGCACAGAGATTTTTCGACAAAGAGATCATATATCGAGCATCACGCTCATATATCAGAATTCAAGCTCATAAATTAAAAATCCGGCTCATATTTTTCGAAAGGGGATCATAAATAGTGGAAACCGGCTCATAAGTGAGGGAGAGAGCCGGTTTTGGTCTGTCTGAAGGGTTCGACAAGTCTTCAATAAGGTGGATTCTGGTTGGATATGAGCAGGAAATCGATTTTTCATCAAAAAAACAGCTGAATTCGGACGTTTCTCCATAAAACTAAAAGAGGCAGACACTCTGATATGCATATCCGTTAAAATCCTCATTGCCAACGATTTCTCGACAAAGAGATCACATATAAGTAACACCAATATAACTCAAGCTTCCGGCTCATAACTTGTCAAAACCACCTCACAAATGAGACAGCCAGTTCTTAACTCTCTGATCAGTCCGCCACCTCTCACATACCTCGCTAAACCCTACATAAAAACAAAAACCTATTTTCAAAAAGCTTTCCACCACAATTCCTCCCTTAAACCCGGACAACTCCCCATGTAACGAATCCCCCTTCACAACGTCTAATGACCTAATAAGACGTATAGGAGGGTCATACCATGAGGAAAAAGTACTTATTCATTATGGCAGCTGTTGTTCTGCTTTTAGCGCTAGGGACGTTTGTGTACAGCCAGAGGCCTGTAGTAGAGACGGATGGGAAGTTCGCTGATGAGTCTCTTTTGATGGAGAATGACGCATGGACATTGCGGTTCTCGAAGGCTCTTAGCAAAAATACCGTCACGCGGGAAAACATCTTTGTTGAAGACTCAGACGGCAGGAGGGTCGACGTTTCCCTGACGCTGAGTGATGACCGGAAGTCCCTGGAGGTGGCCCCGCCATCAGAAGGATATCCGTCAGGACAGCAACGATTCATCCTTCATATTTCTCCAAAAGTGAAAACCACATGGGGCCTTTCGTATGATGGAGACACGGAAATCCCCTTTACCGTCACCTCGCAATTACCAAGCATACAATCGAAACAGGCACTGACGAATTATTTTAAGAAAATCATCAAAGAAAATAAAAAGCATGCCGGTTTATTTAGAACGATGGAGTTGGAAACGAAAACGGCTGAGGATTCTGCAGAAATGGAATCTTCTCAATCGACCTCCGAGTTTTCAGGAACGAATAATCAGGTTGAGGGTGTCGATGAGGGAGATGTGGTGAAGACAGACGGCCGGTATATTTATCAACTGACGGACCGGAAGCTCGTCATTACGGAGGTAAAGCCTTTGAAGGTGCTCTCGACACTTCCGTTTAAAGAAAATTTCAACCCCCACCATCTCTTTGTGGAAAAAAATAAGCTGCTTGTCATCGGCACGAGCTGGTCACCCCCTTTTTATGAAAAGGGAGACCGGCAGTCCAGTCCGCCGATCATGCCGGTTGAAGGGATGACGGTCGCGATGATGTATGATATCTCGGACAGGGAGAAACCCGCCCTTCTCAGAGAGGTGGAGCTTGAAGGCGGGTATGTGGCATCAAGGAAAGTCGATTCTCATATTTACTTAATTTCAAATATGTCCCCGAACTACTGGATGCTTGAACAGGATGATGAGGTGGACTTGAGGCCCCGGGTGAAGGACAGTTTGAATGGGGAGGGAATGAAAAGGATACCTGCAGAGGATATACAGTACTTCCCACAATCTCAATCGCTTCAGTACACATTGATTACAAGCCTGGATATGGAGGAGCCGGAAGCTTCTATTACGGTTCAAACCTATCTTGGCGGCGGACAGAATGTCTACATGTCAGAAGAAAACTTGTACGTCGCCGTTGAAAAGTACAGGGAAAACGGAGATTGGGCGTCTGCTGATACGGGGATTCATAAGTTTGCCGTCCGTGACGGGGATATCCGCTATACTGCATCAGGGAGTGTAGACGGACGGGTGTTGAATCAATTCTCGATGGATGAGCACGAAGGAAATTTCCGGATCGCCACGACAGAAGGGGAAGCGTGGGACGATGATCACCCGTCATCCAATTCGCTTTATATATTAGACTCCTCTATGAGAAAGGTTGGGGAAGTAGAGAAGTTGGCACGGGGGGAAAGAATATATTCGGTCAGATTTATGGGAGATAAAGCGTATATCGTCACCTTCAAGCAGGTGGATCCGTTATTTGTTATCGATACATCGGATCCTGCCAATCCAAAAGTGGAAGGAGAGCTGAAAATACCCGGTTTCAGCACCTATCTTCACCCGATTGATGAGCATCACCTGATCGGATTCGGCTACGATACGAAAGTGATCAGTGAGAAAATGTCCGATGAGCCTAGAGTCAGCCGAAATGGAATGAAAATGTCTCTCTTTGATATCACCGATTTCGAGAATCCAAAAGAAATGGACACAGAAATCATCGGGGGAAGCGGGACCCATTCTACTCTGTTGGAAGACCATAAAGCCTTATTGCATATGAGAGAGAGAAATCTTTATGGATTTCCGGTCACTGTTTACGATGAAAAAGAAAAAAGCAGCCGCGAGCTGGATTTTGATTATCAGGGCGCACTCCTTTATGAAATCACCCCTGAAAAAGGCATCGTAAGAAGGGCAAAGTTCACCGAAAAAGAGCTCTATGAAGAGTGGGAGAACCAAATCCAGCGGCTCATCTATATTGATGAAGAGCTTTACACCGTTTCACACAGCGAGATCACTGCGTATTCGCTAAATGATTTTGAGAAAGTTGGTTTTATTGGGATTGATTGAAGAAATGGGCCCTCGGAAACGAGAGGCCCATTTTTTATTGGACAATGAGGAAAGCTGTTTTTGCCTTCGGTCACCTGGAGGCTCCCAACTACCCCGAAGACCTAAAAAACGGTAAAATGGTACACATATAGAAAACAGTTTGACGTAAGAGGGGTGTCGAGTTGAAGGTCATACATTTTTTGAAGCCTTACAAGGTGTCGATGGCGATAGCCTGGACGTTGATGCTTGTAGAGCTTGCCGTGGAATTGTTGAATCCGCTGTTTATGGCGCGGATCATTGATGATGGAATCATGAAAGAAGATATGGATGTTGTGCTGATGTGGGGGGCGGTCATGGTCGGGATGTCTCTCCTTGCCTTCGTTTCAGGGGTGACGAATTCGTTTTTTGCCGCTCATACGAGTCAGGGGTTTGGTTATGATGTGCGGGATCGTCTGTATCGGAAAGTTCAATCGTTTTCGTTTGCAAGCTTCAATAAACTTCCGGCTGCGTCTCTTATCACGAGGATGACGAATGACGTAAGGCAGCTGCAAAATACGATTTTTATGAGTCTTCGGATCATGCTCCGGGCCCCGCTGCTCGTCATCGGATCAACGATCATGGCTTTGACTGTGAATGCCCGTCTGTCCCTGGTTTTACTGCTTGTGATCCCAGTGCTGTGGGTGTTTCTGTTATGGGTGTTGAAAAAGGGATGGAGCCTGTTTGAAAAGGTTCAATCCCGTCTGGATAAAGTGAATGAGGTCATGAAGGAGAATCTATCGGGGATCCGGCTGATCAAGGCATATACCCGGAGCCGATATGAAGAGAACAGGTTTCATGAGGCGAGTGGGGAATTGAAAGATCGGACGGTCTCTGCCCTCCGCTTCATGGAGATCATCATGCCCCTGTTGATGCTTGCGATGAATATCGCCCTTCTTTTCGTACTGTGGTTCGGGAGTATCGAGGTTGCTGCAGGGGGAGCGGGTGTAGGGGAAATCGTGGCCATCGTCACGTATGTCACGAGGATTTCTTCGGTCTTTTCGATATTCTCCTTTATCATCACGAGCTTTTCCCGGGCCAGGGCTTCAGCCGCCCGGGTCGAAGAAGTCCTTCAGACGGAAGTCGATCTGATGGACGGGGAAGAAGTAAACCGGGAGGCAGTGGAATTGAAGGGGAGCATTCGCTTTCAAGATGTTTCCTTCCACTATCCTTCCACCCGGGGCGAAGTACTCCAGGATCTTTTATTTAAAGTGGAGGCAGGTCAGACCGTATCAGTGCTGGGTGCGACAGGGTCGGGGAAAACCTCCCTGTTCCAGCTCATTCCCCGTCTGTATGATGCGACGGCGGGGACGGTCGAACTGGATGGCAGGCCCGTCAAAAAGATTCCTTTGGAGGTGATCAGGGGGAATATCGGATATGTCCCTCAGGAAGTGATCCTGTTTTCCGGATCCGTTTCAGAAAACCTGCTATGGGGGAAGGAAGGTGCGACCCGGGAAGACATGATCCAGGCGGCAAAGGATGCACAGATTCATGGCACGATCATGAATCTTCCGAAAGGGTATGATACCGTCCTTGGTCAAAAAGGGATCAATCTGTCTGGCGGTCAGAAACAGCGGCTGTCGATTGCGAGGGCACTCATCCGGAAACCTAACATCCTGCTGCTGGATGACAGCACGAGTGCATTGGATTTGAAAACTGAATCCAGGCTGCTTCACGCCTTGAAGCAATATCGATGCACCACCATGGTCATCACCCAAAAAATCAGTACAGCGATGGAGTCGGATCGCATTCTGCTCCTTGAGGACGGCATGTTGATCGGAGAAGGTTCCCATGAGACCCTTCTGGCAGAATCCCGTCTGTATCAGCGCATCTATCATTCTCAGTTCGGAGAGGGGGAGGTCCATCATGTCTAGGCATGTCGGTAAAAAGTTGGGGAAGAAAGATAAAGCGAAAGACGCAAAGGGTACCCTCAGGCGTTTGTGGCACTATCTCTCTGAAATGAAAGTGATTCTGTATCTCGTCATTTTGATGGTCGTCATTTCATCTGCGGCTGCGCTGCTCGGACCGTTCCTTGTCGGGAAAGCGATCGATGAGTATGTGGTGACGAAGGAGCCTGCGGGATTGGCCGGGCTGGTTCTCGGGTTGATCGGGGTATATATGTTACATTCCCTCTCTGTATGGTTCCAGAACTATTGGATGATCGGCGTTGCCCAAGATACGGTCTACCGGATGAGAAAGGATCTGTTTCATCACCTTCACCGCCTGTCGATCCCGTTTTTTGATAAGCGGAAACATGGAGAGCTGATGAGCAGGGTGACGAATGATATTGATAATGTAAGCGCCACGTTGAACAGTTCGTTCATCCAGATCATATCGAGTGTCCTGACGCTCGCAGGCACCGTCTCGATCATGCTGTGGCTGAGCCCGCTCCTCACACTGATCACGATGACGATCGTTCCCCTGATGGTCCTTGGCATGAAGTGGATCACCAAGCGGACGGGACCATTATTCAAAGAGTATCAGCAGAATATCGGGGAATTGAACGGCTATATAGAAGAAACCATTTCCGGACATGCAATCATCAAAACCTTTTCACGTGAAGAAACGGCGATCAAGGATTTCAGTGAAAAGAATGAGCGCCTCAGGAAAGCTGCCTACTGGGCGGATACTTACTCAGGATTCATCCCGAAACTCATGAACGTATTGAACAACGCAAGCTTTGCCGTCATTGCAGGCGTCGGGGGCATCTTCGCATTAAACGGGATGATCACAATCGGGGTGATCGTGATCTTTGCTGAATATGCCCGTCAATTCACGCGCCCGTTGAATGAGCTGGCGAACCAATATAACACGCTGCTATCGGCCATTGCAGGAGCCGAGCGGGTATTTCAGATCCTCGATGAAGAGGAAGAAGCCCGTGATGAAGGGGATAGTGTTGAAATTGATGCGGTTGAGGGGGAAGTGGCGTTCCGTGAGGTTTCTTTTTCTTATGAAAAAGGAGAAAAGACGCTGCGGGATGTCTCGTTTTCGATTGCGCCGGGTGAGACGGTCGCCCTGGTCGGACCGACCGGGGCAGGGAAAACGACGATTACGAGCCTCTTGTCCCGTTTTTATGAGCCTACTGAAGGAAAGATTGAAATCGACGGAAGAAGCATCTCATCGATTAAGCGGCAGAGCCTCCGCCGGCAAATGGGATTTGTGCTTCAGGATAGCTTTCTTTTCAAAGGGACGATTGCCGAAAATATCCGGTACGGAAGGCTCGACGCCAGCGATGAAGAGGTGAGGGAAGCAGCGAAGCTTGCCAATGCCCATTCCTTTATCGAAAAGATGCCGGACGGTTATGATACAGAGCTCCGGCCGGACGGGAACGGGATCAGCCAGGGGCAGAAGCAGCTATTGTCCATCGCCCGGGCGATCCTTTCCGATCCAGCGATCCTCATCCTCGATGAAGCGACAAGCAGTATAGATACGATCACTGAGCTGAAAATCCAGGAGGCCCTGAAGCGGCTGATGGCCGGACGCACGAGCGTGGTGGTGGCCCACCGCCTGAACACGATCCGCCAGGCCGATCAAATCCTCGTCCTTGATCAGGGGGCGATCATCGAACGGGGATCCCATGAAGAACTGCTGAAGAAGAAAGGGTTCTATCACGGGCTGTATCATAGTCAGTTGAGTGAGAGCAGTTAGGTGTGGTGGCCGTTTTCGTTTTGAAAGTAAAATCCGGGAATTGAAAATAAAGTCGTGTGATTTGAAAATAAAAATGAATTTTTGAAAATAAAATCATATGTTTGAAAATATACACCTGCTTTTTGAAAATAAACGCCCGGAAACCCGGTCGAACACACGCCGAAACATAAAAAAACCCCTCAAAAGCAAAAGCTTTTGAGGGGTTTTTTTTGTCAAGGGCTGAACATCCTGTCAGTGATCCCTCACGTGTTGCCTTCATCGGATAAAGACAACTCTGTAACTTGCAACATCACAAGTAATATATTTATATCTTGAACGTTGTTTGCAGATAATAAACAGCCGCGGGCAATTCCTTGAGTCGTTTGATATACCTAAACGACGTAAGCCCTACCTCTCTTACATCCTAACGGCTCCGAAGCCGATCCAGTGTGAATAAGTTGTTAAATCAAAACAGAATAGAATTACGAATTATCTTCTATATCGTTTCAATGTATGTTACAAGATTACAATAAATAAATATAACATCATCATTGTATTATGTCAAGGGATTGTTGATTATAATTCAAGCGACTGTGGTGAATCTTCTTCATCGTTCATTAAGCGGATCGCAGTCGGTTCGATTTTCAACACGATATAGTTCGGGTCGTTCGGACCGTCGAACCACTTGTTCATATGTTCATTCCATAGTTTTTCCTTATAGTGGGCAGATTCTTCGATTGATGCCTTTCCTTCGACTTCGACGAATGTATCCCCGTAGCCTTCCCCTTCATATCCGAGAAGGATGTGGACATGTGGGTTCGCGTCGATCTCTTCTGTCTTATGGGTGTCTTTGTGAGTAGGCGTATACATCGTAAGGTCTTCATGTGAGAAGGTCATATAGCGTGAATGTGGCTTATTGTTTTTAACCGTTGCAAGGGTCCCGATCTTGCTTTCATCCAGAACCTTTAAGATTTGTTGCTTCAGTTCAGCTTGTGACACGTTCATCCATCTCCTTATTTCATCAGATAACCATACTATTCCTTTATTGATGTGGAAATAAACATGGAAATGTGTATAAAGTGCGGGAACCGGGAATAACGGAATCAATAAGAAGATAAGGAGGATGACCGTGCTGCCGGAGGAATTGATTGAACGATGTAAAAAGAGAATGGAACCTTTTCACTGTGAAGGATTTGTATATGGGAGAGGCCCTCATGATCCTGTCATCATGGTTGTCGGGGAAGCGCCGGGAGAGACTGAAATCCATAATGGCATGCCGTTCAGTGGACGTGCAGGGAAGGTGCTCGACGGGTTCTTTCATTATTTGGGGATTTCAAGGGAAGGGATTTATATCACTTCCGCTGTGAGGAGCAGGCCGTACAAGATCGTTCCGAAGCAGACCCGTGACGGGGAAATCATTCATAAGAAATATAACAGGGCGCCAAATGCAAAGGAGCAGCTTGCCCATGCACCGATTCTTGATTATGAAATCTGCCACATCCAGCCCGAGCTGATCGTGACGCTCGGAAATATCGGATTGCAGCGATTGTTGGGGAAGAGATACAAGATATCGAACGTCCACGGTGAGCTGATCCATTCTCCCGTAAGGCGTCTCGTGGATCCGGAGGGAGATGAGTGGACGGTGAGTGAGGAGACCTACCGCATCTTTCCTACTTATCACCCTGCGTCCATCTTCTATAATCGCTCATTGGAAAAGGAAATCTACAAAGATCTTGATGTGCTGAAAGGCATCATCGGCAAAAGTTGAACCTGCCATGTTTTAGCTCCCTGCTGAATGGGAAACGTAAGAAAAAAGAATGTAAGGTGATGACAGATGTTTTTTGGAACGTGGTATGGAATATATCGAATCATAATTGTAGGGGTGCTTGCCTACCTGTCCCTCGTTGTCCTGTTAAGGATGTCAGGTAAAAGAACCCTCTCTAAGATGAATGCCTTTGACTTGATCGTGACGGTCGGGATCGGCTCGGTCCTTGGTATCATCCTTTTAAATAAGAAAGTTCCCCTGATGGAAGGGATCACCGCGTACCTTGTACTGATCGGCATGCAGTATGTGGTCGCCTGGTTATCCGTTCGTTCACATACAGTCGATCAGCTGGTGAAGTCTTCACCGAGCCTGTTATATTACCGTGACCAATTCGTCGATGAGAAGATGAAAAAGGAAAGAATCGCCGAAATGGATGTCTTTCAAGCTGTCAGGGACTATGGTTACGGATCCCTGAATGATGTGGAGATGGTCATCCTTGAAGCGGATGGAGGGTTCTCGGTCATCGGTAAATCGAAGGAAACTGATGGTGAAGTGATGAAGCATGTGAGAGGATACTCTGAATGAAAAGAAGGCATTTCGTGGAGAAATGCCTTCTTTTTTATTGTTTTTTTGTCAAATTCTCCTGAGCCATCCGGACAAGCTCTTTTACCATGCTTCCCCCGATCCTCCCGCCGACTTTCCCGGCCTGCTCGGAAGTCAATTTTCCGTTATAGCCCCGTTGAAGAGGGATCCCCTGTTCTTTTGCAATTTCATATTTCGCTTCATTCGGGTCCTGTGTCCCTGACACTTTTGCTTTCAATTGATCCATGGCGTTCCGTGCTTCAGGTACGAGAAGTTTTCTTTTGGACATCATCATCACCCCTTCCCTTAGGTTGTCCCAAACTTTTTTTATAAGTAAAAAGTCTTGTTCTAAAAGGATTTTCATTTGGTGATAGGAAAAAAGGAAGAAAAAAAGATTGTCTATATTGTGTCAAATAAAATATAATTCTTAATAGTTAGATAATTTTGTAAAGAAAAGGGGGAAATGCCATGGAAGATTTCGTTGGCAAGTTGGTAGGGATTCTTTGGTCTCCGGTCATGATTTACTTCTGTTTAGGTGTAGGCTTACTATTTTCTATCTTAACGAAGTTTTTACAAGTGCGATTGATTAAAGACATGGTCGTTCAAATGTTCAAGGGAGGAAGCTCGAAAGCCGGGGTATCGTCATTCCAGGCGCTGGCACTGTCATTATCGGGACGTGTCGGGACAGGGAATATCGCCGGTACGGCAACTGCGATTGCTTTCGGGGGACCGGGTGCGGTCTTCTGGATGTGGACGATTGCGTTCATCGGTGCGAGCAGTGCCTTTATTGAATCCACTCTTGCTCAAATTTACAAGGTGAAGCAGGATGGAGAATACCGGGGAGGACCAGCCTACTATATTGAAAAAGGGATTGGCTGGAAATGGTATGCTGTACTCTTCTCTTTTGCAACCTTGCTTGCCATGAGTATTTTGATGCCCGGAATCCAGTCGAATTCGATTGCATTGGGTCTTGAAAATGCATTTGACCTGAGCACGACGGTAACGGGATTAGGTCTTGTCGTATTAATTGGAGTCATCATTTTTGGTGGAGTCAAACGGATTGCCGGAGTGGCTTCTTATGTTGTTCCATTTATGGCCATTGCCTATATCCTTCTTTCACTTATTATTGTGGGAATGAATATTACGGAAATCCCTGCAGTATTTTCTCTGATTTTCAAAAGTGCATTCGGCTTTGATTCAGCTTTCGGTGGAATCATTGGGATGGCCGTATCCTGGGGTGTGAAACGTGGAATCTACTCCAATGAAGCAGGTCAAGGTACAGGTCCTCACGCAGCGGCGGCTGCAGAGGTTTCCCACCCTGCCAAACAGGGTCTCGTTCAGGCGTTTTCGGTTTATATCGATACACTTCTTGTTTGTACGGCAACAGCTTTCATGATTTTGTTCACAGGTTCTTTCAATACAGAAGGGCCGGATGGGAACATGATCGCCAATAACCTGGAGGGGGTTGAAGCTGGACCGGGTTATACACAGGCAGCCATCGAAACGGTGCTTCCTGGATTCGGTGCTTCATTTGTCGCGATCGCCCTGTTCTTCTTCGCATTCACGACGATCATGGCTTACTATTACATGGCAGAGACGAATGTTGCATATCTGCTGAGAGGGAAGAACTCTAAGGCTGCGATGATCATCTTGAAGCTCGTCCTCCTTGGCGCCACTTTCTACGGTGCTGTAAGAGAAGCGGCATTGGCGTGGGCATTGGGTGATATCGGGCTTGGCCTCATGGTATGGCTGAACTTGATCGCCATCCTTATCCTGGCGAAACCTGCCCTGAAAGCCTTGAAGGATTATGAAGAACAGAAGAAGCAAGGGTTGGATCCAGTCTTTAATTCAACCAAGCTCGGCATCAAAAATGCAGAGTTCTGGGAACAGGAATATAAGGTGGAAGACAAAGAGAATGCATCATAATCAATAAGGGAAACCTGCTGCCGAAATGGCAGCAGGTTTCTTTTTGTACTTATGAAGTCTGACTTTTCCCTGCAAAATAAATCCTGTCCCCGATGTATTTTTGGAAAGCATACATGAAAAGGGACTTGAGAAAAAACAGAAGAGATAACTGGTACTGCTTTAGGTGGATCAACTTCCAAACGCCAAGCTTTTTGAAAAGAGCGTAAAACGGGTACGTAAAGAATGAGTCGATCAGGAGGTTCATAAAGAGGTAAAGATAAAAGTTCCCATAGAATAATTTAAGGATCCAGACTGAACCGCTCGGGAATATCCCTAAAATAAAGGGGATGATGCCATTGCCTTTCGGAAAGATTTTCGTCGTGATGGTCCACCATTTGATTTTTTCAGCCAAAACGCCTTCAAGGAATACGAGTCCTGACATGAACAGGGCCGCCGGCAGGTATTTTTTGATGCTTTCCTTTCCTGCCAATAAGAGTAATATCCAGGAGAGGGCCATCAATATCAATAAGTATCGTTTATTTTTATGATTGCTCACGGTGATTCCCCCTAATAAGAGATGTGGGTGGTTTATGTATAGAATGATACAGCGCTGTGGCTTTTATGCGGAAAGAAGAGAAATGTATTCCGATCAGATTACTGAACAATATTTTTGAGTTGAGACCCGAATTTGATTATGATAAAGAAAACGGAAGGAATCGGAGGTGCGTTTCAGTGGATTTATATGAACCGTTTATTCAAAGTGACCGACAAAGGAAGCTTGTGGAACTGGCTGCCGGACTGGCAGACGTGTTCGCTGGCCGCGGGGAGGCCTATGACCGGGAAGAGGCTTTTCCTTATGAAAATTTCAATGACTTAAAGAAAAGCGGTTACGGGGCGTTATCGATCCCGAAAGAGTATGGCGGCGAAGAGATCAGTTTATATGAGTTTGTCATGATCCAGGAAAGGCTTGCGGCTGGGGATGCTGCCACAGCATTGTCGATTGGCTGGCATCTCGGTGTGCTGATGGAACTGACGGAAACAAGGTCATGGAAAGAAGGGGTATTCAAGGTGCTGTGTGAGGAGATCTCTGCAAACAGCGCGCTCATTAACAGGGCTGCTACAGAACCGGCTACAGGAAGTCCGACACGGGGCGGGCTGCCGGAAACTAAAGCTGTGAAAGCAGAAGGAGGATGGACGCTGACCGGAAGGAAGTCGTTCACTTCGATGGCAAGGATGCTGGACTACTCCTTGGTATCGGCTACCCTGGATGATACAGATGAAAAGGGGTTCTTCCTCGTTGATCATACGAGGGAAGGAGTAAGCGTAGAAGAGACGTGGGACACGATTTCCATGAAGGGAACAGGAAGCGATGACCTGGTCCTGAAAGATGTCAGCCTCCCCGATTCCGCACTTGTAGAGCGGGACAGCGCGCAAGGGAAGAAGGGAGACCTCCCTAAAGCATGGCTCCTTCACATTCCTGCCTGCTACATAGGTGTAGCAATCGCAGCAAGAAACGAAGCGATCCGGTTCGCTAAAGAGTATTCCCCAAACAGTTTACCGGGACCGATCAAGGATGTGCCAGAAGTTCAAAGGAAAATCGGGGAAATGGAGCTGGAGCTGTTTAAAGCGAGACAGATTCTTTATTCAGTGGCTGATAAATGGGACAAGGAACCTGACAAGCGGCAGCATATGGCAGCAGAGCTTGCTTCTGTCAAACATATCGTCACAAACAGCGCGTTTCAGATCGTCGATACAGCCATGAGGATTGTCGGGGCGAAAAGCCTGTTCCGCTCAAGCCCGATGCAACGGTATTACCGGGACGTGCGGGCAGGGCTCCATAACCCGCCGATGGATGATATGGTCATCGGGATGCTTTCGAAACAGGCGTTGTCCTGAGTAATGAAATTCATTATAAAAAATCCGGACGGCCATTCGTAACGAAGCCGTCCGGATTTTTTATATTTATGCTGTTTTCGTAAACATTCTGGCTTTTAGACAAGCGAGATGCGGTTGATTTCCGCTCCAGATGCTCGCTTTCCGCGGGGATGGCGGTGAGCCTCCTCGGACTTTGTCCTGCGGGGTCTCACCTGTCCATCAGTTCCCGCAGGAGTCGAGCATCTTCCGCTCCAATCAACCATCGAAGATAAAAACCAAAAATCCACTCAATAATCTGCTGATTCATCTTCTGAATAGAAGTGATCAACTTAATTCATGTACATTGGCCTTGATTCATTGCTATGACAATTTTTCATTCCACAGCCTCAAATTTCCTAAGATGCTCACCTTAACGTCTAATAATAGCAACAATCTATGCGAATGATCTTCATTCAGGATGCAATGTCTTCTCCAATAACGTTTGATGCTGTTCCTCCAGGATGTGTACTTCATTAAGCTCTTCAATCAAATCATGAATCGACAGAAGTTCGTAGAGCATGACCGTTTCACATGAGAAATGGTGCTTCATGGATTGAAATGGCTTCATATGAAGGCCTTCATGATCTTCCCAGAACTCATCCAGCAGATTTTTCATCAGTGTGAAATGCTGCTCAGGTATATGGAAAGACGGGTGGTGCATGATCGCCTTGATGCTTTGGGTCGCCTCTAGTATCCGTTCTTTTTCATCGTCACTGAATGTGTATTGGACAGGGAGGTAGATCAGGTTGCCGATATGAAACAGGATTTGCCTCAACAGGTTCAGCTTCTTGTATTCATAATGAAAATAGCGCATCTCCTGACGGCTGTACCGGTGAAGTTTCCATTCTTCTTTCTGATATTCGCACAGGGTATCGGTTGATTCGATCTCCCTCAAAATATCATTGAAAATCAGCTTGGTGTCTTTATGGAGAGAATGATTCTGAAGAATCTCAGACCCTCTTTTCTCCAGTAGGTTCCCTGTTTTGAAATAGAGATTATGAATGTTGGTGGAAATGGTGTTGCTGTATTTTGGCGGCAGGATCCACAAGTTGACCAGTGTGGATACAATCAAGCCGATCGTGGTCGTTCCTAGCCGAATGAAAAACGTGGCCACATAGTGATCGTGTATCGTAGGGACCATCGCGATCCCTGTCAGGGTGGCAACGAGAATCCCTGCCCCGAGATGGAGCTTATGGCATGTAACGATGGTAAGAAGTGCAACGAGTGCATACGTGATGGCGTGATCCCCGAGTGCGTGGGTGATGATCACGGCAAACAGTGCTCCAATCGCCGATGCCGGGAAACGGATGAACGCTTTTTTGATAGAATTGGCAGCAGTCGGCTCGATGGTCACGATAGCGGTGATGACCGCAAAGGTAGCCGGCCAGTCCATCAGCTCACAAATCAGCGCTGTAAGGAATACGGCAAGTCCCGTCTTCGCAATCCTTCCTCCGACAAACTGAAATTTTTTAAGAAAATCCATAATCAAACCCTCTTTAACAGTATTCGATCACCTATATTATATAGGATGTAAAAAAAGATGGAAATGAACCGACAAAAAAGAACTGTTCGAAAGTGAACAGTTCTTTTATATATGATCACTCATCTAAGAGGCAGTGGCCTTAATAAAATCTTGATGGATTGAGGCATCTTACTTTCATTCTGAGCATCTTTCAAATACCTGAACATCTGTTTACCAGCGACAGAGTTAGCGGAATGAATGGTGATCCTTTCAGCGAATAACTGTTTTTCCACCATGTAATGTACGAGCATTAGTCCATTCCGGGTCTTGCTTTCCAAGTCGTGATCCAATGAAAGGTGATCGATCGAAAAATGAAGCAGAAGGTCAATACATTCATCGATATCTTTCGCGAGAATGTACCCTTCAGGACAGTGTCGATAGTCGTCTAAAAATACGTTTACTGTCATAGTTATTCTTCTTTCGTCATTTGACTTAATTCAACCCTATCAGATATTGACAAATACTTATATAGGCAAATAGTATGAAAAATACCAATATACTGGTAAATTTTTTGGTGGTGTATAGTGGATAATCATTGTAACAGATGGAGCTGATAAGGAAAAAAGTAGTGATACCGCTTATTGGGATAGGACTTCCATTAACAGGTCCGGTCGATCGGTAATGATTCCATCGGCACCGAGATCAACGAGTCTCTCCATTGTTTCTTTATCATTGATCGTCCAATAGTGAAGATAAAGGCCGATGCGGTGGGCCCCGTGTATCAAGACAGGGTTGGTCAGATCGAACCTTCCCTCCTGAAGTGGCAGCTGAAAGGCATCAACGTTCGATTTATATAAGTTTCTAAGGAATAGTTTATGAAGCAGGACGAATTTCTTCGCTTCCTGCTTCCCCCCCTGAGTCGCCACCCGGCCATTTGAGTGAGATTCGAAGAGGTTGATGATCTTCTGATCGAATGAAGCGATAAGAACTTTGTCTTCCATCTCATACTCCTCGATGAGCATCCATAACTTTTCAATGATTTCTTCCATCCTGTCTTCAGGGTTGTCATCTTTGATCTCTATATTGACTCTCATATCCGGAAACCGCTGAAACACTTCTTCAAGTGTCGGTACATAGACGTGCTTGCCCCGATAAGAGAAGTTCCCTTCAAGATCTTGAAAGTAGTACGCTGCATCCAAGTGCTGAAGCTCTTTCAGCGTGTAATCCTTCACAAAGCCGGTTCCGTTTGTGGTGGCATCCACCGTCGGATCGTGAATCGTTACCAAGTGGCCGTCCTTCGTAATATGTATATCCGTTTCAATCACATCGACGCCGAGCGCTGTCGCATTCCGGAATGCTTCGATTGTGTTGCCGGGAGCAAGGTGCTTGCCTCCTTGATGGGCGATGACGAGGGGACGGCCGTCTTTCTGTTGAAAGAACGGGGGAGGAGCGGCTTTTTGGACAGGCATCCAATATGAGATCACAGGCACCGAAAGAAAAAAAATGACAGCGAACATGATGAAGATGAAACGATGTTTTTTAGGAGATTTCGAGATTTTTGGATATGTCGGGTTCATTCCACGGTCATCCTTTTAATGTAAAAGTTTGTTATTTTCTATTATAAGTAGGAGGGTGGTCATTTAGGACAAGAAATTGTGGGGAGAGGGGAATCGTTCTTGGTTAAGTTCGGGTTATTACTTTAAGGAGTAAAATAATTACGTTTTAAGATAAAAAACTATTGCTTTTGAAAGTAAAATGAATTACCTTATTAAGTAAGGAGGGGATATTTTCCATGAAAGATCATTTACGCTTGAACGTTCCGCTGCTGCGCCGACGGGTGCCCAACCTGACGACTGCAGCCAAAACGGTCGGACTCCGTCCTGCCACTGTATCAAATTTATGCACAGGTAAAATTTCGGTCGGCCGAGCCGAAGTGAAGACGCTTGTGACGCTTGCCAACCTGGCCGAATGTACGTTGGATGAATTGATTATTCAAGGAGGGAAAGTAAGTATGATAGAAACGGGGATTAAACCGATTGACTTATTTGCACCGATTGTACAGGGGGGGACGAATGGATTCGTTGCCCGGTCACAGATCGGCCAGTTTGTTGTGTTGGCTGAACTGACAAGTGTGTTGAAGAAAAAGGGTTATCATTCGATTTTACTGACGCCGGACAAATCATATCCAGGCTTGAGCGACCTTGAAGCGTTCGTCGATGTAAAATGTCATGGCATTGACGATGCGTTTGCTGAAGTGTCCCTCATCGGGGATAAAGACAAGGTTCTGTTATACGTCGACCGTTCCTTTGTCCTGTCCGGCGAACTGTATGACCTGAGGGAACGTTTCGAAGCCGACGGTTATGCGGATATTACAACATTCTTATTCGACCCGAGCGGCGAAGCGGTTGATGAGGACGATCCATTCGGACCCCTTGATACACTGTGCTACTTCGATATAGACCTGGCCACGAGGGGAATCTATCCTGCGATCCATCCAGTACAGTCGACGTCTGTCCTTCTGGAGGATGATGCACTGGAATCAAGTCATACCTCGACGAATAAAAAGGCGAAAACATTACTCAGACGTTACAAAGAAATCCGTGTACTCATGAACACACTCGGCAAGGAGAAGATCCCCGAAGCCGATCTCGAGCGCTTCCACATCGGGGAGAGACTCGAAGCCTACTTAAGCCAGCCCTTCTATGTGGCAGAAGAATTCACCAAAGTCAAAGGCCAAACCGTCCCGGTCCAACACACCATCCAAGACATCCAACACATCCTGCAAGGCCAATACAACAACCAGGACCCCAAAGACCTTACCTACAAAGGCAAACTGACCTAAAGCCTGAGGGACAAAGCCTGAGGGACGGACCTCCCCGGTGAAGAGAATAAGCATCAAAAGTGGGTCAAAACGAGGAGGGACGGACCTCCTCGTTTTGACCCGATACCAGGAACCGAACCCGTTCCCAAGCCTTTTCAATGCCGGTAAGGAGTGGGAAACAGTTGATTTTGAGGCACGGACCTCTACTGAAAAGTGGAGGTCCGTCCCTCTTTTTTGGAAGATAAAAGAGGATTTAGGAGTATTTTGTCGTATGTGTATGGTAATACATTTTTTTCGTGGGAGATTTATTGATGCTGGTTGAGAAGTTGTTATTGCATGTATTGATCATATTGGCGCCTGTACTCGTTCAGACGTCTCTCCTTGAGAATCATAAGCTGGGGAAATCTCCTGTGTTCATTGGGGTGCTGCACGGGTTGGCGGCTTTTATGTGCCTGATCTTTGCATATGAAAGCTTCGGTTTGTACTGGGATTTTCGTTATATTCCCTTGGTTCTTTCGATGCTGTACGGCGGAAGGAAAGCGGGGGTCATCGTATTTCTGTTTATTATCGCTGCCCGGATCATCAATGGGGGGGATGCCCTCGTCTTCGGTTTCATCAGTGCGTTTTTGGCCGGATTCATGCCGTTTTTGATTTCCAATCAGTTCTGGTCTTTTTCCCCTAAAAAGCGTGTGACGTTCGCCGTCTTGCTTGGGTTCTGGCCAGCACTTGTCATGTTGGCGATCCTCCTGTCATATGCGTTCATCACGGGAGTCCCTGTGTCGGGGAATCAAGAGATGGGGATCTATGTCGTGATTTTCGGTGGCATCCAGGTATTGGGAGTGGGACTTGCAGCTCAGTTGAACGAATGGATGATTGAAAAGAAGCAGTTGAGAGAAGAGATCATGAAGTCGGAGAAGCTCAACACCCTCGGGGAGCTGGCTGCTTCGATTGCCCATGAGGTCCGGAATCCGTTAACGGTCGTGAAAGGCTTTCTTCAATTGATGAAAAAGCAGGTGAAGGGCGACCATGATGAATATTTGAAAATCGTGCTGAGTGAGCTTGGAAGGGCTGAAGATATCATCAATGATTACTTGAACTTTGCCAAGCCGGAGCTTGAAAAGGTTGAAAGGGTCAATGTGAAGGACGTCTTAATGGACGTCAATTTCCTTCTGAACGCCTATGCCTTGAAAGAAGGGGTTCATTTGGAGGCGGATGTGGAGGAAGAGGGTCTGTTGTGGACAGACCGGAACAAACTGAAACAGGCCTTCGTCAATATCATCAAGAACGCGATCGAAGCGACACCTCCGCAGGGAAGTGTGAACGTCAGCCTGGAAGTGAAGGACGCTTTGGCTCTGATCACCGTGAAGGATACGGGAAAAGGGATGACAAAGGAACAGGTTGCGAAACTTGGGACATTATTTTATACAACGAAAGATCATGGAACGGGCCTTGGTACATCGGTCTCCATCCGTATCATTGAGGCAATGGGGGGCAATGTCCGTTACTCAAGCGTTGTGGGAAAAGGAACGACTGCGGTCATCACCCTGCCGATGAATAGTGAAAAGATAGCCAGGTTACATCCTGAATCAAATAAAAAGTTCATGCATAAACAAAACGCTTAGCTTAAAGGACTAAGTGTTTTTTTGTTGATTTTAAATAGTTCAACTCCATTTCCCGTACATACGTTCCATGATAGGATAGAAGATATGAATGATGAAACCGAGCGTGCAGGCGACGATCACGGTGCCGATGCCGACCGCTCCATGGAAGACCATGGCGAGTGTGATGGCGATTGCCTCATTCAGCAAACGTGCATTCCGTAAATTCAAACCGAAACGATGGTGGATGGCGACCATGAACGTATCCATCGGGCTTGTAGGGAGTCCTGCCTGCAAGTAAACGGATATTCCGATGCCGAGTAACAATATCCCGGTCAGCACGAGGGTCAATTGTTGGCCCAATCCAACCGGTTCGACCATGACGAGGCCGATCGAAATCCAATAATCCACCATCATCCCAATGACAAAGATCGAGAGGGCGGCGAGCCACTGGATCCTTTCTTTCAGAAGTACGGCGTTGACGCAGATGAGGACGCATCCGTTCAAGAAGATGCATGTCCCAATCGAAAGCTGGAGGAGATTTGATTCCCCCACTGCCAGTGCGTCCCATGGGGCTGCCCCGAGATCCCCTTTGATAATGAGTGAAACACCCAATGATAAAGCAAGTAATCCTATGATATAAAAGACGAATCTTGTCTTCATTTTCCCAAATCCCCCGTTCCAAAAAGCTTGTCTAATGTATATGAGGTCAGGAAAAGAGTTAGAATCAAAAAAATGAAAGCCGGAGGTGATGAACATGAAAATCTCTGTCAGGGAACTGGTTGAATTTGTATACAAGGAAGGAAGCATCGATGCGCGCTTCCAATCCAGGTCTTCCATGACGATCGGAACCAGACTCCATCAGAAGCTGCAAAAGGAATACAAGGACGGCGATGAAAAAGAGGTATTTCTGAAGGGGGTCAAAGAGATCGAAGAGATTTCCTACCAGCTCGAGGGCAGGTGTGACGGCATCCATTATGAAGAGGGAAGCGTGGTAGTGGAAGAAATCAAATCCACGGCAAGGAAGCTGGAAGAAATCGACTCCGGTTCACGTGTCCACTGGGCGCAAGGGGAATGTTACGCATACCTTTTGGCGAAGGAAAAAGGGCTCTCTCATGTAGGGGTTCAGCTTACTTATATCGAAGTCGAGTCGGAAAATACGAAGTCATTCAACCGAATGTATGGGGTGGAAGAGCTTGAACTCATCGTGAACGAGATCCTGATCGCTTATACGCCATTTGCCCGGGTAAGACTTGAGAATCAGAAAAATAAGAAGAACAGCATCGAAAATCTTTCCTTTCCTTTTCCTCACTACCGGAAAGGGCAGAAAAAGCTCGCCGGTGCCGTGTACAAAACGGTTTCTGAATCCAGGACCCTTTATGCGAACGCGCCTACCGGAACAGGCAAGACCATTTCCACCCTGTTCCCAACCATCAAAGCGATGGAGGCTGATTCCCATTGGTTTTATTTAACGGCAAAAACGATTACCCGGACAGTTGCAGAAGAAGCGCTTCTCCTTTTGGAAAAAGGGGGTTTGTCCCATCGGACGGTTACAATCACGGCAAAAGATAAAATCTGTTTTAAAGAAGAGACGATCTGCCAGAAAGAATATTGCGAGTTTGCAAATGGCTACTATGATCGAATCAACGATGCACTGATCGATATCCTGAAGAATGAAAGTATCATCACCCGACCAGTCATTGAGACGTATGCGAGAAAGCATAGAGTTTGTCCCTTTGAATACTCGATCGATCTTTCCTATCTGGTCGACGGGGTCATCTGTGATTACAACTACCTCTTCGATCCAAAGGTTTCATTGAAAAGAATGGGAGAGGACCGGAAAAAAAGGACAACGGTTCTGATTGATGAAGCTCATAATCTTGTCGGGAGAGGAAGGGAGATGTACTCAGCCTCCGTGAAAAAATCAGCTTTCCTGGAAATGAAACGTCGGTATCCCGGGCACCCGGCGCTGAAGGACAGTCTGACCGGAATCAACAAACATTTCCTCCGGCTGAAAAAGGACCCGGGGGAGGACGTTCGGGAGGATCTGGATATGGAACTGATCGAAGCGTTGGAACTCTTTGTTGAAATCGCAGAGAAGCTTCTTGCGGAAGGGGACGGAGAATGGCCGGAGGAGTTTCTGCAGCTGTATTTCGATGCCCTTGCCTTTATCAGGATCTCTCACCTTTTTTCTGAGAACCATCGCTTGATCATCAACCGGAACAACAATGATGTGGAAGTGAAAATCTATTGTATCGACCCTTCAACACTGATTAAGCAGACAACAAAACACTATTCCTCTGCGGTGTTTTTCTCCGCCACCCTTCATCCTTTTTCTTATTACTTTCAGCAATTGGGTGGAGGGGAAGAGGATTACCGGTTCTTGATTCCTTCGCCATTTGAAAGGGAACAATGGCAGGTCGGTATCCACCCGATTTCGACCAGGTTCAAGGATCGGGAACGGACCCTCCCAAAAATCATCTCTTCCATAGAAGAGACATTCCGCCGGCATACCGGGAATTACCTTGTTTTCTTTTCCTCCTATGCCTATATGAAGGAGGCCTACGGGAGAATGGATATGACGGATGCGGTCTTGATGATGCAAGAGCCGAATATGACCGAATCTGAACGGGAAAAGTTCCTCGAAGAGTTCAGGAGCGGCAGGGAGTGTCCTGTCATTGGGTTCGCTGTATTGGGCGGGATCTTCTCAGAGGGAATCGATCTGAAGGGAGACCGGCTTGAAGGCGTGATCATCATCGGTGTAGGTTTGCCCCAGCCTGATATGGAGCAGGAAATCATCAAGGATCATTTTAATGAGCGGGGGCACAACGGGTATGATTATGCCTATGTCTATCCCGGATTGAATAAAGTCTTTCAGTCAGGGGGGAGGCTGATCCGGTCCGAGGAAGACCGTGGCGTACTGAAACTGATTGATGACCGGTACTTGTCACCTAAATACCAGTCGCTGCTCCTTGAAGAATGGATGAATTTCAACATCCACACATAAAAAAGACCGCTCCCGGGAGCGGTCTTTTATTTATCAGTTGAAAGAAGGGTCTTTCAATAAACGGTCAAATTCCTCAAGGTGATGCGTTTCGTCTGCGATCATATCATCAAGTTTGATGCCAAGCTCGACAAGGCCCAATTCTTCTGCTTGTTCTTTACGCTTTTTATAGCGCTCAATCGTATCCGCTTCTGCTTTGCGGCCTTCTTCCAGCATTTCTTTCACATTGTCAGTCTGCTTAACAGGAGCAGGCGTCGTTGTCGGCTGTCCGCCCAGTGTTTTGATTTTCTCCGCCAGGTATAAAGCGTGTCCCTGCTCGTCTGGGATTTCTTGTTCAAAGAAAGGCTTTAATACTTGTCGATATAAACCGCTGACTACGGCAGCGTAATTTGTATAAAGGATAACTGCAGCATATTCATTTGCTAAATCTTCATTTAAACCTTCAATCAATTCATTTAATTTTGCTTGATCCATGTAAAATACCACCCTTTTGATTTTTGTTATATACATGATTTACCCGGCACCGAAAAAAATAAACATACTGATTGGAATCTCGGCTCCTTCAAATATTTTGTCTGAAAGTGGGGATTCTAATTCTATAAAAGTGCGAGGAGGGATGATATGTCTAAACAGGGAAAGAAAAGTATGGACCAAACATCTGAGCAGCTTGCGAAACAAAAAGCAAAGAATGATGTGGAATTTGCATCAGACAGCGGTGTGACAAGCGGGAAAAGTTACAGTCAGAAAAAAAGTGGGACACAGGTAAATAAAAAATAATCGACGAATATCTTTTTCGTCAAAAGAAAAACTATATGTAGAAACAGGAGGTGTAAAGGCATGAGAATTGGTGTTGAACAATCCTTACAAAACGTCGTACAGGCCTTGCGTGAAAAAGGGCATGATGTAGTCGAGCTTAAACAGGAGTCAGATGCAAACGGATGTGACTGCTGTATCGTGACCGGGATGGATTCGAACGTCATGGGCATTCAAAACGTGGCAACCCAAGGTCCTGTCATTGAAGCGAGCGGATTAAGTGCAGATCAAATCTGTCAGCAAGTCGAAAGCAGACTTCATTAAGATTAAGCATAGAAAAAAGGACGGCGCGCCGTCCTTTTTTCTATGGATTCATTTATCCGATATGTGCAAGGGGCTGGTTCCTCAAATGCTCCCGTAAAAGGTCCGGTGCTGTCAGGAACAGCAGTCCATTCCCTTCCAGCGTTTTTGGGAAACCGATCGGCACCGTCCGCTTGATGAGTTGTGCATATACTTCACACTCTGAGAGCGTCCGGTCGAATGAAATCTGTTCATACTCTTTGATAAGGGCAAGTGCCCCGGATACGTGGGGTGCAGACATGGAGGTTCCGCTGAGTTTAGCATACTTGTCACCTGGGATTGTCGACAGGATTTGTTCCCCAGGTGCCACTAAATCAACTTCATTGTTGGAATTGGTGAAGTAGGACGATTTTCTTTGAAGGTCAATGGCCCCGACGGATATGACCTCATTGTATGAAGCCGGATAGGAGAACTCGTCGGTGTCGCTGTTGGCGTCACCTTCATTCCCTGCGGCGCAGACGACGGAAATATTCACAGCCACTGCCTGTTTGATGGCATCGTGGAGCGGGGCATAGTCAGAAGGACCGCCGAGTGACATGGATATGATGTCCACTTTTTGCTCGATCGCATACATTATGCCGTTAACGATCCAGTCGTATTGACCGCTTCCCCGGTTGCCGGCAAGTACTTTGATCACCACAAGATCAGCCAATGGTGCAACACCGATCACGCCGTCCCCGTTTTCCCGGGCGGCGATTGTGCCGGCCACATGTGTGCCGTGGCCACTGTAATCGGTCACGTTATCTTCTGCTCCGTCATCGTCATCGGTGAAATTCCGGAATGCTTTTACTTTCCCTGTAAGATCAGGATGATTCATGTCACAGCCTGTATCGAGGATGGCAATCGTCATCCCTTTTCCTTTACACCCATTCTTCCACATGCTTGGGGCCTGGATCAGATCGATCCCTTTAGGAATTTCGTTAGCATCAACCATTATTTCATGCGTGAAGTATGGAATTAACCTCATTTCACCCTGCATTTTCATCCCTCCTAAAATTCTTGTAGATTAGAAATCAGAAGTTTCTGAAAATATAACATTTTTTGGACGAAATGAAAAGGGATAATGGTAATAGGTAAATAAAACCAATAAAAATTCTTTCGTTAAACCAAGAAATAAAGAGCAGCTGCAGAAGCGGTTCAATTCAGGGTATGAAAAATTAACTAAACGTTTGATTAGTCCTGTAAACCCATATATACAAGGGTTTTCAGAAGTTAATCAAACGTTTGTTTAAATTTATAGTACCGTCTTTTTCAACATGACGGTCTGCTTTCATACATAAAATATAAGGATGGGAGGGGGAAGTGAATATGGATTATTATCAATACGGTTATCCTGCATATGTCCATTACAGGAATGTACCGAAGATGGCTTACGCCCATATTCAGGGAGGGCCGTTGGCTCCTGGTCTGAAGGGATTTGTATTCTTTCGGGAAATGCACAATGGGGTGGAGGTATTTGCGGAGGTGACGGGACTGCCTGCTTATCAAGCAGGAGAGGGGGGACAAAAGCCAATCGGTCCTCATGGATTTCATCTTCATGAAAACGGTGTGTGTGATATAGGGGATCCGTCAGAACCATTTAAAGCGGCAGGGGGTCACTGGAATCCGGCAAAGCAGCCACATGGGAATCATGCAGGGGATTTCCCGGTCCTTTTTTCAAACGACGGTTACGCAAAAATGTCTTTTTTCACTAATAAATTCAATGTGGGGGAAGTGATCGGCAAAGGGATCATCATCCATCAAAACCCCGACGACTTCCGTTCACAGCCTTCGGGTGATGCAGGAAAGAGATTGGCGTGCGGCGTGGTCATGGGGTATGGGATGTAATAGAAAAGGTCGACCCTATAAAGAGTCGACCTATTTACATTCAATTAAAATACACCAAGCACATCAAGCATCACGACAACGATCAGGATCGGTGCAACAAAGCGGATGAGGAAGAACCAAGTTTCAAATAATCCCTTTTTCAAGCCGCTTCCTTGCTTTAACTCTTCGTATAGAGCTGTTTTCTTCATTTTCATCGGCACGAATAGCGCAATGAGTAATGCTCCGATCGGAAGCAGGACATTGCTGACCGCGAAGTCGGCCAGGTCAAAGACCGTTTTTCCAAACAGGGTGACATCACCGAGAATCCCGAACGATAACGCAGAAGGAATCCCGCAGACAAAGATGGCCAGACCGATGATCCAGGACCACTTTTTACGCTCCTGTGCTTCTCCCTTTGCAATGACCGCCACGATGATCTCAAGCATGGAGAATGCAGAAGTCAACGCTGCGAATAAGAAAAGGACAAGGAATGCGATGAAGAAGAACATTCCGAAAGGCAATTGACTAAAGATCGTAGGCAGTACATTGAATAACAGTACCGGACCTGCACCAGGCTCCAAGCCGAATGAAAAGACGGCAGGGAAGATGGCCAAGCCTGCGAGCAGTACGATGAAGATATTCATCCCGACAATCGAGATGGCTGACTTCGGCAGACTCTGGGTTTTCGGTAAATAAGAACTGTAGGTCACCATTACTGATACCCCGACACTCAATGTGAAGAACGATTGCCCCATCGCTTCTAGGATCGTCTGTGACGTCACTTTAGAGAAATCCGGCTGCAGCAGGAAGGTGATCCCTTCAAGGGCGCCATCAAGTGTGACGGCACGGATGACTAAAAGGATAAATAAAATAAATAAAGCCGGCATCATAATTTTGCTCGCCAGTTCAATTCCTTTCTGTACGCCTTTTGCAACCACGATGATGGTCATCAAAATGAACAGGAACTGAACGAATACACTTGTAACAGGGTTTGAGATCGTCGCACCGAACACCTCGGCGTATTCATCGGATGTAAGGTGATTCAATTGTCCCGTTACGGCTTTGAATAAATACACCACAATCCAACCGCCGATTACACTGTAGAAGGAAAGTAAGATGAAGGACGTCGCCATCCCAAGTTTTCCGACCCAGTGCCATTTGGAACCAGGGGCGATTTTCCGGTAGGAATCGACTGCATTGCTGCCGGCAGTCCGGCCGATTGAAAATTCGGCAAGAAGTAATGGAAGACCGAGTAATAAAGTAAATAGGATAAAGATCAGGAAGAATGCTCCGCCTCCATTTTGCCCGGCAGTATAAGGGAACTTCCATATGGCCCCCAATCCGATTGCAGACCCGGCTGCCGCCAGGATAAAGCCGATTTTCGATGACCATTGTTCACGCTGACTCATATTCTTTCTCCTTTCTGATTGTATTGATGTGCGGGCAGGGGATTTCAGACAAATAAAAAAATCGCCCCTACATATCGTAGGGACGATTTGGATATCGCGGTACCACCCTAGTTATGAGAAACAAGTTCTCATCACTCTTCGCACATAACGGCATTCACCGTCTTTTGATCTCGTCAAAAGAAGCTCGGGAATCGAAATTCACAAAACATTTGTGTACCGGTTCACACCAACCACCGGCTCTCTTCCACAGGGAAATGTCTGCTACTGTCTTTCCTTCAAAGCTTATTCAATATTAGGTTATTCAATTTTTATCATGAATCAAAACGACTTGTCAATGTATTTCGGAAAAAGGTGTGAGAATTGTCTGGAATTGATGGATGTTTCTGGTGATGGGGGCGGGGTTAGAGACAGTGGACCTTCATTGAGTTCCGTTATCTTCTCAAGTAAAATAAAAGAAAAATCCAATGAAAAGGTGTTTTACATATGAAATCATATATTATCGTCGGCGCAGGCATCCTGGGTGCGTCTACGGCATATCATCTGGCCAAGGCCGGGGCGCGGGTCACGATCGTTGACAGGCAGGAGCCGGGGCAGGCAACGGATGCAGCAGCGGGGATTGTCTGTCCATGGCTGTCTCAGCGCAGGAATAAAGTGTGGTACCGTCTGGCAAAAGGCGGGGCGAAGTATTATCCGGAGATCATCCGTGAACTTGAAGCGGACGGTGAGACAGAGACAGGCTATAAGCGTGTAGGGGCGGTTTCCCTTCATACCGATGAAGATAAGCTTCAGAAAATGATAGAGCGGGCAGAGAAGCGGCGGGAGGAAGCGCCTGAAATCGGGGAACTTACCCTTTTGACATCGGAAGAGACGCGGCAGCGCTTCCCGCTCCTGTCTGAAGAATTCAAGGCCGTTCACGTCAGCGGCGCTGCCCGGGTGGATGGCAGAAGGATGCGTGATGCCTTATTGAACGGGGCGAAAAAGCATGGCGCTACGGTCCGCTGCGGGGATGCATCCCTCAGATGCGAGAATAAAGAAATCACAGGCGTGAACGTCGGGGAGGAAGTGCTGGAAGCAGACGGTGTCATTGTGACAGCCGGTGCTTGGGCCGGCGAACTCTTTCAGCCTTTGGGGATCAACTTCCTCGTTTCCTCCCAAAAAGCGCAAATCCTCCATCTCGAGGTGAGTAATGAAGAAACCGGGGACTGGCCGGTTGTCATGCCTCCGAATGATCAATACCTGCTTGCGTTTCCTGAAGGGAAAGTCGTGGCAGGTGCGACCCATGAAAATGATGCCGGGTTTGACAGGCGGGTGACGGCAGGGGGAATACATGAAGTGCTTCATAAAGCGATGGGGGTCGCCCCGGGGATCGGTGATGGTACGGTCGTCGAGACAAGAGTCGGTTTCCGTCCGTTCACCCCTGGATTTCTGCCGGTTTTCGGAGCGATGCCCGGGCTTCATCGCGTATGGGTCGCCAATGGTCTCGGAGCATCTGGACTGACGGTCGGTCCCTACCTTGGCGCAGAGCTCGCAAGACTTGTACTCGGTGAACCGACTGAGCTCGACCCTGCAGATTATGATGTGGCGGGGGCAGTCGAGTAAAGGGAAACCCCAGTCATTTCCCTCTATCTTCTGTGGGAAATGACCTTTATAATAGAGAGAGCGAATTTAAGAATAGGAAGAAAAGGTGTTTACGATATGAGTTTATTGACAGTGCAAAATTTAACCCACGGTTTCGGTGACCGTGCGATTTTTAACGACGTATCTTTCCGTCTATTAAAGGGTGAACATATCGGCTTGATCGGTGCCAATGGAGAAGGAAAGTCGACATTCATGAATATCATCACCGGAAAGCTTGAGCCTGATGAAGGGAAAGTCGAATGGGCGAAGCGGATCCGGATCGGATATTTGGATCAGCATGCCAAGCTGAAGCAGGGGATGACGATCCGTGACGTACTGAAGACGGCATTTCAATATTTATTTGATATGGAAACGGAAATGAACGACCTGTTTGCCAAAATGGGAGATGCCTCTCCTGAAGAGCTGGAAGAGCTGCTTGAAGAAACAGGCACGCTTCAGGATGCTTTGACGAACAATGATTTCTATATCATTGACGCGAAGGTGGAAGAAATCGGACGTGGTCTAGGATTGGACGATATCGGATTGGAGAAGGATGTCCACGACCTGAGTGGCGGACAGCGCACGAAAGTCCTGCTTGCCAAGCTGCTGCTTGAAAAGCCTGACATCCTCCTTCTCGATGAGCCGACCAACTATCTAGACGAGCAGCATATCACCTGGTTGAAGCGCTACCTGCAGGAATATGAAAATGCATTCATCCTGATTTCACATGATATCCCGTTCCTCAACAGTGTCATCAACCTGATCTATCATATGGAAAATCAGGAATTGAACCGTTACGCCGGTGACTATCATGAATTCAAACGGGTTCATGAAATGAAGAGGCAGCAGCTAGAGTCTGCCTTCAAGAGACAGCAGCAGGAAATTTCCGAGCTGAAGGATTTCGTTGCCCGCAACAAAGCCCGGGTATCAACACGGAATATGGCCATGTCACGTCAGAAGAAGCTCGATAAGATGGACGTGATCGAACTGGCTGCCGAGAAGCCGAAGCCCGAATTCAATTTCAAACTGGCGAGAACAGCAGGCAGGGTCATCTTTGAGACGAAGGATCTTGTGATCGGGTATGACGAGCCGTTGTCCAAGCCACTCAACCTGAAGATGGAACGTGGTCAAAAGATTGCCCTCTCCGGAGCGAACGGAATCGGGAAAACGACGTTACTGCGCAGTATTCTGGGAGAAATCAAACCGATCTCTGGTTCTGTGGAGCTTGGAGACTATCTTCATATCGGATATTTCGAGCAGGAGATCAAGACGAAGAATAATCAGACTTGTATTGAAGAAGTGTGGAATGAGTTCCCATCCTTCAATCAGGCAGAAGTCCGTGCTGCCCTGGCGAAATGCGGCTTGACGACCAAGCACATCGAAAGCAAGGTCGAGGTGCTGAGCGGCGGGGAGAAGGCGAAAGTCCGCCTCTGCAAGCTGATGAACAAAGAATCGAACGTCCTTGTATTCGATGAGCCGACCAATCACCTCGACGTCGAGGCGAAAGAAGAATTGAAGCGTGCCCTGAAGGAATATAAAGGCACCGTCCTCCTCATCAGTCACGAACCGGATTTCTATCTCGATGTCGCCACAGAAGTATGGAACTGTGAAGACTGGACGACAAAATTATTTTAATGACAAGGCTTTTACGCATAGATTGTTGTTGTTTGACTATAATAGGGCCTGGCAAATCAGTAAAGTTCAATGTACTTGATTACCGTTGTGCACTGCCTTAGTCAGTTGATTGTAGCGGAAGATGCTCGACTCCTGCGGGAAACGCTGGAAAGGTGAGACCCCGCAGGCGAAGCCGAGGAGGCTCACCACCAGCCCCGCGGAAAGCGAGCATCTGGAGCGGAAATCAACCACCGCTCGCTTGTTTACAAGCATCAATGTATACGAAGAAATCCAATGACAAAAAAGCCTCATCCAGCATGATCACATGCAGGATGAGGCTTTTTAATCTATTCCTCCAACACTTCCTCCAAGGTGGAATACCCATTATCCTCAAGGCGGAGATCATCGAAACTGTGCTTCATATGAAGATCGATCAATTCAAGGAGCGTCTGGCCATCCTTGTTTTCGATTGCCTTCACCATGTCCTCATGTTCCCTCGAACGGACATTTTCCCCTGGCTCGATATGATAGAATACATCGAATAAAAACAGGTACACGTTGGACTGTGTGAGCATTTCGTCCATATAACGGGTGAGGAATTTATTCCCGCTCACTTCGGCAAGAAACAAATGGAACTGCTTATTCAACTCGACATATTTCAACAGATCTTTTTGTCTGTAGGTTTCCTGCTCTTCTTCAAGAAGTGTATACAGCTTCGGGATATCGGACTTTTTCACTTTTGGGAGACCGTATTTCACGGTGAGGAACTCTATTTCTTTTCTTAGTTCAAAGAAAGAAATGATTTCTTCCCTGGAAGGGTGGACGACAAAGGCACCCCGGTTCGGGATGATCTGAACGAGCCCTTCTGCTTCCAGCCGTTTCAGCGCATGCCTGATAGGTGTCCTGCTCACTTCCATTTTCTCAGAAATGATTTGCTCGACAAGCTGGGTTCCCGGTGCAATCTTCCTTGCGAGCAGCGCGTCTTTTAAATGTCCATAAACCCTCAGCTCTGTTGTTTGTCTTTTCTTCACGATCATCATCCATTCAATCTAATTTCCTACTTCTATCATATATGAAAAAGAGGCTGATCCACAATCAGGTGTCCTCTATCGTGAAGACACCTGAAAGAACCAGCCTCTTAAGCGAATGATTTAAAGTTTTGACCCCAAATTTCGTTCATCGTATGAACGGTGATAAAAGCTTTCTCATCAGTGGATTGAATGTAAGACTTCAATCTGGAGAATTCCTTCCGGCCGACGATGGTGGTGATGACTTCTTTTTGGTCATCTGAAAAAGCACCTTTGGCAGAATGGACCGTCGCGCCTTTTTCCAGATCGCCGACGATGAAGTCCTTGATTTCTTCACTGTGCTCACTGATGATCACGACTTCTTTGTTTTCATTGAAAAATTGAAGCGTCCGGTCGATCATCATGCCTTTCAGCAACAGTCCGAAGAATGCGTACAATCCGATCTGCAGCCCGAAGAACCATGCTGATGCAACGACGATCAGGATGTCTGAAGCGAGAACGGCCCTTCCGAGATCAAGTCCGGTGAACCGGTGGATAATCTTTGCAAGCACCCCGGTTCCACCTGCGGATGCTTCCTGATTAAAGATCAATGCGACCCCGATGGCCCCGATGAGCGTCCCGATCACAATCTGGATGAGCACGTCATGGCCGATTGGGTTCGTAAGAGGATGGAAAGCTTCCAATCCCCACACCATTCCGCTCAGGGTCAGACTTGCGAATACCGACTTTATCCCGAAACTCGGACCGATCAAGAGTAATCCGAGCAGGAACAACAGCATATCAAGTGTGAACATGATGACGCCGACAGGCAAGTCCATGAACTGGGCGAGAACGATGCCTGCTCCGCTCGTGCCCCCTGTTCCGACTTTATTCGGTGACAGGAAAAAATGTATATTCAGTGCGATCAAAAACGCACCAAGCGCTATATTTAATAAGGATTGAACTTGTTTCATCATGGAGCAAGCTCCTTTCAGTAACGGTAGTTTGAAAAACAATCAACCCGATTATAAAGAGTGAAAAACATGATGTAAATGATAAATTTCTGTGAAAGCATTTTCTTATAAAAGTTTTTAAAATGGATGTTTTCTGACTATTTACAGAAGGGGATTTGACGAAAAAAAATGTTGACTTATTTGGAACACCTCATTAATATTTAAGTAAGTTAAATATTAATTGGTTGAACTGAAATGGAGGGCTACAGTGGATTCTGAACATATCCAACATTCGTATATAGATCGCCTGTTCACTGCTTTTCAAGTGTCAAACAGGCAGATCCAGCAGGAAATGTCCACTCGGTTGAAAGAGATGAATCTGACCGTTCCCCAGTTTTATATCCTTTCGCTCCTGTCGGCATCCGACGGAACCAAGTCAACGGAACTGGCGGAGAAGCTGGAAGTGAAGCCGAGTGCCATCACCGTCATGATCGACCGCTTATTGAAGAGTGACCTGGTCATCAGGGAGAGGGACGAAAATGACAGGAGAATTGTCAATTTAAAGCTTTCGCCTGAAGGTCAGGCAGTATTCATGAAAGCGAAGGATATGAGAAGGGAAGTGTTTTCACGCTACCTTTCATACTTGGACGAAGAAGATGTGAGCCAGCTTGTAACGATTTACGAAAAGCTGGCCAGAGCTGTAGAGAACATAACAGAATAAGGAGAGAATCAATATGACAGTGCAACAACCAGGGATTAACAGACGCTTGGTGCTGACAGGTTTGATCATCGGGATGTTCTTCAGCGCCCTTGAACAAACCGTCGTCGGTACAGCGATGCCGACAATCATCGCTGAATTGAACGGATTTTCCATCTTTGCGTGGGTGACGACCGCTTACCTGATCACATCCACGACGGTGACACCGATTGTCGGAAAACTATCAGACTTATACGGAAGACGCCTGCTGTATTTAATCGGCGTCGTCATTTTCATCATCGGTTCGGGTCTTTGTGCCACGGCCACATCCATGGAGCAGCTTGTCCTTTACCGGGGACTGCAGGGGATCGGCGGAGGAATGATCATGCCCCTTTCCCAAACGATCATCGGAGATATCTTCACCGCTGAACAGCGTGCCAAATGGCAAGGTGTGTTCGGGGCATTATTCGGATTAAGCTCCGTCATCGGCCCTTTCATCGGCGGATTCATCGTCGATACGATCAGCTGGCATTGGATCTTCCTGATCAACGTACCATTTGGTGTATTATCTGCCCTTCTATTATTCGTCGGGCTGAAAAACGAAAATATTGGCCGTCCTACAGACAAAGTGAGCATTGATTACCTGGGGATCATCACCCTCATCCCGGCGCTCGTCCTGCTGTTGATCGGATTGAACTTCGGCGGGGACAAATTCGGATGGACGTCAGCAACAAGCTTCATGCTGTTTGGGGGATCTCTCCTCCTGCTCGTCCTGTTTGGATATATCGAAAAGAAAGCGAAAGAACCGATCCTTGATTTAAGCTTGTTTAAAAACCGTGTGTTTGCAACAACGAATGCCCTCGGCTTCCTGTTGGGACTCGGGATGTTCGGAGCGATCATGTTCGTGCCGATGTTCATGCAGGGTATCCTCGGCGTAACACCGACACAGGCAGGATCGACAATGACACCGATGATGATCGCCCTCATCATGGCAAGTATCATCGGCGGCAGATTATTACTGAAACTTAAATACCGTACCGTCCTCACAACAGGAATGTTGATCACGGTCGTCGGATTCTTCCTGATGAGTACGATGGGGCCGGATTCCAAAGAATACACAGCCTATATGTTCATGATCGTCATGGGCTTCGGTATGGGGCTTGTCATGCCGACACTCATGATTGCCGTCCAGAATGAGTTCCCGAAATCACGCCTCGGTGCCGTCACATCATCGGCCACCTTCTTCCGTTCCATCGGGGGGACGATCGGAATCACTGTACTGAACGCAGTCATGAACCAGTCACTTCAAGATAATATGAAAGAAGTCGCGGAACAGCAGCAGAATCCTGCAGCTGCCCAGATCCTTACAGGCTTAAGCGAGAAAACAGATGCACTCTTCGGCCTGCTCGTCACACCAGGGCTGCTCGAAGTACCGAAAGAAATCGGCAGCATCGTCATCGCCTCCATTGAAACAGCATGGTCCGACGCCTTCACGAGCGTATTCCTGTCAGGCTTGATCTTCATCGCCATCGGCGTAGGCGTCGCCCTGTCCGTCGGAAATGGAAAAATCAAACGTGATAAAGAATTAAAAGAAGAAGCGTCCCAAGAAGGACCCGTACTTGAACCGGCAACTGAATAAATGTTGATGAAATCCTGCTTTGACGTCACTCAAAGCAGGATTTTTTTACGGATTTGGTCGATTTTGTTCTTGGGAAGGTGATTTTCCATTTAGGAGGACGCTTTTATAAATGTGAGGGATGCTGTTATGTCAGGGTAACGGCGAAATTTTCAATTTAACGGCGAAATCCCGGATATAACGGCGAAAATCTGATTTTAACGGCGATATTTCAAATATAACGGCGAAATCAGGATTTTAACGGCGAACCCAATATGAAACGAAAAAACTGACCCCATCTCAACTCACCACACCCTCAACCAATTATTTAATTTTCTGAAAATATATTGACAATTTTACACAGACACGTTATCTTTTGAGTAGTTAAATATAACACGATTTTACACATGCGAATAAATAACGTTATATAAATATATTTTTATAGAAGGGGGCTCATACGTTGATTTTGCATGAGATTGAAACAGCCGGTCGCTCGCAAATGGAACGCCTTCAACTGGAGAGACTTCAATATGTTGCGTCGTATGTGTATGAACGGGTGCCTTTTTACCGGAAGCAGTTTGATGAGAGGGGACTGAGTCCGGGGGACATCAAGTCTTTGGCAGACTTAAAATTGTTACCGCTTACATATAAGAAAGATCTTCGGAATCATTATCCGTTCGGTCTGTTTGCGGTGAAGCGTGAGGAAATGGTGAGGGTGCACGCTTCGTCGGGTACGAGCGGTAAGCCGACTGTGGTGGGGTATACCCAGCGTGATATCGATATGTGGGGTGATATTGTTGCCCGTTCGATTGCGATGGCAGGGGGGAAACCGGGAGAGGTTCTCCATAATGCCTACGGGTATGGTCTGTTTACAGGTGGACTGGGTCTTCATTATGGAAGCGAGAAGCTCGGGATGATCACCGTACCGGTTTCAGGCGGGAACATGTCCCGGCAGATTACCTTATTGGAAGATTTTCAGCCGACGGTCATCTGCGGCACCCCGTCATACGTACTCAATTTAGCGGAAACGATGGAAGCGGACGGAAAGGACCCTGCATCCCTTTCGTTGCGGTACGGGATATTCGGGGCTGAGCCATGGTCGGATGCGATGAGGAAGACGCTTGAAGGAAAACTTAGGATCAAGGCATGCGACATATACGGGCTGAGTGAAATCATCGGACCGGGAGTGGCGATGGAATGTCATGAGGTACAGGACGGACTGCATATCGCAGAAGATCATTTCCTCGTGGAAGTCATCGATCCGGATACATTGGAACCACTGCCGGAAGGGGAAACAGGAGAGCTTGTGTTTACGAGTTTAACGAAAGAAGCGTTCCCGATCATCCGTTACAGGACAGGTGATATCGCTTCGATCCAGCATGGCACATGTCGATGCGGCCGGACGACGGTGAAGATGTCCCGTGTGAAGGGCAGGGTCGATGACATGCTCATCATCAGGGGTGTGAACGTATTTCCGTCCGAGATGGAACATCATCTCCTCCAGGTCGAAGAACTCGCTCCCCATTATCAGGTTCATCTCAAAAAACACGGTGCACTCGATGTAGTCGAGTTGCAGGTCGAGGTCACGGATGAATACTTCATGGGCATGGATAAAGATTTACATCACGAAAATATGGAACGACTGAAGTCTAAAGTGAAAAGCCTGATGAAAGATCGCTGCTACGTTTCCATGGAAGTGAACATCAGGGGACCGAAAGAGATACCCCGTTCAGAAGGGAAAGCCATCAGGATTGTAGATTTAAGGGAAGAGGCTATGTTCCAATAAATTTTTTTTGAATAAAAAAGTTATCACGACTTTTGCTTTGCACGTGATGACAGTGTGATAAAGGAGGGTTTGGAATGACTGACATATTATCGAATCAACAGCTGACTGAAGAAGAGCGTATGGCTCATTTCATGGATAAAATCGAAAATGATATTAAAATCGAGGCGGATGACTGGATGCCTGATGAGTATCGGAATGCTTTGATCAAGTTGATTTCCATGCACGGGATCAGTGAAATCATGGGGGCGCTCCCTGAGAAGGAGTGGGTGCCGAAAGCCCCGACGCTCAGAAGGAAGCTCGGGATCATGGCGAAGGTACAGGACGAGATGGGTCACGGCCAGCTTCTGCTTCGTGTGGCGGAAGATCTGATGAAGCCGTATGGGAAAACGCGGGAGCATATTATGCGGGATCTGTTTTCCGGAGATTTAAAATTTCATAACGTCTTTCATATGGAGGCACCGACCTGGGGCGATGCAGGGTTGATCGGATGGCTCGTTGACGGGGCTGCAATCATCACGCAGACGAATATGCTTCATGCTTCATACGGACCATACGCCCGTGCGCTTAAGCGAATCTGTGCCGAAGAAGTGTTCCACGCACAGCACGGTGAAGCGATCATCATGGCGCTCACTGAAGGAACGCCTGAACAAAGGGCGCTGGTTCAGGATGCGGTGGACCGATGGTGGGAATCGCTCCTTATGTTCTTTGGGCCGGGGGATGCGAAGACGACGGGTTCATCCAAGCAGGATATCACCATCAAGTACAACATCCGGACGAAAACAAATGAACAGCTGCGGCAGGACTTTTTCACAAAATATGTGCCGAGAATGCTGTCATTGGGGCTGACGCTCCCTGATGAGACGATGTACTTCGATGAAGAAAAAGAGCAGTGGATCTATCAGCAGCCTGATTGGGACCGCTTTAAGGAAATCATCCGCAATAAAGGGCCGAAATCCAAGGAACGCCTCCGCTTGAGGGAATTATCTTATGACAACAATGCCTGGGTCCGGGAAGCACTGAGCCCTGGTGGTCAAGTAAGTTAGAAGGGGATGAGTTGGGATGTCTGATAAAGGTCAGAATTTTTATCAGGAGTTTGAAGTGTTCAGTAAAAGGACCGGCGGGGCACAGATGCAGCATCAATTCAGCCTGCTGGCACCGAATCATGAGCTTGCCATGGTGATGGCCCAGGAGAACTTCATGAGGCGGGAGCCTGTGTCGGATATATGGGTCGTGAAGCGTTCGGATGTGCGCATGATGACGCCTGAAGAAAGGGAAAGTGTGTCGCGCCTTGATAATAAAGATTACCGGAATGCGAAAGGGTACGGCTATTTGAAGAAGAAGTGGCGACAGTATGAACAGGAAATGTTAGACGAGAAGGAAATCATGTCATGGGGAGAGTTGGTGAAGAAGAAATGAAGGTGAAAGGTCCACAGGACATCCCGAATGCAGATTATAAAGAAGCCCTACTCAGTCTCCTCTATCAATTGGCAGATGATGATTTCATCCTTGCTTACCGGGGGTCTGAATGGCTGGGGCTCGCTCCCCATATTGAAGAAGATGTCGCGTTTTCATCCATCAACCAGGATACGATGGGGCACGCCACGATGTTTTATCAGCTACTGGAGGACCTGGGCGAAGGGGATCAGGACGCTCTTGCCCACGGGCGTAAGGCGGATGACCGAAGAAATGCCATTCTCCTTGAAGAGGTGAATGGACCCGGGCATTATCTGGAAGAACCACGATACGATTGGGCTTTCACCGTGGTGCGGCATTATTTCTACAGCGTCGCGAAAAAGGTACGGATCGATGCGCTGAAGAACTCGTCCTATGAACCGCTGGCCGACATGGCCGTCAAGATCAATACGGAATTATACTATCACCTGCTGCATTGGAAAACCTGGTTCATTCAGCTGATGAATGCGGGAAGTGAAGCGAGGGGACGGATGAATGAGGCGATCGACAGGGTGCTGAATGAATTCCAGGGGGTCCTCACTCTTGGGCCAAAAGGAAAAGAAATGGCACTCATGGCCCTGATCGAAGGAGAAGAGAGCATGACGAAGCGCTGGGAGTCTGCACTTCAGCCGGTCTTTCAATCTGCAAATCTCGCTTTTCCCCCGCAAATCAGGATGCAAAAAGGGAACGGACGCCTTGGGGAACATACCGGGGATCTGAATCAGGCGCTTGCCACTTTAAGTGAAGTGTATCAAACAAATCCCCAGGCGAGCTGGTAAAGGATGAGGGAGATGACGGTAACCGTGTTGGATGTGCTTCATACAGTGAAAGATCCTGAAATCGACTCGATCAGCATCGTGGATCTTGGGATGGTCCACCGCATCGAGCATGAAAAGGATGAGGTGTTGATTGAACTCCTCCCGACTTTTGTCGGCTGTCCCGCCCTGGATATCATCAGGGGCAATGTGGAAAAGGCGTGCAGGGAGAAGCTTGGGGTTGAAAGGATAACGGTGAACTTCGTCTACTCCCCGCCATGGACTTCGGAAAGACTGACCGAAAATGGACGGGAGAGACTGAAGGAATTCGGCATCGCGCCGCCACCTGAGCATTTTACAGGAGAAGAAGACTGGGAAATTCACTGTCCCTATTGTGATTCACCTTATACGTCGATGGAAAATCTATTCGGCCCGACTGCCTGCAGAAGCATTCTGTACTGCAAACAGTGCCGGAATCCGTTTGAAGCGATGAAACCGATATCGACAATGATGTAAGTAACCCGCTGCATGCAGCGAGGAATAAATGATTGATAATCAAAGGAGAGATTTCATTATGGTAAAACTGATCGCATTATACAAGCACCCTGAAAACAAAGAGTCATTCGATGAGCATTATTTCAACACACACGCTCCGATCACTGCAAAGATCCCTGGTCTTAAAAAGATGGAAGTGACAAGGATCGTCGGCTCCCCGATGGGTGGAGAAGGCAAGTATTACTTAATGTGTGAAATGTATTATGACAGTCATGAAGCATTGAAAGCGGCCATGAAGTCCGATGAAGGAAAAGCATCAGGAAAGGATTTAATGGGATTCGCAGCAGACCTTGTCACACTCATGATCGGCGAAGAAGTGAATGAGTAGGCAGTACGAATATATCGTCGTCAACGAAAGGGACGGACTTGGTTTCGTTGAATTGAACCGGCCGAAAGTACTGAATGCAATCAATCGCCCGATGGTGTCGGAACTGGTCCATGCCTTGGAGACATTGGACCGGAACGATTCAGTGAAAGTGATTCTGCTGACAGGAAAGGGCAGGGCGTTTGCTGCAGGTGCCGATATCGATGAAATGGCAGAGGACGGGGCCATTGATTTGGAGTTGTTGAATCAATTCACTGAGTGGGACCGCCTTGCCTGGATCAAAAAGCCGATCATCGGGGCGGTTCAGGGATTTGTGTTGGGTGGAGGGTTCGAGCTTGCCCTTTGTTGTGATCTGCTGTTTGCCTCCGAGGATGCGACATTCGGCTTTCCGGAAGTGAATCTTGGCGTCATGCCGGGGGCGGGCGGAACCCAGAGGCTCACGAAACTGATCGGGAAATCCCGGGCGATGGAATGGCTGCTGTCAGGAGAGATGTTCACGGCAGATCAGGCGCTTCAATGGGGGATCATCAATCGGACGATCCCTAAAGAGTTATTAATAGAAGAAACAGAGAGATTTGCCAGAAAGCTGGCTTCAAAGCCGCCACTTTCCCTGCGGTTGATCAAGGAGTCGGTCCATAAAGCGGTGGACTCTTCGATCTATGAAGGGATGCAGTATGAAAGGAAGAATTTCTATCTCCTGTTTGCATCCGAAGACCAGAAAGAAGGCATGAAAGCTTTCGTGGAAAAACGAAAACCGGATTTTAAAGGGAAATAAGGAGGCTGCCCCATGTACGAAACGATTAAGTATGAAGTGAAGAATAACGTGGCATGGATCACGATGAATCGCCCGGATAAGCTGAATGCTTTCATCCGCCAGCTCAATCTCGAGATCCAAAAAGCGGTGAAGGAGTCTTCCCGGAATGAAGAAGTGAGGGCGATCGTCATCACGGGGGAAGGCAGGGCATTCTGCTCGGGGCAGGATTTAAGTGAAGTCGATGAAAGCATGGATCACGGTGAAGTCCTCCGACATAACTACGGACCGATGGTGAAGGAAATCGAACAGTGTGAAAAACCAGTCATCGCCGCCGTCAACGGAGTGGCGGCAGGTGCCGGATTCAGCCTTGCGCTTGCCTGTGATTTCAGGCTTGTGTCAGAGAAAGCAAGCTTCGTGCAGGCATTCGTACATGTCGGACTGGTCCCGGATTCAGGGAATCTCTATTACTTATCAAAAATCGTAGGATACGCCAAAGCCATGGAGCTTGCTGTATTCGGGGAAAAGATCAAGGCAGAGGAGGCAGAGAAACTGGGTCTCGTCACGAAGATCATCCCTCTCGAGGCGTGGGAGGAAGATACGGCCCGCTTCGCAGAACGGATCGCCTCGATGCCAACGAAGGCAATCGGCTTGATGAAGCGGTTATTGAAGGGAAGCGGTGATGCATCCTTCAATGAATACTTAGAAAAAGAAGCCTGTGCCCAGCGGATCGCAGGTCTGACAGATGACCACCGGGAAGGTGTCACGGCTTTTATGGAAAAACGAAAACCGGTCTTTCACGGTAAATAATTCAATCACAAAGGAGATGGAGTTATGTCTACAGTTAAAGAGCAAAGCTTTGAAGTACTTGAAATGAAAAGGGATCATTATTCATTGGTGATCAACGGTCAGCGCATGGAGAGCGGGGCGGGAGAAACCTTTACTACTTACAATCCGGCAACGGGAGAACCGATTGCGACGGTATCACTTGCATCGGTTGAAGACGCGGAAAAAGCGGTCGAAGCGGCAAGGCATGCGTTTGACTACGGGAAATGGAAGAAGTTCCCGATCAATAAGAGATCCCGGGTGCTGAACAAAATCGCCGGCATCATGAGATCCCGTTTCAATGAGCTTGTTTCCCTTGAGATCATGGACAGCGGGAAGTCACTGACTGCTGCACAGGGACAGGTGATGCAGGCGATCGAAGACTTTGAATTTTATGCTGGGGCGATCGTTGGTCACCGTGGGACGGTCAACAACGTGCCTGGTCAATTCACAAACGTGGCTGAGAAAGAGCCAGTTGGTGTGTGCGCCCAGATCATCCCATGGAATTATCCGCTGATGATGGCGGCGTGGAAGATTGCACCGGCGATTGCAGCAGGCTGTTCGGTTGTCGTGAAGCCGGCGACACTGACGCCGCTTACGGCCATCGTCCTTGGCGAAATCTGCATCGAAGCCGGAGTGCCTGAAGGGGTCGTCAACATCATCCCGGGAGCAGGCTCGACAGTCGGAAACTACCTGGTAGAGCATGAGAAGGTCGACAAAGTGGCTTTCACAGGTTCAACCCCAATCGGTAAAAACATCATGGAAAAAGCATCCCAGACATTGAAGCGTGTCACCCTTGAATTAGGCGGGAAGTCACCGAACATCGTGTTTGAAGATGCCGATGTGGATGCAGCCGTAGACGGATCGCTGTTCGGAATCTTCTATAATACAGGTCAATCCTGTGAAGCCCGTTCCCGTTTATACGTCCATGAAGATATTTATGATGCGTTCATGGAAAAGTTCGTAGAGAAGACGAAGAAGCTGAAGCTTGCCGATCCACACGATAAAGGGACACATATCGGGGCGATCATCAACCAGTCTCAGCTCGATACGATCGACGGTTACGTACAATCGGCGAAAGAAGAGGGAGCGACAGTCCTGGTCGGAGGAAAGCCTGCCACCGTAGAAAACTTTGAAAAGGGCTACTGGTATGAGCCGACGATCATCACTGATGTGAACCACGAGATGAAAGTCGTCAAGGAAGAAATCTTTGGACCCGTTGTCGTAGTGATGAAGTTCAAGGATGAAAAAGAAGCGATCAAGCTTGCAAATGACAGTGAGTATGGACTTGGATCAGCCGTCTGGACTCAGAATCATGGCCGTGCGACGCGGGTTTCGAAAGCGATCCAGGCAGGTATCGTCATGGTGAACTGTCCGTTCTCCGCATTCCCGGGCACGCCGTTCGGAGGCTACAAGCAATCAGGATTCGGCCGTGAGCTCTGTGTTGAAACGCTTGATCTCTACACAGAAACCAAAAGCATCATTTCCTATTTCGGTAACCGTCCGTTGAATCCATTCGGAGTATAATTCCGCATAAACAAGCAGGGGGTTGTCCTATCATGGTCAACCCCTTATTGCTAGAAAGGGGAAAATGAATATGACACAGCATATCGTAGTCGTTGGTTCCGGCGTAATGGGGAGAGGGATCGCCTATGTCTCCGCGACGGGGGGATTTCGCACAACCCTTGTGGATATCAAACAGGAGCAGCTGAATCATGCCAAGGATGAAATTCAGCTTCTTTTCCAAAAGGGTCTGGAACGTCAAAAACTGACACAGCAGCAGTATGTAGAGGCCATGGAGGGTCTGGACTATTCAACGAACCTGTCCATTGCCGTACGGGATGCGGATGTGGTGATTGAAGCCGTCCCTGAAAAAACCGATATCAAACAAGGTGTCTTCCAAGTACTCGATGCCCATGCCCCTGAAGCATGCTATTTGGCAACGAACACTTCGACGATGAGCCCGACTGAAATCGGCTCCTTTACAAAACGGCCGGACAAAGTGATCGCCATGCATTTCTTCAATCCTGTACATAAAATGCCCCTTGTTGAGATTGTAAGGGGATTGGAAACGAGCGATGAAACAGCGGCGGTGATCCAGCAGGTCGCTGAAAGGATGGGGAAAGAAACGGTTGTCATCAATGAGTTCCCAGGCTTTGTCACAAGCAGGATCAGCGCGCTGGTCGGAAACGAAGCATTTTACATGCTGCAGGAAGGGCTCGGTTCTCCGGAAGAAATCGATAAAGCGATCAAGCTCGGCCTCAACTACCCGATGGGCCCATTTGAGCTCGGGGACCTTGTTGGATTGGACACACGCTTGAATAACCTGAAATACCTTCACGAAAAGCTTGGGGAAAAGTATCGCCCGGCACCGCTCCTGGAGCAATACGTAAAGGCAGGCCGTCTGGGGCGGAAAACAGGCAAGGGTGTTTATGACTATCTGAAGGTGAAAGAAAAGGAGCATCAGTCATGAGGGAAGTCGTCATTGTCGATGCCGTCAGGACACCGATTGGCAAATATAAAGGCTCCCTGAAAGAGGTGCGGCCCGATGACCTCGGTGCCCATGTCATTAAAGCGCTTGTGGAACGGAACCCCCATGTGGCCCCGGAGAGCATCGAGGAAGTCGTTTTCGGGAATGCGAACGGGGCAGGGGAGGACAACCGGAACGTAGCCCGGATGTCTGTACTTCTTGCCGGCCTGCCGGTTGAAGTCGGTGCGACCACAATCAACCGGCTGTGCGGATCAGGCCTTGATGCCGTCAACTATGCGGCAAGGGCGATCCTCGCTAACGAAGGGGATATTTTCATAGCGGGCGGGACAGAAAGCATGACCCGTGCTCCCTACGTCATGGCCAAATCTGCACAGGACTTTCCGAGAGGGAATATGGAAATGTTTGATACCACGATCGGCTGGCGGTTCGTCAATCCAAAGCTGAAGGAAGAATACGGCACCGATTCCATGCCTGAAACCGCCGAAAATGTCGCGAAGCAGTTCGGCATCTCCCGGGAAGAACAGGACCACTTTGCCTACTGGAGCCAAATGAAAGCAAAACAGGCGATGGATGAAGAACGGTTCAAAGATGAAATCGTCCCGGTGGAGCTCAGGGACCGCAAAGGAAATTCAACCACCTTCGGGAGGGATGAACATCCAAGACCGGAGACGAATCATGAGAAATTACAGAAACTGAAGCCTTTATTTCCAGGAGGGACCGTGACGGCAGGGAACGCCTCAGGGGTCAATGACGGGGCATCGGCCCTGTTGCTCATGAGCAGGGAGAAGGCGGACGAACTGGGCATCACCCCCCTTGCACGCTATATGACGTCTGCCACGGCAGGTCTCGAACCGTCCGTCATGGGCCTTGGACCGATCTATGCCACAAGGAAGGTGCTGAAGCGTTCCGGTCTCGAAATGGACCAGGTAGGCCTAGTCGAGCTGAACGAAGCCTTTGCCGCACAATCCATCGCCTGCATCCGTGAACTCGGTCTCGATGAAGAAAGGGTCAACGTCAACGGAGGAGCCATCGCCTTTGGCCACCCACTCGGTGCAAGCGGTGCCCGCATCCTTACCACCCTTATATATGAAATGAAAAGAAGAAACGTACGCTACGGCCTTTCCACCATGTGCATCGGTGTCGGTCAGGGGATCGCGACACTGGTGGAAAACATGCAATCGTAATACGGGGCCGGGACAAAAAAGTGCCCGCCAATGAAAAATCCAAACGAATGATTTGTCAAGAATCCACTTCGTTCGGATTTTTTCATGCTATCAATTCTTACCTGCCTCTGGCAGGTTCCAGCTGTAGATTGGAGGGCAAAGCTATGTCCCATCCTCTTTTTGTGATTAAGACCTTTCTATTTTAGAAAGGATAGACATGAGGTGAAAGGTATGGAATTCGAAATCATGACAGTAGAAAGCGAAATCCCCTGTCTCGTCGTCGTGGACGAAGATAACGGACGATTTATGATCAGAAAAGCTGACACAAGCGGGGAAATATTCAACAGCCAGGAGGAACTTGTACAGTGGATCGAAACCAACTGGTCCAAAGAAAAGGTGGTCAACACCTATGATTTTGTGAAGATGCTGGAGATGTTGAGGTTGTATCATTGAGAAGGCTGTGGAAACAGCCTTCACGATAACGTGAAATCCGATCTGAGATTCTATGAGTTCGGATTTTTTTATTAGGCTTTATTTGAAAGACTCTTTTCGAATAGATTGTTGTTATTAGACGTTAATGTGAGTATCTTCGGTAATTTGAGCTGTGGAATAATTAAATTGCCATAGCAATGAATCAAGGACAATATACTCAAATGACGTTGGTCGCTACTATTCAGAAGATAAATAAGCAGTCTATCCAATGAATATTTGGTTTTTATCTTCGATGGTTGATTGGAGCGGAAGATGCTCACTGCCATCCCCGCGGAAAGCGAGCATCCTTCGCTGCAATCAACCGCACCTCGCTTGTTTAAAAGCAACAATGTTTACATAAACACACTTAATATTTTACTGAAATAAGAATATTCATTTTATTTTCATATCATATTTATGATAATATATTACTCAAACGTAAAATGAACGTCATGAAAATTTGAGAGATAACCAAAGGAGAGCCAGCAATGAATACAAGATCAATGATCTTCACACTGTATGGTGATTACATACGCCACTATGGAAATAAAATCTGGATCGGCAGCCTGATCCGTCTTCTCAATGAATTCGGTCACAACGATCAGGCGGTGCGGGCCGCGATTTCGAGGATGAATAAGCAAGGCTGGGTCCAGGCTGAGAAGCAGGGGAACAAAAGCTACTATTCCCTGACTGAGCGGGGGGCGACCCGTATGGAAGAGGCGGCCAACCGGATCTTCAAGCTTAAGCCCGAGCAATGGGACGGCAAATGGAGGATCCTCATGTATTCAATCCCCGAGGAAATCAGAAGCATCCGGGACGAATTGAGGAAAGAGTTGGTGTGGAGCGGATTCGGCACGCTGTCCACGAGCACCTGGATCTCACCTAATAATCTGGACACCCAGGTTCGCTCTTTGATTGATAAATATGATATTAAAGACTATGTCGACTTCTTCATCGCTGAGTATGAAGGTCCTAACGAGAATCAAAGATTGATTGAAAAGAGCTGGGACCTGAATGACATCAACGACCGTTATCAGGAATTCATCTCCCACTACAGTCAGCGATATATGATAGATAAAAGTAAAATCGGGAAGGGGCAGATGACAGACGCAGAATGCTTCGTAGAAAGAACGAAGCTCGTCCATGAGTACCGGAAATTCCTGTTTGTCGATCCAGGACTGCCTGAAGAGCTCCTTCCCGAGAAATGGCTCGGTGCCCACGCAGCCACCCTGTTCGGTGAGTACTACAAAGAGCTTGCAGAACCGGCTTCCCGTTTCTTCGAGAGCGTATTCGAAGACGGTAACGAATTAAAAAACAAAGACCACAGCTACAACGTCATGACCCATCCTTTACTTCTTGATTGACCCACCCACCTGCCGACTCGTTTCGGCAGGTTTTTTTGAGGGACGGACCTCTGCAACCCTTGTCTAAAAATTCTAAAAAGTATAACATGATTTTAACGAAGGGGGATTATAAATGAATAAACTCACGGACGTATTACAAATCAAGTATCCAATCATACAAGGCGGAATGGGGAATATCAGCAATGCACCGTTGACGGCGGCCATATCGGAGGCTGGGGCGCTCGGCACGATCGGTGTCGGGACGATGGAGGTAGAAGAGGTGGAAGGGATCATCATTGAAACGAAAAAGCGGACCCGTCAGCCATTCGCCCTCAATATCCCGGTTTCCATCACGCCTCACCTGAAGGAAATGGTGCGGCTGGTGGTGAAGCACGGCATTCCGGTCGTGTCTTTATCGGCAGGAAATCCGGCGCCTCTCATTCCTTATTTTCATGAACATCATGTGAAGGTGATCTGTGTCGTCGCTTCTAAACGCCAGGGAATGAAGGCTGAAGAAGCAGGTGCAGATATCATCGTGGCGGAGGGGTATGAGGCTGCGGGCATCAACTCCAATCTTGAAACGACTACACTTGCGCTCATTCCCCAGCTTATCGATACGGTGAGCATCCCGGTTGTGGCAGCAGGCGGAATCGGTGATGGAAGGGGGCTTGCTTCCATGCTTGCCCTTGGCGCGAGCGGCGTACAGATGGGAACGAGATTCATCGCAACGAAGGAAGCTCCTTTTCATGCAAACTATAAATCTGCCCTGGTGGAAGCAGGTGACAACAGCACGGTCATCGTCGGCCGTTCCGTCGGGAAGGTAAGGCGGGTCATGAAGACCCCGTATGCTGCAAACTTGCTTCAAAAGGAACTGGAGGGAGTGGCACCTGAAGAATTCAATCAAATGACTTCAGAAGACTACCACCGGATCGGTGCCTTAGAAGGGAAGCTGGATGAAGGCTTCATCAATGGAGGTCAGGTATCAGGATTGGTGGCTGACGTTCCTTCGGTGAAAGAATTGATTGAAAGAATGATAGGCGATGCCTCGAACATTTTTAAAAAGCTATCTGAAAATAGTGTTGGATCATAAGCAAGCGCTCTTCGGGGCGCTTTTTTTATAGGAAAAAAATCATGGCAGGCTGGACCGGTAAATTTGTCATTTCCTCTGGATAATCCGGCAGATACCGACTATACTAGTATTAATTTTTAATTTTTCTGAATATTATTGACTATTTTGTGACAGGAGTGATAATATAACGTTGTATTTACGCAGGTCGATATTTTTATCACAAACGGATTTGCTAGTCTACTAGACTACTGATCATATATCAGGTAAAGAAAAAGGGGGATTTCTGTGAAGAAGAAGAGTTTATTGCTTATTGTCGTCTCGATGTTATTGGGAATGCTGGCTCTGTCAGGGTGTGGCAGTGATAAGAGTTCCGGTGGTGAAGATGGAGAGAAACAGTACGTCATCGGGGTGACCCAGATTGTCGAACATCCATCTTTGGATGCAGCGTTTGAAGGATTCAAGAAAGCACTCGCTGAAAATGGGTTCAAAGAAGGGGAAAATGTAAAATTTGATGTTCAAATCGCCCAGGGTGATCAAAGTAACTCACAAAGCATCGCGAAGAATTTCGTCGGGGACGGTGTGGACCTCATCTTTGCAAACTCGACCCCAAGTGCACAAACGGCATTGAACGCAACGAGGGATATCCCGATCATTTTCACCTCAGTAACCGACCCTGTGGGTGCTGAATTGGTCAAGTCATTTGACGAGCCTGGTGAGAATATTACCGGAACAACAGATACGCATCCGGAAGCGATCTCCAAAACACTGCATTTTATCACGGATGAAATGAAGGCGAAGAAGATCGGGATTGTTTATAATTCCGGTGAACAAAACGCTGTCGTGCAGGTAGCTGAAGTGAATAAGCTTGCAAAAGAAAGCGGAGTCGAAGTGGTAGAAGCCACGGTTTCAACGTCTGCCGATGTTAAACAAGCGACTGAATCCCTCGTGGGTAGAGTCGATGCCATTTATATCCCGAAAGACAATACAGTCGTGTCGGCGCTTGAATCCGTCATCACTGTAGCGAACGAAAAGGATATCCCTCTATTCGTAGGAGAGCTTGATTCACTGAAAAAAGGTGCGATCGCAGCGAGCGGATTCAGCTACGAAGACCTTGGTTACCAAACCGGCTTGATGGCCGTGCAGGTTCTAAAAGGGGAGAAAAAACCTTCTGAAATCCCTGTACAGGCTCCGGAAAACTTTGAGTTGATGTTCAATAAGAAAGCAGCTGAAGAACAAGGTGTGGAAGTGAAGGAAGCCTGGTCTGAACTAGGGAAGTTTGTAGAAGAACAATAAGAAGGGATGATGATTCGTGCCAACTGCAATATTTGCCTCCTTTGAATCTGGAATCATATACGCAATCATGGCCCTCGGAGTCTATCTGTCCTTTCGGATACTGGATTTTCCTGATTTAACGGTCGACGGCAGCTTCGTGACCGGGGCCGCCGTCGCAGCGACCATGATTGTCAGCGGGGTTAACCCGGTCATCGCCACGCTGACAGCGATCATTATCGGATTTGTCGCGGGCTGTATCACAGGATTGCTTCATACGTTTGGAAAAATCAATGCGCTTTTATCCGGGATATTGATGATGATCGCCCTCTATTCGATCAATCTCCGGATTATGGGAAGATCGAACGTGCCCCTCCTGAACCAGGACACGGCATTTACAGGCGTGGAAGGGTTCTGGTCCCCGCTCGGGATCGACGCAGCCCTCAATAAGCTGTGGATGGCAGTGGGACTCGGGAATCCTGTCCCTGGCACATGGAGCATCCTTTTCGTCATGACAATCATCACACTGCTGATCAAATTTTTGACCGACGGTTTCCTGAAGACAGAAGTCGGATTGGCACTGAGGGCGACCGGGGATAATCAGCGGATGATCCGCAGTTTCTCGGCCAATACGAATTTGATGATCATCCTTGGATTGGGGATCTCAAATGGGATGGTCGCCTTATCCGGGGCACTGATTGCCCAGTACAGCCGGTTCGCCGATGTCGGAATGGGAATCGGGATGATCATCATCGGTCTTGCTTCGGTCATCATCGGTGAGGCGTTATTCGGTACCAAAACGATTGCACGTACGACGCTCGCAGTCATCGGGGGCGCGATCATTTACCGTTTGGTCGTATCGATGGCCCTTCGAGTCGATTTCCTTGAAACAGGGGATATGAAACTGATTACGGCGACGATTGTCATCCTTGCCCTCGTCATGCCAAAGGTGATGGATCGCTATAAAGATAAGAAACGAAAGTCCCAGCGGCTGGCAGAACGGATGAACAGGGCCCCGATAACGGATGGAAAGGGTGAGAGCGGTGTTACAGTTAAATCGAATCCATAAAGTATTCAACGAAGGGACACCGGATGAAAAAATCGCCCTCGATGACATCCAGCTTTCCCTTAAACCGGGTGATTTCGTCACCGTCATCGGGAGTAATGGGGCAGGGAAATCAACGCTGATGAACATCGTGTCAGGCGTCCTGCTCCCGGACATCGGAAACGTGGTGATTGATGATCACGACGTCTCGAAGGTGTCTGAATATAAACGCTCGAAACTGATCGGGCGCGTCTTTCAGGACCCAATGGCAGGAACGGCGCCGTCCATGACGATCGAAGAAAATCTCGCCATGGCCTATTCGAGAAACCGGACAAGAACCTTTAAACTTGGGGTCACCAAAAAGCGTAAAGCTTACTTTAAAGAAGTCCTTGAAACCCTACATTTAGGACTGGAAAACAGGTTAAATGCCAAAGTGGGATTACTGTCCGGCGGAGAGCGGCAGGCGCTTTCACTCTTGATGGCGACGTTCACAGAACCGTCGATCCTCCTGCTGGATGAACATACGGCGGCGCTTGATCCGGCCCGTGCCGACCTGATCACGAACCTGACCAAGGAAATCGTCGAGAAGTACAAGCTCACGACGCTCATGGTCACCCATAACATGCAGCAGGCACTCGACCTTGGAAACAGGCTGATCATGATGGACAAAGGACAGATCATCCTTGAAGTGAACGAAGCCGAGAAGAAACACCTGACAGTCGAAGGCCTCCTCCACGAATTCCAGCGAATCCGCGGAAGCAAACTGGCCAGCGACCGGGCGCTCCTCTCCTGAAAAGACAAACAACCTTCAACAAAAAAGCAGCGGGCCACGCCCTGCTGCTTTTTTGCTTTAAAGGAGAGAGGGACGGACCTTCCGCTTCGCTGGAAGGTCCGTCTGGTTGGTCGGGTCTGGGGTCAGTGCGGGTCGGTGGGGCGGTCTTGTGAAGGTTCGGACTGATCGTGGAGACCGTTTTGTTGGAGGTCCGTCCCTCTGCATAACGTATACCGATATAATATTTTAAATTTTAACAATTTATTGACTATTTATAAAACAAAATGTTATTATATCGTTGAATTAACGTTATATAAAAAATTATTGTCTGTTCGTTTAAAGGGGGAAAGCAATGAAGCCTGGATTAGCAGAAGGACATTCGGCCGCCGTACTGACGGAAGTGACCTCCGATATGTATGCCCAATTCGAAGGAAGCGTTGTGCACCCGGTCTATTCAACGGTCTCGATGGTGTACCACATGGAGTGGGCATCCAGGAAAATCATCCTTCCCTTTCTGGAAGAGCATGAAGAGGGAATGGGCGCACAAGTGAACGTGGAGCATATGGCACCGGCGAAAGAAGGTTCACGACTTGAAATCAAAGCGATCGTCATCAAATATGAACGAAACATCATCCTGACCGAAGTGACGGTCCTGGATCGAGAGAATGCCAGAGTGATAGGGAAAGGCGAAGTGAAACAAGTCGTGCTGGCAAAAGAAAAAATTAACGAAAGAATAAAAGGGAGTTAGCTCCATTTTGACGAAAGGTAAAAGGGGGAAGCTACGTGTCTAACACATCGACAAAACTGAAAGCGTTTACAAATGACGGGCTTGCAGGGGGAAATGACATGGATATGTTTCAAAAGATACAAAATCATGAGCAGGTTATATTCTGCAATGATGAAGAAACAGGGCTCAAAGCCATCATCGCCATACATAATACCACGCTCGGTCCAGCCCTTGGCGGCTGCCGGATGAGACCTTACGCATCGGTCGATGAAGCGTTGGAAGATGTCCTGCGACTGTCAAAAGGCATGACGTATAAATGTGCAGCAGCCGACGTGGATTTTGGCGGAGGGAAAGCGGTCATCATCGGCGATCCTCAAAAAGACAGACACCCTGAACTTTTCCGGGCATTCGGTCAATTCGTAGAATCCCTCAACGGCCGATTCTACACGGGAACCGATATGGGCACGACCCCGGAGGATTTCGTCTATGCCCTGAAAGAAACAAACTGCATCGTCGGGGTCAATGAAGAATACGGCGGAAGCGGGGATTCATCCATCCCGACAGCGATGGGGGTCATGTACGGATTGGAAGCGACAAATCAAAACGTCTGGGGCTCAAAAGACCTTCACGGCAAAAGCTACGCCATCCAGGGACTGGGGAAAGTAGGCTTTAAAGTAGCCGAACGCCTGATGGAAGAAGGAGCTGATCTCTACGTCACGGATATCAGTCAGAAATCGATCGACCAACTGCTTGCAAAAGCAAAGCAGATCGGTGTGGGTATCAAAGTCGTATCAGGAGAGGAAATCTACTCCGTCAACGCAGATGTCTTCGTCCCATGTGCCATCGGGGGGATTATCAACGATCATACGGTAGATCAATTGAAAGTAAAGGCGGTCGTAGGTTCAGCCAACAATCAGCTACTGGACATATCCCACGGAAGGAAGCTGCATGAAAAAGGAATCCTATACGCACCCGACTACATCGTCAACGCAGGCGGCCTGATCCAAGTAGCAGACGAATTGTACGAACCGAACAAAGAGCGGGTCCTGCAAAAAACAAGCGCGATCTATAACAGCCTTCAAAATATTTATCTTCAATCAGAAAATCAGCATCTGACCACGGTAGAGGCGGCGAATCGCTTTTGCGAAGACCGGATCCACTCCCGGACAAAGCGGAACAGCTTCTTCTCGCATGGGAAGCGTCCGAAGTGGTCGGTTAGGAATTAGGGTTGATGGTTGTGGTATGGAGGGGATGGGTTGGGCGATAGTTTGGGGAAGTTGCTGACTGGGCATTGGGGAAATTGGATGAGGGGTTTGAGGTTAAGTTACGCAATGGAGGCGGAAAGTTACGCAATGAACGTTAAAAGTCACGCAATAACCGGTGAAAGTTGCGCAATAACCAGTCAAACTCACGCAATTAATGTACTGAGCAACACTGAAGAGTGACGAGTAGAGTAAAAAACGTCCTCTAGAAAGAGAGTTATAGTGAAAAGTTACAAATTTTTCAGATATGGCGGCGCGCAAACATTAAAAATTGCCCTTCTCCAAAGTGAAAATGTCCAAATTGCATGAGTGATTTGAAGTTACGCAATGAACGTTAAAAGTCACGCGATAACCAGCGAAAGTTACGCAATAAATGTTCAAAGTTGCGCAATAACCAGCCAAACTCACGCAATTAACGTACCGAGCACTCCTGTAGAGTGACAAATAGAGTTAAAAACGTCTTCTGAAAAGAGGGTTAGGGTGAAAAGTTACAACTTTTTCAGATATTGCGGCGCGCAAACAGTAAAATTTGCCCTGCTCCAAAGTGAAAATGTCCAAATTGCATGAGGAATTATAAGTTACGCAATAAACGTTAAAACTCACGCAATAACTAGCGAATCTCACGCAATAAATGCCCAATATCACGCAATAACCACCCAATCTCACGCAATAACCGTTCCAAGCACCATCCCAAAAGCTAAAAAAACAGCAAAAATGCCCTCCCAACACAAAAAGAGACGACGAAGTTACACTTTTTCATCCTTCAAACCGAACAAACATTGAAACGACCTTACTAATCAGCACGACACCATCAGAATGCAGACCTCCACCCAAGACCCCACACATCTCCCTGCACAAGAAACCGGCAAACCTATATACGAGTAGACAGGAATCCTGACCGGATTCCTTTTCCTAAAAATATGCACCATAAGAGGTGATGAGATGATCGAGGAATTTCAGCTGGTCCAGGTCATGGACCGGGAAGGTGAGTTAGTTGAAAGCGGGTATGAAAAGGAAATTTCAGAGGACTTGGCCAGAACGTTTTACCGGCATTTGATGAGGATCCGGACGTTTGACCGGAAAGCGGTGAGTTTGCAGCGTCAGGGGCGGATCGGGACGTATGCACCGTATGAAGGGCAGGAGGCTTCCCAGGTGGGGAGTGCGCTTGCTCTTAAGGAGAAAGATTGGCTGTTTCCGTCTTACCGGGACCATGGTGCGACGATGACGTTTGGGCATTCGTTGCTTCATATCCTTCTTTTTTGGAAGGGGAGGAATGAAGGGTGCGTGCCTCCTGAAGGGAAGAATATTTTCACGCCGGGGATTCCGATTGCGACACAGCTGCCTCATGCGGTCGGAGCGGCGTATGCGGAGAAGCGGAAGGGAACCGGGAATGCGGCGATTGTTTATTTTGGAGACGGCGCCACTTCCGAAGGGGATTTTCATGAAGGGTTGAATTTGGCCAGCGTATGGTCGGCTCCGGTTGTCTTTTTTAATCAAAATAATCAATACGCGATTTCTGTACCTATCCATAAACAGATGAAGACGAAGACGATTGCCCAGAAAGCCCTTGCCTACGATATGCCTAGTGTCCGGATCGACGGCAATGATGTATTTGCGGTTTATTTCGAGACGCTGAAGGCATTGGAGGGGGCAAGGAAGGGGGACGGACCTTCCCTGATCGAGTCGGTGACGTGGAGATACGGTGCCCATACGACTGCCGATGATCCGACGAAGTATCGGGATCAGCAGGAGAGTGAGTCGAGGCGGAAGGAGAATGATCCGGTCGATCGCCTGACCAGATTCATGGAGCGAAGAGGATGGATTGATGAGGATTGGAAGGTTTCTGTGGAGAAGGAGTGTGCGAAGGAAGTCGATATGGCGGTTGAGGCGCTGGAAGCTTATCCGGAAGCAGAGCCAAGTTTGATTTTTGATCATGTGTTTGCAACTCCGACATGGACGATCCAGGAACAAAAAGAAAAGCTCCTTGAGCAATTGAGAGGTGAATAGGATGAGCACCTTAACGAAAATGAAGACGTTGACGATGGTTCAGGCCATCACGGATGGGATGAGAGTGATGCTTGAGGAACATGATGATGTCCTGTTACTGGGTGAGGATATCGGAACGAATGGAGGGGTGTTCCGGGCGACGGACGGGCTGCAGCAGGAATTCGGGGAAGACCGGGTCATTGATACCCCGTTAAGTGAAGCCGGGTTCATCGGTGCGGCCATTGGAATGGGGTTGAACGGCTTCCGTCCCGTGGCTGAGGTCCAGTTCCTCGGGTTCATCTACCCTGCATATGAGCAGATCATGACACATGCTTCACGCCTACGCTCACGTACCCTTGGCCATTTCACGTGCCCATTGGTGATCAGGGCTCCGTATGGGGCTGGAGTGAGGGCACCTGAGATTCATTCCGACAGCACAGAGGCCCTTTTCACCCATATGCCGGGAATCAAGGTGGTATGTCCTTCGTCGCCTTACGATGCAAAGGGACTGCTGATTGCAGCGATAGAAGACCCTGATCCGGTTTTGTTCCTTGAGCCGATGAGATGTTACCGATCGTCCAGGGAAGAAGTGCCGGAAGAGAAATATACGGTGGAGATCGGAAAGGGAAAGGTAGTCAAAGAGGGGGAGGATGTGACCCTCATTGCCTGGGGGGCGATGGTCAAGGTTGCAGAAGATGCTGCAAAAGCAGCGGGCGAGAAAGGCATCGACTGTGAGGTCCTCGACCTTAGGACACTCTACCCTCTAGATAAAGATCTGATCGCTGACTCTGTACAGAAGACAGGCAGAACGGTGATAGTCCATGAAGCGCATGCAACGGGCGGTGTCGGAAATGATGTGCTGGCGATCATCAATGACACGTCATTTTTATATCAGAAGGCGCCGACTGAACGGGTGACGGGATTTGATACCCCGGTTCCGTATTTCGGATTTGAAGATTTCTATTTACCCGACAGTAAACGTGTGCTCGCTGCAGTTGAGAAAGTGGCACGCTATTAGACGAGGAGGGAGTTCATGGAAGTAAAGCTTCATGATATCGGAGAAGGCATGACCGAAGCCAACATCAATCACTTTCTTGTGAAGGTCGGGGATGTGGTGAGAGCGGACCAGCCATTGGTGGAAGTACAGACGGATAAGATGACGGCGGAGATTCCTGCGCCTTTTTCCGGTGTGATCAAGGAAATCACAGTCAGGGAAGGTGAGACGATACCGGTCGGCTCGACGGTCCTGCTGATGGAAGAAGGAGCCGGGGGAAGCAGGCGGATCGTTCCAGCCAGCACTCAGGTGGTCAGGAAAAAGAGGATACTTGCATCCCCGTATACGAGAAAGATCGCCAGGGAACATGGCATCAATATAGAAGAAGTGACCGGTTCCGGAGCAGGTGGCCGGGTGCTGGATGAAGATGTCTTTCTTTATATGAAAGAAGACAAAGGGCCGGTTCCGGAAAGGGAAGAAGAAGCGCCGATTCTCCACGAGGAAGAGCCACACACGATCCCGTTCCGGGGCAGGAGAAAACAAATCGCTGCGAAAATGTCCCAGTCGCTGAGGACGATCCCTCACTGCACACACTTTGAGGAAATTGACGTTACGAATCTATTAATCTGGAAAGATTCAATGAAAGAAAGCGGACAGAGCATTTCAATGGGGGCTTATTTTATCAAAGTCCTGTCGGTTTGTTTAAAAGAGTTTCCTATTTTCAATGCCCGTCTCAATGAAGAGGAAGAATGTGTCGTGCTTCAGTCTCAGCATCATATCGGCATCGCAGTCGATACGGATGAAGGATTGATCGTTCCGGTCATCAAAGGGGTACAGGAAAAATCAATGAAAGACATTCACAGTGAGATGAAGGAACTGACCAGGAAGGCAATTGAAGGCAAGCTTTCGATGGCCGACATCAAGGGAGGGACGTTCACCGTCAGCAATGTCGGACCGTTGGACGGATCGATCGGTGCAACCCCGATCATCAACGATCCGGAAGTCGCCCTTGTCGCTTTCCATAAGACGAAGAAGCGGCCGATGGTGAACGAAAAGGATGAAATCGTCGTCCGCTCGATGATGAATGTGTCGATGTCCTTCGATCACCGGGTCGCAGACGGGGGAACGGCCGTGAAGTTCACAAACCGATTAAGGGATTTGATCGAACAACCTCAATCCATGCTTCTGGAGTTGATATAAATGGTAGTGGGAGAAATTACAGAAGAAAAGGACATCATCGTCATCGGGGGCGGTCCCGGCGGGTATCATGCTGCGATCAGGGCAGCGGCCCTCGGCAGACAGGTCACATTGATCGAGCGGGAGGAGCTTGGGGGGACCTGCCTGAATAAAGGGTGCATCCCCTCAAAGGTATTCACCCATTTTGCCCAGGAATTTAAAAAGACGGCGCATCTGAAGGAAATGGGTCTGGAGTATGGAGAAGTGGAAGCGAATCTTGCCTCTCTGCAACTCTATAAAAATAAAAAAATATCCCAGCTCCGGGCAGGTGTGGAGTCACTTTGTAAAGCGAATAAGGTGGAGGTCATGAAAGGATCGGCTGCCTTTCTGTCAGAATCCCGTATCGGGGTTGAAAACGGTCATGAGTTTTCCCTTTTCAACTTCAAGGAGGCGATCGTGGCGACGGGTGGGGTCTTTCATTATCCTGAAGGAATCAAGTTTGATGGGAGCTATATCCTGAAGGAAAGGGAAATCTTTCAGCTCGAGGAAATCCCGGAAGAACTCATCATCTGCGGAGCCGATTATATTTCATTGGAAATCGCATCGGTGTTCGCCACTCTCGGGAGTGCCGTCACGTTGCTCCTCACCGGCGACCTGCCATTTGATCCGGCGATTACGAAAGAACTCTTCAGGCAGCTGAAAAAACAGCGCATCAACGTCATCAAAGATGCCGCCATCGAGGAAGCCTTCGGGAGGGACGGACACGTCATCGTCACACTCGAAAAAGCGTCTGGGGAAACAGTATCCATCCAGGGTTCACATTTTGTCGTCAGCGGTGAAACGAAGCCAGACCTGACAAACACCGGCCTCGACCGCCTGTCGGTTGCCCTGACGGACAGTGGCTATATCAAGACAGATCGGGAGGGACGGACCTCGATTCCACATATTTGGGCGATCGGGGACGTCACGGAAGGTCCGTCCCTCGCAGTGAAAGCGATCAAGCAGGGGAAGGCGGCGGCTGAGGCGGCGGCCGGGTTGAAGGTGGAGGTGGATTTGGGGTTTGTGCCGAGTGTGGTGCAGATGAGTCCGCCGATTGCGTGTGTGGGGCTGACTGAGGAGGAAGCGCGTGAGCTGGGGTATGCGGTGTCAGTGAGTGAGAATCCTGTCAGGGGGAATGGGTATGCCCTGCTGACGGATGAGAAGGATGGTCTGGTGAAAGTCGTTTCAGACAGTGAATCGGACGTGATCCTCGGCATCCATATCATCGGTCAGGGTGCGGTGGAGCTCATCACATCAGGCATCCTTGGTCTTGAGATGGGCGCACGGGATGAAGATTTCCGATTTCCTCTCTATCCTCATCCGAGCATGAATGAAAGCCTTTTAGAAGCGGTTGAAGGACTGAAGGGGGATGCCGTGCATATGCCTCCGAGGAAAAAACAGCCGGTGAGGTAGTGGATGATGGACTTCATCGCAGAGAAGCGTTTCAGCTTTACCGGCCGCTCTTGAGAAGTTCTATGAAACTATTTAATATAATATTCAGAATATACTAACGTTTACGGAGGGATAACGATGCAAGAACGTGTAGCTAAAAAGCAGGAAAAAGTAGAAGAGATCTTCCCGGTAAGAGATGTTGATTATTTAGAGTATTATTCCGGAAATGCAAAGCAGGCGGCTCATTTCTTCTGTACGGCTTTCGGCTTTAAGGCCGTTGCCTATTCAGGTCTTGAAACAGGGAATCGTGACACTGTGTCTTACGTTCTCCAACAAAATAAAGTCCGTCTGGTGATCACAGGAAGCCTGCATGAAGGAAGCCGCGTTGCCCAATTTGTCAAAGCTCACGGGGACGGCATCAAAGACATCGCGCTTGTCGTGGATGATGTTGAAAGTGCTTACAAAGGAGCGGTGACGCGTGGCGCGATTGAAATCATGCCTCCTTCCACACTTGAAGATGATAACGGCACAGTCAAAAAAGCCGTGATCGGTACATACGGGGACACAATCCATACACTTGTTGAACGAAAAGATTATAAAGGGATCTTCATGCCGGGCTTTGAAAAGTATGAGTCTTCCCTGAACGTTGAGGACGCAGGGATCATCGCTGTCGATCATGTTGTCGGCAACGTGGAGCGCATGGAAGAGTGGGTGGAATATTACGAGAAAGTCATGGGCTTCAAAGAAATGCGCCATTTCACAAACGAAGACATTACAACCGAGTACTCTGCCCTCATGTCCAAGGTTATGCACAACGGCGGCCGCATTAAGTTCCCGATCAATGAGCCGGCAGAAGGGAAACGGAAATCGCAGATCCAGGAATATCTTGAGTTTTACGGAGGCCCTGGTGTGCAGCATATCGCGATCCTGACAGAGGACATCGTGAAGACGGTCGGCATCCTGAAAGAAAACGGAGTTGAGTTCCTGAGCACGCCTGCTTCATATTACGACATGCTTTCAGAGCGGGTCGGTGAAATCGATGAAGAGATTTCGAAGATCAAAGAGTTGAATATCCTCGTGGACCGGGACGACGAAGGGTATCTGCTGCAAATCTTCACCAAGCCGATTGTGGACCGTCCGACGCTGTTCATCGAAGTGATCCAGCGTAAAGGTGCGAGAGGATTCGGGGAAGGGAACTTCAAAGCGCTGTTCGAGTCGATTGAACGGGAGCAGGAACGAAGAGGCAATCTATAAAGAGACAGATATAACGGGGGTCAAATGACCGGTCAGGGGGTTCACTCATGATAGAGATCAGCTGCTTTTTCACTCCACCAATTGAAGGTGGGGACGGCGAAGACAAGCTGACACATGGGTTAACCCCCTTCATCCATGGAGAAAGCGGGGATGCATGAATGACATTAAAGTTTAAAACAAGGGAAGCGGTCACCCATATCGCTCCATATGTGCTGGGAAAGACGCTTGGGGAACTACAGAAAGAGCACGGTCTGAGTTCGATCAGAAAACTGTCGGAAAATGAAAACATATACGGATGCTCGCCGAAAGTGAAACAGTGGTTCAAAGACATTGGAAGTGATCTGTTTCTGTATCCGGACGGTGCGGCGGTCAATCTGAGTGAGAAGGTATCGGAATTCCTGGGGGTGCAAAGGGAACAGCTTCTGTTCGGAAACGGCTCGGATGAGGTGATCCGCTTGTTGACGAGGGCCTACCTGAGCTGCGGGGACGAAGCGGTCATGGCGGAGGTTACGTTCCCGAGGTACAAGACGAACGTACTATTGGAAGGAGGCATTCCGGTCACTGTCCCCCTCGTAGACGGGACACATGACCTCAAGGGGATGTACAGATCCATCACGGCAAAGACGAAGCTCATCTTTGTGTGCAATCCTAATAACCCGACCGGCACCATCGTCGGGAAGAAAGAACTTCTTCAATTCATCGAAAGCATTCCGTCTCACATCCTTGTGATCGTCGATGAAGCGTACATGGAGTATGTGACGACCGACGATTATTTAGAAACGCTGCCGCTTCTATCTTCATTCGACAACCTGATCGTACTCCGGACGTTTTCAAAGATTTATGGCCTTGCAGGGCTGAGGGTCGGTTTCGGCGTCATGAATGAAGAAATTGCTGAGCAGCTCCGTAAAGTGAAGGATGTCTTCAATGTCAATACGGTCGCACAGCAGTCGGCTGTCATTGCCCTGGGGGATCAGGGGTTCATAAGGGAATGTACCCATAAGAATGAAAAGGGCAGGATGTATCTGGAAAAAGAATTCGACCGTCTCGGCATCTCTTATTTTCCGTCACAATCGAACTTTATCATGCTGGATACGGGGATGAACGGGGAGCGGGTTGCTTCCGAACTTGTGAAAAGGGGGCTCGTCGTCCGGTCCGGCACGCTGCTCGGGTATCCGACAACCGTCCGGGTTACGATCGGGACAGAAGAGGATAACGAGCGGTTCGTTGAAGCGATAGAGGATATTTTGCAAGCTGAAGGGGTGAAGTAAATGGATATCAGGCCAGATACGCTCGAGTGGCAGGCTGCTTATAAGCTCATGATCGGCTCGATTTTGCCGAGGCCGATCGCCTTTGTTTCCACCCTGGATGAAAAGGGTGAGGCAAACCTTGCACCGTACAGTTTCTTTACGGCAATTTGCGCCGATCCGATGCTCGTCTGCTTCTCTCCGATGAGAAGGGGGAAGGACGGCAGCAAGAAGGATACGCTTTTGAACATCGAGAAAACGAAGGAATTCGTCATCAATATCGTCAGCGAAGGATTCGTGGAAGAGATGAATGACTGTGCAGTGGAATTCGCCCCTGATATCGATGAATTTGAACAGGTCGGACTGACGAAACGACAGTCGGTCACCGTGAAGCCCCCTGGAGTGACGGAAAGCAAGGTGCAGCTGGAGTGTGTCCTTCATGACGTCCTTCACTTCGGCGATCACCCCGGGGCAGGGAGCCTTGTCATCGGCAAGGTGGAATGTGTCAGGGTGGAAGATGAACTCTTCTACGATGGAAAGATCGATTCAGAGAAACTCAAACCGGTGGGCAGGCTTGCCGGTCAGATGTACACCAAACCATTATCCGATTCATTTGAATTGATACGAAAAAGGTGATGTCTTGTGAAGCTGGTCAGTTTTTTAACAGATGGAAGTGTAAGAGCCGGAATGCTGCAGGGAAACCTTGTCGCCGATATCCATGCGGTGAGCGGCGGATCACTCCCGAAAGAGATGGCGGCCGTCATCGAACTGGGTGATGAGGGGCTGTCTGAAATGAGGGGGCTCGGCCCTTTTTCAAAAGGGGAAACAGGGGTGCATGAGCTGAAAGATGTCACGCTGAAATCGCCAATCCCGCGGCCCGTAAGCATCAGGGACTTCTATGCATTTGAAGAACATGTGAAGACAGCCCGGAAGCGGAGGGGGCTCGATGTGGTACCGGAATGGTATGACATCCCGGTCTTCTATTTTACGAATCACCTGGCTGTCAAAGGCCCGCTTGATACGGTCGAGAAGCCGGCTGATTGCGGGTGGCTCGATTATGAGCTGGAAATCGCCTGCGTCATCGGGAAAGAAGGAAGGGACATCACGGCGGATGAGGCGGATGATCATATATACGGGTATTTGATCATGAACGATTGGAGTGCCCGGGACATTCAGAAGCATGAGATGAAAGTCGGACTCGGTCCTGCGAAAGGGAAGGATTTCGCGACATCCCTCGGCCCATATCTGGTCACGAAGGATGAACTGGAACCATACCGGCAGGGCGACCGTTACGACCTGTCCATGACGGCAAAAGTGAACGGGCAGCTGTTGTCCGAAGGGAACTACCGGGACATTCATTATACATTCGGGGAGATGATCGAGCGGGCATCGAAGGGGGTCACCCTGTATCCCGGTGAGGTCATCGGCTCCGGTACGGTCGGAACAGGTTGCATACTGGAACTCGGGACAGAGGTCCACCGCTGGCTGGAGGCCGGTGATGTAGTGGAGTTGGAGATTACCGGATTAGGATTATTGAAGAATAGAATTGCAGAGAGAAGAGAGGGGGAAGTTCATGTACTATCGTCAACTGGGGAGCATACCCCATAAACGTCATACTATGTTTAAAAAGGATGATGGCACGCTGTACAGGGAGCAGGTGATGGGGACGAAGGGATTCTCGGGCACACAGTCGATCCTCTATCATCATCATTTGCCGACAGCTGTCGCGAAAACCGAATACTTAGGAAGTTATATGCCGGAATTTGAAGAAGACAGTGCCCTTCGTCATCGTCATTTCTTCACAGACAAAGTCGAGAAAAAAGGCTGTGCCTTAAAGAGCCGGGAATATTTGCTCGGTAATTCGGATCTGTTGATCGGAACCGCTTATGTCACCGAGGAAATGGGCAGCTTCTACCGGAATGGTGACGGGGATGAAATGCTCTATATCCATTTTGGCAAAGGGAAAGTGGAGACGATGTTCGGTACCGTCACATACGGAAAAGGTGATTATGTGGTGATCCCGATCGGAACCATTTACCGTGTCGTCCCGGAAGAAGATACGAAAATGCTGATCGTCGAGTCCTTCTCTCAGATCACGACGCCCCGCCGTTACCGTAACGAATACGGGCAGCTGCTTGAGCACAGCCCGTTTTGTGAACGTGATATCAGGGGACCGGAAAAGCTTGAAACGGTGGATGAAAAGGGCGAATTCGAAGTGATCACGAAATCAAGGGGTGCCCTTCATTCACACGTATTGAACCATCACCCCCTCGACGTCGTCGGCTGGGATGGATATTTGTATCCTTGGGTGTTCAATATCGAGGATTTCGAACCGATCACCGGCCGCGTCCATCAGCCGCCTCCTGTCCATCAAACGTTTGAAGGCCATAACTTCGTTGTGTGCTCATTCGTGCCGCGGTTATATGATTATCATCCTGAATCGATTCCGGCCCCATATAATCACAGCAACGTAAACAGCGATGAGCTCCTGTACTATGTGGAAGGGAACTTCATGAGCCGGAAAGGGATTAAGGAAGGATCGATCACCCTTCATCCAAGCGGGATTCCCCACGGCCCTCATCCAGGAACGACGGAAGCGAGCATCGGCAAAAAAGAGACCCTCGAGCTCGCCGTGATGATCGATACATTCAAACCGTTGAAGATTGTCAAACAGGCACACGATGTCGAAGATCCCAATTATATGTTCACATGGGTATAAAAAGAAGAATTAATCCAAACACCAGCTGGTGGTTTGGGTTGATTCTTTTTTGTGTTATCGGTAAATGGATGGACAGGGAATGGCCGGCCTTCCTTCATGGCAAGGTTTGTACAGATCTGGCAGACTGGTGGCAAGATTTTATAATTGAAAAAGGTGAAATGACATTCTCAATTATAAAAGATATTTGAGAATGTGTCAGTCGTGTTGAAGGCTCCTAATCCCCGGCACGAAGGAATTTGTCGAAAAATATTAATCCGAATCTTGCCTGCGGAGAGAAGCGGCTGATCATAAAAAAATTCAAAAAATTTTTTCGACCGACAAAGTCGATAAGGACAAAGATGTAAGCGTTTACCTGTAATCAGATTAATCTAAATAGTCAAACAATTTACAAAAAGGCTGTTGACCTTCCCGGAAAACGGGCGTAATATTGTCCTCAATATAAAAATCCTGAGTCAAGAAAGGACGGCAGTCACCGGCGGAATCGGCCGGCTGCACGTCGCCACGGCTCAACGCAATCATGCTATAAGAATAAATTTCTGAATAATCAAAATAAATAGTGAACATGAAAGGGATGATGAACATGAACGAACAATGGATCTACTTAGACGGACAATACGTAAAAAAGGAAGACGCAGTTGTATCTGTGTACGACCATGGTTTTCTATATGGAGATGGAGTGTTCGAAGGCATTCGAATGTACGACGGCAACGTATTCCGTCTGGAAGAACATGTTGATCGCCTTTATGATTCTGCCAAATCGATCATGTTGCACATCGAAGTGTCGAAACAGGAGATGGGTGACATCATTGTGGATACATTGAAGAAAAACAAGCTGGAAAATGCCTACATACGGGTGGTCATCTCCAGGGGAGTCGGAAATCTGGGTCTGGACCCTTTCACCTGCAGGAAGCCGCAGATCATCGTCATTGCCGAACAGCTGGCCTTGTTCCCGAAAAGCCTGTATGAAACTGGGATCGATATCGTGACGGTAGCGAGCAGGCGGAACCGGGCGGATGTCCTGTCACCGAAGGTTAAATCATTAAACTACTTAAATAATATTCTCGTAAAAATCGAAGCGAATCTGGCAGGTGTCAGTGAAGCCTTGATGCTGAACGATCAGGGATATGTCGCGGAAGGGTCTGCAGACAATATCTTCATCGTCAAAAAAGGGAAGATCCTGACGCCGCCTGGATATGTCGGGGCGCTTGAAGGGATCACCCGTAATGCGATCATCGAGATTGCGGAGAAATTAGGCTTCGAGATGAAAGAAGAAGTTTTCACCCGTCACGATGTCTATACAGCGGATGAGGTGTTCTTGACGGGAACCGCAGCCGAAGTCATCGCCGTTGTGAAAGTGGACGGCAGGGTGATCGGTGAAGGAAAGCCCGGGAAGTATACAAACCAATTATTGCAGGAGTTCAGAAACACTGTCACGCAGGATGGAAGAAAAGTTTACAAACAAAATGCACAGGTTGGCTAAGTTGGAGGTGATGACGTGCGAAGTGACATGATCAAAAAAGGAATCGACCGTGCTCCCCACCGCAGTTTACTGTATGCGACGGGAGTGAAGCTGGAAGATTTGGAGAAACCATTCATCGGTGTATGTAACTCGTATATCGATATCATCCCCGGTCACATGCATTTAAACGGATTTGCTCAAGTCGTGAAAGAAGCGATCCGGGAAGCAGGCGGGATCCCGTTCGAATTCAACACAATCGGTGTCGATGACGGGATCGCCATGGGACATATCGGGATGAGATATTCGCTCCCGAGCAGGGAACTGATTGCAGACTCAGCGGAAACCGTCATCAACGCCCACTGGTTTGACGGCGTATTCTATATCCCGAACTGCGATAAGATCACACCGGGAATGCTGATGGCCTCGGTCAGGACGAATGTCCCTTCCGTTTTTGTATCGGGAGGTCCGATGGAAGCTGGCGTATCAAGTGAAGGGAAGCCTTTATCACTCGTATCCGTTTTCGAAGGCGTCGGTGCCCATCAGTCTGGAAGGATGACGGCGGAACAGCTGCTGGATATCGAAGCTAATGCTTGTCCGACTTGCGGATCGTGCTCCGGGATGTTCACGGCGAACTCGATGAATTCCCTGATGGAGATGCTCGGAATGGCACCTCCCGGAAATGGGACGATCGTCGCAACATCCGAAGAGCGGCATCAATTGATCAAGGATGCAGCGAAATACCTTGTAGACATGGTAAAAAAAGACATCAAGCCGAGGGATATCATCACCGAAGATACGATCGATGACGCGTTCGCCCTGGATATGGCGATGGGAGGCTCGACGAATACGGTCCTTCACACGCTTGCGATTGCCAATGAAGCAGAAATCGATTATGACATCAACCGGATCAATAAAGTGGCTGAAAGGGTCCCATATCTGTCCAAGATCAGCCCGGCCTCCGACTACTCCATGCAGGATGTGCACAATGCCGGAGGGGTCAGCGCCATCATTAAAGAGCTGTGCGAGATGGAAGCCGTACACAAAGACCGGATCACCATCACCGGAAAATCACTGTATGAAAATGTGAAGGATGCCCACATTCAAAACGATGACGTCATCCGCCGTAAGGAAAACGCCCACAGTCCGGTAGGCGGATTATCCGTCCTGTTCGGAAATATCGCCCCTAACGGCGGTGTCATCAAGGTTGGGGCAGTGGACCCATCGATCAAGACATTCATGGGAGAAGCGATCGTTTACGAATCACAGGATGCTGCCCTTGCCGGAATCGAAAGTGGCGAAGTGAAGGAAGGTCATGTGGTGGTCATCAGGTACGAAGGGCCAAAGGGCGGTCCTGGCATGCCTGAAATGCTTGCCCCGACAGCTGCGATTGCAGGGCGGGGATTAGAAAAGAAAGTGGCCCTCATGACAGATGGACGATTTTCCGGGGCATCCCGGGGCATATCCATCGGACACGTATCACCGGAAGCGGCTGAGGGAGGGCCGATCGGGGTCGTGGAAAATGGCGATCCGATCTTCATCGACCTGACCAATCGGACAATTTCCCTGATGGTGTCAGAAGAAGAGCTGAAGTTCAGGCAGCAGGAGTGGGTACAGCCTCCTCCGAAAATCAAAAAAGGATATCTTGCAAGATATGCAAAGCTTGTGACATCAGCGAGTACAGGCGGCATCTTGAAAACCGAATAGATCGTAAAGCGTTGAAGAGGTAAAAGGATTGGAATCCGTATTTTCAGAGAGCTGGTGGTGCTGTGAACCAGTAATACATCCAATACCGACATCCCCTCTGAGTATCGTTCTGAACGTCTCAAGTAGGAACGGTCGAGTAGATGTTACTCGTTACAAAAACAAAGGCTGATGAAACCGGTCAGCCTGCAAAGGGAGATCAATCGGTCTCTGAATGAGGGTGGTACCGTGGAAAGGATGTAAGACCTTTTCACCCCTGCGAAAGATGAATTCTGTCGTAGTGGGTGGGAAGGTCTTTTTTGTTTGAATCAGTTGGGTGAACAATGCTCAGGCAAAATCAAACCAGCTTTTAAAAAAGGAGAGGAGAGATAGGCAATGAGAGCGAAAGTTGAGGCAGAACCGGCTTCACAGACACTGACAGACAACGTCAACGGTGCTGATATGCTGATGATGGCTTTAAAGGAAGAGAGAGTTGAGATTCTGTTTGGATATCCTGGAGGCGCGGTATTGCCGATTTACGATGCTCTTTACAAAGCTCCGATCAAGCATGTCCTGGCACGGCATGAACAGGGCGCCATCCACGCGGCGGAAGGGTATGCGAGGGTATCCGGGAAACCGGGAGTCGTCATTGCGACGTCAGGCCCAGGGGCGACGAATCTTGTCACCGGGATTGCAGATGCGATGATGGATTCCCTGCCACTCGTCATCTTCACCGGTCAGGTGGCTTCAGGTGTGATCGGGACCGATGCCTTTCAGGAAGCGGATGTTGTCGGCATCACGATGCCGATCACGAAGCATAATTATCAGGTCCGGGACATCAAGGACCTGCCGAGGATCGTCAAGGAAGCCTTTCATATCGCCTCGACAGGCAGGCCGGGACCGGTGCTTGTCGATATACCGAAGGATCTCACATTGCAGCAGGCTTACCTGCCCCACGAGGTGGAGATGGACCTGCCGGGTTATCAGCCGAACTTCAGCCCGAATCCACTACAAATCAAGAAGATGGTCGACGCCATCCAGGTGTCGAAGCAGCCGGTCATCCTAGCCGGTGCCGGTGTCCTTCACGGAAAGGCAACGGAGGAACTGAAAACATTCGCAGAGCAGTATGATATCCCGGTGATCCATACCCTCCTAGGGCTGGGCGGATTTCCGGCAGATCATCCGCTGTTTCTCGGAATGGCGGGAATGCATGGTTGTTATGCGAGCAATATGGCCATCCATGAATGTGATCTTCTTATCAATATCGGTGCCCGGTTCGATGACAGGCTGACAGGGAATCTCACCACGTTCGCGCCAAGGGCGAAGGTGGTCCATATCGATATCGACCCGGCTGAGATCGGGAAGAACGTGGATACTCAGATTCCAATCGTGGCCGATGCAAAGCAGGCACTCACCAAGCTCCTTCAACATGAAGTCGTAAAGCCGGATTTCGATGCCTGGCACCATCATCTCAAATCGTACAAAAGGGACTATCCATTCTGGTATAACCAGGCACAGGACGTATTGTCCCCGCAGCGCCTGATCGAGCAGGTATACGAAATGACGAACGGGGAAGCCGTCGTCACGACAGATGTCGGGCAGCATCAGATGTGGGCGGCCCAATACTACTCTTTCAAAAAGCCGAACAACTGGGTCACATCCGGCGGACTCGGGACGATGGGCTTCGGTTTCCCGGCTGCGATCGGTGCACAATTGGCGAACCCGTCCAGTACCGTCGTCGCTTTCGTCGGGGACGGCGGATTCCAAATGACCCTGCAGGAGCTGGTTCTCTTGAAAGAGCTGAATCTTCCAGTCAAGGTGATCCTGCTCAACAACGGCACGCTCGGAATGGTCAGACAGTGGCAGGAAACGTTCTTTGAAGAGAGGTACTCTCAATCGGTATTTTCCATGCAGCCTGATTTCGTGAAGCTGGCCGAATCATACGGCATCAAAGGATATCAAGTGAAAACCCAGGAAGAAGTCGATGCTGTTTTAAAAGAAGCGCTCACAAATGATGAGCCGGTACTCATCGACTGCTGGGTGAATCCAAAGGAAAACGTCTACCCGATGGTGGCCCCAGGGAAGGGATTACACGAAATGTTAGGGGTGAAACCATGAGGAAGCGGATTGTCACAGCCCTTGTCCACAACCGGAGCGGTGTTTTGAACCGGGTGACAGGATTGTTCACGAAGCGTCAGTTCAATATCGAAAGCATCTCGGTCGGATACACGGAAGTCGAAGGGATATCCCGGATGACCTTTGTCGTCAACGTGGAAGATGACCGGAAGATTGAACAGCTGTTAAAACAGCTCCATAAACAAATCGATGTCCTCAAAGTATCGGACATCACCGATCAGGGTGTCGTTGCCAGGGAGCTTGCCCTCATCAAGGTGCTGAGCACAGGTCAGACCCGGTCCGAAATCAACGGGATCGTAGAACCGTTCAGGGCTGCCATCATAGATGTCGCAAGGGACAGCGTGACCGTTCAGGTGACAGGGGAAACGTCTAAAATAGAAGCCATCATCGATCTGTTAAGGCCATATGGGATCAAGGAAATCGCACGTACAGGGATCACGGCATTCGCCCGTGGCAATGGAAAACCGGTCACCGATCTGAAACAGTATTCAATCGTGAATTAATACCTTTTAAATAAACTTATTATTCAAAAAAATGGAGAGGATGAGGGAAATGGTAAAGGTGTATTATAACGGAGATGTGAACGAAGAGGTTCTAAAAGGGAAAAAGGTCGCGGTAGTAGGCTATGGTTCACAAGGTCACGCACATGCACAGAACCTGAAGGAAAGCGGATTTGACGTTGTAGTCGGTTTACGGAAAGGGAAGTCATGGGACCAGGCGGAAAAAGACGGCTTTGATGTTTATCCGGTCCGGGAAGCGAGCGAACAGGCCGACGTCATCATGGTCCTTCTGCCCGATGAACATCAGCCGAAAGTGTATGAGGAAGAAATCAAGCCGGCCCTTTCCCCTGGAAAAGCACTTGCATTCGCCCACGGCTTCAATATCCATTTCCATCAAGTCGTTCCGCCGGAAGAGGTTGACGTCTTCCTTGTCGCACCAAAAGGACCGGGGCATCTTGTCAGACGAACGTTTGAAGAAGGGGCCGGGGTACCTGCCCTCTTCGGGGTATATCAGGATGCAACAGGTCAGGCGGCGGAACTCGCACTCGCGTATGCAAAGGGAGTCGGGGCAGGCCGCGCAGGAATCCTTGAGACATCCTTCCAGGAAGAAACGGAAACCGATTTGTTCGGTGAGCAGGCAGTCCTTTGCGGCGGGGTCACATCCCTTGTAAAAGCAGGATTTGAAACCCTTGTCGAAGCAGGGTATCAAAAGGAAGTCGCCTATTTCGAATGTTTACATGAGCTGAAGCTGATCGTCGACCTGATGTATGAGCAAGGGTTGGAAGGGATGCGCTATTCGATCTCCGACACGGCTCAATGGGGAGATTTCGTTTCAGGTCCACGGGTCGTGAATGAAGAAACGAAAGCCCGCATGAAGGAAGTATTGACGGATATCCAAACAGGAAAATTTGCGAAGGGATGGATCCTGGAGAATCAGGCGAACCGTCCGGAATTCAACGCCATCAACCAGCGTGAAAGCAGACACCCGATCGAAGTCGTCGGGAGGGAGCTTCGTAAAATGATGCCGTTTGTACAAAAACCTTCTAAAAAGGAAAAGGAAGTGGTAGCGAGTGCGAACCATTGAAATCTTTGACACAACCCTTCGTGACGGTGAACAGTCAGCCGGTGTGAATCTGAATACAATCGAAAAGATCGAGGTGGCAAAACAGCTGGAAAGACTCGGTGTCGATGTCATTGAAGCTGGTTTTCCTGCAGCTTCAAAAGGGGACTTTGATGCGGTGCAGCGGATCGGTGCAACCATTAAACACAGCTCGGTTACCGGACTTGCAAGGGCACAGCAGCGTGACATCGACGCTGTGTGGGAATCCCTTAAAGGGACCGCCGAACCGAGACTGCATGTGTTCCTTGCCACTTCACCGATTCATATGACCCATAAGCTGAAGATGAGGCCGGATCAAGTCATCGAGACAGCAGTCCAGGCCGTGCAGTACGCAAAGAAATTTTTTCCGGTCGTCCAATGGTCGGCAGAAGATGCGTGCAGGTCGGATCTCAACTTTTTGGTGAACATCATGGAGAAGGTGATCGACGCAGGCGCTTCGGTCATCAATCTGCCTGATACCGTGGGCTATATTACGCCCCATAAATACGGAGAACTGTTCCGGTATGTCAGGGAGAATGTCCCGAATATCGATGGGGTGAAGTTATCTGCCCATTGTCATGACGACCTTGGGATGGCGACGGCCAATTCACTCGCGGCGATTGAGAACGGGGCAGACCAGATTGAAGGAACGATTAATGGAATCGGCGAGCGTGCCGGCAATGCGGCACTTGAAGAAGTGGCGGTGGCCCTTCGGATCCGTGAAGATTTCTACGGGGCGACGACCAGGCTGAAGCTTGATGAAATCAAGAAAACCAGTTCCCTTGTCAGCAAGCTCACGGGGATGAGGGTCCCTGCCAACAAAGCGGTCGTGGGGGACAATGCTTTTGCCCATGAATCGGGCATTCACCAGGATGGCGTCCTGAAAGAGAAGACCACATACGAAATCATCACCCCTGAACTAATCGGAGTGACTTCCAACCGTCTCGTTCTCGGGAAACACTCCGGCCGTCATGCATTTAAAAATAAGGCAGTCGAACTCGGTTTTGAACTGACAGAGGAGAAGCTGAACGAAGCATTCCGCACCTTTAAAGACTTGGCGGATAAGAAAAAGGAAATCGTCGAAGAAGATCTGTTCAGCATCCTGACGAATAAACAGACTGAAATGACCGAGGGGGCAGGATACACGTTAGAAAGGATGCAGGTCCAATACGGCATGGACAATATCCCGACCGCGACAATTCAGTTGAAATACGAGGACGGAAACGTATCCCGCCTCGCTTCGACCGGCTCCGGAAGTGTGGAAGCCATCTACAACACAATCGAAAAGATGCTGCCGGGACCTTCCAAGCTGCTTGATTACAAAATCAACTCTGTCGGAGGCGGCCGGGATGCCCTGGCTGAAGTGTATGTCCGCCTCGAATATAACGGGGAAAAGACAAGCGGACGGGGTACGGCACAGGATGTATTGGAAGCTTCTGCCCGGGCATACTTAAACGCCGTGAACCGGTCGGCCCTGAAACCGGTGAGGGAAAAAGAAGCGGTGAAAGCAAGTCTATAAATGAAGGGAGTCTTGGGACTCTTCTATTATAAAAACAGGAGGTAATTCTAATGAAGAAGAAAATCGCTGTACTACCAGGAGACGGGATTGGTCAGGAAATCATGGACGGGGCATTGGAAGTACTGAAGGCAGTCGGTGACTGGTTCGGGCATGAGTTCGAAGTCGAAAAGGGCCATATCGGCGGCTCTGCCATCGACCGTTACGGCGTACCATTACCTCCTGAAACGATCAAGCTGTGCAAAGAGAGCGACGCTGTTTTACTGGGTGCAGTCGGAGGGCCGAAATGGGAGCACCTCCCGAAAGAGGTACGGCCTGAAAAAGGGCTGCTCGGGATCAGGAAAGAGTTTGACCTGTTCGCGAATCTTCGTCCGGTGAAAGCCTTTGAAAGCCTTCTGGGGGCCTCTCCCCTTAAACGGGAAATCGTCGAAGAAGTGGATTTGGTGATCGTCCGTGAACTGACGGGCGGCCTGTACTTCGGTCAGCCGTCCGGACGCCAGGGAAAACAGGATGAAGTCGCCATCGACACCCTCGTGTATGAAAAGAGCGAAATCGAACGGATCGTTCATAAAGCCTTCAAGCTTGCACAAAAACGGAAGAAAAAAGTCACCTCCGTCGACAAGGCCAATGTGCTGGAAACAAGCCGAATGTGGCGGGAAGTCGTGAATGAAGTGGCGGCAGAATACCCTGATGTGGAAGTGGAGCACATGCTTGTCGACGTCGCTGCCATGAAGCTGATGTATCAGCCGAAGCAATTCGATGTGCTTGTGACGGAGAATATGTTCGGGGATATCCTCAGTGATGAAGCATCCATGATCACCGGCTCACTCGGCATGCTCCCTTCCGCCAGTCTGAGAGGCGACGGTTTCGGACTGTATGAACCGGTCCACGGCTCTGCACCGGATATCGCAGGTAAAGGAAAAGCCAATCCACTGGCGATGATCCTGTCGGTTGCGATGATGCTCAGACACTCCTTCGGTTTAAAAGAAGAGGCTGAAATGATTGAAATGGCCGTCCAGGAAGTGCTGAATGCAGGATACCGAACAGGCGATCTCTGGACGATGGGACGGGGGACCGTTGTCGGCACCGGTGCCATGAGTCAACTGGTTGTCGAAAGGCTGGAAGCGGATCATGCGCTGTCCTCGATCCTCGCCGCCTACTTATAAGAATAGATTGTGAATCAAAAAACGAAATCAACCGGGAGGGAGTCCATGGCAGGGAAAAATATCATCGAAAAGATATGGGAAAAACATATTGTACACAGAGAACAGGGCAAGCCGGACTTATTATACATTGATCTGCACCTTGTGCATGAGGTGACGTCTCCCCAAGCATTTGAGGGGCTCCGTATAAAAGAGCGAAGCGTCCGGCGGCCGGACTTGACGTACGCCACGATGGATCACAACGTACCAACGAGGGAGCGTCACATCATCAGGGATGAAATCGCCCGCCTGCAAATGGATACGTTGAAGCGAAACTGCGAAGAATTCGGTGTCACCCTTGCCGATATCGATCATCCCGATCAAGGGATCGTCCACGTCATCGGGCCGGAACTCGGGCTTACCCAGCCTGGGAAGACGATCGTGTGCGGGGACAGCCATACGTCAACACACGGTGCATTCGGCGCCCTTGCCTTCGGGATCGGCACGAGTGAAGTGGAGCACGTATTGGCGACCCAAACACTTTGGCAGTCAAAGCCGAAAACCCTCCAGGTGGAAGTATCCGGGGAGACCGGGTTCGGCGTCACTGCAAAAGACGTGATCCTGCACATTATTTCCGCGCACGGGGTCGGGTTCGGCACCGGATATGTGATCGAGTTCACCGGAGACGTCATCCGCAATCTGACGATGGAGGAAAGGATGACCGTCTGTAATATGAGCATCGAAGCAGGGGCAAAGGCGGGGCTGATCAGTCCCGATGAAACGACGTTTGCCTATTTGGAAGGCAGGAGATATCTTCCACAGGATAGATCATTTGAACAATGCAAAGCAGATTGGACTGGGTTGAAGAGCGATGAAGACGCGATCTATGACCACAGAATCCATGTGAAAGGGGAAGAGATCGAGCCCCATGTCACATGGGGAACAAATCCAGGCATGGGCGCCGGAATTTCAAGGTCCGTCCCTCATCCAGAAGACTACAGTGACCCGTCTGACAGAGACGGGGTGGAGCGGGCCCTCGATTATATGGGACTCGAAGCGGGGATGAGGATGGAAGACATCCCTGTTGATTATGTGTTCATCGGTTCCTGTACCAATTCACGTCTAAGTGATCTGAGGGCGGCGGCCGAGGTCGTGAAGGGACAAAAGGTCCATGCCGGGGTAACGGCACTGGTCGTGCCTGGATCTTTTAAAGTGAAACAGGCGGCAGAAGAAGAAGGGCTCGATCTCATTTTCAAAGAAGCCGGATTCCAGTGGAGGGAAGCAGGATGCAGCATGTGCCTTGCCATGAACGATGACATCGTCCCTCCCGGCAAGCGCTGCGCTTCGACGTCCAACCGGAACTTTGAAGGCAGGCAAGGTAACGGATCAAGAACACACCTGTTAAGCCCGTCCATGGCTGCCGCGGCTGCCGTGACCGGAAAGCTGACCGATGTGAGGAAACTGGAGAAAATGCCGATTTCATAGGAGGTGTACAAGTGGCAATCAATCATGTGGAAGGAAGGGTATTTCCTTTAAGGCGTGACAACGTCGATACAGACCAGATCATCCCGAAGCAATTCCTGAAACGAATCGAGCGGAAGGGCTTCGGTCAGTACTTGTTTTATCATTGGCGATTTGAAGACGATGGGAAATCGCTCAGAAGCGATTTTGCCCTTGATACACCGAGATATCAGGATGCCGAAATCCTTCTTGGAGGCAAAAATTTCGGCTGCGGATCTTCAAGGGAACACGCACCGTGGGCCCTTCAGGATTTTGGATTCAAGGTCATACTTGCGAAAAGCTTTGCGGATATCTTTTTTAACAACTGCTTGAAAAATGGAATCCTGCCTATCCGGCTAGACGATGCCATCGTGGATGCGTTCATGAAAAATGAACGACAGTCCGATTCCTATACAATTGACGTCTCACTTGAGAAACAGGAGATAAGAGATTCTGAAGGGCTGACCGCCCGGTTTGAAATCGATCCGTACTGGAAGACGATGCTCCTGAAGGGGCTTGACGAAATAGATTTGACCCTGCATTACGGCACAAAAATCGAAGAATACGAAAACAAATATGAGGTGAGTGACTTGGGAATTTAATGGATAGCACTGAAGTTGTAGAAGCGATGGAAAGAATCAGTCATCAGGTGCACCGGACACCTTTGAAACAATCATCGACGCTGAATTCGTTCACAGGCGGAGAGGTTTATTTGAAAATGGAAAACCTGCAGAGAACAGGTTCATTCAAAGTCAGGGGCGCAATGAATAAAATCATGTCATTGTCAGAAGAAGAAGCAGGGAGGGGAATCATCGCCGCATCTGCCGGCAACCACGCCCAGGGGGTGGCACTAGCCGCCTCTAAGCGGGGGGTCCCCTCAAAGATCTTCATGCCGAAACGGACACCTTCAACGAAAGTGGCGGCAACGAAACATTACGGAGCCGAAATCGTCCTGACAGGCGACACCTATCAGGAAGCCTACGGGGCAGCACTCGAAGAGAAAGTCAGAAAGGGCTCAACGTATGTTCATGCATTTGATGACCATAAAGTGATGGCCGGTCAAGGGACGGTCGCACTGGAAATGCTTCAGCAACTCAGTGATCTGGACATGATCCTTGTACCCGTCGGGGGAGGCGGGCTGCTTGCAGGCATGGCCCTTGCCGTAAAGGCGTTCAACCCCCGGGTGCAAATTGTCGGCGTGCAGGCACTGGGAGCGCCTGCTACGTACAACTTCTTTACCGGGAGGAACAAAGGTCCCCTCGAACACGTACACACGATCGCAGACGGGATCCTTGTGAAGAAGCCGGGAGAACTCACATTCCCGATTATTAAAAAATACGTAGATGACATGGTCACGGTCACCGATGAAGAAATCTCCTACAGCATCATGTTCATGCTGCAGCGGGAGAAAACCCTCGTCGAAGGAGCCGGTGCCGCATCCCTTGCGGCAGCCATGTGCAAAAAAGTCAACGTGCAAGGAAAGAAAGTCGGCTGCGTCATCAGCGGCGGCAATGCCGATCCGAGCAAAATCCCCGTGTACAGGGACTTATCGAAAATGGCGCGGCAACTGCACCATATCGTTTAATAATGAGACGGCTTCCGGCTATGGGCTTAGTCGGGGGCGGTTTTGTTTTTTTAAGGGGGGGGTTGTGCGATTGGTGTGGGGGCAGCGGCAATATGGCGCTTGCGCAATGTATGGGGGGAAGTGGCGGAACATGGAAATTAGGCAATATGCATCAGGGGCAGCGGCATAACATGGAAATTGCGGAATGCGCATGGGGGGCAGTTGCACAGCATGGCAATTGCGATATGCGCATGGGGGGCAGTTGCACAGCATGGAAATTGCGGAATACGTATGAGGGGAAGCGGCACAACAAGGCAATTGCGCTATACGCATGGGGGGAACGGCACAACATGGCAATTACGCAATACATGCTGAAAGTCACGCAATAAATGTCAAAACTCACGCAATAAATACCGAAAGTTGCGCAATAACCAGTGAAAGTTACGCAATTCACCCTCGATGAGACCCGGTAAGTGGTCAATAGACGCCACGAACGGGGGCTCTCACTATTAAACTTTGAAAAATGGCAAACATTTTCCCGAAATCAGTTCAACTCGAAGCGAAAATCCCCATTCTTAAGCAGAAATAATAGAAACGACACGTCCCTGCCAGGCAATAGACTGACCAAAATAACCAATCCCCCAATCTATTAAAATTGAAAGCTCTTACATTTTAAAAACAAACAAATACCTATTGTAATAGGTAATTTTTTCAACTATAATGTCCACTATAGAAGAACAAATGTACATCAGAAATATACAAATGGAGGTTTTCGACTTATGGAATCAATTTCAATCGGACTTTTAGGACTTGGGACGGTAGGAGCCGGAGTGGTGAAAATTGTTGAGAGTCATCAGGATAAATTATCCCATCAAATCGGCTGTCCTGTGAAAGTGAAGAAGGCGCTCGTTCAGGATATGAACAAAGACAGGGGAATGGATATTGAGCGCGGCATTCTGACCTTGAACCCTGACGATGTCCTGTTTGATCCGGAGATTGATATCGTGGTCGAAGTGATGGGCGGCATTGAAGACACGAAGGAACATCTCCTTCAGGCGCTAAACGAGAAAAAGCATGTGGTGACGGCGAACAAGGATCTGATGGCACTCCATGGACCCCAATTGCTGAAGGCGGCGTCGGAAAATGGCTGTGATCTATTTTACGAAGCGAGTGTCGCAGGGGGCATCCCGATTTTAAGGAGTTTAGTAGACGGCCTTGCTTCTGACCGGATCACGAAAATGATGGGGATCGTCAACGGGACGACCAACTTCATTTTGACAAAGATGACAAAAGAGGGACGGACCTTCGATGATGTCCTGAAAGAAGCGCAGGACTTAGGCTATGCGGAGGCAGACCCGACAGCTGATGTCGGCGGATTGGATGCGGCGAGGAAGATGGCGATCCTTTCGACGCTCGGATTTTCGATGAATGTGGATCTTGCCGATGTAAAAGTGAAAGGTATCACGGGGGTGACCGGTGATGATATCCAGTACGCCGAACAATTTGGCTACACAATGAAGCTCATCGGCTATGCCCACCGTGAAGGGGATAAGGTGGAAGTCAGCGTGGAACCGACATTGTTGAAAAATGAGCATCCGCTCGCCTCTGTACATGATGAGTACAACGCCGTCTATGTGTACGGTGAAGCGGTAGGAGAGACGATGTTTTATGGACCGGGCGCAGGGAGCCTTCCGACAGCGACTGCCGTCGTATCGGACATGGTGGGGATCATGAAGAATATGAGGCTCGGCGTCAATGGGAAGAGTGCAGTGAATCCCCAGTTCCCGAAAAGACTGAAAGAGCGGGATGAGATTCATTCAAAGTATTTCCTGAGACTTCATGTCAAAGATGAAGTCGGCGTATTGGCCAAATTGACGTCTATCTTCTCGGATCACGGAGTCAGTTTCGAGAAAATCCTTCAGAACCCGCTGGACCGGGAAGGCTTGGCTGAAGTCGTCGTGGTCACTCATAAAGCATCCCTTGATCATTATGAAGATATTTTGATGGAGCTGAAGGATGACGGGGCGATGCATGCAATTGTAAGTTCATACCGTGTGGAAGGGGGCGAAAAAGGATGAGATGGAAAGGACTGTTGGAAGAGTACAGAGAGCATCTGCCGTTAAAGGCTGATACACCATTGTTAAGCTTAAATGAAGGCAACACGCCGTTGGTCGAGCTGAAGACTCTGTCGGCAGAATGGGGCATCGAGCTGTTTGCGAAGGTCGAGGGCGCGAATCCGACAGGCTCCTTTAAGGACCGTGGGATGGTACTGGCAGTGGCGAAAGCGGTGGAAGCGGGAAGTTCGACGGTCATCTGTGCATCAACGGGCAACACTTCGGCATCCGCTGCCGCCTATGCTGCACGGGCAGGCATCAAATGTATCGTCGTCATCCCCGAGGGGAAAATCGCCCAGGGGAAACTCGCACAGGCTGTCATGTACGGAGCGGAGATCATTTCGATCCAAGGGAATTTTGATGAAGCCCTTGAAATTGTACGGGAATTAAGTGAAACAGAATCGGTCACACTCGTGAATTCGGTGAACCCGTACAGACTGGAAGGACAGAAGACGGCTGCCTTCGAGGTCGTTGAAGGACTCGGTGAAGCGCCTGATGTGCTTGCGATTCCGGTGGGCAATGCCGGTAACATTTCTGCTTACTGGAAAGGGTTCAAGGAATACCATGAGCATAAAGCCACGAGTCTGCCCCGGATGTTCGGATTTGAGGCATCCGGTGCGGCAGCGCTCGTTCACGACCGGGTGTTTCCGGAGCCTGAAACGGTTGCGACGGCGATCCGCATCGGAAACCCGGCAAGCTGGAATCTCGCGGTGGATGCGCTGAAGGAATCGGACGGTCATATCGATGAAGTGACCGATGAAGAGATCCTTGAAGCCTATCAGCTCCTGGCAAGCAGGGAAGGGATCTTTGCCGAACCGGCTTCATGTGCTTCGATTGCAGGAATCAAGAAATCTTTAGAAAAAGGGCTCATCGAAAAAGGAACGAAGATCGTCGCAGTCCTGACGGGCAATGGATTGAAAGATCCTGTGACAGCGATGGAGTGCAGTCCGGTCAGACCGATTACCCTCCCCCGGGACCGTGAATTGGTCAAGGACCATATTAAAGGGACAATCGGGGTATGAGAGGCCGGGAGCCCCGTTCCTTCAAAATCACCGTCCCGGGAAGTACGGCTAATTTAGGTGCCGGCTTCGATTCGCTCGGCCTTGCGTTGAATATATTTTTGACCGTAGAAGCACATGAAGCGGAAGAATGGAAGGTGATTCCGCTTTCGGCCGCTCTTGAAATCTTTCCATCCGATGATACCCACTTCATCGTTGAAGTGGCAAAGGAGGTGGCAGCGGAATATGGGCGGAAACCTGCTCCATGCCACCTATATGTGAAGAGCGATATCCCTTTGACAAGGGGACTGGGATCGAGTGCGGCTGCGGTCGTCGCAGGAGTGGAGCTTGCCAATGCCTTGTGCGGGCTGAACTTGTCACTGGATCAGAAGCTCTCCATTGCAAACCGGTTTGAAGGTCATCCAGACAATGTCGGGGCATCTCTTTATGGCGGATTCGTCGTCAGCTGTCAGCATGAAAAGGGTGTAGGTATGATTTCGGTGCCGGACCTGCCCATCGATGTCGTATGTGTCATCCCGAAAGACGAACTGAAAACATCCGATTCGAGGAATGTCCTTCCATCCACCCTTTCCTTCGGCGAAGCCGTGGGGGCTGGTGCGATATCGAATGTGTTGGTTGCGGCGTTTCTGACTGGGGATTGGGAGACGGCCGGAAAGATGATGAAGCGTGATCGCTATCATCAACCATATAGAAAGAAGCTCATCCCCCATTACGAGGCAGTGGAAGAGGTGGCCAACCGATTCGGTGCATTTGGAACCGCCCTGAGCGGTGCCGGACCGACGATTGCCTGCTTCGTGGAGCGGGAAGCAGGGGAATGGCTTTTCAGGCAATTGGAGCAATCCTTCCCCCGTATGGACGTGCGCAGGCTCTCGATCGCCCAAAGCGGAAGCACAATCACCAACGTACAACCGAAGGTCCGTCCCTCATCGCTTTAATGCGTTGAGGGGCGGACCTTCACTTTTGTTCATATGGCTGAGATCCGGTGGGAGCGTGCTACTCCGTCTTGATCACAAAGCATTTTTCTTTTTCGTTGATGTGTATGGAGTAGGGGGAGTGATGGGTGATGCCCATTTCGTCCCGGAGTTCTTTTGGGATGTGTACCGTTCCTTTTTCTGAGATGTACCGCTTGTTATGGGTGGATTCGGTCACAGCCTGCTTGATCGTCAGGCAATTGTTCCGATAGATGAGCTCTGCGAGTCTTCCCGGAAGCAGTCCGAACTGCTGTCTCCATTTATATGGAAGGGTGATTGTGCCGCTTTTATTGAATGTTCTGGTTTCGCACACCATGCTCGACATGTTGTCACCTGCTTTCAAGATCATTGCTTCTTCTTTTTCCTTTCAGATGAAAAATAAACGTGAATTTGAAAAAATAGGAAGAAGGTTGGGTGTGAAGTTTAGTAAAATATTGAGAGAGGAATACATACATAAAGACGATTATGAACGTATGGAGGTGTGGAGAATCGAACCTGTCCATCTGTTGTTTTTACTGGTGATCGGATATAGCGTTTTTACCATTGATAAGAAGAAAAAGAGTTTCCCTGTTCCAGTCATACTCCTACTCATTGGGATCGGGCTTTCATTTGCGCCTGCTTTTTCCGGGATTACGCTGACGAAAGAGACGATTTTTGAGTGGTTCCTGCCTGCGTTGTTATTCATTTCTGCATATCAGTTCCCTACAAAGGCTTTGAAGAAGCATGCCGGGATCATCACATTTCTCAGTACCATCGGAATTATTTTGACGACGCTGCTGATGAGCCTGCTTTTTTATTACGGACTGCACCCTTGGCTTCCGATTTCGTTTACTGAAGCTTTATTGATCTCGACCATCCTGACACCAACCGATCCGGTGTCTGTTGTGTCGATACTGAAAGAGTCATCGAATCGACAGGATATTGCGGATGTGGTGGAAGGGGAATCCATGATCAATGACGGAACGAGCATCGTGCTGTTTACGGTCGTGGCGGGCATTTACTTTGGAGGGGAGCGATTTTCTGTCTCTTCCTTTCTCGGTGAATTCCTCCTCGTTTCTCTTGGGGGAATCGCAGCGGGCGTCCTCCTCGGGTGGCTAGCAAGCAAAGCGATCCATTTCACTTCAGATTCCAGGTATCAAATCATGCTGAGCATCATCCTCGCTTACGGCACCTTTTATATTGGAGAAGAACTTGGGGTCTCCGGGGTACTTGCGACCGTCTCGGCAGGCATCATGCTTTCCTATGAATACGGTAAAACGAAGAAAGAGAATCATTTCAGGAAGGACCTGGATGGATTTTGGACCGTGATTGAGCCTACAATCCTTACCCTTCTGTTTTTATTGATCGGGATCCAGACGACGCGATATTTATCATTTTCATTAACCGGTTGGATTCTCTTGCTATTTGTTCTCTCCTTATTCGTTCGCTATGTTATTATTATTGGTGTTGTGAAAATGAAAAGAACGTGGAGAAAAACATATGGATGGAAAGAAGTTTTCATCTTGACGTGGTCGGGCATTAAAGGAACCATGTCAGTTGCTTTATTATTGGGACTCGATAAACAAGGTCCATTTCTTCTTCACTCCCTAACATTTGGGGTTATCCTGTTGTCACTCGTCATACAAAGCGTTGGAATCTACCCCCTATCCACTTTGTTTCTAAAAGGTGAGGAGAAGGGGAAAGATTTTTGATAAATTGGTAAGTACTGTGAAAACATAGGGGAAAGACTAATTGAATTTAGGTGAAGAGTCCAGATGAAAAAAGCAAAAGAAATTGCCTTGAAAGTTTCCATCACCTATGTGTTATTTGGCGTTTTATGGATTGTGCTTTCCGACTATTTTTCCATCGTCGTGGCGCATGAAAATTTAAGTATGTATATTTACTATCAACGGTATAAAGGCTGGCTGTTCATCCTTGTGACAGGTATCTTCATTTTTTTACTCGTGTACAGGAGAACCCATGAACTCATCCTTTCCAATCAGAAATTGAAGAACAAGGAACGCCAGCTTCAAATCAGGAATCAGCATTATCATTCACTGTTTGAACAAAACCCCGATGCCGTCATGGAACTGAGCCTCGATGGAAAAGTGAGGTCTGTGAACTCAGAGGCTGAAGGGATGCTTGAATCGACCCATGAACAGTTGAAAGAAGTGAAGTTCAGCAATTTTTTGAATGAAAATGAAATGAAGCGGGTCACCAACTATTTTCTTGGGTCCATCAATGGTATCCCGGCGACATTCGAAACGACGATACATCTTGGTGAAAAGAATAAGAAGCTGCTTCGCTGTTCTCTTGTGCCGATCATCATTGATGATAAAGTGACAGGGATGTTCGCGATTGCACGGGACATCACACTGAACCGTGAAAATGAAGAGATGGTGGTGGCATCTGAGAAGCTTTCAGTCATTGGTCAGCTTGCAGCTGCAGTCGCCCATGAAATCCGGAATCCGCTCACTTCTCTCAAAGGATTCATTCAGCTGATGCAAACGACCAACTCCATTAATCATGATCATTTGGATATCATGCTTTCTGAAGTGGATCGGATCGATTTGATCTCAGGTGAGATGCTCATACTTGGAAAACAGCAGGAAACGTTCTTCAGTCATGAAAGGCTGGACGAGATTCTTAGGCAGGTCCTTGTGTTGATGGAAGCCCAGGCACATCTTGATAATGTGTCGATCGCTTACGAAAATCTTTCCGAAAGGCCGTTAGTGATATTAGGGGAAGTCAATCAGCTTAAGCAGGTGTTTATTAACATCATCAAAAATGCTGTGGAATCCATCCCTAAAGGCAAGGACGGCCGTGTGACGATCACCCTCTTGGATGAAGGGGCGGATGCTCACGTCATCGTGCGGGATAATGGGATCGGAATGGAGCCGGAACGATTGGAACATCTGGGTGAGCCGTTTTATTCCACAAAGGAAAAAGGGACTGGCCTTGGACTTGCCGTATGCAAAAAAATCATTGAACGACATAATGGACATATCCATTTTCAAAGCGAAAAAGAAAAAGGGACAGCAGTCGAAATTCACCTGCCGATAGAGGAGAAGGAAGTTTCCGCTGATGTGTCCGATTAAGAAGGGAAGAAAAGAATGAACTCAATTTCAACTATCATCCATCACCCGGCGCTGCAGAAGAACTGGGAAGAATCAGGATTTGCTACATTAACACCCGTACAGGAAAAAGTGGTGCCGATGATCATGGAAGGAAAAGATGTCGTATGCGAGTCGCCGACGGGTACAGGTAAAACCCTGGCGTACTTACTGCCGATCATTCAATCGATCGATCCGTCAAGGAAGCAGGCACAAGCGGTCATCATTGCACCGTCACGTGAACTTGTGATGCAGATCCATCAGGAAATCCAAAAATGGGCGAAGGGGACCGACGTGACGAGCGCAGCCTTCATCGGCGGTGCCAATATCAAGAAGCAGGTTGAAAAGTTAAAGAAAAAGCCTCATATCGTCGTCGGTACAACCGGACGCCTCATCGAACTGATGAAATTAAAAAAGCTGAAGATGCATGAAGTGAAGACAATCATCGTGGATGAGTTCGACTTAATGATTGCTCCGGAACATATCAGGGAAGTGAAGGATATCATTAAATCAACCTTGAAGGAACGTCAGGTACTCTTTTTCTCTGCGACTTTATCAGATGAAACCGAGAGTGTGGCGGAAAACCTCCTCCAGAACCATGAAACGGTTAAAATGGAAGCGAACCTGGATAACCCGAAAGTGGACCATGTCTTTGTGTACAGTGAACTCCGGGACAAAATGGAAGCCCTTCGCAGCATTTCATACTTCAAAGGAATCAAGGCACTCGTATTCTTCAACCAGTTGGAAAAGCTGTCTGAGATTGAAGAAAAGCTTAAATATAAAGGCGTAGAGCTTGAAGTTTTGGCAGGAGAATCGAATAAGATCGAGCGAAAGCAATCATTGGATCGCTTCCGTTCAGGAAAGGTGTCATTGCTTCTGACAACAGACGTGGCTGCACGTGGACTGGACATTTCTGATGTCACCCATGTCATCCATTACGACTTCCCGAGCGATACGAAACAATATATCCACCGTTCAGGAAGAACAGGACGGATGGGAGCAGAAGGAACCGTCATCTGCCTCGTATCCAAACGTGAGCTGAGCTTCCTTGAAAAACTCAGCAAAGAACTCAACCTCCCATTCCAGGAAAAACACATCCGGGGTGGCGGGCTTCAAGATCCGAAATAACGACATCAATACATTTCTAACCGCTGTTTATATCCAATCAACAGCTTGTACCTGCTAAAACATGAAGCGCTAGCGCTGAAAAATCCGAACGAGTCATTCAATCACTCGTTCGGATTTTTTATTGGAGAAAACTTTTTGTACCAGCCTCTTTGGTTCATCCAGACGCCTAACGGCCAAACACCACTTCCCCGTCCATCATGGTCAGCCAGACCTTTGTGTCGAGAATTTCTTCAGCCCCGATGGTGAAAAGATTCCGGTCAAGGACGACGAGGTCGGCTTTCTTTCCGGCCTCGAGTGTACCCAGATCATGCTCCCTGAAATTCCCGAAGGCAGGGGATTTCGTGTAGTGAATCAGGGCATCACTGAGCTGGATTTTTTCATCAGGATTCCAGCCTTCCCGGGGCGTGCCGTCTTCGTGCCGGCGGGAGACCGCCCTGTATATGCCGAGCATCGGGTTGATGTCGACAATCGGGAAGTCAGTACCGAAAGCGACATGTGCCCGGCATTCTTGCAGGGTGCCGATCGGCCATGTATATCTTGCCCTGTCTTGACCGAGCCGGTCCAAATAGGCATGGGTTTCCATCGACCCTGACGTCAGATGCTCAGGCTGGATCGATGCGATGACCCCCAGTTCCGAGAAACGGTCAAAGTCAGCGGGATCACAGACTTCAATATGCTCGATCGTATGGCGGGAATCCCTGATTCCATTTACCGACCGGGCATGCTCATATAAATCGAGGGCCAACCGGACCGCTCCGTCCCCACATGCATGAAGCCGGACCCGGAACCCTTCCCGGTCGGCAGCTTCTATCCATTGCCGGTACACGAGCGGCTCATAAATGGTGCCGCCCCTTTCTGATGGACGGTCTGCATAGGGCTTCAGCAGATACCCGGTATACGTGAGGGGGACCCCGTCGAGGAACTGCTTCAGCCCGGAGAATTGAAGCTTGTCTGAATGGTAGTTTTTCCTGAAGCGGACACCCCGTTCAAGGTCACCATTCAACACATCAAGGAAATGAATCCTTGTGGTCAGTTTCCCTTTTTCCTCAAAGCTTCTGTAGAAAGCCGGGTCCCCGAGCGTATATCCAGGGAGGGGAAGCATGTCTGAAACAGAGGTGATCCCATAGGATGACAGTTTGGATAGCATCCCGTCCATCAATCTGTTCTTCACTTTATCCTGAAAGGCGAAAGCTTTAATCACATATTTGACCGCCGTTTCGTATAGAAAACCAGTCGGCTCCCCGGATTCATCTTTTTCGATTTTTCCAAAAAGGGGTTCGGGCGTATCCCGGTGAATCCCCAGTTTCTCAAGGGCTGCTGTATTCAGCCACGCGCTGTGCGCTTCTTCATTCAAGAGCACGACGGGACGATGGGGGATATACCGGTCTAACGAATGGCGGGTGGGGAGGGTTTCATTCGGCCAGCGGACATGATGCCATCCGAAACCAAGCACCCATTCTTCATCCGGATGCCGGGAAGCATAATCTGCGACCATTTTGGCGGTAGCGTCTTCCGTATGGCCGGAAGTCAGCTGACAGAACCCTTCGAACATCGCCCCTAAAAATAAATGGAGATGAAAATCATGAAATCCCGCCATCACAAGGCGGTCGCCGACATCCCATGTTTCCGTGGACGCTCCGATAAAGCTTTCCATCTCAGAGCGGGGGCCTGTCCCGATGATGATGTCATCCCTTACAGCAATGAACCCATCCGCCGGTAAGGGCGTGTTCCCGGTGAAAATTGTGGAACCTACAATGATTTTTTGTGCCTTCATCTGTTTCACCCAACCTTCGTATGCTAGTATCTCGATTGTAACCAGAATAAGGGAATAAGACAATGTCGGGCTGGTTGTGAAAAGTTTCTTCCTCTAGAGGGCTTTCAGACCCCGATGTGGAATTAATAAGGAGAAGATGTAGAAAAGGAGAATGGATATGCTCACAAGAACCTTTCCGCTGCTTGAAACCGAAAGATGTGTGTTAAGGGAGATGACGGCAGGGGATGCTCCCCGGGTATTTGATTATTTCTCAAGAGACGCTGTTACCCGATATTACGACCTGGATACGTTCCAAGAGGAAGGCGAGGCGATGGCACTCATCCAAAAATGGAACGAGCGCTTCCGGATGAATGAAGGGATCAGATGGGGCATCGCGCTGAAAGAAACGGGTGAAATCATCGGAAGCTGCGGCTTTCATCAATGGGAGAAAGAACATTTCAAAGCAGAAGTGGGATTTGAAATACATCCTGATTACTGGAGACAAGGAATAATCACCGAGGCCCTTCGATCCGTACTGAACTATGGGTTCGGGGAAATGGAACTGAACAGGATCAAGGCTTACTATGATCCGAGAAACCTGGCGTCGAAGAAAAGTCTTGAACGAGCCGGTTTTACATATGAAGGCGTATTGCGGAAATCAGCGTATGAAAAAGGCGTATTTTGTGATGCTGCGGTATGCTCGTTGTTGAGGGAAGAATGGTAAGAACAAATTTAAGACGCTGCTTATGCCTATACCACATAAACAGCGCCTTAACTTAAGTAAACCTTATTCAATTAACGTTCCTATCCTTTCTTACTAATACACATACTCAACATTCAATTTTCATTAATGGTATTGCATGTATGATTTAGTTTATTTTCACTTTCCGCTGAGTTCCCCACACGCCCACATGTTACGAAGATAGTTTTCACCGGCTATCCTCTTGCGTACCATGATGTTAGCATGCTTCGCTTACATTCTTCATTGGAATCCTCTCCCGAAATAAGATTGCGCATTCCCACATATCCACACATTCTGAAATCAGTTTTCACGGGCCGATCTCACAAGCTGAATGTGATGTTGATATGCTTTGCTAACTCACTTCATTGGAATCACGCCTTCCTGTTGGTGTGTTGTTTGTTAATGATTTATTAATTACATATTAACAAATTATAAAATTAATGCAAATGTTCAGAATAATCAATATAATGTGATTTTGGCGGGTTTTTACTGCGAAATGATCTGTTTTCTCAGTTTATCTCATTTTTTCTGTTTTTTTATAGTTTTTTTGAAAAGCAGTCATTTCCTGCTGTCTTTTTTCATGGGGCGTGGATTGAACGTTCACGCCCTTGAAGCAGTGTAAACGCTTCTTGTGAAGAACCTGCTATTCACTCATTCTCCTATTAATATAGTATTGCTCCAGATCCAGCTCCCGGTTGACGAGCAGTTCCATTTCTTCGAGGTCGTGTGTTTCAACGATTGGATCAAGTTCGGACCAGTGGACTTTATTGACGAAATAATAGTTTCTGATTTTCCTCAGGATGACCAGGGAGTGGGGGAAGTGGTCGAACTCTGCTTTTATACTGTTGAAGCGGGTAAAGCCCCATTTTGTCAATTTCATCATTCATCACCTGATACTCTATTCCTTTTTTGTACGGGTGTTAATCATCCGGCAGCCCATACAATTTAAACAAACGTTTGTTTAACGATTCAAAGTCCTTATTTTACAAGGGTTGGCGGTATTAAACAACTGTTTAGTATGCTTTTAGTTCATCCGGTCGCTCATAGATTGTCATTGCCATGATCCGAGGGCTCTTGTTATGATGAGAAGGTTATGAATCGAATCGTAAGCTAGGAGAATGAGCTTTGAATAAAGTACTGACCAACTATTCCATCTACCCATATGATGCGGAAAAAAAGGAAATACCGGTCGCCGCGCTCCATAAAGGAGAGACCACGAAGGAATTGGTATCCTCCGAAGAAGAGGATGCTTTTTTCTTTCGGACGATGGAGGAAGCAGGCATCCACCTCAATGCTTCCCAAATCGAAGCGGTACGCCACGTGGACGGACCATGCCTTACCCTTGCAGGGGCGGGGACTGGGAAGACGACGGTTCTGGTCTGCCGTGCAGGCTACCTGATGGCGGTGAAGAAGATTCAGCCAAGAAACATTCTGCTGGTCACATTCACTAAAAAAGCAGCGGAAGAAATGAAGCAGAGAATCGCAAAGCTGCCAGGGACGGAAGCTGGGGGAGCGGTTCATGCCAGCACTTTTCATGCCTTGTTTCTCTATTTGTTAAGGTCCCGCCATTACACGCAGGAAGTGATGGGGAACGAACGGTACAAACAAATCATCCTGAAGCAGATTCAAAGGGAAATGAATATATATGATCCTTATGATGCAGAAACGCTTCTTGCAAAGCTGTCTCACTATAAGCTGAATCAGAAAGATATTTCGGAGCTTCCTGAGAAATCTAAATCGGAAAAAGAAATCCGCAGCATCCTTCTGAAATATGAAGAGTGGAAACGGATGAATCATAAGATGGATTTTGATGATATTTTGACAGAGGCCCACCAGTTGTTATTGGGGAATCCGAACCTGTTGACTTCACTTCAACACCGTTTCCAGTATGTGATGGTGGATGAGTTTCAGGATACGAATCTCGTACAATATGAACTCATGAAAATGATTGCGGCCCACCGGAATCTGTTCGTCGTCGGCGATGATGATCAGACGATCTATACCTTCAACGGCGCACGGAACGAGTTCATCCTGGATTTTGATGAGGAATTCCCGGATGCCAAAGTCGTGGCGCTGAAAGAGAATTACAGGTCCGATGCGTACATCATCGGATTGGGGAATGAAGTGATCGGCCGGAATGACCACAGACGGAAGAAAGAACTGATCGCAACAAAACCTGATGGCCAGAAGCCCCTGTACTCAAGACCGGCCACGGCAGACGAAGAAGCGATTTGGATCACCGAAGAAATCCAACGATTAATAGAAGAAGGGTATACGTACCGGGACATGACGATCCTTCACCGGACGATGAGCAGCGGCCGGGCCGTTTTTGAGCAGCTCCTGCTGAAGGAAATCCCTTTCACGCCATATAACCAAAAGGATTCCCTCTTTTATGAGAACTGGACCGTGAAGCCTGTCGTCGATTACTTGAGGTTATCGATTGTACCGAGGAATTTTTCTGCGATGGAATCGCTGCTGCCGACCCTTTTCATCAGAAGGGACCGGGGGATCGCCCATATCATGCAGGAAGAAAGCAAAGAAAGAAAGAAGTATCCGCTCATCCACCTGACGACACTGTCCGGCTTGAAGCCGTTCCAGGTGAAGAACATCAAGGAGCGGATGAAGTTCCTTAAGTCGATTGCCGACCAGTCTCCGGAAACGGCGATTAAACGGATCCGGAAAGAATTTTATCATCAATACATCGATGCCCAGGAATCACATGTCGTGACGGAGCAGAAGGAGCTCATCAAAGAAATGCTGGACGAACTTGAAGGCTCGGCCAAACGTTTTGATACGATTTCAAGCTTCATCACGTTCATTGATGAAATGAAAGCGAAGTATGAAGAAATCTATTCGAATCAGCATCAATCGAAAAATACGGACAGCGTGTCCCTCATGACGATTCACCGTTCGAAGGGGCTGGAATTCCCGGTTGTATTCCTGATCGGGGCGATTGAAGGGAACCTGCCACACAGTTCCGCTCTAAATGCCAACAAGCTTGAGGATAAAGTGTATAAGGACCCGAACGTAAAGGAAAAGGCAAAGGGCGCGCTGGAGGAAGAACGGCGTCTTGCATATGTGGCCATCACCCGTGCAAAAGAGAAGCTCTTCATCTCTTCCCCTGCCTATTATCAGGGAGAACAGCGGAAATGCTCACGCTTCATTGCCGACTTGTTCAAAGAGGTTCCGCACACTGACAGCCCTGCCCCGGCGAAAAAGACAAGAACCGGCAAAGTCACCCGAATCCTTGCCTGGGTCTGTACACACTCTACGTGCATTGCATGGCAGAGACCGGAAACCCATGAGGATACCGAATCTAAAGAGTGCCCACTTTGTTCAAGCCCGATGAAGCTCGGCGAAAAAGAAATCATGGAATAAATAAACCCCGGCGTCCTGAATACAAGGACACCGGGTTTTTTGCCGTCACTGTGAAAAATGATCGTGGTCACGGTCATAAGTATCAATCTTTTTCGAATCATCCGAATCCAATGCTTGTCTTAAGAAATAAATCAGAATACCCATAATCATCCCAAGCATCACAATCAAACCGATCGTAATCGTCACGCCCATGAAAATCCCTCCTTTATTGTCACAGCTATCGTCCATTTTTCAGCATTTTAAACCTTTATATGGTTAGTGTATGAGGTGGGGGAGGGGAGATATGCTGGGTTGGGGAGAAATTGTGTACAGGAAGGCTTCTTTTAAGAAGGCTGTTTTCGTAAACATTGTGGTTTTAAAAAAGCGAGGTGTGCTTGATTTTGATTGCAGCGAGAATCAACCATCGAAGGTAAAAACCCAAATCCACTGAATAACTGCTTATTCATCTACTGTATAGTAGTGATAAACGTAATTCTGTATATTGCCCTTGATTCATTGCTATGGAAATTTATTTATTCCGCAGTCTCAAATTACCGAAGACGTTCCCATTCTAATAATAGCAACAATCTTTGCGAAAAGAGCCTTTAAGAAAAATATGATGGCTGATTTTAGATTTTGACAGGTAATGTCCAAGGTTTTATAGAAAAAGTACTAAAATCACCTGTTTGAGTAAGACAGTTAATATGAAATTATTTATTAATAGAGGGGTATTTATGAAGCAACTAACATTCCGTGATTTACAGAGCTATTTAGCACTCAAATACAAAGAAGGTCGCACTTCCTCTGCATTGTTTATGAAACTAGCAGAGGAAATTGGGGAGGTCGCAGAAGTACTGAATCAATTAGAAGGGAGAAAAGAGCATAAATCGAATACTTCTTTAGCAAATGAACTAGTTGATGTTATCCACTATGCCGTAGCCATTGCCAGCATAAATGGTATTGATTTAACAGAGGCGATCATACATAAGGATAAACTAGCCGCGATTAAATATAAACAATCTCCAAATTTAGAAGAGTTTTTATTAGACTAGGCTTAATGTTTTAAAAAAACCAGATCCAAATTCGGACCTGGTTTTTTACATTCATTGAACCTACCCACGCTCCACCAACACCGCCCGCACCGGAGACCCGTCCCCGTCCTGAAGCGGCAGGGGAAGTGCGACCAATTCGTACCGGCCCGGGTTGACGTCTGTCAGGACGATTCCTTCCAGTATCCCGATCCCGTTTGCATGGAGGGAATGATGTGCGTTCAATTCCTTACTGTCCAGCTGGTCGACAGAAGGAAGGTCGACCCCGATCAGGTCAATGCCATTTTGTTTCAGAAAAGGACCGAGTTCTTCTGAAACAGGGGGGATCTCTTCTGGGAATTGATCGGGATTTTTCCATGCATTCGTCTTGAATAAAATTTTCGTAACGCCTGAAAAGTCGATATCCTTCAGCTGTTCAGGCGTGATTTCCTCAGCGCCTTCTACCGATACGACGACAGCCTGTCCCATGAAGCGTTCCAAAGGCAGATCGAGTATCCGGTTTCCATCTTGATCAAAATGGAAGGGGGCATCCACATGGGTCCCTGTATGAGAACTCATCGTGACTTGTCCGACATTCACCGATCCGGTTTCTTCTTTCGTCCAATTCAATGAAAAGGAGAAAGGTGTATCTCCGGGCCATACAGGGGTGTCGTTGTGCAGTGGTCTTGATATGTCTATGATCTTCAAATGAATTCATCCTTTCCGTTCATGTCAGGCAACAACATTCCGCGTGTTTTCAAATTGCTTGTATTCTTCATTTTCCATGATGCTCTTCAGAATCTGAACCGTTTCCCATACATCTTTGTACGATGAATAAAGGGCGACAGGTGCAAGGCGGATCACGTTCGGTGAACGGAAATCAGGCGTGACGCTGTTCTCCTTCAGAGCTTTACATATTCTTGCCGCTTCGTCATGCTTCAGGCTGATATGGCCGCCCCTTTTTTCATCTTGAAGCGGATTGCAGATCGAGAATCCGTGTCCGGAAAGCTCCTGGTGGATCAAATCGATCATGAATTTTGTAAGTGAAAGGGATTTTTGTCTTAAACGCTCAATGCCCGCTTCTTTAAACAACTCTAGGGATCCGAGCAGCGGTGCGCTGCTAAGGATATGAGGGGTCCCAATCTGGAATGCGCCGGCTGATTCTTCATGGGTCAATGTGTGATCCATATCAAACTGCTTATCCTTCCGGGAACTGAACCAGCCTGAGAGCCCTGGCTTCGTGCCGGCATGCTTTTGGTGAACGAAGAGACCGCCGACTCCGCCTGGCCCGCTGTTCAAATATTTATAATTGCACCAAACGGCGAAATCGACACCGTCATCGTGCAGTTGATGGGGAAGCGCTCCGATCGAGTGGGCAAGATCAAATCCAATCACGATGCCCCGTTTATGGGCTTCTCCCGTCAACCGCTTCATGTCAAGAAGCTGCCCGCTCCTGTAAAGAACCGACGGCAATAGTATCAGTGCGATATCATCTGTCATGCAAGAGATAATATCCTCTTCCTCCAACGTATAGCCGTCCCTGCTTTTCACCTGGATCAAATGTTCATCGGGAGAGTATCCTTTCAGCTCCAGCTGACTTTGGATCGCATATATATCCGAAGGGAAAGTCAGCTCATCAGCCAGGATCTTCGTCCGATTGCCCTTCGGTTGATAAAAGGTTGCAAGCAACTGGTGCAGATTCGTTGTAATCGAACCTGTCACGATCACTTCTTCCTTCCGTGCGCCGACCAATGGCGCAGTCATTTCCCCAAGCTTCTCGGAGAAATAAAACCACGGCTCCTGCCCGTCCATCCAGCCGTCGATTCCGTGCTCCTTCCAATCATTCAAGGAGGTCAATAAAGAAGCCTCCGCCCGTTTCGACAGAAGCCCGAGCGAATTTCCATCCATATAATAATGCCCGTCTTTTATGTAAAATTCATCGCGGAAATGAGCCAATCTATCCTTTTGGTCCAACTCCTGTGCGTGTTCCCACGTTAATTTCCCACTATGTGTCATCCCAATCCCACCTTTTACAGTTCTATCAAAATCATAATCTAAATTCTGTGAATAGTAAAATAATGGTCTGGCTCTTGCTATGGCAAATTCACAAGGTTGACCGACGAGGAGGAATATTTGTTTTTGAATAAATTATTTAAAAATGTATAAAAACTCAGAATAGTCTGGTATAACTGAATGGATATGATAAAACCCAAGAAAATTATTCATAAGTGAATAACTAAGGAGTGACACTAGATGTCTGAACATAAAAAAACCTGGAATGAAAATGAAGCGATCCTACATTCTCTGCAAGATGATATTTTAGTCACGAATACAGATGGAATCATTTTGAAAGTCAGTGATGCAACAGGTGATATATATAATGTCAACTCGGAAGACATGGTAGGGAAATCAGTATACGAGCTTGAGAAGCAAGGCGTATTCACCCCGCTGCTGACTCCCATCGTATTAAAGGAAAAAAAGAAAATTACACTTGTTCAAACGAGTAAATCAGGGAAAAAGCTGCTTGTCACAGGTATCCCGGTATTGAATGAACAGGGTGATTTAGTAAGAGTCGTCAGCTATTCTCACGATGTAACCGAATTACTGAATCTGAAAAAATACTTGATGGATATGGAAGACGAGATGGAAAGGGTGAAAAGTGAGCTGGACCTTCTCAGGAGCCGTCATTATTACTCAGAAGGGATCATCGCCACAAGTGGTGAAATGAAGAAGGTGCTCCAGGTCGCCCTGCAGGTGGCGGAAGTGGACGTGAATGTCCTGCTGTTGGGGGAATCGGGTGTCGGAAAATCGCATATTGCGAAATTTATACATAATAAGAGTCATAGGAAAAAGGGGCCGTTCATTGAGGTCAATTGCGGTGCGATACCCGAGTCTTTGTTCGAGGCAGAGTTTTTCGGGTATGAACCGGGCGCTTTCACAGGAGCGGATCGAAAAGGGAAGATAGGACTCGCGGAACTTGCTGAAGGGGGGACGCTCTTTCTGGACGAAATCGGTGAATTGTCCCTTCCGAACCAGGTGAAAATTTTAAAATTCATACAGGAGAAGTGCTTTTACCGGGTCGGCGGGACAAAAGTAAGGAAGGTGGATTTCCGCGTGTTGGCTGCGACAAACAAAGATTTAGAGGAAGCAGTGGCGGAAAGATCATTCAGGGAAGACCTCTTCTTTCGATTGAATGTTGTACCGATCATCATTCCTCCTTTAAGGGAACGGCCGGCTGATATCATGACGATGATCGAGTACTTTCTCAAACATTTCTCTGAAAAATACGACCGGGAAAGAAAGTTGGATGAAGGGGTCCTGCATCGTTTATTAGTGCAGGAATGGAGAGGGAATGTGAGAGAGCTGATGAATGTAATCGAGCGATTGATTGTCACTTCTTCCAAACAGTTGATTGAGATGGAGAATCTGCCCCGCCGCTATGTGAAAGATCACAGTGATCTGACAAGTTACGAACAAAGCGGGGGCTCCTTAAAGGATATTTTGGAAGGAGTCGAAGCCGAAGTGTTGAGGAAAGCCAGGGAGTCTCATGGGACAACTACTCAAATGGCTTTGAGACTGGGAATCAGTCAGCCATCTGTTGTCAGGAAGATGAAAAAATACAACATCAAATAAATACTGGCATGGAACTTGCAGGTATAAAGGTGAAAAGTTGAAAAAATGAACTAAGGAGGTCGCGGTACGGAGCGTTCAATAGGGGTGGAATATATTTCAAAGGGGTGTTTGAAGGATGGAAGTGGGAAAACAAAATGTTAGCAGGCTGCAAACCGAGTCAGGCAGGACGGTACGTGAAGCGATGAAATTTATCATCCCTTCCTTGTTTGGGGTATTGCTGTTCCTCGTACCGGTTACGTATGAAGGGAACATGACCATTGGTGTCGGGATCTTTGCTTCTTATTTCCAAGGGATGCTTGAAGGTGTATTACCGTTATTCATGACTGCTGTTTTTGGGTTATCTGCCCTCATGGCCATTTATACAAAAATATTTAAACCTCAGTGGATCATAAAGCAGGCATTTTTAAAGGGACTTTTCGATGTAGGGTATTTTTGGATTGCGATCCGCGTCATTGGCTCTGTTTTCGCTGTCATGACTGTGAATGGAATCGGTCCTGAGTGGATCACTTCTGAATTCACAGGGGGAACGGTGTTGTATTCACTGGTTCCTGTCTTAACGACATGGTTCTTATTTGCAGGTTTATTGATGCCTCTATTATTGGATTTCGGATTAATGGATTTCTTCGGGACATTGCTTCAGAAAATGATGAAGCCCCTTTTCCAGCTGCCGGGCCGATCTTCCATTGACGCCCTTGCTTCCTGGATGGGGAGTGGGACCGTTGGCGTTCTGATTACGACGAAACAATTCGAAGAAGGCTATTATACGAAACGGGAAGCAGCCGTGATTGCCACGAATTTTTCTGTCGCGTCGATTGCTTTCAGTCTTGTCATTGTAAGCTTTATCGGATTGGAATCCATGTTTGTACAACTGTATGGAACGGTCGTCATCGCAGGGATTGCCGCTGCCGTGATTTGTCCGCGCATACCGCCACTTTCCCGAAAGAAAGACACGTATTATGAACCGGTAGGCATGCAGATTTCTGAAAATGTACCGGACAACGTATCACGCCTGCAATGGGGATTCGAAAAGGCAGTGGAGAAAGCGTCGGAAGTGAAGAGTATCGGAGAAGTGACGAAAAAGGGCTTGCAGAATGTATTGGATATCTGGTTTGGACTGATTCCACTGGTCATGGCCCTTGGTACGATCGCATTGGTCGTAGCAGAATATACGCCTGTATTTGACGTGCTGGCCTACCCGATTGTCCCACTCCTTGAGCTCCTTCAAATTCCGCAGGCTGCCGATGCAGCACCTGCAATGATTGTCGGCTTTGCAGATATGTTCCTGCCTGCCGTGGTGGGAAGCGGGATAGAGAGTGAGTTGACCAGATTCGTGATTGCTGCGATGTCGTTGACTCAATTAATCTATATGTCTGAAATCGGGATTCTTTTAATCAAGTCTAAGATACCGATCAGTTTCTTGGATCTCTTCATCATTTTTATACAGAGAACAATCATTACGCTGCCGATCGTAGCGTTGCTCGCTCATTTGTTTATGTGATTGTTTGTCCAACTTGACTATACAGAATCAATACATGGGGGTTATGGGAATGAAACGCACATTTGAACAGCTTATCCAGCGAATGCCTGAGAGACTGGCACCGAGTATGGCAAAGGATCATCCCAATTTGCCGGTGGTGAAGGAAGAAGGATGCTATTACTATGGAGTGGACGGAAGGAGATATCTGGATTTCACCTCAGGTATCGCTGTCACGAATGTAGGGCACCGCCACCCTAAAATCGTCCAGGCAATCAAAGATGCAGCAGATGGGCTGATGCACGGACCGTCGGGCGTTATCATGTATGAATCGATTCTAAGACTTGCTGATGAATTGGCAGATATCCTTCCCGGTGATTTAGACAGTTTCTTTTTTGCCAACAGCGGAACAGAAGCGATTGAGGGCGCAATCAAGCTTGCCAAATATGTGAAGAAGCGTCCTTATGTGGTCTCCTTTACCGGATGTTTTCACGGCCGTTCTCTCGGTGCGTTGAGTGTCACGACATCGAAGAGCAAGTATCGTAAGTTCATGCAGCCATCGGGCCTTGCCTATCAGATTCCGTATGCGGATGAAAGGGCGTGCCCTGAAGGTGAGGACGCTGTCCGGTATGTAGTGGAGAAGCTTGAGAGAGATTTTGAAACGCTGTTCAATCATCAGGTGACACCTGAGGAAGTGGCGTGTGTCATTCTCGAGCCGGTTCTTGGGGAGGGGGGCTATATTGTCCCTCCTAAAGCGTGGCTTAAGAAAGTAAGGGAGATTTGTGACCGTCATGACATCCTATTAATCTTCGATGAAGTGCAGACAGGTTTCGGGCGCACTGGGGAATGGTTTGCGGCTCAGACTTTTGATGTCACGCCTGATATTATGGCGATAGCAAAAGGCATAGCCTCCGGTCTTCCGCTGAGTGCGACTGTAGCATCCAACGCCCTGATGAAGCAGTGGCCCCTCGGAAGCCACGGCACCACATTCGGAGGGAATCCGATTGCATGCTCAGTCGGGCTCGCTACATTGGAGGTTATGAAAGAGGAGGGTCTCCTTGATAACACCAAATCAATGGGCGCATATGCCGTTTCCAAACTTGAATTGTTAAAGGAAAAACACCCGGTTATCGGAAGCATCCGGGCTGTGGGGCTGATGATTGGAATTGAAATCATCCATCCCGAAACCGGAGAACCGAACCATGAAGGACTAATGGACATTCTCGACCGGGCGTTGGAAAAAGGTGTTTTATTCTATCTTTGTGGAAATCATAGTGAAGTGATCAGGATGATTCCCCCTCTTACTGTATCAAAGGAACAGATTGAAGCAGGGATTGAGATGTTGGATGAAGCATTAAGTGAATACGAGAGTGGAAGGATGAACCATTTGGATAAGGCTCTACCTGCCGGGAAGACTGACTGTGGGAGGCAGGCTTCTTCAAGTTAAAGGTTTATGGGTTGTTGAAATAACGATTTTTCGACAAAATGCTCATATTTTCGAAAAGCCGCTCATATATCAGGAATCACGCTCATAAATCCTGAAACCGGCTTATAAAATCAAAAAGGGGCTCATAAAAAGGGAAAACCGGCTCATAAATGAAGAGGTAGGGGGTATTGGCTCCCTGATAAACAATAGATTGAGCCGGTTTTATAGATGAAACCCGACCTTCATCATGATTTTTCAAAGAAAATCGTTAATAATTGCCCTTTTTAACCAATAATCAGCCACATAAAACACAACCCTGCTCAGGATCCGGAGCAGGGTCTTTTTATCATGGTCGAAGTATCAATCTATCAACCTTACAACCTCTTCACCGATATCGCTTTCCGCATCTTTCTCAATGCTTCCTGACCTTCGCCTTCCCGTCTCATCATGAGATTCACATAGAGGGCATCAATCAGCGTTAATTGTGCGATCCGTGAAGAAAGGGCTTCCGAGCGGTAGTCGGTTTCTTCCGAGACGGTGAAAAGGGGGATGTCGACCCTTTTACTTAATGGCGATTTGGCGAAATTGGTGATGCCGATCGTCTTAGCGCCGCTTTCTTTGACGATGTCCATGACCTGCAGGATGTCTTTGGTCGACCCGGAATGGGAGATGAAGACGGCGCAATCTTCGCCTGTCATCTGGGATGCGGTCATCAGCTGGATGTGACTGTCGCTTGCAGCGTGGACACGGAGACCGGTCCGGATGAATTTATGGTAGGCGTCAAGGGCGATGACGCCGGAACCCCCGCTGCCGAAGAATTCGATCGAGCGGGCGTTGAGCATGACGTCGACGGCCTTCATGAGATTTCTTTCATCGATGACCATCAGCGTATCTTCTATCGTTTTAATATTGGACCGGAATACCTTGGTGGCGATGGTCTGAGCGGTGTCCCCTTCATCGATGCGCTCGTGGATATCCTTCAGACCGGTAACGATTTCAGAGGCAAGGGCGATCTTCATCGCCTGGTAGCCTTTGAAGCCGATCCGTTTGCAGAAGCGGAATACAGTGGAATCAGCCACTCCTAAATCTTCCGCAACGCCGTTGATTGTCGAGTGGATGATGTCATTCGGGTTTTCGAGTATATAGTCGGCAATTTTTTTCTCGGTCACACTGAAATGGGAATAGTGGGCCCGGATACTTGCCAGGCAGTGCTGATGTTCTGGTTTCATAGACATCTCTCCTGTAAGTGTTTTCATACTTTCATTATACAAGAATGATAGAAAAATAAAAATAATTTCTGTAAACGGTTGCAAAAAGAAAAAATTTTTTTATAATAGAGTTAGGTAGAAAATAATTTCCTCTCAGATTTAAAGCCGGGAAAAAATTTTCAAACAGAGGCTGGATGTGTGATTGGGAGTTACACAGGAAGAATTGCAAACGCTTTATCCGGTAGATTGAACCGGGTCGAAAATAGGCAGCCAAGCTGTCGGGAGAAAAGAAAGGTAGGGATTAATATGTCAGATCAAATGCTCATTTTAGTGGCACTGGCCGGAATTTTTCTATTATTATTTTTAGTAATTAAAACAAAGCTGCACGCTTTTGTTGCCCTGTTGCTTGTCAGCTTGATCGTAGGGATTGCAGCTGGGATGCCGCTTCAGGAAGTCGTGACATCGATTCAAAGCGGAATGGGTGGCACCCTCGGATTTGTCGCAGTGGTTGTCGGTTTAGGTGCCATGTTCGGCCGCATGCTTGAAGTATCAGGCGGGGCAGAACGGCTTGCCCAGACGCTTATTAACAAGTTCGGTGAAGATAAAGCACAATGGTCACTTGGTATCACTGGTTTCCTTGTTGCCATTCCGGTATTCTTCGATGTAGGATTCATCATATTAGTACCGATTGTATATGGTTTAGCCCGTAAAACTGGAAAGTCACTATTATACTATGGAATTCCGTTGCTTGCAGGTCTTGCTGTTACACACAGTTTCATCCCGCCGACACCGGGACCGATTGCGGTTGCTGACTTGATCGGTGCAGACCTTGGCTGGGTTATCCTGTTTGGTGCGATTGCAGGGGTTCCATCCATGATCATCGCAGGTCCGCTTTTTGCAAAATGGATTTCAAAACGCATTCATGCCGTCGTACCTGAATATATGAAGGCAGAAGAAATGGAATACGATAAAGAGCTTCCAAGCTTCGGATTGATTGCATCTCTTATCTCGATTCCATTAGTATTGATTCTATTGAACACGCTTTCCGGCGTTGTGCTGGATGAAGGAAATACGGTTCGCTCGATTCTGACCTTCCTTGGTCATCCATTCGTAGCGTTAACGATAGCGACTCTGCTGACATTCATCTTCTTAGGGACAAAGCGTGGATACTCACGCCAGGATGTTCAGGATATTGCGACAAAAGCACTTGAACCGGCAGGAATCATCATCCTTGTAACTGGGGCCGGTGGCGTATTCAAGCAAGTATTGATCGACTCTGGCGTTGGTGCGGTGCTTGGTGAAATGATGGCAGGTTCAAGCCTGCCGCCGATCGCACTTGCATTCCTGATTGCAATGGTTGTGCGTGTGGCGCAAGGTTCAGCGACTGTATCAATGGTTACGGCAGCAGGCCTAATGAGTCCGCTGATTGCGACCCTCGGAATGGAAGGACCGGTGCTTGGCTTGATGGTGATCGCGATTGCATCAGGTGCAACCGTCTTCTCCCATGTGAACGACAGTGGTTTCTGGTTGGTGAACCGCTACTTCGGATTAGATGTGAAAGATACGCTGAAGTCATGGACAGTGATGGAAACACTGATCGGTTTCGTAGGATTTACCGTTGTGTTCATTTTAGGGATGTTCATTGGCTAAAATAGGTTAAAATGATAGTAGAAGAGGGAAGAGCCGTGTCGCTTCTTCCTTTTCTCTATTTCTTAGGAGGAACGAGATATGTCAGAATTCATGATTGGTGTCGATATCGGAACGACCAGCACGAAAGCAGTTCTCTTTAATAAAGAAGGAGAGGCCCTCGATCGTCACGGGGTGGAATACCCATTACATACACCGGCGCCTGGAACCGCAGAGCAGGATCCGGAAGAAATCTTCCAAGCTGTGATGAAATGCATCAAAGAGGTGACAGCGAATACGGATGAAAAGATTTCATTTGTATCATTCAGCTCGGCGATGCACAGCTTGATCCTCGTGGACGGGAATGATCAGCCGCTTACCCCTTCGATTACCTGGGCAGATAACCGGAGCGCGGACTGGGCAGAGAAAATCAAGAAGGACATGAACGGGATGGCGATCTACCGGAGGACGGGAACGCCGATCCATCCTATGTCACCACTGGTGAAGCTCGCCTGGCTGAAGGATGAAAAACCGGAATTATTCAATAAAGCAGCCAAGTTCATCTCAATCAAGGAATTCGTTTTCCATCGCCTGTTCGGTAAATATGTTGTGGATTATTCGATCGCATCGGCAACAGGGATGTTTCACCTTGAAAATCTAGCCTGGGATGAGGAAGCATTGGGCGTTGCAGGCGTCACGAAGGATCAGCTCTCGATTCCTGTTTCGACGACTGAAAGCCTGACCGGGCTGAAAGCGGAATACACCGAATTACTCGGATTACCTGCAGACACGCCGTTTGTGGTCGGAGCAAGCGACGGCGTCCTTTCGAATCTTGGCGTGAATGCCATCGAGCCTGGCGTGGTCGCAGTGACGATCGGTACGAGCGGAGCAATCAGGGCAGTCACGGACCGTCCAGTGACCGATCCGAAAGGCCGGATTTTCTGCTATGCCTTAACCGATAAGCATTGGGTGATCGGGGGACCGGTCAACAATGGCGGCATGATTTTCAGATGGGTGCGGGACGAACTTGCATCCGGAGAAGTGGAAGTGGCGAAGCGGTTGGGCAAGGATCCGTATGAAGTGCTCACCGACATTGCGTCTAAGGTAGAGCCGGGTTCAGAAGGACTCCTTTTCCATCCATATATGGCAGGGGAACGGGCGCCTCTTTGGAATGCAAAAGCCCGGGGGTCTTTCTTCGGCCTTGGGATGCACCACAAGAAAGAGCATATGATCCGTGCGGTGCTTGAAGGGATCGTTATGAATCTGTACAGTGTGCTCCTTGCCCTTGAAGAATTGATTGGCGAACCGAAACGGGTACAGGCGACAGGCGGATTTGCACGATCAGAGCTATGGCGCCAGATGCTTGCAGATATATTTGATCAAGAGGTGGAAATCCCGGAAAGTTTCGAAAGCTCCTGCCTAGGTGCAGTTGTGCTTGGGATGTACGGAAGCGGAATGATCGATTCCCTCGAGGAAGTGAGCAGCATGGTCGGTTCGGTCCACTCTCACCAGCCTGATCCGAAAGCGACGCAGGCATATACGAAACTGATGCCGATCTTCATCCGTGTGCCCCGTTTATTAGAGGAAGAATACGAAGCGATCAGTGCTTATCAGGAAGGAAGCTGACTCAGTTGAGTCGGCTTTTTTTCAGAAGCGGGCAGAAGGTATGCCGGATCGTGAACGGCGCTCACCTGAAAGGAATCACTTCGGCAAAAAATCTATTTTTCATGTATAATAGAATTGAAAATCATTATTATTATCCGAACCAGAATATAGATAAATGAGAAAGAGAGTGAAACGAAATGGGACGTAAGTGGAACAATATCAAGGAAAAGAAAGCGTCTAAAGACGCCAATACGAGCCGGATCTATGCAAAGTTCGGCCGTGAGATCTATGTGGCAGCGAAGCAAGGCGAGCCGGATCCTGAATTGAATCAAACGCTTAAATTCGTTCTTGAGCGTGCGAAAACATATAGCGTACCGAAACATATCGTGGACCGTGCCATTGAAAAGGCGAAGGGCGGTTCAGAGGAAAACTTCGATGAACTCCGTTATGAAGGCTTCGGACCGAATGGCTCAATGGTCATTGTCGATGCCCTGACGAACAACGTAAACCGGACAGCTTCAGAAGTCCGTGCCGCATTCGGTAAGAACGGCGGAAACATGGGTGTGAGCGGATCGGTTGCTTACATGTTCGACGCAACGGCGGTCATCGGTATCGAAGGAAAGAATGAAGAAGAAGCGATGGAAATCCTGATGGAAGCGGACGTCGACGCCCGTGACATCATCGAAGAAGACGATGCGGTCATCATCTACGCAGAGCCGGATCAATTCCATGCTGTTCAGGAAGCATTCAAAGCTGCCGGTGTCACTGAATTCACAGTGGCTGAGCTTACGATGCTTGCCCAGAATGATGTCGAGCTTTCAGAAGACGACCAAGCCCAATTCGAAAAAATGATTGATGCGATTGAAGACCTGGAAGATGTTCAGCAGGTTTATCATAATGTCGATTTAGGTGAATAATAGAGAGAGTTGGAAATCCCCTGTGCTGTGTGCATGGGGGATTTTGTTTTTGGTAGATGAGGAAATATATTAAGAGACGCATAAATTTTGAAAGTGACGCAAAAAATTGGATTCTGACGCATAAATCTTGAAAGTGACGCATAAATTCAGGATCCGACGCATAACCCTTCTGAGTATACTTCCTCCTCAACCGAACGCTCTCCATGCATCATTCCCTTCCTTCAAAAAACTTCAAAAGCAACTCATTCTCTCCTATCAACCACCACCCATCACAACGCCGATTATGTCGCATTCACGCTTTGTTTGTCGAATTGATTGAAAATTCAGCAAAATACTTCATTATCCCAATTTGCTTTGTTATGCTAGGGGAGAATTGGAAGAAATCGTGAAAAAGGGAGAGGAAACTATGGGACTAGATCAACTCGAATTACAGCAGGCAGAACAGAAGGTAGATCGTAAGGACAAGACCAAACCCTATTTAACGGCATTGATCGGGTGGAGCCTGCCGGCGATCGAGGCGTGTGCAAAGCTTGAGCGGCCGTTTGTTGTGGTCGGGCCGGCAGATTTCGAAGCTTACGCGGAAAAGCATGATATTGCGTTCATCGGGTGGGACTTTGACCGGCTGAATGAAGGATCTGATCATTTGTATAAGCAGCTGAAGGCGATGGGGGCAGAGGTGGCGATTCCTTTGTATGAAGAGTGTGTAGAGTGGGCAGGGGCACTGAATTCCCGTTTCCGCAATGAGCCGCGCATCTTTAACCGCTCACTCCTTTTAAGGGATAAAGGGATGATGAAGCGGAAGGCGCAGATTGCCGGTATTAAAGTCGGGGTGTTTGAGGAGGCGCGTGACAAGGAAGATGTGCGCCGTTTCTTGAAGCGTGTGAATGAAGCCCTGTTAAAAGTTGAAGGAGATAAGAATGATCCTATTCACGTGAAGCCCCTGGATAAAGCCGGTTCAGTCGGGCACAGGGCGATCGAGAATCCAGAAGATATTGATGCCCTCACAGAATCCGAATTTCCGCTTTTGATGGAAAGTCATCTGGACGGGCAGGAATTTTCGTGTGAAGCGTTCATCCATAAAGGAAAGATACAGTTTTTGAATATCACAGAGTATGTCCGGTTAGGGTACTCCAATTTCGTTCCCGCATCCCCTACCCTGGAGGAAAAGCGTCCGCTCATCCGGGCTGCGATCCAGCAGCTTATCGATGCATTCGAGATTGAGTACGGCGTGATCCATCCTGAATATTTCATCACGTCTGATGGTACGCTGCATTTTGGTGAAGTTGCAGCGAGGGTGCCAGGCGGTCATATTTTCGATCTGATCGAACGGGCTTACGGGTTCAATGCCTATCAGGCCCAGATCCTGTGCGGAGATCCAAATACGACGGAAGAGGAATTAAGGGAGTTCTTCCCATCCACAGGCGAGAAAGCAAAGGCTCATGCAGGCTGCCTGATGGTCCATCCTCACGTTCAATATGTAGAGAAGCTTGAGGTTCCTGATGAACTGGAGAATCATCCTTATTTTGAAAAGCATGATATGTTCAGTCCGGCACAGGGGAAAGTGGCCCAGCGGATCGGTTTCGGGAATCATTACGGAACGATTTTCTTCTACGGGGAAGACAGTGAAGTGATGAGGGAGTTACTGAAGGAATACGAACAATTTGACTTTTATATTTGAGAATCCGGGAGAAGTCAGCTTCATAATTTTAGGCAAACTGAACGATAAAGGAGTTTTGAAATGGCATTTGAATTAACGTCTAAGCTGGAAGAGCGTTTTTTGCAGGCGCTGAATGAACTGGAAAGTGCCGCTTCTTTCGCGAAATCGATGTATCAAACGGACGTCTATCAAGAAGCGCAGAGACTGCTCGATACTGAAGAAGGACTCGATGTATTATACCGGAGCGCAAGCCGTTTCGAACAAGCCGGGGTGTTCCAGGACGGCCCCTGGGAAAAAGCATCGAAGCTTCAGCCTCCGCTCGTGGCAGGCTCCCTTCAGGCGAAGGGGCTGCCGTCCATCATTGAAATCCTGAGTGAACTGAGGATGCTTGCAATTGCGGACGGCCAATACGCTCACCCCGATGTCTCACAGGAGATGGCGGAGGATTTCCTCAATGAAGTGATGGTGCTAAACTTGAATCTGCTGTTCCCGGAAGCGACCGAAGCTTCGAGGATCGAAGGCGGGGAGCAGACGGAAAGAGCCACGGGATTGTTCCGGTTTCTTTCAGAAAAGCTGTCTTATCAAGCGTTGACAACCACGCTGATCAAGGAAATCGAGCGGTTGACCGCACAGCGTCCGATCATGGTGAAGCGGACGGTTTCGATGATAGAAACCGCCAAAAAGATGCTTCATTCCGATTTAAGCGTGGCTGAGAGGCTTGTGTTGGAGAAGTATGTTTCAGCGATTGAAGGGCCTTCCCCGCTGAGCAAAAGCTACCCTCAGCCTGGGGAGTACCGGAAAAAGCTGATGGATCTGTCTGAGGAAGACCTTGAGAAAGAAGCGGTCGCCTTTTCCCAATCCATGCGGGGAACGGGACTGGTCGCCCCTCAGCATGCGATCCTGCTCCGCTTTCTGGCAAGGAAAGTGCATAAGCTTGTTCCGGCTGCGCTGCAGTTGAATGACAAAGGAAAAGCCAATCTTGATGAACATCAGGAATTGGTGTTCCAGCTCATCAAAGTATCGATTTTCCCTGCGACAAAACAGTCAGTCTATGGACTTTCCCTCATGCTCGAGCGGGGCGTCCTTTCGTATTCTCCGGTTTCACCTGGGTTGAAAAGGCTCATCGAGCTTGATATCCGCCCCGAAGTGAGGAATACATTGCTGAACTGCTGCAGAGCGGGAGATGGGATCACGGCAAACTCTGTGCTCCTTGCCGGTGTGATCAATGTGCTGGGACAACCGATCGGGATCGGCCAGGGATTGAATCCGACCTGTCAATCAGCAAGGGGCATCAGCCTGTGGGCACAGCACGCCCCGGGATATCTGCTTGAATTGATCCCCCGGGCTGCGAGGGACGGCGACATCGATATCATGTTTGAGGGGACGCCTGTACACTCCCGTGAATTAAGCGGAGGGCTGGCCCCTGAACTTCATCAGGAGCTTGATCCTGTATCCCTTGTGCTCGTTCCCCACCTCGACCGGATTTACAGTGAAATGATGAGAAGGGTGTCATTAAGGGGAGAGGATGGTCATCGCTGGGTGAATCCTGAGTTCTATGGAGATTGGGTCCAAAAGGGGTTCAGCAATGTCATTGATCCTTTGTCGGGACTCATTTCTGACTATCCGGGCTTCGTGAGGCTGTTCTATGCGACTCACCATCCTGAGTACAATGATGACCACGGCTTGATTTATCCGAATCCGGTTGGCATCTTTATCACCAATGTCCATGGGAAGCTGCTTGGATTCCATGCTGTGTCCATCCTGAGGATCACCCGGGATCCGGAAGGTGAATACCGGATTTATTTCTACAATCCGAACAACGACGGGTCCCAAAATTGGGGTCAGGGCATCGAGCCTTCCGTGATGGACAACGGGGAAATGGAAGGAGAATGCTCCCTTCCGTTCCAGGCGTTTGTCTCCAGGCTTTATGCCTTTCATTACAATCCGTATGAACAGGGTGATGCGTTCGCGGTTGAAGAGGATATCGTCGCTGAGATCAAAACCCTCGCCCGGGAGAGCTGGGGCAAGGACTATACATGGGTATAAAATAAACACGGTGCGCCGGGCGATGCAGTCCGGCGCTTTTTATGCTTCCTGCATGTTTCCTTTTTTCGCTAGCCATACTAATGGATGGAGGTGGAAATGATGAATGATCATAAGAAACCGGAAGAAATATCGATGGACACGCCGTTGAATCCGACATTCACCATGAATGGGCGGATTCGGGATACGAGCCAGGTCTATGTGCCGGGTGAGTCGCTCGACGAACACTCAGCCGTAGAAGAAAGCAATGTATTCATGGCAGAAAAGGAAATCGGACAGGCAAATGAAAACGGGTGAGAGGTGAAAAGATGAATAGAGAGGATATTTCGATCGCATCCCTTACTGATGATGCATTGACGAAGGTAAGAGATATGGAAAGAGACCTTCGTCAGGAAACCAATGAAGATATCATCCTCATCGCTTATAAAAATGGCGGTCAATCCGCTGAAGGGAGATGATCACATGAACAAGGACAAACCTGATTTCAAGCAATTGAATGACCGGATTATCGCAGAGGAACCAAAGGGGCCTTTTTTAGCGATCAAAACGAATATGGATACTGCAGGAGTAAAGGATAATCCCTACTCTTCTGAAAAAGCGGATCCTGAACAAGAAGAAAAGCTGCAGCAGTTTTTTGAAAATGAAGAGCTGTAGTGACGCATAAAAAAGCGCCAGTCGACAATGGACTGGCGCTTTTGGTCCTTATTTTTTATCACGGGATTGCTCAATCAATAGCTCTTTAGACACTTTCGGTGCGAGCCATAACATTGGCAGTAATAAAAGTGAAACCGGTACAGCTGTGACGACGATGAAGCTTTGAAGTGCGCTGACACTGCCGTCACCGATATAAAGAAGGATGGCGGCGATGGACCCCATCAGGATCGACCAAAATACACGGAGGGAAACTTTTGGATTCCCTTCCCCTGAAACAGCCATCGCAATCGTATAAGACATGGAATCCCCCGTTGTGACAACAAAGACGATGGTCAGCAATAAAAACAGGGGTGAAATGATTGCTGCAAGCGGAAGTTGATTGGTTATGGCAATCATAGCAGCCGGCATGCCTCCGCTCATTAGCTCCTCCGAGACACTCCCTGGATTTTGCAGTTCGTAAAAGATCCCGGATCCCCCGACAACGGTAAACCAGAACGTCGTGACAATCGGTGCGATAATGGCAATCGCCAGAATGATTTGACGGATCGTCCTGCCCCGGGATATCCGGCTGACGAGGATCGCCATCATGGGTCCGTACCCGATAAACCATCCCCAGAAAAAGACGGTCCAGCTACCAAGCCAGCTCTTATCTGACCGGAATGTACTGATTTGGATAAAGTGATCCACATAATATCCGAACGACGAAACGAATGAGTCGATGATGAATCCACCAGGACCGAAGAACAGAACAAAGACAATCAGTCCGAATGCCAGTCTGACATTGAAGTTACTGAGGAATTGAATCCCTTTGTGAATCCCTGTTGCAGCAGATATGGTTGAAACGATCACTAAACAAATGATAATGGTGAGCTGTGTAGAGAACTGGTCAGGAATGTTGAATAACGCAGACAGACCATAGCTTGCCTGTAAGCCGAGGAAACCGATCGGCCCGATCGTACCTGCAGCGACGGCGATGATGGCGAATGCGTCTATCAGTGTTCCTAAGATGCTGTTCTTCAGTTTCTCCCCGAATATGGGATAAAGCAGAGTTCTGGGTTTCATCGGCATGCCTTTATGGTAATGACCGTACATCATTACAACGGCACTCAATGTTCCCAGGATCGCCCAGGCAAGAAAACCCCAGTGCATGTAACTTTGTGCAAGGGCAGGCATGATGGCTGCCGCAGATTTTGCGGCGATCCCTTCGTGCATCGGCGGTACCGTCATGAAGTGGTACATCGGTTCAGCAGCAGCCCAGAATACGCCGCCGCCGGCAAGTAAAGTAGCCATAATGATCGACAACCATTTATACGTACCGATTTCCGGTTGATCAAGATGACCCAGCCTGACTTGGCCGAATTTAGAAAAAGCAAGATAAAGGGCTACGATAAAATGAACAAGCATCAATACCTGCCAGAAAGCCCCGAAGTATGTCGAAGACCACGCAAAACCTCCGTTTACAAATGCTGTCACATGATCAAGACTAAAGAAAGCCATAATCACGAACGCGATCAATAACCCGCCACTGATGGCCAGAACCGGCCAGTCAATCTTGGAAGTTTGTTGCTGTTTATTAAACATATGGGATAAAAGCTCCTTTGAATAAAATATGGTGATCTGTTCACAGGCGTATTTCAATGCTGAAAAACCGGTGAACGAGTGTGATGAAAAAAACACAAGGTCCTACTATCTCACAGGAAGAAAAGTGCTGTAAAGTAAATGAAAATATTTTAAAAAGACAATTTTTTTATATGGCTCTTTTCGCATTGATTGTTGCTATTATTAAATGTTAATCTGAGCATCTTTGGGGATTTGAGACTGTGGAATGAAAAATTGTCATAGCAATGAATCAAGGGCAATGTACTTCATTGACTTTAATCACTCCTCTTTAGAAGATGAAAAGCATTTAATTCAGTAAATTTCCGGTTTTTATCTTCGATGGTTGATTGGAGCGGAAGATGCTCGACTCCTGCGGGAACTGATGGACAGGTGAGACTCCGCAGGACGAAGTCCGAGGAGGCTCACCGCCATCCCCGCGGAAAGCGAGCATCTCTCGCTGCAATCAACCGCATCTCGCTAGTCTAAAAGCCACAATGTTTACGAAAACAGCCTTTTATAAATAGAAATGAGAAAATTACATCTTTTCATAAATGGAAAAGGATTATACTATTGAAGGAAGAATAAATCATCCATGAAAAGGAAACCGTGGTAAAATCAGCCGTCAATCAGTACCGTGAATTCATGAAGAGGAGAATGACCGATGAATAAAGGTTGGAAATGGGTTGTGGTATGGATCGTGATGATGGTGGTCATCTCTTTCCCCTCGACAGAAAAGGCAGCTGGTGTGGATATGAGAAAAAGCACGTGGCTTTGGAATACGTGGGAAATTGTTTCTAATCATGAGGAAATCATCGGTTTCTTGACTGCTCATGGAGTGGACGAGGTATATCTTCAGGTGGATCCTGAGGTAGAGACGGTGTATTATCATCAATTCATTGAGAAGGCTTCAATAGAAGGAATTGCAGTCCATGCGCTGGACGGTGCACCAAAATGGGCAACCGTTAAAGGCCGGTCATCCCTTGTTTCTTTTTTTGACTGGCTAAAGAATTATCAGGATGCTGCTGCAGAAGGGCAGAGGTTTAAGGGCGTTCATTTGGATGTTGAGCCTTATCTTTTACCTGCATGGTCGACAGCGTATGGAAATACAGTGTTGAATTATCAAAGGATGGTGGCTGCTGCAGCAGAACTGTCTGCTGAGCTTCAGCTGCCGCTTGCAATGGATATCCCGTTTTGGTTCGATGAGAGGAAATTCAATAATGAATTCGGCAAAGGGAATGTGGCAGAGTGGGTGATCGGGAAGACTGATGAAGTGGCAGTCATGGCTTATCGGGACTTAGCCAATGGCCCGAATGGGATCAATGAGCTAGTCCGGAACGAAATTCAATTTGGTCTTTCTCAAGGAAAAAAGGTGAAGGTGGGGGTCGAAACTGCGCCTTCTGCTGAAGGGGATTTCCTGACTTTTTATGAAGAGGGAGAGGCCTTTATGAGTGGTGAACTGGCGCTTGTGGATGACAGGTACAGAGCCTACCAATCTTATAATGGAATCGCCGTTCATCATTATGAAAGTTGGAAAAGCTTAAAGGAATAGGAAGGGGGAAGGGAAATGACGAAAGTTGCCCTGGTGGCAGGCGGGACAGGATTGGTCGGATCGCATCTGATCGAAATACTCCTGAAGAGCCCTGAGTATCGGAAGGTGATTTCGCTTGTCAGGAGAAAGAGCGGGGTGGAGGATGAAAAGCTGGATGAACGGCTCATTTCATTCGACGGGATGAAGCTCTTGCCTCACGAAGAAATCGATGATGTATTTTGTTGTTTAGGGACGACAATCAAGAAAGCGAAAACGAAAGAAGCGTTCAGAGAAGTCGATTACAGCTATCCCCTTCAACTGGGGAAAGTCGGGAAGGAACATGGAGCGCACCGGTATATGGTCATATCTGCGATCGGGGCAAGCCCGTCTTCCCGATTCTTTTACAGCAGGGTGAAAGGAGAGCTCGAAGAAGAGCTGAAGGCTCTGCATTATCCTGTTCTCCACCTGTTCAGGCCCTCCCTGCTAGTAGGAGAGAGGCAGGAATTCCGACTGGGAGAAAAAACAGGAGAAGTGTTTGCGCGGGCCGTTCGCCCACTGATGGTAGGAAAGTTGAAGCGTTACAGAAGCATCACGGCCCGGCAGGTCGCATTCGGCATGTATAAGGCAGCCAATACGGCCACTGATGAAACAGTCATCATTCATGAATCAGATCATATCCAACAGTTTTAAAAAAGGGGGATCAGAATGAAAAGGATCATCAGAGGCCATCATCTCCTTTGTACCCATGGGTTTAAAGGGATGGGCTACAGCGAAGCGTTTGTGAAAGTGATGGGGGATATCACCGGCGATATCAGGAACGATGAAATGGACTTTCCGATCCAGGTTGTACAAGCCTTCGATGACGCATGTCAAGCCTGTCCCCATAAGGGCGCATCGGCATGCGAGAAGAGCGAAGACTCCAATGCCCATGTCCTTTCTTTAGACGGCAGGGTCATTGAACATCTAGGTTTGGAGCATGGAGGCATCTACATGAAATCCGATCTTGTTAAACTCACGGCGCAGAAGGTCAAGCCGTCTGATTTAGATCAATTATGTGAAGGGTGTTCATGGCTTGAGTATGGTGTTTGTAAGGAAGGGATTGGGGAGTTGCGGGGGAAGTGGCTCTCAGCTTAAATCCATATGTATCAAATTGTACATAAAAGAGCTTGGATACTGGATTCCAAGCTCTTTTGCTTTCATATGGGAAACTTACAACTTCAAATTTCTTAAATCAAATCTCAAAATATTGCTTCAACCCATTCACCACATGCTTAAGTGAAGGATCTTCCTCCAGATTCATGATCATTCCTTTAATGACGGCGTTCCTGGTTTCATCCTTTTTCATCTCTTCCTGGATGACTTCCAATGATACACGGCTGTTTTCGTCTTCTGTGACTTCCAGGGCGTCCTCAATGATATGAAGGACGGTGGTTTCGGTGAATCTTGCGGAGGAGGTGAAGTCCTTCACGAGGTCATCCAATTTGTCAAAGGAAAGGACGGGCTCATCCCCGCTTTTTAACAGGCCGTCGACGAGATCATCTGTCCGTTTCAGGATAAAGCGTGACAGATAAGCAAAGTCGAGTTCGATTTTATCAAGCATGGCGAGTTCCAAATAAGAATGGAAGAATCCCTGAATCATCATCGTGATGTCCCAGAAATAAGGCTCGATTTTTTTTCCGTAGATGGCAAATAGTCTTCTTTTATAGAAACGATGGGTATCCATCTTCATCTCGCTCAGGAGGCTGTGGATTTCATCATTGAATGGCATCGCATTTTCTCTGATCTGCATGATGATGAATTCTTTATGTTTGCAGATCTCGATGAATTGGCACTCTAATTGCTTCTGGAATTTTTCATAAGGAGGCAGATCCTGGTTTTCGATTTCGTTCACTTTAGCGGTGATCATTTTGAAATAGTAATTCATGATGGCAAGCAGCAGTGCTTCCTTTGATTTGAAATACAAATAGAACGCACCTTTAGAGATTTCGCATTCGCTGACGATTTCTTGAACAGAGGTAGCGTTGAATCCTTTTGTTGCAAACAGCTTGATCGATGTTTCAATAATTAACTTCTCTTTTTCCTTCATGCTTTCCTCTCCTTGATAAACTCCTTATCTATATTATGACCGATTGGTCACAAAAAATAAACCTTTTATTTTGTAATGTTATTGACTTATGACTATGTGGTCAGTTATATTAGAGGATGTTATGACTAGTTGGTCAGAAAAAGATAGAAGGGATGAATACAGCGTGAACAGTATTATCAATTTCGTACTTAAGAATAAGTTTGCGGTCTGGTTAATGACGATCATCGTCATCATTGCAGGCTTATATTCAGGATTTAATATGAAACTTGAAACCCTTCCGAACATCAATACACCGATTGTGAGTGTCACAACCGTGTATCCTGGAGCGACTCCGGAAGATGTGGCGGATAAGGTTTCAGAACCGATTGAAAAGCGGTTGAAGAATTTGGACGGGGTAAATGTCGTCAGCTCGACATCTTACCAAAATGCTTCAGCTGTACAGATAGAATACAAGTTTTCGAAAGATATGGATGAAGCGAAGACTGAGGTGGAAGAAGCCCTGTCTGACCTTCCGTTTCCAGAGGGAGTCAATGAGCCGGACGTATCACGGTTGAGCTTCAATGCCTTTCCGATTATCGCTCTAAGTGTTGCGAATGAGGGGCAATCTTTAGCTCAATTAACAACTACGGTAGAAGACACCATCATTCCTCAGCTCGAGGGAGTGGATGGAGTTGCTTCTGTTCAAGCATCAGGCCAACAAGTGCAAGAGGCGCAACTCGTCTTTGACGAAGATAAGCTTGCCAAGTATGGATTAACAGAGGAAACCGTTCAAAATATCATTAAAGGATCTGACGTAACAGCTCCATTAGGACTGTATACGTTCAAAGACAGTCAGAAATCAGTAATGGTTGACGGCAATATTACAACAATTGAAGATTTGAAAGAAATGAAGATCCCCGTGACGCCAAATACCGGCGCTTCCATGGGGCAGCCCGCTCAGGGGCAGGCACCTGCAGGGGGATCTCCAGAAGGTATGAAAATCCCGACGGTTACTCTATCAGATGTTGCAGATATTGAACTGATCGGAAAGGCAGAGTCCATTTCAAGAACGAACGGCCAAGAATCCATCGGACTGCAAGTCGTGAAAACGGCTGATGCCAATACGGTGGATGTCGTCAATGCCGTGAAAGAAGAAGTCAAAGGTTTTGAGAAAGACATTGATGGTGTAGAAATCATTTCTACTTTTGACCAGGGTGAACCGATCGAAGAATCTGTCAGCACAATGCTGAATAAGGCGTTATTCGGTGCCGTCTTCGCGGTCATCATCATCCTGTTATTCTTACGGGACATTAAATCGACGCTGATTTCGGTCGTATCGATTCCACTTTCGCTTCTGATTGCGATCATGTTGCTGAAACAGATGGATATCACACTGAATATTATGACGCTTGGTGCAATGACCGTTGCAATCGGACGGGTCATCGATGACTCGATCGTTGTGGTTGAAAATATTTACCGGAGAATGTATCTGAAAGGTGAAATGCTGAAAGGGAAAGACCTGATCCGTGAGGCAACGAAAGAAATGTTCGTTCCAATCGCATCATCGACAATCGTTACGATTGCTGTATTCCTTCCATTAGGACTCGTTCAAGGGATGATCGGGGAATTATTCCTGCCATTTGCCCTGACGATCGTATTTGCACTGCTTGCATCTCTTCTTGTAGCGGTGACGATCGTACCGATGCTTGCCCACTCCATGTTTAAAAAGGGTGTAGGGAAGAAGCACGTTGAAAAGAAAAGCCGATTGGCACAGTGGTATAAAGGCGTATTGAATTGGACGCTGAATCATAAGATCATCACATCGGTCCTTGCGATCGCGATGCTGGTAGGTAGTTTGTTCCTCGTACCATTCATCGGCGTCAGCTTCCTGCCTTCTGATGAAGAAAAGATGGTCATGGCAACATATAAGCCGGATCCAGGTCAAACAGAAGAAGACGTCAACAAGATTGCACAGGATGCGGAAGAATACTTCATGGGCCGTAAAGGTGCCGAAACGATTCAGTACTCCGTCGGCGGAGAAAATCCGATGAGTCCTGGAAGTTCGAATAACGCAATCTTCTATGTTCAATACAATGACGATACAGAAAACTTCTCAGAAGAAAAAGAAAAAGTCATCAAAGATTTACAGAAAAACACGGATAAGGGTGAATGGGCTTCTCAGGACTTCTCTGCAAGTGCCGGCAGCAATGAAATTGTCGTGTACGTGTACGGGGAAACACTGAAAGACATCGAGCCTGTCGTAAACGATATACAAAGCATGATGGAAGAAAAGAAAGACTTCAAAAAAGTCGGATCAAGCATCTCTGAATCGTATGATGAGTATTCCTTCATCGCAGATCAGGAAAAGCTGAGCGAACTTGGCCTAACAGCCGGGCAAATCGCCATGGAGCTTGGCCAGACACGTCAGCGTCCGGTCATCACCACCATCGAAAAAGACGGTGAAGAAGTGAACGTGTACCTCGACGTTGAGAAAGAAAATTATGAAGGCATCAACGATTTAACGGATAAAACGATTCAATCACCACTCGGCGTGGAAGTGCCGATTAAAGATGTGGTGGAAGTGAAAGAAGGAAAAACATCCGATACCGTTTCAAGACGTGACGGTAAAGTCTTTGCTCAGGTGAGCGGAGAATTGAAAACAGATGATGTTTCCAAAGCATCACAAGACATCCAGCAAGAAATCGATGAAATGAAGATTCCATCCGGCATCGACGTGAACATGGGCGGGGTGACGGAAGATATTCAGGAATCCTTCACACAGCTTGGACTGGCGATGCTCGCAGCGATCGCGATCGTCTACCTGATCCTTGTCGTCACATTCGGCGGCGGTCTTGCACCATTTGCCATCCTGTTCTCACTGCCATTCACGATTATCGGTGCATTGGTGGGGCTGTTGATTGCAGGGGAAACGATCAGTATCTCCTCCATGATCGGTGCGCTTATGCTGATCGGTATCGTCGTGACCAATGCGATCGTCTTGATCGACCGTGTGATCCATAAAGAAAACGAAGGTCTATCAACACGTGAAGCATTACTGGAAGCGGGATCCACCCGTCTTCGTCCGATCCTCATGACCGCCATTGCGACAATCGGAGCATTGTTCCCGCTTGCGCTCGGTCTCGAAGGAAGCGGATTGATCTCGAAAGGCCTCGGAGTGACCGTTATTGGTGGATTGACCAGTTCAACCCTACTGACGCTTGTCATTGTACCGATCGTCTATGAAATTATGATGAAAATCAAAGGGAAGATCGGTGGCCGTAAACGCAAGACAGTGAAAGAATAAATGTTGAAAGAAGCAGTCCTTTTGGGGGCTGCTTTTTTTGTTGGGACGGGTATGGACGAATCACCACTCAGCACCGACTTGCCCCGTCACATATTCCCCGGACAACCATCATAGAATAGACCATCCTACACTGAAGGCAGGGTACAGGCATATGAGTCTATTTTTAAGGGGTACGTTGGTACTGGTGGTGACGGCGTTCGCAGGTGAATGCCTGGAGTTTTTAATTAATATGATATTGGCCCGTGAGCTTGGGGAAGCGGGTCTTGGAACATATATGTCGATTTTGCCGACGGTATTTCTTATTGTGATTTTATCAAGCATGGAGCTGCCGATCAGCCTTTCGAAGTTTTTCGCAGAGAAAGAAGAGCATTTTCACCGGGGGATGCTTCATTATGCCTTCCGCTTTGCCGTGGTCACGACATGCAGCCTTTTACTTCTTATGGTGCTGCTTTATATGTGGACGCCATTATTTCAAGGGTACCATCCAGGGATACGATGGCTCGTCCTGATCGTGATTCCGATTGTGTCTTTTACCTCGATCACCCGTGGATATTTTATGGGGATCCACCAGATGGGGAAGATTGCGGCGGCGAATTTTCTCCGGAAAGGCATTCAATTAGCTCTTTTGATATCCATTTATCAATTTCTATCCTTCAGCACGGCAGCGTCGATCTTCATTGCCCTTGGCACGCTGGTTGCGAGTGAAGGTGTTGTATTTGTTTACCTGATTCATGCTTACATCCTGGAGATTAAGGGTAAAAGAAAGGACAGCCATTCTAACCTGACAACAGCAGAAATGAGAAAGTCAGTGCTGTCGGTATCCGTGCCGACGACAGTACTGCGCCTCTTCCACGCCATCACCCATGCCATACAGCCTTTCCTGATTAAATGGGCGTTGGTTCATTCTGGAATGGGGGCGCTGGAAGCAAACGAGCATTTTGGCATGCTCGCAGGGATCGCACTTACCATCGGATTCTTTCCTTCCTTCATTGCATTTTCCATGCTGACGGTGTTGATTCCGACCGTTTCAGGAAAAGCTTCGGCGAATGATCATGCCGGGATTCTGAAACATCTTAAACAAGTGATGTGGATGACCTTTGGTTACGGGATACCTGCCGTGTTTATTTACTATATTCTTGGGGATTACTTAACAGAGACGTTCTTTCACTCTGCATCCTCCGCTTATTACTTAAAATTGCTCTGGCCGTATTTTCTATTTCATTTCCTGGTGTTCCCCCTTCAGGCTTTCCTGATCGGATTGGGATTGGTGAAGGATGCCCTCGTCCATACAATCTGGTCCAGCACATTTTCCTTTGCCCTGATCTATATATTGGGATCCAGGTTTGGGATGGAAGGGGTCATCGTAGGGATGAACGGAGGTGCCGTCCTGATCACGCTTTTACACTACGTCACCATCTGCAGGACACTGGAAACGACACTTTGGTTAAAATCGGCCATTAAAATGTAAACTATATAAAAACAAATGTGCTGATCTGCGATAAGGGGGACGGACCTTTTATCCAAATGGGAAACAAGCACTTGTACATACTATTTGCTGGTAGTATGGCTGATTTCATCACCTCCAAAGGAGAAGACCATGATTGATTCTATTCTATTTAATATTATGTTAGTCGGCGTGTTGGGGATTGCCTCCCAATGGGCAGCCTGGAGATTCAGGCTGCCGGCCATCGTCGTCATGTCGATCGTTGGATTGCTTGTAGGTCCATTCTTCGGACTCATCAATCCAAAGGACGATTTTGGCGAAGTATTCAAACCTATCATATCGATGGCGGTTGCCATCATCCTGTTTGAAGGGAGCCTCAATCTTGATTTCCGGGAAGTGAGGGGACTTGGGAAACCGGTGTTCCGGATCGTCACGTTCGGTGCCCTTCTTGCCTGGCTCCTGGGCTCGCTCGGTGCCCACTATGTGGCCGGTCTGTCATGGGCGGTCGCATTCGTCATCGGCGGTCTTTTCATCGTGACGGGTCCGACGGTCATCCTCCCGCTTTTAAGACAGGCCAAGCTGAAGCCGCGTCCTGCGGCAATCCTCAAATGGGAAGGGATCGTCGTCGATCCGTTTGGTGCACTCATAGCTGTATTTGCATTTGAAATCATCAACTTTTTAATCAGCGATGACGTCACAGGGCTTTCGCTGCTCTTATTCTTCGCCGCGTCCCTGTTTGCGGTCATATTTGGCTGGGCGCTCGGGAAATTTACCGGCTTCATTTTTGAAAATGGACATGTTCCTGAATTCTTGAAATCACCGGTCGTATTTGCCCTTGTCCTCGCCTGCTTCACGATTTCAGATCAGATCACCCATGAAACCGGCCTGCTTGCAGTCACGGCGATGGGGATGACCCTTGCGAATATGCATATCTCTTCGATTGACGATATGCGCCATTTTAAAGAAAACATATCCGTGCTGCTCATTTCGACCATCTTTGTCATGCTGACAGCATCGTTGACGATCGACACCCTGCTTGAGATCTTCAACTGGAAAATCATCGCATTTGTCCTGCTCATGCTGTTCATCGTGCGTCCGGTCTCAATTTGGCTGTCCACGATAGGGACGGACCTCTCCAACCGGGAAAAAATCCTTGTCGGATGGATTGCACCGAGGGGGATCGTCGCATTGACCGTATCAAGTTATTTTGCGGCAGTGTTGTTGGAGAAGGGGTTCGAGGATGCTTCCATCCTGACTTCCCTGACGTTCGCCCTTGTATTCTCGACGGTATGCGCACACGGCTTCTCGATTAAATGGCTCGCTAAAAAGCTCGATTTAGCCATCTCTGAACAGCCTGGAGTGGTAATTGTCGGGGGTAGCAAATTCAGCACTGAATTTGCAAAGACCCTTCAAGACCTGAAGATTCCAGTACTGATAACCGATTCATCCTGGCAGCGACTGTTTTCAGTCCGGAAGGCAGGCATTCCTTTTTACAGGGGAGAAATACTGTCAGAGCAGACCGAGTATTATCTCGATATGACACCGTATGAATATATGATCGCAGCGACAGAGCTCGATTCTTATAACGCGCTTGTCTGTACGACATTTGTCCCTGAAATCGGAAGGAATAATCTGTTCCAGCTGAGCCTTCGCAGCAAACGGGACGATGATCTGGAGGATATGGTCCATACGATCGGCGGGCGCATCCTCTTCCAGGACCATGTCACGTGGGAGGAACTGAATAAACGGATCGAGCGTGGAGACGTATTCAGAAAAACGAATATCACGGAAAAATACACCTTTGAAGAGTATTTACAGGAAAGGGATGAACATACACTCTTGATGTTCGCCCTCAAACCGACCGGAAGAATCGAATTCTTCACGGAAAGTGCATCACCGAAGATTGAACAGGGAGATGTAATTGTCAGCCTGACCCAGCCGTGCAAAGAGCTGAACAAGATCCAGGAAAAGCTCACCGTTCAAAGGGAAAACAGTGAAAATGAAAAGAGAAAAAGAGAAAGCGCCGATTGATCCGGCGCTTTTTCTTATTTTTTATGGAGAAATTGCTCAGCTAACTTTTCCTTCACTTGATTATACGTCAATCCAGACTGTTTATTCTTGCGTTTCACCTCATCAATATCCGTACCTGATTTCGAGTTGTTTCTCTCCTTCATCGCCCTCGCACCCCCTTTCTTCTTAATGTAGGTCAGCCCGTGATGATCTATGCACGAAGGTCCGTCCCCAAACATGGAGGGACGGACCTTGTCATTTTCAGGTCACCGAACGGCGGGTCCGCTTGTACACAAGGTCGAAGACGACGATGATCAAAGCGAGGGCGTAGGCGGTATAGGCATAGGTTGATTGATCCCCCATGTTTTTGATCCCGATTCCGATGAATGCCCATACGATGACGAGAGGGTAGAGGAAATCATGGAAAGCGATGCGGAAAGAAAAGGCGAGGATCGATGCGGCAATCAATCCAAGGTAAGCCCAAACCAATGCCGACACACCGAATCCGTCCCAGCCGATATCGGTCAAATAATAGGTGATGTTCACGATTGTCGCAACAGAAATCCATCCCAGGTAGATCGAGAACGGGGCCCTATCCAGGAGGGACGGACCTATACTCAGGAGCCGCTTATAAAGGGCGATTAACGTACCGAGAAGACCGAGCATCACAAACACAGAGATCAGGAAAAAGTGATAGTGCCATACAAGGATCCATGAAGCGTTCAATATACTGCTCAAGACGAAAAGTCCACTCGTATCCTGGTACAGCGGTAACTCCCGCCGGTCTTTCGGAAACTGCCGGATTATCCAGAGGGCGAGAAGCAGATAAATCAGGCTCCAGATGGAAAAGACGTACCCTGCAGGTGTGATCATGATATCGAGCCTGTCACTGATTTCTGATGTGGATTGATCATTCAACGGCAGCGTGACAGCGAGCGTGTTCATCACAATCATCACTGCGAAGGCGAGAATATTCAGGATGAGTCTCATAGTATGTCCCCCTTTGATAACTTGTGTCATTTCTATATACTATTCCACTTTTGCTCATGCAAAAACCATCGGAAGAGAGTTTGAGTGAGAAGGGGTTTGAAAAGAAGATGGAGGAATTGGCGCATTTATCGAGAATTAAAATGAAATAGGGATCATTTTTAACAAACAATTTAGGGGGACATTATGAACCGTACAACTCATACCTATTCAGATAAGTGGGATTTAGATGTTTTTTTCAGCGGAGGAAGTGATTCAGAGGAATTCAGGGAGCACCTTGATACTTTAGCGAAAAAGAAAGATGACTTCGCAGACAACGCCTTGGCCTTCCATCCGCCTCAATCGGCGAAGGACGGGGACCTGGTGTGGAACCTCATTGAGGAAGCGAAAGAAGTGATGCTGTATTTGCGCCAGGCCGGTGCCTTTGTCAGCTGTCTTGAAGCCCAGAACATGCATGACCGCAAAGCTGATTCTCTCCGGGGGGAAGTGACGAGCCTGAGCGCCGACTTCTCTTCCACATTCACCAAGTTTCAGCAGCAGCTTTCCGACTGCACCGAGGACGTCTGGAATGACTTGCTTCAGCACGAAAGGCTCAGTGAGATTACGTTTGTGCTCAATGAGTGGAGAAAGAAAGCAAAAGATAAGCTGTCGAGCACAGAGGAATCCTTGATCCAGGCATTGGCCGTCGACGGCTATCACGGTTGGGGCCAGATGTACGATACGATCGTGGGCGCGATGGAAATCAGCCATGACGGAAAAACATTGTCAGTGGGGCAGGCGAATAATCTGCTTTCAAGCCCTGACGAAAAGACGAGGAAAGAGGTTTTTGACAAATTGGAGAGCGCATGGGAGGAGAAAGAGGACCTGTTTGCGCGCACCCTCAACCACCTGGGCGGATTCCGTTTGAATGTTTATAAAAAGCGGGGCTGGGATGAACTGATGAAGGAGCCCCTTGAATATAACAGGATGAAGCAGGAGACCCTCGATGCAATGTGGGGGGCGATTTCCAAACACAAGCAGCCTTTCGTAAAATATTTAAATCGTAAAGCGAAGCTGATCGGAAAGGACAAGCTTGACTGGTATGACCTTGACGCACCGGTCGCAGAGTCAACGGGTACGATGTCGTATGATGAAGGAGCGGCCTTCATTCTCAAGCAATTTGCCCGTTTTGGCGAAGAAATGGCCAAGTTTGCCGAAAAAGCATTCCAGGATGAGTGGATCGAGGCGGAGGACCGTCCGGGGAAACGTCCGGGAGGCTTCTGCACATCCTTCCCGTTAAGCGACCAATCAAGGATTTTTATGACCTACTCCGGATCGATGTCGAATGTATCGACACTTGCCCATGAACTGGGCCATGCATTCCACTCATACGCGCTGAAACCGATGCACACCTTGAATCGGAATTACGCGATGAACGTGGCGGAAACGGCTTCGACTTTTGCCGAAATGATCGTGGCCGATGCAGCCGTGAAAGAAGCAGGAACGAAGGAAGAGAAGATTGCCCTTGTTGAAGATAAACTGCAGCGGAGCGTCGCTTTCTTCATGAATATCCATGCCCGCTTCTTATTCGAGACCCGTTTTTATGAAGAACGGGCGAAGGGAATTGTCTCTGTCGAGAAGCTCAATGAACTGATGGTGAAAGCCCAGCAGGAAGCGTTCGCCGATTCACTGGGTGAAGTGCATCCCCGCTTCTGGGCATCAAAACTTCATTTCTATATTACAGGTGTGCCGTTCTATAACTTCCCGTACACATTCGGCTACCTGTTCTCCCTGAGCATTTATGCAAAGGCCCTCGAAGCAAACGAGAACTACGAAGAGAAATACATGGCGCTCCTCCGTGACACGGCCGTCATGAACGTGGAAGAGCTTGCCATGAAACATCTCGGCGAAGACATCACCAAAGAAGCCTTCTGGGAAAAAGGCATCAAGCTCTGCATCGCAGACGTCGACGAATTCCTTGAACTGACAAAATAACGAAGAGATAGAGGTCTGTCCCCGGATTTGAGGGACGGACCTCTTCTTTTTTGGGCGATTGCACGACATTGTCCTAGCTTCCCTAAGCCTCAAGTCTGATACGAAAATAAAGCTCCGGCTCGTTATGGGAAACCGGGAAAGTAGGTAGGATAAAGACATGAAGAAGAAAGGAGGCAACACCCAATGAAGAAATTTGGATTGCTACTGGCAGGAGGAATCGCAGCGATTGTGCTGCTTGCGAATGTAGGACCGATCATCGGTCTCGCCATCTCCCTTGTGGTTATGTATTACAGCTTTAAAGGGTTTATCAAAACAGACTCTACCGGTAAGAAAATTCTATGGGCTTTGGTCGGACTGATTGCAATCAGTGCAACGGTGTCAAACTTCCCGGCGATCATCGGTCTTGTCGCTCTGTATGTGCTGTATGTGGTGTATCAGAACTGGAAAAAAGAAGAGGCCGGCGTGGTGGACGAGAGCTCGTCCGATCCATTCACCAATTTTGAAAGAGAATGGTCTCAGTTGAAAAACTAAGCCGGTGAAAAGCCGCGCCGATCAATAAAAAAAGGAGAGATATCATTATGCTAAACTTATTTCAACGTATGAAAAATACGGTCATGTCCGACCTGCACGAAGCGCTGGACAAAAAGGAAAAGAAAAATCCGATCGGAGTCCTGAACCACTATTTAAGACAGTGCGAACAGGAAGTCGAGAAAGTACGCAAGCTTGTGGAAAGACAATACCTCCTGAAGAAAGAATTCCAGAAAGAGCACCAGGAGGCTTCGGTCCTTGCCGAGAAGCGCAAATACCAGGCGGAGGTCGCCTCAAAGGCCAATGAAGAAGGCTTGTACGAATTTGCCCGTCAGGAACAAACATACTACGAAGAACGTTCGGTACGGATTCGGGAATCGATGCTTCAAGCGGGTAAAGAGCTCGAAGAACTTGAAAGAAAATACGGGGAGATGAAACACAAGCTGAAGGACATGTACATCAAGCGCATGGAACTGATGGGCAGGGAAAACATCGCACGTGCCCACCACAAAATGAACGCTGTCCTTGAGTCCTCTTCAGGATATGACAACCAGTCGTTCTCCAAGTTCGGTGAGATCGAAACCTATTTAGATCAGCTGGAGCACGGAGTCAACTCCTCCTATTACCGGAACACAATTGACGCGAAGATCGCGAAACTGGAAAAAGACGTGAAAAATGAGGAAACAGAAGCCATTCCTTCATGAAACATGGTATTCTAGGGTAGTGCATACTTGAATAAAAAAACAGGGGGAACTCGTGGAGGGTTCACCCCCTTTTACCCTTTTTGAATTTTTGAATAGGACGGGATTTTGCGCCAAAATACCTGGTCTTGGACGAAATGAACGTGAAAGTTCGTCATTTTGGAGTGAAGAGCCAATATTTTTCAAAATATATATGTAAAAACCGTTGTGTGATTCATCCATGGGCCGATATATGAGCCGAAATATAAATATATGAGCGTGATTTCAAAAATATGAGCTCGAATTTTCATATATGAGCCGGATTTTTAAAATATGATCCTCAATCAAGAAATATGAGCACTTTGTCGAAAAATCTCGGCGGACAGCGGGCGGGCAGGCACTCACCCAGCCACACACCCATACCACACCACCCAACTCTCCACCCACAAACCAAACACCTACATAACAAGAAAGGAGGAGCCCCTTATGTTTAATCGTTTACGTTCTGACGGAATCAGCTGGATCATATTAATCGGTACGCTCTTAATCCTGTTGGAAGTGTCCTTTTATGACGGGGGGGTTCTTGTCTTTCTTTCGATTGCCGCCTTCTGCATTTATATCGGGCGCAAGAAGCTGCCGAGGACGTCGGGGAAAATCCTGCTGTGGTTCGGGATCATCAGCCTTGCGATCAATATTTTCAACACGGTGGCGTTTAAGTTCCTTCTGTTCGGCATCCTGCTTGTGATCATCGTCCGATTTGCCGATTCAAAGAAGCATCCTAAATACATCACCCCAACAATCAAAGAAACGTTTACACAAAGCCATGAACCGCTTGTGTTGAAGCGGGCCGCCCTGCAAAATGAATGGTTTGGTCAGAAACGTACGCCGGATGATGTGTATGAATGGAATGATATCAATATACAGGGATTGATCGGGGATTCGATCATTGATGTCGGGAATACGGTGCTGCCAAAGGGGACGTCGGTCGTGTCGATCCGGAACATCCTTGGGAATATAGAGATCCTCATCCCTTACGATGTGGAAGTGAGCATTCATCACTCGGTTCTCGCCGGTTCGATCGAAATTTTTGATGAAGTGGAGCCGAAAGCCATCAATCAGTCGCTCTATTATCAGACGCCTGGTTATGATTCGGCCGTTCAACGGGTGAAGATCGTCACCTCCATGTGGGTCGGGGATTTAGAGGTGAAGAGAATATGACTACAGTCAGTAAGCAGGTGCTTGCAGGCATCGCCTTTTCCCTTGTGATGGTCGTGTTTTTTTCCCTTTCATTCTTTTATTTATATCCTTTGCAGGACTGGTCACTGCTGTGGGAAGTGGAGATCATGGACTTGCCGGGGGCAGGCTTCATCCTCGTTGTCAGCATCTTCATCGGTATCATTTTCGGGGTTGGAACGGGCTTGAAGGATAAGCGGCAGCTGAGGGAGCTTGAGGATGCACTGTTGTACATCGAACAAGGAAAAAGCATCTCCATTCCGGAAACGGCGACGCCTGAAGTGAAACAGGTGTGGAAAAAGGTCGATGCACTGGGGAAGCATCTTGCAGAGCAGGCAAGATATTCACGAAAGCTTGCGAATGAAAAGGCAGAAGAGCAGGAAAAAAGGATTCAGGAAATCGTGTCCCAGGAAAGAAACCGGTTTGCCAGGGAGCTGCACGATTCGGTCAGTCAACAACTGTTTGCCGCGTCGATGCTGATGTCTGCGATCACAGAAACCGGTCAGCCCGGCAGGACCCCTCATGAAGAGAAACAGCTGGGGATGGTCGAGCGGATGATCCACCAATCCCAGCTTGAGATGAGGGCACTCCTTCTCCACCTCCGCCCTGTGGCGCTGAAGGGCAAGAACCTTCAGGAAGGGATGAAGGAGCTGTTGATTGAACTTGCTCAGAAGGTCCCTCTGGATATTGAATGGAAAATCGAAGAGATGACCCTTGATAAAGGGATCGAAGACCATCTCTTCCGGATCTTGCAGGAATCGGTTTCCAACACCCTCCGCCATGCCAAGGCATCCTCCCTGGATATCCGATTGATTAAAAGGGAATCCATCATCATATTGCGGGTGGTGGATGATGGAGAGGGCTTTGATGTGAATGAATCGAAGGTGACAAGCTCCTATGGTCTTCAAAATATGAGGGAGCGTGCGATTGAAATAGGCGGGACGTTCAAGATCATCAGCGTACCGAATAAGGGAACAAGCTTGGAAGTGAAGGTTCCTGTTACAGAGGAGGAAGGTGAAAGCAATGATTAAAGTGGTATTTGTGGACGATCATGAAATGGTCCGGATTGGGGTATCATCGTATTTGTCTGCCCAGGCTGATATCGATGTGATTGGGGAGGCATCAGACGGAAAAGAAGGCGTGCAGCTTGCCCTTGACCTCCGACCGGATATCATCCTGATGGATCTCGTCATGAAAGAAATGGATGGCATCCAGGCGACGAAGGAAATCATCGGACAATGGCCGGACGCCAAGATCATCATCGTCACGAGCTTCCTCGATGACGATAAAGTATATCCGGCCCTTGAAGCAGGCGCCGTCAGCTATATGCTGAAAACGTCGAAAGCGAGTGAGATCGCAGAAGCCGTCCGGAAGACGCATAGTGGCCAATCGATCCTTGAACCGGAAGTGACGGGGAAGATGATGACCCGTATGAGGCAGAAAACCGTTTCCCATCCCCATGAAGAACTCACGAACCGTGAACTCGAAATCCTTCTCCTCATGACGCAGGGGAAAACAAATCAGGAAATCGCCGATGAATTGTTCATCGCCCTTAAGACAGTGAAGACACACGTGAGCAATATCCTTTCCAAGCTCGCCGTACAAGACCGGACGCAGGCTGTGATATATGCGTTTAAACATCATTTGGCTGAATGATCATCGAAAGGACTCGAAAAGTTAAAACTTTTCGGGTCCTTTCTTCGTATAGAAAAGAAAGACATGAGCTTTCAATCGAACAATATATATGGATGGAGGGGAGCGGCAAACAAGATTGAAGAAATGACAAATATTTCATCAAAAAGGGTAGGAATAATGTTAAAATAAGCGATATATTGTCAAAATTTGAAAAATTACCGTGAGGGGGATACATCCGTGAACGCACAATTCAGCAAGCCTAAAGGGTTCGGTGAGATACTGGATCATACTTTTCGTTTAAGCAAGAACCATTTTAAAGATTTTTTCCTCGTATTTTTGATTTTATTGGGACCTGTTTACTTATTGCAGGCACTCATTGAGCTCGCAGCCGGCGTCAGCTTTTTCAGGAGCATCGGTGGCGGTGAAACGTGGCTTGAAGGAGTGATGAGCAGCTTTACAGGCGAGCTTGATGCCGAAGATGGGCAGTCTGTGAATCTGGGGGCTGAGCTTGGTACAGGTCTAATTGGACTGATCACCATGATCCTGACGCCTATTACGCAGGCGGCGATTCTTTTTGCTCTGAACCATATGCGGAAAAATGAAGAGTACTCGGTGAAGCTTGTGCTCAAAGAGGCATTTTCCCGCTTCTGGCCGCTCATCGGAAGCAGTCTGCTGTTCGGAGTGATTATGTTTGGACTGATTGTTGTACCAATGATCGCCATCTTCATGGGAGGAGCCTTCAGTGCGTTGGCTTTTGATTTTGGTGTCGGGACGATCGTCACGATCATCTTAGTGTTCCTGGTTTTTGCGGTGGGTATTGGTTACCTGTTAACGCGCTGGAGCTTCTATCTCGGAGCGGCTGCCATCGAGGAGGATGCACCTGGACTCGGGAGAAGCTGGAATTTAACGTCGAAACGGGCTTGGACGCTGATCGGATTGTATATCGTATTCAGTTTGATATTTGCCGTGATCAGCCTTGCATTTGAATTCACATTCGGCTTATTGCTCGGACAGAGCGTGCTGTACAATATGATCGTCAATATCATCAGCCTGTTCACTTCAATGCTGTTCGCTGTCGGTTTCGCCGTCATGTTCTTTGATTTGAAAACAAGGCATGATGCGGATGATCTGAACGAAATGATCGATGATTATCATACGATTCAATAGGAGAACCATAAGGGAGTTCTAGACGTCTGAATTTGAAAGCCGGGTGAAAAATGTGTTGGATGAAAACAAAGCAAGGGATCACATCGAGGACATCCTGAATGGAAAAGAGTACAGAGCTTATCGGGAAAGAAATGACGACTTGATGACAAGCCTGTGGGAAAAAGCAAAGGAATGGATAGAGGGACTGCTCGGAAAGATCAATCCTGCTTTCGAGCCGACAGGCGCTGCTTCATCAAGCATCCTGATCATATTGATTGTGATCGCGGTGGCTGTCCTCCTCGTCTTCACTTTCGCTGCAATCCGCAACGGGGCAAGAAGGAGAAAGTTCCGGTCCAATAAGCCCCTTCAATCCTTGAATGAAATGAATTGGTCCTATTCAAGGCATCTGGAGGAAGCATTGAAGCAGGAATCACTCGGGGATTACTCAAAGGCGACCCGCCACATTTTCCTGGCACTTCTCCTGTATTTCCATGAACAGTCGTATCTTGAAGCAAAGGCATGGAAAACGAACTGGGAATATTATGATGAGCTAAGGAAAGTGAACCAAGGGTGGGCTGATCGCTTTTATGAGCTTGCCCTTTTATTCGATGAAGTGGCATATGGGGAACGTGAAGTGGAGGCGACTGAGTATCTCCACTGTAAAGAGGAAGTCCTCCGCTGGGTGGATGCCGGGAATGATCCGGCATTCAATCGTGTCATAGAAAGGGGAGGGGAACATTGAAGGCGACGATCAAAACGTGGATACCGCTGGTGGGACTGATCGGTCTTTTCATCGTGGCCGGAATGTTCCTTTCGCCCGACAAGCTGAAGGAGTATCCTGCCTATGTGTCTGATTCTCCCTCTCCTTCAGGTGTAAAAGCACTCTACACCTATTTGGAAAACGAAGGGGATTCGGTGCGGCGATGGACGCTCTCACCTGACCGGCTTCCCAAAAAAGGATCCGGGCAGCTGCTCGTCATCATAGAGCCTTTTTCCATGCCGGGACAGAAAGACTTGAACGAGTATAAGGATTTTATGAAGCAGGGGAATACCGTCCTTCTTTTGAAAGAGAATCCAAAAGGCATGTTCGATGTAAAAACAAGCAGAGTAGAGGCAGAGGGATCTCCTGCAGTGCTCCATGATCGTGACGGTCATACATACGAGACAGCCATTCTCCCCGATTTCAGGTTAGAAACGGGTGAAGGGGACACAGTCCTGTTGAAAGATATCGAAGGTGCGATTGCCTACTCGTCTCCTATTGGAAAGGGTCAATTGATCGTTTCCACCGCGCCCCAATGGGTGACCAATGAGAATCTCCTTGAGAAGGACCACCTTCCCTTGGTTCTTCTTCTGTTAGAAAAAGGAGGCGTGGAGAAGGGGATTATCCTCATCGATGAATATCTCCACGGGGGAGAAAGCAGGGAAACCTTTGTCTCACTGTATCCCCAGTGGCTATTGCTCCTTCTCCTTCAATTGGCGATTGCTGCCTTGCTCGGGCTTTGGATGAGAGGAAAGCGGTTCGGGGGCATTCTCGTCCCACGTGAAGAGATGGTGCGTTTCAGTGATGAACGGATCCAGGCGCTGTCTGCATGGTATGTAAAAGGGAAGCAATACAAGGCGTCGCTTGAGATCCAGTCTGACTATGTCAGGGTGCTGTTTCAGGAACGCTGGGGGATCCCGACAGGAAAAGACTGGACCGAACTGAAGGAGCCTCTCGGTCGGCGCATGAACGGTGTGTCCGAGAAGGAACTCCGATCATTCCTCTCAGGGATAAAGAGCGTACTTGGGAAAGAACGGATCAACAAGCAGGAATATATATGGTGGTCAAAGAAGATTGATAGATTCAGGAAAGAGGTGGAGGATCGTTGAAACCAGAAATCACATCCTTAATGGAGAAGTATGAAGAACGCATCGTTGGACAGGGAATGAATCTTAAACTCTTATTATCTTCCATTCTTGCAGGGGGACATGTGCTGATCGAGGGTGTCCCGGGAACGGGGAAGACCCAGATGGTGAAGACACTGTCCCGGCTGCTTGGTGGCAGCTTTAACCGGATTCAGTTCACCCCGGACCTGCTGCCGAGCGATATTACCGGCAGCACAATTTACAATCTGAAGGACAGCAGCTTCCAAACGATCAAGGGGCCGATCTTCACCAATGTGCTGTTGGCCGACGAAATCAACCGGACGCCGGCGAAGACCCAGGCTGCGCTGTTAGAGGCCATGGAAGAAAAACAGGTCACAATCCAAGGGGAGACGTACCCGCTTGAAGAGGTCTTCTTTGTGGTGGCAACCCAGAATCCGATCGAATTCGAGGGGACGTACCCACTCCCGGAAGCACAGCAGGACCGGTTCCTGTTTAAACTGAATATCGATTTTCCATCGTTTAAAGAAGAGAAAAATGTACTGAAGCAGGTAATCGAGTCTCGTATCGAAACGAGTGAAATCGGAGCGGTCCTCGATATGGAAACCTTTTTAACAATCAGGAAGGAAATTGAAGACGTCACCCTCAGCGATGCGGTCCTGGATTATATCATGCAGATTGTCAGGAAAACCCGTGAAACCGAGTCGATCCGCTTCGGGGCAAGTACAAGGGCGGCGATCTCGATCGGGAAGGCGGGAAGGGCATGGGCCTATCTGTCCGGGCGGGATTATGTCACACCGGACGATATCAAGCTCGTGGCAAAACCGGCGCTGAGGCACCGCATCCAGTTATCCCCGCATGTAGAATTGGAGGGAATGACCATTGACCAAGTCATCCAGGAGCTTATCGGGTCGATTACTGTTCCAAGATAAAGGCATCCTGCCGACAAAGAGACTGCTGTTGTCCTTTCTTCTTTTTACCCTTGTGATGCTTGTTGCATCACTGGTTGGATTGTCATGGACGATGATCTTTATGCTGAACGGCCTCTTCATCGCGGTGAGTCTCATAGACCTGGCTTTCTCCCCTACTAAAAAAGAGGTGGACGTAAAACGGGGAATCCCTGAACAGATGGAAAGGGGCCTCTCATATCCAATTCAATTGAATATGAAAAATGTATCCCGCCGTGACATGTCATTTCGTATCATAGACGGTACGCCGCAAAGCTTTCAAACCCCATTTCCATTACAGGGGAACCTCTCTGGAGAAAGTAAGGGGACGCTTACGTATGATGCAGTTGCGCCGGTAAGGGGTGACTATCATCTGGAAAAGATTTATCTCCGTTATCGGAGTTCTTTTGGATTATGGGAGAAACAAAAGACGGTGAAGCATCACGATCAAGTGAAAGTCATACCAGATTTGACCGAAACGAAAAAAGTATTGGAGGATGCCCAGAGGTACCTCCTGTATGAAGGCACGAAGATAAGAAAGCAGCAGAGCGGGACCGGAGAATTCGCCAAGATCAGGAATTACGTCCTCGGAGACGATCCCCGTAAGATCAACTGGCGTCAGACAGCCAAGCTCAGGGAAGTGATGACCAATGAGTACGAGCCTGAGCATGGAAAATATATGACGATCCTGATCGACTGCGGCAGGATGATGGGAGCCGAGCTGAAGGAAGGGAACCGGCTGGAGAAATCCATCGAGGCGGCCCTGACCGTTGCGGCCGCAGCCCTTCAAAACGGGGACTATGTATCGGTGCTTGCTTTTAGCAAAGGCGTGCATGTGTACATCCCGCCTGCAAAAGGAATGGCCCACTTGCAGACGATTCTTCAGCGCATCTACAATCTGGAGGTGGACGGAGCAGAATCCAATTATGCGTCGGTTCTTCATTACGTCCAGACGGTGCAAAAGAAAAGAAGTCTGCTCTTGTTATTCAGTGATATCCACAATTTTCTCCATGAGAACAGTGCCCTCTATTATTTACAGCGCTTAAGAAGACAGCATATGTTCATGATGATCGGGATTGAAGACGAAATGATCATGCGCCGGATCAAAACAGAGCCTGTCGATATCCGGCATGCGATGATGAAGAGCATGGCACAGAAGCAGATGCTTGTGAAAAAGAGGGAAAAAGCCAAATGGGAAAAACAAGGCCTCCTGATGGTGGAGACCCGTGAAGAGAAATTGGCCGCGACGGCCGTATCATACTATATCGATATGATGAACCGGGGGCTATTATAGCCTCCCACGGCTCATCCGCATCTTGCCGATCACCATATAAGCGATCAAGCCGATGACGGTCAGAAAAGCAACCGCATATTTGGCCGGAAGGGAGATGGCGGCAGGCGTAATGAAGCCTTCGATGATGCCGGCAATGACGAACAATGGAATCGTACCGAGGAGAAGCTGGACTGATCGCTTTGCCTGTTCTTTCAATTGAAAGCGCCCTGCACCCCCAGCGATGAAGATCGCAGTAAGCTCGATATAAGCCCAGAACTCATAGCTCATCCCGTGATGCCAGAAGACGGCGGCGAGTGCCCCGACAATGATGCCGTTGTATACGAGAAGATAAAGCGTCAATAACCCGAACGTCACACCGCCGGCAAACGCCAGGAAGGACACTTTGATATTATTGGTCATGATCGAAGCCGACATAAGCGAGGAGTCCACTTCCCCGTCACTGCTGCCAAGATTTCCCGGATCCACTCCCTGGGCCATTTCGGCTGGCAGGATTGAATACACATGAACAGGGTCATTCATGACGGAAAGAAACGCCCCGCAGGCACCGATTGTAAATAAGACCGCTGCGATGACGATGAATTTCCACTGATCAAGGAGCAGCCCGATAAACGCGGTGGAAAAAAAGTGACCGATCTGCTTACCGCTCGACATTTGATCTTTATATAATAGATTATGAGACTTCGAGACGAGGCCGTTTAAATAATCGGTCACCTCTTCTCCCGGAAAATACGTCTGGCTGTAAGATAGATTCTGTGCAGCTTTCTGATAGAGGGAGTTGAACTGATCGATGGATGCGCTTGTCATGTTCTTCTTTTTCCGAAGCTGACCGAGGAGGTCCTCAAGCGCCTTCCAATCACCCCGGTGCTGTTTGACAAATTGCTTCACGTTCATTTTGACACCTACTTGTCGTTTTATTTCTTATCTTTTATTATAGTAATTTTAGAAAAAAATAGAAACTGTTATAGGTAAAATCATCCATAAGGAGGGGATATTTTGCACGAAGAACAAGTAGATATCAGAACCCCCGAATTTGTGTCCCTTCAATTTCAACCGGCCGGATTAGGGAGCAGGGCCACAGCCCTGATGATTGATCAACTGATACTGGGTGTGTTCAATACACTGGTTGTGCTGCTCACCATTTATATCACCTGGGGGAGCGTAGCACCATTCGGTATTCCGATGTTCAGCGTGGACTCTACGCTGTGGTCACTTGTCATCATCCTCTTATTTGTCGTGAACTGGGGATACTTCTTCGCACTCGAATACTTCTGGGCAGGAAAGACAGTGGGAAAAAGACTGCTTGGCATCCGGGTCATGCAAGAGAATGGTCACAGTGTTACGCTCCTGTCCTGCTTCATCCGGAATCTCCTGAGAATCATCGATATGCTGCCGATCGCTTATTTCATTGGGATCATGATGATCTTCCTCCATTCCAAGCATAAGCGGCTTGGGGATATTGTGGCAGGCACCCTTGTCGTGCATGAGCGCAGGGTGAAAGGGAAGAGGAAAGAAAAGGGCATCGAAAAAGAAATCCGCAACCGGGGACTTTCCCAACAAAGTCTACCGGTGGACGAGTGGGCCATCAAGCAGCTCGGCACGAAGGAATGGAATCTCGTCAAAACGTACGCGAACCGTTTCAGGCAGCTGCCCCTGGCAGAACGGAATGCCCTTACCAAAAAACTCGCCGCAATCCTGTTCCCGAAACTCGAATTGCCGATGGAAGGAAAAACCTACGAAGAATTTGAAGATACACTGCTCCTCCTCTACATGGCATTGAGGGAAGAATGGGAAATTGAATTGTAGGTAAGCAAAGTCCGTATGTGGCTTTGCTTTTTTTATTGGATTCGCTTCCCTGTTGGGTATAGGTCTTAAGGCCTGAATGAACGAGCGCTCCGCTATCAGTGTTTACGGTTTGAATAATAGTAAATTCAGTAAGAATACTGGGTAAATCGTTCGAACGGTTTACATTTGTTATGCAAAATTTACGAAATGTTAAGAAAAATAGCGCCTTTTCTCCCATTACATTACAAAATGCGACAAAATATACTTGTACTGTAATCATTTTTATATCGTTTTGAAAGGGGAAAGGGTATGAGGACAAAAAGAATATCATTAGCGGTCATCAGCAGTCTATTTCTACTGACGGGCGGGCTCGTCCAGCCACAGGAAGGGATGGAGGCGGAAGCAGCAACACAGTCGGCCGTCATCAGCGAAGTGGCATGGATGGGCACGACAGGGTCTTATAACGATGAATGGATCGAATTACATAACCCCACTTCATCCCCCGTCACGCTGGATGGGTGGGTCCTTGAAGCGCAGGACGGATCACCAAGCATAAACCTTACTGGATCGATTCCGGCAAATGACTATTTTCTGTTGGAAAGAACGAGTGACAGCACTATCTCAACGGTCACAGCCGATCAGATTTATACTGGGAGCCTAGGCAATTCAAACGAAATCCTGTATTTAAAAGATGCTGCCGGTACGGTTGTGGATGAAGTGGACAGCTGGTATGCAGGGGACAACTCGACAAAGGCGGCGATGGCACGGGTCGATTCCTCTGTCAGCGGGACGGTATCAACGAATTGGAGCACGGCAACCGCTTCCTATGAAGGCGGGTTCGGCACCCCTAAAGCGGCAAATGGCGGCGGGGCACCTGCAACCGGCACTGAATCCCTCACCAATGTAAGCGAGGAGCCCGGTGCGATCAACGTATATTTCAATAAAAGTGCGTCTACACAATATGCGATGCCTGGGAACGAAGCAAATTACAACGTCAATCTTGAAGATCGCCTGCTGAAAAGGCTGAATGAAGCGACGACTTCCATTGACCTGGCCACCTATGAAATCAACCTGCCGCGGATCATCGATGCGCTCATGAACAAAGCGGCGCAGGGAGTGGACGTCCGGATCCTCGCTGATGCGAAGGACGGCACAGACCCTCATTATGCAGAACGCTATGAAACAATGCGATTGTACCTGGAAAAACTCGTCCGGGGCCAGGACGGGACAGTCGGTACAGCCGATGATGCCCATATCCTGTCCGATTCACCGATGTTTGTCGTCGAAGACGCAGCGAAACGCTCAGACTACAATCTTCCGGCAGACTTCACAGACTTCCCCCAGCGCAGCGTCACGGTCGGAAGCACGGCAACAACCGGCTATATGTTTGTTGAAGGAGAATGGAAAGCTGCAGACAGCTATTACTCTCCTGGCAATCAGATGCACAATAAATTCGCCGTCGTTGACGGAAAATGGGTCTTCACAGGGAGCTGGAACTACACCATCACAGGACTGTACGGGTCTGAAGAAAATATGAACCAGGGCATCCTGGATGGCAATCAACAACATGTTGTGGAAGTGCATTCCCCGGAGCTTGCGGCCATTTACAAAACCGAATTCGATGAAATGTGGGGAAGCGGGACAACAACCCCTGATAACAAAGTTTCCAACTTCAGCACCCGGAAAATCGATAACACGCCTCATTCCCTTACAATTGGCGGAGATACGGTAGAAATCTACTTCTCATCCGGTGACGACGCTGTCGGCCGCATGACCGAACTTGTAAAAAACGAAGCCGACGAAAATGCATACTTCACCATATTCGCCTGGAGTGACCAGGCACTGGTAGATGAACTGAAGAACAAGTGGGAAGGCAGCTATACAGATAATCAAGGGACGCTCACAGGCTTTGATGTAAAAGGACTGTTCGATCCGAGCTTCTGGAACCAATGGTGGTCTGCAAGCATTGAAATGACCGGCAGAACCGCTTCCCAGACAAGTACAAACAATCCAAACACACGCTGGGCAAACCCGGCACCAGTCTATGCGGCCAACGAAACCCGCAAGCTCCACGCCAAAACGATGCTCATCGACGCTGACACCGACAGCGACCCGACCGTCATCGTCGGCTCAACAAACTGGAGCGAAAACGGCAATAACGTAAACGACGAAAACATGCTCATCATCCATGATGCAGCCATCACCAACCAATTCCTCCAAGAGTTCAACGCACGATACGTGAACGCCGGCGGAGCGGTGCAATAGGTTTGAGACTTGGGGAGATTCCTGTTTAGGGGAATCTTCCTTTTTTTGGTGGGAGGAGTGGTAATTTTCACGTTGTAAAGGAGGATTTTCGTAGGAGGATGATGTGATGGAGAAGAATCTGGGTCTTGGGGTGGCGTGGAGACGTTTAGAAAGGCAGGGAAGAAGCGGTTATCGGCGAAATATTGAATTTAACGGCGAAATCCGAGATATAACGGCGAAATTTTCATTATAACGGCGATATTTCGGATATAACGGCGAAATCCAGATTTTATCGGCGAACGGCCCATTTCACGCCAAAACATGATTCACCTTTATAGAGTGCATCTTTAAAAACCTGCCCCCTGAACCACCCAACCAGCACAAAAAAGATGACCCTCATAACAAGGATCATCTTTCTTACCCGTCACTCCATCCCGGGGGCCTTTTGAATTTCGAAGATCAGGACAATGGCGGTGACCGCATGGGCGATCAATCGGATGATCGGGAAGAAATTTAAGAAGGAAGCGAGGATGCCTAGGATGCTTCCGAGGATCGGCTGATCTTCCGATTTGGAGATATAAAGGACGCTTGCATGCCACAGGGCGATTAAGCAGAGGAGAAACGGGATCGCTTCCCCAGCGATATTGCCGAAGATTGGGACGGCAAGAAATAATTCAATTGAAAATGATAACCATTTGATTCGTGATAGCACGGACACACACCTCCTAACTTCAGTGTATGAACGGAAGGGAAGGATGTGCCTGGTTGAAGGGGAAATATCGGATTCACGTCCGATTTATCCAGCTTGTGGGATGGGTGATATATCCGACAAACAGCCTGATACTTATCAAATTCAAAAAAACAAAAACCACCGTCCAAAAGACGGTGGCCTCTCCTAAAATCTTTAAGCGAGCAGCTTCTCCACAACTTTATGCTCATTTTCATTTAATAGGTTTTTACCGATTGTTTCATGGACTTCTTTGTTCATATTCTCCTCGAGGACAGCGGCTTCCTCCTTATCACCGACTAGGACGATGCGCTCCCATTTTTCATCGGCGGCCTTTTTGTCGAGGATGCTGCCGAGGCTTTTCCACCAGCGTTGCTGATTGGCTTTCAGGCGGCTTTCGAATTCTTCCTGCTGATTGGCTTTTCCGCCGCCGCTCCCCATGCTCGCATCGGAATGGTGTGGACCTTCATGCTTTCGCCAGTCGTCTGTTTCCAAATCGAACTCCATGAACTCGCTGGATTGGATCTCTCCAAATGCTGAAGTAAGGATTTTGATCTGATTTTGCTGAAGCAGCACAAGTCCTGTATATGGATACTCCTCATGCAATGATTTCAGTTGATCCAGGTGAGGGTTCTCTTCCCAGTAAAAGTTCGTTTCAACCGGAACCTGCAGTTCGAAAGTTTCCCAGATACCGCTGTCTGCTGAAGCGAAGATGATGAAGCTTCTTGGCAGTTCTCGTTCCAGGCTGTGCACGTAGTTTTCCACTTTGGGACGGATGGCTTGAAGCCTTTCTTTTTCTTCCGGTGTGCTTTCAAGGTATTCTTCGAGGCGGTTGAAGCCGTTTTTCAGGGCGATCTTCCATTCCCCGCCCTGCTGATCGGGGTCGCTCCGGTCTGTGTTCAGGTAAACGGTCAATAATTTATCAGGTTTCTGTAAGTACAAATTCTCCAAGACGCTCAGTGTTTTTTTGAAAGACATGGAATTCCTCCTTATAGAAATCTTATTCTTCATATAAACGGTTGAAAGTGTCGTTAAACATTTTTTTGAAAAAAAGGTAGAATGAAGGAAGGGGAGATTCTAATGAAAATAGAGAAGCAATGGATCCAGGAAGACAGTGATTACATACGAAAAAAATTAGTAGAATACAATATGAGCCAGATTGATGACAGCAGCAAGACACCTCTGGAAAAAGTGAGTTTCGTTATGAGGAATGACGGGGGAGAAATCGTTGGTGGGGTCGTAGGGGAAATGTTTTGGCATCACCTGCACATCGATTTTCTTTGGGTATCGGAGGAGCACAGGAACGGGGGATATGGGTCAAAACTTCTTCAACAAATTGAAGAGCATGCCAGGGAAAAGGGCTGCTATCTCGTGATGCTCGATACATTAAGCTTTCAGGCGCCGGAATTTTACAAAAAAATGGGCTACCGGGAGTTCGGTTTACTGGAAGATTTCCCAAAGGGACGGAGCCGTCATTTCATGGAGAAACGATTGTGACAACCAGCCGGATGGCTGGTTGTTTTTTATGCGTCGAGTTTACTCGACATTTCTGCAGGGGACACTTTCGTGACGTAGGTTCCCGCCATCAGATCGTGAATGGCCCGCTTGTCTTCACGAAATACGACGAACATGATACTCAGTAGGACGCCGAATCCTAATGTAATAATATAAAATAATCCTGCTACTGCATTCCTCATCAGCATGTTGCCAATATGTACGTTACTTCCGTCTTTCTTTACGATCCGGATGCCCATCGTCTTTTTCCCTACATCGTAACCCTTCCAGAAGACCGGGGTGAGCAATAAATATAGGAACAAGATCAGAGAGACGATCGAATTGTCGGGATCGAAATCATCGGTGATGATACCGACCAGGATGAGGAGGGGAAGATTGATGAAAAGGCCATTGGCAATCCCTGCGCCCAGTCTGATCCAAAAGCCAGCCGGTTGAATGATCATTGCATTTTCCTCCTTTCCAACACGTGATATGAAAATTGTAGCATAGAGTGTGCTGTGGAATGATAAAAACCTGAAGAAATCTGTTAAATCATGTTTTATGGCTGTACCATCGGGTAAATATGAACTAAATAACTTTCGACGGGAGAGAAATTGATGGGCTATATTAATCAGGGTAAAGAACGGATTCAATTTGATCGGAAAGGGAAGACAAAGGATCTACATATTTTAGAATGTACACAGTGTGCGAATGAATTCCGTTCAACGATGAACGTGAACGAAATAGAATGTTCCAATTGCTCAACGTCAACCGATCCTCAAATGGACCTGTCCCTGTTTAAGGTCATCGGTTTCATCGAAAATTTTCAAGGGAGTGAAGCACGTTGCTAAACAAAGACAAACTTGCAGAGCTGAAAATGGATTTTAACGATATTCTGTGGATGAGTTCCGGGGTCGCCATCATCCTGTCTTTAATCGCGTTGGCAAATTTCTTTATCTTGGCTTGAGGGTTTAAACATGAATAGTATGATGGTGTAAGCTGGCTGTGATCCGTTATAGGGACACAGCCAGCTTTTTGTTTTTAAAGGATGGCATTGAGAAGAAAAACGGACCCGCCTTTATCTTCAAGGCGGGTCCGTTTATTGAATTATCCTTTATAGTCTTCATCGTACTCAAGATATACAACGTGGGTTTCGAGGTATTCATTCAGGCCGTGCTTCCCATCTGCTCCGCCGATTCCTGATTGGCCACGGCCGGCATGGAAGCCATTGATCGCTTCGAAGTTTTCACGGTTGACGAATGTTTCCCCGTATCTGAGCTCGTTTGCCGCTCTCATGACTTCATGTAGATTGTCACTGAAGATCGACGAAGAAAGCCCGTATTCCGTATCGTTTGCAAGTTGAATCACTTCGTCAAAATCCTTGTACGTCATGATCGGGAGGACCGGTCCAAAGATTTCCTCCTGGATGATGTCCATATCCTGTTTTACGTCCACAAGTACGGTAGGCTCAAAGTAAAATCCTTTTTCCACATTGAGCGGCTTGCCGCCTGTCAGGATCTTGGCTCCATTTTCTACTGCTGCGTTCACCATTTCTGTCATGGTATCCAAGCGGTTTTTGTTCACAAGTGGGCCGATCTCATTGTCACGGTTCGTTGGATCGCCGACTGCTGTATTTCTCATCGCTTCCGTCATTTTTTCAATGAATTCTTCGGCTACATCTTCGTGGACATATACCCGCTCTGCATTTGTACACGCCTGTCCGGAGTTGGTGATCCGGGACGTTTTGATCTTTTCAACGGCAAGATCAATATTGGCATGCTTTGTGACGATCGCCGGTGCTTTTCCTCCAAGCTCCAGATTTACTTTTGTAATTGATTTGGACGCTGCCTCCATCACCTTTGAACCTGCAGGGTAACTTCCTGTCATCGACACCATGCGGACTTTCGGATGGCTTGACATCGGATTGCCGATATCAGATCCTTTACCAGTCACGAGATTGAACACGCCTTTAGGAAGATCGACTTCGTCTACGATCTTGGCGAATTCACATGCTGTATTCGGGGTGTACTGACTCGGTTTCAGCACAATCGTACAGCCGGTCACAAGTGCAGGGGCAACCTTTCTTGCAAGGATGAACATCGGGAAGTTCCACGGGACGATTCCCGAAACGACACCGATCGGTTTTTTATATACCAGGATGTTTTCGTTGGAGCGTTCGCTTTCAAGGATTTCCCCTTCATAGCGGAGTGCCCAGCCGGCCATATAGCGGAAATACTCAATGGCAAGGTCGACCTCTCCCTCTGAGGCATCGAGGGTCTTCCCGTTTTCTTCCGTCAGCATGTGTACAAACTGATCCCGGCGTTCTTCCAACTTGTCTGCGATACGGTATAAATAAGAGGCACGTTCCTTTGAAGGCACTTTGCTCCAGGAAAGGAAGGCCGTATGAGCTGCATCGACTGCATGATTGACATCCTCTTCCGTCCCCAGCTGAATGGACGAAATTGTCTCCTCATTCGCAGGATTGATCACATCCCACGTTTCGTTCGACGTACTGTTTACAAACTCTCCATTAATATACAACTGATACTTCTGCACAAATGACTCCTCCTCTATAAATCTGTTTCTTCATCTATCATCTACTCTTCCCGCAGAAGGGGGAGAAGTAAACCTGAGGATGTGCAGACGAAGGGACAAAGATAAAGGGACGGACCTCCCTTTCCGGCACCTGAATGTTGATATGACAGGATTTCGGTCTGGAAATGGAGGTCCGTCCCTCAAAAAGAGACTCAGCTGTTTGGGTCGGCGATTTTGACGAGTTGTTTGCCGATGTTTTTTCCTTGGAAGAGGCCGAGGAAGGCGTCGGTTACGTTTTCCAGGCCTTCTGTGATCGTTTCTTCGTATTGAAGCTTCCCTTCGGAGAGCCATTGGCCGAGTGCGGTCGCGCCTTCTTTGAAGCGGTCGCTGTAATCGTTGACAACGAAGCCTTTCATGAGTGCGCTTGATTTAATCAATCTCGTTTGAACGCGGGGACCGAGGTCACGGTCGGTCTTGTTATAGGAAGAGATCGCCCCGCACACTGGAATGCGTGCATGTTTATTTAGTAAACTAAGGGCAGCGTCCCCGATTTCGCCTCCGACGTTTTCGAAGTACACATCGATGCCGTCCGGGCATGCTTCTTTTAGTGCAGCGTAAATATTATCGGTCGTTTTATAGTTGATTCCTTTGTCGAAGCCGAGTGTATCTGTCAGGTAGTTGACTTTTTCATCAGATCCTGCAATCCCGACGACCCGGGCACCTTTGATTTTGGCGATCTGACCAACGACGGAACCAACTGCACCGGCAGCTCCGGACACGACAACCGTTTCGCCTTCTTTCGGCTGACCAATGTCGATCAGGCCGAAATAAGCCGTCAATCCGGTCATACCGAGGATGCTTAAGTGGGTCGAGATCGGCGCGACATTTGGATCGATGGAACGGACTTCTTTTTCATTCGCGACAGCATATTCCTGCCAAGGCAGCATGCCGACGACAAAGTCCCCTTTTTTAAATAGATCTGATCGTGATTCTACGATTTCACCTACAGCTCCTCCTGCCAGCGCTTCGTTTAATTGAAAAGGAGCGACATAGGATTTCGCGTCAGACATCCTTCCCCGCATATAAGGGTCCACTGATAGATACAAGGTCTTCACCAGCACTTCACCGTCGGACGGCTTTGGCACCTCGATCTCCTTGTAAAGGAAGTCCTCTTTTACAGGCATTCCTTCAGGACGGGATATCAATTGGATTTGTTGCTGTTTTTCAGGTAGCATAGTTGTTCCTCCTTTTTATTTAACTAACTTAATATTTTCGGTTACTTGAAACTTATCACAAGACGCTTGATCTTCACAAAGAATTGAACTTGGTAAAGGAGTGGGAGTGATGGCAAACGTATGGGATGCAGAATTGACAGTGAATGCCCATCAGGCTGCGGAATGGATTACGGCTCAATTTCCAGAGCTTGCACCAGTCAAGGCCGACATCATTGATTATGGCTTTGATAATACAGTCGTGAACGTAAACAGGGACTGGATCTTTCGTTTTCCAAGAAGAGAGGTTGCGGTTGGGCTGATTGAAACAGAGGGAAAGCTTCTGCCTCTTCTAGGATGTCGCAATCTTGGTCTGCAGATACCGGTTCCTGTTTTTCACGGGAAGCCGTTCTCTCAGTATCGGTGGCCTTTTCTTGGATACCGACTTGTGGAAGGGATGATCCCGTCCAAGGCACAAAAGGTTAACCGGACGGACTCAGCACCGGGTTTGGCCAAGTTTCTTAAGAGGCTGCACGGAACAAACGTGACGGAAGCGAAGCAGCTCGGTGTCCCCGATGATGAACTGGAGCGTTTGAATGTGGAAAAACGTCTTCCGGTCCTGGAGAGGAACATCCGGGAAGTGAAAGCGCTCAAACTCTTTCATCAGTCGGAAAATTTGGAGCGGTATCTTCATCGGCTGCCTCAGGGTTCCCTGCCTCGAGAACCTGTATTGGTTCATGGCGATCTTCATTTTAAAAATATTATCGTGAACAGGGAAGGGGTCCTATCCGGGGTGATCGATTGGGGAGATGTGCACATTGGCCACCGGGCTGTGGATCTCAATTTGATTTTCAGTTTCCTTGATGGGGCTGGCCGCAAGGTATTTTTCGAAGAGTACGGGGAAATCGATCCGCTCGAGCTTGAATACGCCAGATTTAAAGCCATCTACACAAACGTCGTGCTGCTTCTGTATGGCTATCATGAAAATCAAACACATACCGTTGCGGAAGCCCGGAAAAGCCTGGAGCTTGCCCTCACATGAAGAAAGCGGGATCGACTGCAGCGTCGATCCCGCTTATTTTACTTCACGTTCTTTTGGATATATTTCACGATCTTTCTTAGTTCATTGGCATGCGGACGGCCGAACGGGCTCGTTTGTCTTTGCTGATACATCGCCTCTCCCTTTTCGTTGATGAGGAAGTAAGCCGGCTCCCCGTGCTGTCCATGATCTTCATAAGGGGCGTCTTCTCCGTGATAATAAACCTCGTATGCTTTGATGGCTTCCAGGTTTTCATCAGATAAAATCGGGAAAGTGAGGTCTTCTTTGTCCGCGAATTCCTGTAAGTTTTCCAACTTATCACTGGAAATCGTCAACAGGTGGACATTGTGCTTCTCGAAATATTCCTTATTTGCCTGAAGTTCCCGCAATTCTTCCTGACAGACCGGACACCATGATCCCCTGAAAAAGACAAGAAGATGCCAAGCATTATGTTCTTTTTGATGCTCCTCAAACGAGAACGTCTCACCAGAAACTGCAGGGAGCGTGAAATTTGGTACCGTATCTTTTAATTGAAAAGTTGCCATTCTTCATTCCTCCTAAACGAATTTTCTGTGAACTGGGCATTGGGACAAACCTTCCGGCAGCAGTGTGCATACCGTATAGTAATTTATTTTTCCTACATAGGGTGTAATTCCCGTTGTGGAAGAAATAAAACGTACGAACTGCAGAGAAGTTCAAAGGAGACGAAGATTCCATGAGAAAAAACTGTGATTCTCCATCATTATGCATATTTCCCGAATACAGATGGTGCGGACCGGGATGCAGCGGACCCGGTGCGCCCGTCAATTCAGTCGATGCCGCATGCCAGGCCCATGACCTGTGTTATGAACGATACGGTCCCACATGCGCATGCGACCAAATGTTTCTGAAAAAACTCAGAAATGAAATCAATCCCCATACCCGGCAAGGCCGCCACGCCTTCCTCTTCTACCAGTACATGAAGCTTCAGACCGGCGTGAAATGTAGCAGGACAAGATGTAGCAGGGACAGATGCAGGGGCTCTTGGATCTGAAGCGTTGTTTGTGGAGGAAGAAGAAGGTCCGTCCCTCAAATGAAGATACTCTTTGAGGGACGGACCTTTATATCGTATTCAAGGTAGCGTCTTGCACCGTCCTTGTCTGATGACTGTTGGTAAAAGATACGAAAAGCATCAAACTAAGTCCCCAAGCCCCTCCAAATCTGACAGTCGAGCGCGAAATGTCTTCATGGGATCACTCCTTTCACATTTGATTTTATGAGTTTGGTGGGGGAACATGACGGGAATGTGTGAATCAAGGATGAAACCGTGGGAACGGTATGGTAAAATAAGGGAGACAGCTTTGGTCAGGAAGTGAATTGCGTCTTTTTTTAAGTTATTGCGTCGTTTTCAAGCATATTTGCGTCATTTTTTATGTAATTGCGTCGTTTTCAAAAGTAATTGCGTCTCAATCATAGTTATTTGCGTTTTTATACATATTATGGAAATCAAAACAACAAACCAACCCCAAAGGAGGTCTCCAAAATGACCAACAAAGATGAAATCAGGCACAAAGTGTGGAATACACTGACAGAAAAGAAGCTTGGAAGATTTCCTTTTCCCCTGGTCGGCAGGATCCCGAATGTCAAGGGGGCAGAGAAAGCTGCTTCATTTGTACAGAGCATGGATATCTACAAAGAAGCAAGCGTGGTGAAAGTCAATCCAGATGCACCACAGCTGCCCCTTCGTGCGGCAGTCATCAAAGATGGGAAAACGTTGCTGATTCCAACCCCTCGCCTGAAGGATGGGTTCGTCATGATCAAGCCGGAGTGGGTCCCTCATGGGGAGGAGAGAAAGGCAGCGAGCATCAAGCATATGAATACATATGGAAAAGTCGTGCCCTTGACCGATATTCCTGGAATCGACCTCATCGTAGTAGGATCTGTCGCCATCCACGCTGACGGCAGAAGACTCGGAAAAGGAGCGGGATACGCCGATCGTGAATATGCAATCCTTAGGGAAATAGGGAATAAGCCGGTTCCCGTCATCACAACGATCAACAGCCAACAGCTGGTAGAGGATGACATCCCGAGGGACTCCTATGATCTCGCAGTCGACTGGATCATCACGGAAGAAGGCATTACTGAAACCCGCACTCCCTATGAAAAACCACAGGGCATCGAATGGGACCACGTCACCGAAGAAGAAATGGAAAACATGCCGATCCTAAGAGAATTGAAGGGATTCCATCGAGGGACGGACCTCTGATTTAATAGAGAGATCCTTGTTACAAGCGGGTTTGTGGAAATGAAGTGAGGGTTTTGGGAGGTCCGTCCCCAAAAACAACGCCTAATACCTCCACAAATCGCGATAGGATAAGCTTTTTGAAAGGTCCGTCCCCCAAAAAAACTCCCCAAAAAAATCCATGCAGACCCCAAGTCTGCATGGATTTTTATCTTACTATCATATTACCTCACTACTACTATTCATTCTTCCCCTGACACAAATCTGATCCGGTTTTTAGTACCCGTCCACAACCAGGTCGAGTTTCCCTGTTTCAGGGCTGATGACGAGTCCGTGAACCGGGATGTTCTTGTCCATCAGCGGGTGGTTTTTGATCATGTCGACGCTGTGGGCGACGCTTTCCTGGACTGAGTTGAAGCCTTTCAGCCAGTCATGCAGGTCGATGCCTGAGTAGTTGACGGTGTTGAGTGTTTCGTCTGTGATGCCACGGTCTTTCATTTTGTCGATGATCTGGTTGCTGTTGATGGCGCTCATGCCGCAGTCGTGGTGTCCGATGACAAGTACTTCGTCAGCTTGAAGTTCGTAGACTGCAACGAGCAGGCTGCGCATGATACTTCCGAAAGGATGGCTCATGATGGCGCCGGCATTTTTAACGATTTTCACATCGCCATTTTTCATGTTCATGGATTTAGGCAGCAGTTCAACTAAACGAGTATCCATGCAAGTAAGAATCACTAAGCGTTTGTCAGGGAACTTGGTTGTTCTGTACTCTTCATACGATTGTTCTTGCACAAATTGCTGGTTGTATTCAAGGATGTTCGTTAATAAAGTCATAGCGTCTTCTCCTATACCTAAGTATTATTTCACCGATTGCTGCAGGTGATGTTCAATCTCTTTTATTTTATCCATAACTTCTTGGCGATTCCAATCAGAAGTGTTGGCAAGTTTCAAATATAATGAAGAAACCTTCGCGAGTACTTCTGTCAAATTCGGTTCTTTCCGGGGGTATGTCGACTTCCCCATCAGATCGAATAAGCCGTTCATCTGCTCTGAAACTTTTTTGTATTGATCATCTTTCGAAATGAGGGCAACGTGAAAGAGCTGCTGGACCTCTGAAAATCGGTAGTAGATGTCGAAAAGCTCGAAGGAGTCATTGCTCTTCAGGTTCAGTTCCATTTCACCTTCTCCATGTTTGTGGATGAACCGGGCAAATTTCGGTGAGCTTTCTTCTTCGATGATCCCCATGAAATTTTCTCCCGGCTTTAAAAGATCATAGCCTGAATTTGATGCATCTATCAGGTGGAACTGTCTGTCTAACAGTAGATAGGGAATCGGGCACAAATGTAGGTTTTCCACATGATCACTCCTTTATTGCAAGGTTATTGGATGTCATTGCCCCAAAAACCCCGTCCCGCAGGTGGGAAAGGTGCCATGTGGATAACATACGTTGGATTTGGTCGTTCGGCTTACCCTTTCAGGGAAACAAACTGTCCTCTGAGGTCGGTCAAATATTCGTTGAGTTCGACTAGGTCGTAGAAAGTTGAAACACTCGCTTCCTCGAGGAAATCAAGTGTGTAGTTTGATATGAGCCTGCCGCCGACCAGGATTTCGATGTCTGGGTGGTGATGCCTGATTTCACCGACACAGTTTTTCAAGCGTACGAGCTCGGTGGTCATGCCGATGGAGATGCCGATCACCTGGGGCTGCCATGCATCGATGAAGCTTAATGCGTCTTTAACCGGGACATTGGAGCCAAGATAACGGGTATTCCATTGCTTTTCTTTAAACACTTCGTTTGCAAGCTCGAGGCCCAGGCTGTGATGCTCACCCTCGATACAGAATAATAAGGCTTTCGGCTGGTCTTCATAAGCTTCCTGATGGGTGAAGAGGGTGGCGAGCAGATATTTAAGGGTTGCAGTGGCCAAGTGCTCATCTGCAACGGTTATTTGATTTTTCTCCCAAAGCTCACCTACTCTGTACATGGATGGCTTGACGACTTTTTCGTAAAAAGTGAAAGAATCCATCTTTGAGTGAATGGAGGAGGCATGCAATTCCAGCAGGGCTGGCACGTCCCCGGCGAGAATGGCTTTGGTGAACGTCTTGACGAGCTGATTCATGTCTCATCACTCCTGAATCGTGAAAATATCACATTATATATTCAATTTCGGGTGGTGAAATTCCTGCCAAGGAGGTCAATCAGCGGTTGCTGTTGACTTTCCCTTTATTCTTATTTAATATAACGTCAGTAACACTATATGACGCTCAAATATTGAGAGAGGTTCATAGCATTAACCCTCTATAAAAAACTATGGTTCTTTGAATCTGACTTGGCACAATCGAGGCCAAGTTATCCTTTAAGCGTAACAGGAAAGCATTGTTTGTGCAATTGTCCAGCCTGTTATCACGATTCTTAGGCTAATGCTATGTCCTCCTTACATTCGGGTCACTTTGAAGGAGGATTCACACATGTCAGGAAGAAAAGACGAAGAATTACCGGATTTAACTCTATTAGGGAACCAGGGGACAAATTATTTATTCGAATATGCTCCCCATATTTTGGAGTCATTCGACAATAAGCACCCAAACCGCGACTATTTCGTGAAATTCAACTGCCCTGAATTCACAAGCCTTTGTCCGAAAACAGGCCAGCCGGATTTTGCAACCATCTATATCAGCTATATCCCTGATCAAAAGATGGTGGAAAGCAAATCATTGAAGCTATACTTGTTCAGCTTCAGAAATCACGGTGATTTCCATGAAGACTGCATGAATATCATCATGAATGATCTGATTGAATTAATGGATCCACGTTATATCGAAGTGTGGGGTAAATTCACACCTCGTGGCGGAATCAGCATCGATCCATACTGCAACTACGGAAAGCCTGGTACGAAATATGAAACGATGGCCGACCACCGCATGATGAATCATGATCTGTATCCAGAAAAAATCGATAATCGGTAATAGAAGGGAACGATTCTGTGTCAGGATCGTTCTTTTTTAGTAGTAGGAATTTCGGATAAATGGAAGGAGTGTCGGGATGAAGCCGTTGCATGCATCGCTTTGTATACTGATTGGACACAGCTGTCTGGAAGGCGCAGAGAAAAGACTGCCTCTCTATGAAAGCAGTCTTTTTTGAACCTGAAGTTACTCCTAAGAGTGTACTAATCAACAGCCATACATTGTTAATTTTAACGCTGGTGATTACTTTAACCCGTTTTGAATCTTTTCAGTCAATTTACCGTCTTTGAAAGTCAATGCCATGAATGAATCCGGAGCTACCCCATCCCATGCGTACATCGTGGTGCTTTCTGTTTCTTCAGTCATTGGTTCCCCTTCAACCCCTGTAATATCCACCACTTCATCATAACTCATACCTTTTTCAACTTTATTGAATTGCTGTAATGTAATGAGTTTTGAACCTTTATTTTCTACATCTTCTTTTGCCTCATCATTGCCGGAGCATCCTGCAAGAAGATTTAATAGAATTAGAATAATGAACATACTCTTGATCGGTTTTTTAGTCTTCATGTTAGTCCTCCTATTTTTTAAGCGGTTTTTTTAAGCTCCTCTATTGCTTTTAATGAAGGAGCAGGTCCTTTGGATACAATTTTTTGTTTTTTTGTAACAACACCAAAAGGGAAACCTTTAATCACATAATCCAAGTATATCTGTTCTGTTAACCGTTTACACTCTATTTGAAAGGAAGAAATTTTCTTTTCATATTCTTCATAAACCTCTTTATCATCATCTTTTATCAAAACAATGATGTTTTGATATTCTTCTTTCACCTTTTGCAGGTCATTAATGACATTTTTACAAAAGTGACAGCCGGTAGAAAAGAAAAGAATCAATGTTTCTTGATTGCTGAGTTGCATATTCCCTAGTGGTTTACCTACACTTCCAATTGGCGGACCAATGACATTTGGGTCTTTGCTATTTACGTTCTGTAAACTCTTTGACAGGTTTTGTACCTTTTTTATAAGATTAAAGACCATATAAAACAACACCATACTGAATAACCAAAGTACTATTTGTGAAATCACTAAACCTTCCATTTATTACATCTCCTTTAGCAAATTTTTAAATTTGTTGTATACATAATAAGCCACCATTATTGTACTTAAAGTAATGAACACCAAACCATCCGTCCACTGAAATATGTCAGGCTCTGTTATATATTGTTCGATGGAAAACAGAGAAGGTGTTTTCAGTATTTGCACCAAAATGAGTGACATTAAAACCAAATTCCTGATAATCGTCTTATACGATATACGATCGTTCCCAATTATCCCTCCACACCCACAAGACAGTTCATGCCGCCCTCTATTTAAGTTAATAGATACTGCTAGCGTGTATACAATTAAGAGCATCAAGGAAACAGCTAAAGACCACTTAATATACAGACCCACTAAAAGAGTGATTGAAACAGTCAATTCAATAACTATCAAAAAAATCACTAGTGGTGTAATATATTTCCTTTTTATTATCCGGTAATTCTCCACGATCCCAAGATGTTGAGTATAATTGGAGATTTTATGATAAGCTGTCGAAAGAAATAGGTAAGCTGTTAAACCTCGTAAAACTAGTAGAAAGTAATCCATTCTATCACCACTGTTTCCGTGTTTATTGATACCACTTTGCCTGTGCACTGTACATATTGAAATACGTTCCTTCTTGAATCATTAATTCATCGTGAGTGCCTTCTTCTATGATTCTTCCTTTATCCATTACCAATATTCTATCTGCCAATCTGGCTGAAGCCATCCTATGTGATATATATATGGTTGTTTTCCCTTTAGATAGCTCCTTGAATTTTTCAAAAACCTCGAGCTCTGCTTTTGGGTCTAAAGCTGAAGTAGGTTCATCCAGAATGAAAATTTCGCCCTCTTTAAATAAAGCTCTGGAAAGGGCTAAATTTTGCCATTGACCCCCTGAAAGATCCACTCCTTTTACATAGATCTTTCCTAACACAGCTTGGTATCCATCATCTAGTTGCATAGCAAGATTATGTATTCCGGTAGCTTTTGCAACCTTCTGGATTTTCTCTTCGTTGTTAATATCCTGAATATTCCCTATTGCAATATTCTCATAAATGGATAAATTATATTTAATAAAGTCTTGAAAAATTACTGTTATTTTTTTATATAAGCTCTCTTCTTTTATTTCACGAATTTCAAGCCCATCGATAAAAATTTCCCCTTTTGTGGGGTGATATAGCCCCATTAAACATTTTACCAATGTGCTTTTTCCAGATCCATTTGAACCTACTATTGCAATTTTCTCATTAGGCTTAAGAGAAAAATTAATCTCTTTTAAGACATTTTTATCGCTGAGTGGATATTTGAAATCGACATTTTTAAACTCAATTCCTTTTGAGGCAGTTTGTGTAAATTCTTTAGTTGCTCTTTCTGTAGATATCCCCTCTGTATAGTCTAGAAAATCGAACAAATCTTTAATGTACAGCTGCTCTTTATAAATTTTTGAAATATTGACCCCCAACATCTTGATATTTACGAGAAACGTAGTCATGGATTGAGTGATAGCTACATAAGCTCCGACACCCAGAGACCTTGATTTAAGTACATATATCGCAAATACCAAGCTGATAACATAAAAGATTGAATTTAGAAATTGAAAAAAGGCTTGATTCCCCTCTAAACTCCTCGTCAGTTTATATGCCTCATCATTAGTCTTTCTAAATAATTGAGACCATTTATTCAGAAAATAATCCCTCAAACCGAATATTCTTACCTCTCTAATCGATTGTCTATTGCTGAGGAGGGAATTATAATATCTTGACATTCTAATATCTGGAGTTTGTTTGACCATCAGATTAAATTGTTTTTTCCCGTATCGATTCTGCATGAAGATTAACGGAATAGATACTACACAATTAAGAACCACCAATGCCCAATGTATTTCGATAAGATAATATACAACAGAAAGTATGGAGAGGGTGTACTTAAATATTTCAATGTATGACTTTACAGGTGTCATTAATCTAAGTCCCAGGTTCCCATCTAACCTACTTAACTTATTGTGGAAATCAGGTATATCATAATAACTAATTGGTACGTTTGTGGCCTTATATGAAACCTTATGTTGAATATGTAAATTTAAAATATTTTCGTATTTTTTATCAATGATGACAATCAAGCTTCCAAAAATCAGGGGAAGTGCTTGAACGAATAGCAAAGCTATTAGATATATGAATAAATCATTTATCGTGGCATCATCACTTAATACTTTCACGATACCGTTAACTAGATTTTCAGTTGTCCATAGACTAACGTAAGGAACCAATCCTAGGATCAAACTTGACAAGATTCTTGCAAACAACCATCCTTTAGCGCTGCTAAACAAAATAAAAGAAACCTTTTTAATATATAACATATTTTCCCTCATAAGATGTGTTAAAGGGGATAACTTAGTTAGTTATCCCCTTCTCATTTTTAAATACCTTTCTTAGGTATTAACAGTAGTTCCAGTGAACCTGTCCAGAACAGCACCACTCGTATCCATTGTAGCAACACATGGAAAACCCTTGAGGGCATCCTGGGTAAGGTACGTAATTTGGATCTACTGTTCCGCCAACATCTTTGCTTCCTTTTTCTTCTAACATTTGAAATTCCTCCCGTTTCTTCGGTGCTAATTAATTAGTACCAAAGAGTAGTTTTTATTAAACACCACCAATAATTCTAATTTATGTAAAAAAATTAGTACTTTTTGTCGGTGTTATTGGTATCATATAACAATTTCAGTTTTAATTGTTTAAATATTCCTAGAATTATATTTTTTTAGGTTCTTCGTGTTTTAAAGAGTTAATCCAGTAAATAAACAGGTTCTCACTAGATTTTTTATATGTATTTTCCAAATTTTATAATTATTTTTGGGTTTTTTTGAGAAAAATGAAACAATTTGATGGTAATGTAAGTACTATATTAGAAGGGGGAAATAGATGAATGAGGTTTTGTTAAAGTTGTAATTAAATAAAAAAATTATGAACGCATTTCTATCTCCAAGGATATACATTTAAAAATAAAAAAAGAGCTGAAGAGGAATCAAAACCTTTCAGAATCTCGGGAATAGTTCGGATTATTGAAAAATAATCAACGAAAGGAGCACGATGGATTGATAAACGTTTTGAGGTTTTTCACAGAATTTCTCATTACACTTCTGGTCATTATCTTTGTCAGTTGTCTTCCATTATTTGGACAAACATTGCGAATCTCAGAATTTATGCGTGCATTTATTAGTAGTTTTCAATACCTGTTTAATCCGGGTGCTTTACAAATACCTCAGTATTATGGAGAAGAACTGGCATTCTTTAATATTATTGGAGAAAAATATTTCAACACGATGATTATATTAATAACTTCATTTCTGATTGCAATCATACTGTCACTGGTTGTTTCTTTTCTTTATATCAAGTCTAATGAAAAGATAAAAAGAACATTCTCATCTTTCTTTTTTGTTCTTGAATCTGTACCTGATGTATTAATGGTCATCATCCTTCAATTCTCATTTGTTATGGTTTACAAGTTTTCTGGGTGGTCTCTTGGCATTACAGCCATCACGAATGACGGATCGCTATATTTACTACCCATTATTTGTTTAAGTGTCATCCCTACTATTCAACTCTTCAAGTACTTTTCTTCATATGTAGAAGAAGAGCAAAAAAAGACATACAGTGAATTCCTTAAAGCAAAAGGGTTAAGTGAAAACTACATCATCGTCTTCCATTTATTCAAAAACTCCCTCATACAGTTTATCAGCCAGTCCAAGAACATCATTTTATTTATGTTGTCAAATTTACTCATATTAGAGTTGGTATTAAATATAGACGGCCTGATGGGATTCATAAAGACATATGGGATAGGGGACCATCGTATTTTAATGTGGTGTTTAATCCTCATCTATTTACCGTTTTTACTTTTCTATAAATCGATACATCTTATCACAGAACATAGAACGAGTAATGGGGGATCGAGGAATGGCGCATAAAAGAATAAATGTAAAGCTATATATAGGCTTGGCTTTACTTGGTGTATTAATGTTTCTTAGCTTTTTTCCTTCTTCTTTATACCCATTCTTTCACCATGAAACAACCACCCTTCTTTATGACACAAAAGGGAATCTAGTTGGAGCACCACCATTTTCGCCTGGTCAGGTAGCACCGCTAGGAACAGACAAATTTGGCGTGAGTTTACTTTATATGTTAGTGAAAGGGGCAAAGTTTACATTTATATTTGTAGTCATTATAAGTTTTTTGAGGCTATTTATTTCACTTGCTTGCGCATTTTTCTATGCATTTTATTTAGGGAGATACATAAATTGGATTAAAAAATCTTTAGATGTCATTTATTTCATCCCACCTGTATTCATCATATTCTTTGTAATGGGACCATTGAATCATCACTATACGAATTCTCAATCCATCAATTATGAATTGATTATGATTGAAATAGCCATTTTCACCATCCTGGCAGTCCCACCCCTCACGATACAATTAGGAGATGAGATTCGCAGATATTTCAGGGAAGAGTTTATACAAATTTGTATGTTATCAGGAGCAGGGTATCTGTATATTCTGAGAAAGCACCTTTTCTTATTGATGAAACCTAGAATCGTGATCTTGTTTTTACAACAAATTATTCAGCTGTTATTTCTCCTCATTCATTTGAGTATTTTAGATATTTTCATTGGCGGTACTCAAAAAATTAAAACGTCTATGACAGGCGGGGCGTTTGAAAGAATTTCTTTATCAAATGAATGGGCTGGAATGATCGGTACACATTATAAGGATATATTTCTATATCCCTGGCTTACGTTAGCACCACTTATTGCATTCACTCTTTTAATTCTATCTGTAAAACTAATCTTATCAGGATATGAAAATTATGCCTCAAAACAAAAGCATACTTCTAATAGCCAAACTGAATACAACCGGGAAATCCATGGAGAAAAATTTTCATTAATAAAACAGAGCCATCAACACATTAATAATTAATTGGTCAGAATTTGCATTGAAGAGAAAAATTTATTCCCCAATTGGTGTGAACATGTAGTGAAACAAAAGAGGGTTGTTTTCATTGTATTAATCACAGGAATCACCCCGCATCTCGACTCAACCCTCTCCACCATCATCGGCGCAGCCGAGCTTCCGGCAGCGATTCTTGCAGCCATATGGATCCTTGGGGAACAGGTCGCTTCATTGCAGGTTGTTGGTATCGTATTCATCCTTGTCGGCATCTGTATCCCTCAATTCCATATAAGGAATGTCCCAATCCGTAAACAATTTGGTTAAGCTCCCTCCGTGAAAGGAAGGGAGCTTTTTAAATGATTCGGTGTCGGGAATATCCAGACGATTTTACCAAAGCCTTAATCCTGTCGCCACAGGATCTGCAAACCCTTCCAATTTTCGCAATTATTAAACCTTATTTTTTTGGCTCTATTCCCTTTACAAAGGGTTGTGATGGGCTTTATAATCCCGTTGTTCAACTATTTACGGAAAACCAAAAAACTTAAAAGAAAAAGGAGGTTGCGGTGATGCGACAAAGAATATTTTCCTTCTTAATGATGAATTTCGGTGCATTCCTTGTTTCGGTGAATGTCCATTTTTTCTTATCGCCTAATAATTTAGCGACAGGGGGCGTCAGTGGATTGTCGATCATCATGAACGATTTGTTCCCGGGCATGTCGCTTGGACTGTTCATGATTATTATCAATATTATTTTATTCATCATTGGTGTGATCTTTCTCGGCTTTAATTTTGGTGCGAAAACCATTTACGCGAGTTTCGCCCTGTCATTCTATGTTTGGTTATTAGAAGAATTTGCTCCGATGAGCGTTCCATTAAGTGATGATATCCTGATTCAATTGATCATCGGACAATGTATTGCCGCAACCGGTATGGCGATTGTGTTCAATCAGCAGGCATCCACTGGTGGAACGGATATCGTTGCCTTGATCTTTAATAAATATTTCAATATAGATGTAGGACGTGGCGTTCTGTTGGCGGACTTGTCGATTGCCCTGTCCTCTGCAGTCCTATTCGGTCCTCAAGTCGGTATGTACGCATTCTTCGGTGTCATCCTGAACGGTTTGGTCATCGATTACGCACTGCAGCAGTTCAATACGAATAAAGAGATTGTCATCATCAGCCGTCACAGTGATGAAATCAAATCCTATATCGTCCACGAGCTTGGAAAAGGAGCGACGATCCATACGGCGACAGGTGCCTTCACTTCAGATGAAAAGGAAGTCATCACGACCATCCTTGGCCGCAAAGACTTCACCAGGCTGAAAGGATTCATCACCGAGGTGGATAACCGTGCCTTCATTACGGTCCACACGATGAATGAAATCCTCGGGCAAAACTTTAAACGACTGGCTTAATAACGGAGCTTCACCTTTTATAAGGGTGAAGCTCTTTTTGTATGTAAAAATAATCTGTTCACACTCTCAAAAATAAAGGTAAACCTACCCCTGGTACAGTATAAATAGAAGTAAGGGGGTGGAAAGATGGAGAAGGAAGAGTTTGAAAGATTAGAGAAGAAAATCGGTGCCTTGGAAAGAGAGCTTTACGCAGTCAAAAGGGAGTTGCTCCACGCGAAGGGAAAGGCTGAACCAACGGTCATCCAAAAAGCGGCAGTGCATGAAGAGCGGGAGCGGGTTCCGATCGTAGACCCGTCAACTGCGCCGGTGACAGAAAAAGAACGCTTCGATTTTTCAGTGGAACGCTGGCTTCCGAAGGTGTTCCTGTTCGTCCTGCTGATCGGGAGTATATGGGGGTTCATGGCCGCTTCCCAAAACGGCTGGGTGACACCGGGACTGAGGGTGCTGACAGGAGCGGTGATCTCTGTTGCCATGTATGCGTTAGGCGAAAGGTACAGCCGCGATCAGCGGAAATTATCTCTTACACTATTATCAGGAAGCATCATCCTTGCCATCATCACACTGTTTTCAGCCAATATTCTTTACGGGTATATCGGCGGATTGATCACGAATCTGCTTTTGCTGGTCATTATTTCAGTCGGGCTTTGGGCTTCACATAAACATGGGTCACAGTTGATCCTGTGCTTGATCGGGGCAGGCGCGTATCTGTTTCCGTTCATTTTTGCAGGGGACGAACGGAATGAGTGGCTGTTCTACGGTTACGAGATGGTGCTGTTCTTTGTATTGATGACGTTCAGCACGATGAAGAGATACCGGATTGCCTGGAATATTCACTATTATTTACTTTATTTTTCACTGTTTTTCTTTGCGGCGTTCGGGATCGGGGAAATGACGCTCACAGTATTCATCCCATTTGCCATCCAGCACGGATATCTTCTGCTGCTGATCGTACTCAACCGGGATGAGAGGGTGAGCGCTGAAATGATTCCGGCCATGGTGTCGGGGTGCTTCATCCTGCTGGGGCTGCTCAATGATATATACGTTGAGATTCCCCTTTATTACTATTGGATCTTCGCCGGCGTGTATATCGGGGCATCCTTTGTAGAGCCGAAGGAGAAGAAACGAACGAAGGATGTATTGCTTGTCCTTGGATTTATGCATGTACTGCTGTTCCTATTCCAATATTACGAATACGAGTGGCGCTTCGTCCTTGTCGCACTGCAGGCAATTGCCTTATTATGGCTTGCAGGCAGGCGGGAGAGCTATATCGGTCTTGCGGGCTCGGTGTTGCTCATCGTCATTTCTTTATTATCCGTCTTGGTTGGATCATCTGTTGATTTCATGACGGACGAATTGCCGATTTTTGCAGCGGCATTCGGATATGTTTATCTCTATGCTTATTACAATCAGAGCGCATCATCATTTTTGAATGGTCCAATCACGTTGGTGAAAGTCGTCCTGACAGGACTGGTCACGTTCTTTGTTTTCAGGATGACGGATTATATTGTCCTTGACTGGGCATACACGCCGCGGACCACGGCTTTCACGGTAGCGATTGCGACGCTTTCGATCCTGTACCTGATTTATGCGGAAACGAAGAAGGATGTCTTTTACCGGTGGGCGGGAATCAGCTTTCTCGCACTTGCCCTCGTGAAGTTCTTCCTAGCAGACCTGGTGTTCCTCGACTTCACGATCCGTGCCATGATCCTGATTCCGATCGGGGTAATCGGTCTGGTGTTATCGAGGGTGCTTTATAAAAAGAAATAACACATTGCAAAACATTTCAGAATAATTATATAATAGAGATATCAAATGTCAGTATTTTTAAAGGAGGTGGAATTGAGATGAATCGTTCAGTAGGATTGCGTGGAAAGTATTTAGATTATATCTATATCTGCCGTGCAATTTTTCATGCGTTTGCATTCAAGGGGACACGTATGCCCTTTTTCAGCAAATGAATATGATTACTGAACGGTAAGAGGTCTCAATTCTCATCACTTTCTATGAAAGAGTCGGAAAAAGGGGGCGTTTTCGCCCTCTTTTTTTGACCCCTTTTTAGAAAGGAAGGAAGTGCGGTAAAGCCCGCATTTCCCATCAGCCACGGGAGAGCTCTCTGCTCTCCTGTGGCTTTTTTGTACGGCCTCTTACCTCTAAACCGGATATGAAAGGAAGAGGAACATGATGATATGCAGCGCACAGGAATTAAGCAAGATGTTTGGGGGTCACTTAATATTTGAGGACCTGTCCTTTGAAATACAAGAAAAAGACCGGATCGGACTGGTTGGTCGCAATGGATCCGGGAAAACGACGATCTTTAAGCTTTTATCGGGAGAGGAATTCCCTGATAAGGGGCTCATTCATTTGAAGAAGGGGGCGAAGGTTGGATACCTCGCGCAAATTCCCCGGTACGAAGACGGTACGACGGGAATGGAGGTGCTCCGCTCAGCGTTTTCCGAATTGCTCACATTCGGGGAAAGGTTGAAAGAACTGGAAATGAATATGGGGCGGGAAGGGGATCCGGCCGCACTGAATTCTTTACTGGAGGAATACGGAAGGGTTCAGGATCGCTTCACACTAGATGGGGGATATGAAATTGACGCTGCCATTTCTAAAATTGTCAATGGCCTTGGCATCGGTGACCTGGTGGATAAGGATTTCAATGACTGCAGCGGCGGGGAGCAAACGAAGCTTTGCCTGGGACTGATTCTCCTGCAGAAGCCGGATTTGCTGCTACTGGACGAACCGACGAACCACCTTGATATCCGGGCAGTCGAATGGCTCGAAGGATTTTTGAAAGAGTATGAAGGGACAGTGCTCTGCATTTCCCATGACCGTTATTTCCTCGATCACGTCATTACGAAAATCTACGACCTCGAGGATGGGGAGCTTTCGGTTTATCATACTGATTATTCCGGTTTTGTGAAGGAAAAGGAAGAGCGATTGATGAACGAGTTTCAGGCATATCAAGAGCAGCAGAAGAAAATTAAGAAAATGAAGGAAGCGATCAAACGATTAAGGGAGTGGGCGAATCAAGCCAATCCTCCAAACGAAGCCCTTCATAAACGTGCCCGGAATATGGAAAGGGCCCTTGAGAGGATGGAGAAGATCAAGCGGCCGATCATCGACCGTAAGAAAATCGGCCTGGAGTTTGAAGAAACGGACAGGAGCGGCAAAGTTGTATTTTCTATGGAAGGTGTATCAAAAGCATTTGGAGAGAAGCTGTTGTTTGATGATGCAGGGATGCTCGTTCATTTCAAGGACCGGACAGCGATTGTTGGGGAAAACGGGACGGGAAAATCAACGATCATCAAGATGCTCCTTGGAAAAGAGGATGCAGATGCAGGCACTGTCAAGCTCGGCAGTAATGTGAAGCTCGGATACCTTTCGCAGCATTTCACAGTGCGTGATCCACATGTGCGGCTGATCGATGCTTTCAGGGAAGAGGTTCCTGTGACAGAAGGGGATGCCCGTCATATTCTCGCCAAGTTCTTATTCTATGGACCGAATGTGTTCAGGAAAGTCGGGCAGCTCTCCGGCGGGGAGAAGATGAGGCTGCGCCTTGCCCAATTGATGCATCAGGACATCAACTTCCTTGTCCTCGATGAACCGACGAATCACCTGGACATTGACTCCCGAGAAGTGTTGGAAGATGCACTTGAAGATTTTAAAGGAACGATATTGGCTGTTTCCCATGACCGGTATTTCCTGAACAAGCTGTTTACGAAAACGTACTGGATCGAGAAAGGGAACCTCTATTTCTTCGACGGTCCATACAGCTGGGCAAAGGAAAAACTGCCTGAAATCGTACCTGCAGAGCCTGTTGTGCAGGTGATGAAGAAAGCCCCGGTGGAGAAAGCTGTGGATAAACTGTCCCCGACGGCGGAGGAAATAGAAGCAGCCCTCGAGCGTCTGGAAGAAGAGCTCTATTCCATCGAAGAAAAGCTTCTCACAGAGGAGAAGCTGGACGTCCTTCAAGATCTGTACAAGGAAAAAGAGCAGTTAGAAAAAGAAAGGGACCGACAGTATCAGACATTGGAAGCATTGTTGGCATAGGAAAAGGGAGATGGCTGTCACAGTCATCTCCCTTTCATTTTGGAAGTATAAATCCGTATAATGGACAGAAAGAGAGGATGAGGAACATGGAGAGAAGAGAAGTGATCGTGATCGGAGGCGGCCTGTCTGGCATCATGGCAGCCAGGACACTGATGGAAAAAGGGGTCACAGACATCCTGATTGTGGAGAAGGGAAGAAGCGTAGGCGGCAGGCTTGCCACAAGGCGGATCGGAAACGGAAAAGCCGACCACGGTGCCCAATTTTTCACCGTGAGGTCTCATGAACTTCAGCACGATACAGAAAAGTGGCTTGAAGCAGGATGGGTGAAAAAATGGTTTGGCACCCCCTATCCACGCTACACTTCCGTCAATGGAATGAATGGCCTGGCCAAACACCTTGCACAACCCCTTCCGGTACGCCTGAACACGAAAGTCACGGCCATCCGCGACGGGGACGGACCTCTGGAAGTGGAAATAGAGGATGGCCGGGTCATGTCTGCTGAACATTGTATCGTAACGGTCCCGGCACCGCAGGCTTCCTCCCTGCTTGCAGAAATCGGGGACGCATCCACGGTTTCCTTTGCACCCTGCTTTGTGGGTATGTTCACATTCGACGGGGCAAGCAGCATCCCGGCACCAGGTCATCTGGATGGTGAACTTCCCGACGGAGTGGAAAGGGTGGCGGACCACTTCCAAAAAGGAATTTCCGATACGGTGACTGTGGGTGTGTATATGACCGGTGGCTGGTCTCAGGAAAATGAAAGACGGACTGATCAAGACATATTGGCAAGCATCCAAACGGTGGCTGAACGCTACCTTGAAGACGGCAGCCGGGTGAGCGGAGCAGAGCTGAAACGGTGGACATATGCAGAAGCAAAGTCGGTTGTGAATAAGCCTTTTATTGAAACAGGTGGCGCTCGACGGATCCTCCTTTGCGGAGATGCTTTTCTCCGGGAGAATGACCAGGCAGGGAGGACCCGGTTCGAAAGTGCTTACTTATCAGGGATTTCAGCAGGGGAAAGGGTGGCTCGGAAGCTGAAGGGAAATGATCCCTCCGCATAACGCCAGGAATCCTGACAAACACTACTGAAAGATACATAACTCATTAGATAAGCAGGGGACAAATGATGACAATACAATTAGTGAAAGCAAGAAAAGAGCAGATGGATACGATTATGGATGTGTATGAAAGGTGCAAGAAGCAGCTGGACGAACAGGGACTGCGTCAATGGGACAAAGCCTATCCGAGCAGGGAGTATTTTCAGGAAGAGCTGGATAACGGAAACCTCTATTTATTGACAGTGGATGGAGAAGTGGCAGGGTCGGCCACATTGAATGATTGGCAGGCACCTGAATGGTCTGACATCCCATGGAAGCTTGATCATGAATGGGTCATCCATGCGTTATTCCTCGATCCCCTGCAGCAGGGAAAGGGACTTGGGAAGGCATTCATGGAAAAATGTGAGGAACTGGCCGGTGAAAAGGGATATAAAAGCATCCGGTTGGACGCTTATGCAAGGAACGAAAGTGCAAACGCACTTTATAAGAAAATGGGGTATGAGTACCGTGGGTCGGTCTATTTCACATCGAAACCAGAGGGGCATCAGGAATACCGATGCTATGAAAAACAAGTGAATCACTAGATTTCAACTGTTGTTCAAATGTACCAGGGAAATCTGGTTGTGAAAAATGGTATACTTGAAGGTACAGTATGCGCTGAATAAGATAGCAGGGAAGCGATGATATTGACACGGATCATGGATGAGGCGAAAGCCTTTATCGAACAGTGTTATCAGGAACTGAATAAAAGCGGTGAGGAAATCACTCAACGCATAAACCAAATAGAGAAAGAATTAGAAACAGAGGGTACGTATACCCATACCCACGAAGAACTTGTACACGGGGCGAAGATGGCGTGGAGGAACAGCAACCGTTGTATCGGGCGGTTGTTCTGGCATTCGTTGAATGTATTTGACGAGCGGACTGCGGAAACTGAAGAGGAAGTGTTCCAGGCGTTGGAGAGACACTTGGAATTTGCGTCCAATGGCGGCAGGATCCGTCCTACCATCACCGTATTCCGGCCGTCGCAGCAGGGGAAGCCGGACATTCGGCTGTGGAACCACCAAGTGATCCGATATGCAGGCTATGAAGAGGATGGCCGGTATACAGGCGACCCTCATTCCATCCCATTCACGAAAAAATGTCACGAACTCGGCTGGAAGGGAGAAGGGACGGACTTCGATGTCCTTCCGTTGGTCGTACAAATTGGAGACCGTCAGCCCCAGCTGAAAAGCATCGATCCCGGTTTGACGCTTGAGGTACCCCTTCACCATCCGGAATTTGAGTGGTTCTCTGATCTGGGCTGGAAGTGGTACGGAATCCCGATCATTTCTGATATGGAAATGAAAATCGGCGGGATTTCCTATAAAGCTGCACCTTTCAACGGCTGGTATATGGAAACGGAAATCGGCGCACGGAATCTGGCTGATGAAGCCCGCTATCACTTCCTTCCAAAGGTGGCAAGCTGTATGGGGCTCGATACGTCAAGAGCGGCGACACTGTGGCGTGATAAAGCGCTGGTGGAATTGAATATTGCCGTCCTCCATTCCTTTAAGGAAATGGGTGTCAGCATTGTGGATCATCATACAGCGGCACAGCAGTTCCGACTGTTTGAAGAAAATGAAAAGAATGCCGACCGTGACGTCACTGGGGATTGGACGTGGCTGATCCCGCCAGTTTCACCGGCAACGACCCATATCTTCCATAAAGAATACGACAATACGTGGAAATCGACGAACTATTTCTATCAGGATACCCCTTATTAAAGAAAACTGTTTTCTGTTTCGTGCAGGAAGCAGTTTTTTTATTTTGTTCTTTTTGTATAGATTGTTGCTATTATTAGACGTTAATGTGAGCAACTTAGATAATTTGAGACTGTAGAATGAAAAATTTCCATAGCAGGAATCAAGGGGAATTTACTTGAAATGCGTTGACCACTACTATTCAGAAGATAAATAAGCAGTAAATCAAGTGAATTTATGGTTTTTATCCTAGATAGTTGATTGGAGCGGAAGATGCTCGACTCCTGCGGGAACTGATGGACAGGTGAGACCCCGCAGGGCGAAGTCCGAGGAGGCTCACCGCCAGCCCCGCGGAAAGCGAGCATCTGAAGCGGAAATCAACCGCATCTCGCTTTTTTATAGCCACGATGTTAACGAAAACAGCCTTTTATTTTAAAGAGAATAAGGCGGACGCTTAGAAACCTGGTAATATTGAAACCAAAATCTGAATTCGTCGAACAACACCGGCTCATCAAAGGAGAAATTCTCGAAAAAGTCCTCCAGCAACTCGGTGTCTGCATCATCCATGATTCCCGTCACATAAAGGGGTGTCTTGAATCGTTTATATAAATCTTCATATCCATAAAAATGAAACAGATCTTCCAGTTGTTCCTCGTTCATGGTATCACCGTCCTTCCTACTAGGATTGCTGTTTTCACTAAAATTATCCATATAAAAAACAGCAGCGGAGGGTGTCCGTGCTGTTTCAGTCAGGATTTTAATTCAGTGTAAACGACGAGGCGTTTGCTGTAATTACGAGAAGAACGGTCAAAGTCGCCTGTGCAGGTGATCAGGTTTAGGGAGCTTGCAGGGGAATAACCAAAGATCGATTGAAGAGGTGCATCATCCCAAGGATATTCTTTCTTATTTGTGACAACGAAGACCCGTTTTTCACCTTCTTTATTGCTTACGATGATTTCATCGCCTTCAGAAAGCCTGTTCAGCTTATAAAAAACAGCGGGACCGTTTCTGCTGTCCACATGACCGCCGATCACAGCATTTCCAGGTTCGCCGGGTTTATATCCTCCCTGATACCATGCAGTCGTTTCGAAACTTTCGGTTACGGCCATTTCCCCATTTCCCTTCAGTCCTACAGCTTCGATTGATGTAGAGACACCGATTGCAGGTATGTCAATCCTACTCGGTTGAATCCCGGTGCGCTCATCTTTTACAATTTGATCAGCGAAGGGAGAAGGGGTGGTCGTGGTACTGGCCATTTCAACTTTCGGCTTTTCCTGTTTTCCGGTCGCTTCTGACGTCTCGGAATTATTTGCAGGGTTCGAACTCATTCCCGCAGAACATGCAGAAATGGGCAATAGTACAAGCACAAATAGTACAACCCTCATAGTATACATTATGTGAAGCCACTCCTTTCATCTTCACACTGGGGGACGGACCTTTAATAGGTCCGTCCCTCTCATCTTTTAGGATTATTGTTTGTGTGATGCGTATTTTTTCATTCCAAGGGTTGTTCCGCCAGCGATGATCAGAAGGGCTGCGAGAAGGAATTCGAATGGGAATCCGCTGTCGTCTGCCGTACCGCCCATACCGGTGTTCGGCATTTCAGAAGGCATGTTCGCTTTGAATTTGTCAGGGAATTGATCGACGAATGCGCCTGATAATCCTTTTGCAGGATTCAGCATGTGCTCATAGGCCATGCGGATGCCATCCCAGGCTTTTTCATAGTCACCTGCTGCGTAGCTGTCGAAAGCACCGGTCAGCTGTTCAACATGCATTTGAAGGCCGTCTGCCAGAGCGTCGGACTTCAAGCGTCCGTCCGTTGCAGTTTCAAGGAAGTTGGAGAACTCTGCACGGTAGCCGTCAAGGTTCTTGATCGCTTCTTCTTTCGCTGCTTCATCTTCAGCTCCTGTTGCTTTTACATAATCCACGAAGAATCCGATATGCTTTGTCCACATTTCTTTGAACTGGTTACCTGCTTCTTCACCGTATACAGAAGCGATTGCTGCGGACAGGTCTTCCGTGTTGGCGTTCAGGGCATTCACTGAAGCGTCGAAGTCTTTTGATCCGTCGATTCCATTTTGCATCGCCATTGTTGCCAGTGCAGCGTGCTCTGTTAACAGATGGTTAAGAGTTGAACGGAGATCCGCTGCAGGCGTAACGGCCATCGTTTGTTCAAATTTATCCGGGTATTGGTCCGTGATGGCGCTCGATAATCCTTTGGATACCATGGACATATGCCCGATTGCTTCACGCTCGTATTCATAAGCTTTCTCATAGTCACCGGCCACATAGCTGTCAAACGCCCCGATCAATTGGTTGATATGCATTTGAAGGCCTTCTGCCAGACTATCGGATTTCAAACGTTCACCAGTAGCTGTTTCCAGGAAGTTAGAGAACTCTCCTTTATAGCCTGCGAGATTCGAAAGCGCTTTATCTTTCGCAGCTTGATCATTCGCCCCGGTTGCTTTTACATAGTCGACGAAGAAACCGATGTGATTGGTCCAGATTGTATTGAACTGGTTACCTGCTTCTTCACCATAAACGGAAGCGATCGCACCTTTTAAGTCTGCTGCGTTATCATTTAAAGCTCCGGCTGCCGCTTCGAAGTCTTCAGCGCCTTCAGCACCTCGTCTCATCGCTTCTACTGCAAGGTAAGCATGTTCAGTAAGTAATCGGTCCAGCGTGGTGCGCAATTCCGCTGCCGGCGTATCTACCTTCGCGTCGTGGGAATGATCTTCACCATTATGTGCTGATACTGCACCTGCAGTTGGAATTAGTAGTGTCATGCTTAATGGGACAGCTAAATAACTTTTTTTCATTTTCATAAGTAAATCTCTCCTTTTGGTTTTTTATATTTTCATAGAGCTAACGGAAGGATGGGAGAGATGGATCACTATTTTCAAATGAATGGGGATGAAATTCTGAATAAAAAAACCGGCAGTAGCCGGCTGCCGGTTGAAAAAACGATATTGTTCAGATCTCAGAAGCCAAGACGATATCCCCCTGTGGGAGCTGGCTGTTGGCGTCAGGTTCTAACGTAATTGCCACGGTATCCCAGTCTTTCTCCGTGAACGCTTCGTTGAACTTGAAGATGACCGATCCTTTTCCGTCTTTGCTCGGGACAAACGTTCCGGCACGTTCGGGTTGATCATCTTTGATGAGCCATACCTGGTATACTTCATCGTTGGACAGCTTCTGCAGGTCTGCTGCCTGGATGACCATGCTTGTTTCCGTTCCTTGTTTGATGATACTTGCGGTACCCTTTGCGTTTCCGCTGACAGCGGCTAATTCCACATATTGCTCGACCTGATCGATTGTCGCCTGTTGAATCACTTTCTCCTGATCCTCGATCTGAGTATAAAGATAGGCGTTTCCTATCAAGGCTGCGACTGATCTTGCCGGGATTGGCGTGTCAAAGGACGCTTTTTTCTCTTCTCCTAAAATAGATGCCATTACACGGTCTTCGAGGTCTTCCGGAGGTTGAACCGTATCTGAAGCATATGGCAAATATTCTGCTAGCTGCCTCAGTTCAAAGATCCAGGTCGATAGATGCTTTCTCTCAAGTTGAGATAAATGACCATTGTAGTAATCAAGTAAGTTATCGCATGGTTGAGCAGTCATTCAAATTTCGTGCCAAGCGGATTCTTCCTTTCACGGTTCCGAGCGGAATATCGGCGGAATCGGCGATCGACTGTTGAGTCAAGCCTTTAAAGTAGAATAATTGGACGATCCGTTGCTGATCCTTCTTTAATGTCTGGATGCAATCCCTGATCGCCATTCCTTTTTCCTTCCACTCTAATTGATCGGCAGGGGTGTCATACGATACCTGCATGGAGTCCTTCTCGATATATTCGACAGACTCATGCTTCTTCCGCTTCCGGAGGGCGTCCAGGCACGTGTTTCTCGTCATCGAAAACTTTCCCTTTCCGTGATCATACGGAGCGTGCTTCTTCCACAGTTCTACAGCTCTTTTTAAAATCTGCTGTAATACGCTCCTTGTCTTTGTCATAATATAATAAGGATACTAAACAACGGAGCTTAACTCAATTTTAATAAGCTAACGGATGGGCGTGGGGTTTGGATCACTTTCATGTTTGAAAAATGAATTGTGGGGAATAAGAATATGTTTCAGATTTGAACATTCCATATAACTAGCTAATAACCTTGGGACACAGGTACGTGAAGGGAAAAAATAAAAGAACGCCGAACGAATGATCGTTCGGCGTTCTTTTTTCATTCATTATTTTACTTTCTGCAGCTTATCAATCACCGACAGTGAACGTCCTGTTCCGATTGCGACAGACTCCAATGGGTTAGGCGCTAAGTGTACAGGTACGACGATTTCCTGGCTCAGCCAGTCTTGCAGGCCGTTCAGGAGTGCGCCTCCGCCTGTCAGGATCACGCCGCGGTCGACGATATCACCGCTCAGTTCAGGAGGACAATTCTCCAATGTGGCACGGATCGTTTCCAAGATGTGAAGAAGTGATTCTTTCAGGGCATCCTGGATTTCGTTTGATGATAGCTCGATCGTTTTTGGAAGACCGGTCACAAGGTCCCGTCCGCGGATTTCCATCGTTCTTTCTTCATGGTCGATCAATGCCTGACCGACTTCGATCTTCACCAGTTCAGCCGTTCTTTCACCGATGAGGAGATTGTAACGCTTGCGCACGTATTGGACGATATCTTCATCCATCTGATCCCCGCCGATGCGGATCGTGTTGCAGGAAACAACCCCGCCGTAGGAGATGATGGCAACTTCCGTCGTACCGCCGCCGATGTCGACGATGACATTTGCCACAGGCTCGCCAACAGGCAGATCTGCACCGATTGCGGCTGCAACAGGTTCTTCGATGAGCGTGACAGACTTCGCGCCGCTTCCTCTCACCGCATCCTGGATCGCACGTCTTTCAACGCTTGTCGCACCAGAAGGCGTACAAACGACCACGGTTGGTTTACGGATGGAGAAACCAAGCTTTTTACTCGCCTTTTTCATCACTTGCTTCAGCATTTCAGTCGTTACGTCGAAGTCTGCGATCACCCCATCTTTAAGCGGGCGTACCGCGACGATCTTTCCTGGTGTTTTTCCGATCATGTTTTTCGCTTCAGTACCGACTGCAAGGACGGTTTTATTTTCAGTATCAATGGCCACAACAGATGGCTCGTTCAGGATGATTCCTTTATTTTTACTATAAACAAGTATATTGGCAGTTCCTAAATCGATTCCGATTTCAGAGTTTGATAACATCAATATTCCTCCAACTATAAGAATTCTAGACAGTATAACCTTCTATACAGTATAGGAGATTTTTGAGGGTTATGAATGTGGAGAAATTTACCACCGACATAATGTTACAAACTGTGACAGAACTGAAAGCGCTGCAATAAAAATCTGACGTGATGAAATAGGGGTTTTATATACCTGCGGGTGTATTAGGGGACGGACCTTGTAGATCAGTGGGATAAAAAAATTTAAACGTTCTGTAATAATTGCAGAGGTCGTGGGAGGGGAGATTGATCATAATAGAAAAGAAAATGCCCCCGGAAAGGAGGCATTTTCTTTTCTATCAGAGCGTAAAACGCTCTAATTCTTTCTTCATTTCAACGGTCATATCGTTCAAACGGCCGACTTGTTCATTCATTTGTTCGAAGTAACGAAGCTGCTCTTCTGTGGATGAAGAGATCTCTTCGGTACCGGCGGCTGTTTCTTCGGTAATTGCAGAAATATTTTCTACTGCTGAAATAACCTGATTCGTACGTTCAGTGGAAGCGTGCATACCTTCTTCAAGCTTCGACAGGTTGTCAAAAATCGTCGAAACATTGCCAGAGATTTCAGCAAATGCACGCTCGGTCACACTCATGGAATCCACTTGCTGAGTAGAGAGTGATTGTCCGTTTTGAGATGCATCCATGATTGCCTGGATGCCGTTCTTAATATTTCCGACCATGCTGCCGATCCGTTCTGTCGCAACAGATGAATCTTCTGCAAGCTTACGGACTTCCTGGGCAACGACCGCGAAGCCTTTTCCAGCGTCACCTGCACGTGCAGCTTCGATGGCAGCGTTCAGTGCCAGTAGATTCGTTTGTTCAGCAATCTCTCTGACGGCATGGGCAGCATTTTCAATTTCGCCGGTATACTGGGCGAATGATTCAACTGACTCCATGATTGTAGAGGAAGAGTCTGCAATCATTTCGGCAAAATGCTGCTGCTTGTTTAATGAAGAGCGGCCGTTCTCGACCGATTCAAGTGCCACTTTACTGCTGGCAGCTGACTCGCTGCTCTGTTGCACATTTTGGGCAAAGTCATCACCCATGACAGCCATAAGTGCAGCTGTGGATTGAATGTCTTCAGAGATGGATTGACTGCCCTTTGCAAGCTCCTCAGTGGATAAGGCAACCTGGTTGCTGCTTTCCGTCAAGCTTTCCATTTGGGACCTTACATCCTGGGTGAACCGTTCAACATTGGAACCAATATTATGGACGGATTGAACTGTATTCCGCAGGTTTTCCACCATATGATGAAAAGCGGTTTGCAGCTTATCCACTTCAAATCGGCTGTTCTTTTCATTTACATTCTCGATTGAAATCGTCAAGTCCCCATCGGCCATTCTTTCGGCGTTGTGGACCATGCGATTCAATGGGTTGACGATGCGTCGGCTGAGCATGTTGGATGCACCTAAAGAAAGAACGGCTACAACGATGAAACCGATGATCGATGCCCAGACGATGAACTGGATCTTGTTTTTATTTTCTGTTTGAGAATTTTGATACCAGTCATTGGTTTGTTTGCTTAACAAATGCATATCATTCAATACCCCGGAAATCCGGATCGATTGACGTTTGATCTCGGCTTTATTCATTTCGCTGAGCGCTTTGTCAGAAACCGATTTCAAATCTGTGAACTTTGTTTCTATCGATGAAAGTGTTTCCTTTTGTTCCTTGACGGAAATTAGCTTTTGCAGCTCAGAAATCTGCTTGGATGTTTCTGCCAAGAGACCATCGACCATCTGCTTATTTTCTTCGGTTGAATTGACCGAATAGTTGGATAAAGCCTGCTTCGTCACTATCAAATCTCCACGCAATATTTCTGTCTCAAGCAGGACCTGAACGTCTTCGCTGGCAGAACTTTGCAGTGAAATCAATTGTGAGACAATGTAGCCAATGATGATGGTAGAAAGGACAAGGGGGATGAGCCCCAATATCAGTAAACGTTTTTTCAGTGCCATAAAATTGCTCCTTAGGTGAGATTTATTGCATATTAACGGTTATATCTCCTGAAATGATCTTGTTTTTGGCATCTTCAAGCTTCTTTGTTTCTTCAGGTGTAAGAGTCGTTACCCGAATAGGAGCCAGTCCCACTCCGTCTTCTTTTAACCCGAGTTCATAAGCGTGCTGTGAAATTTCATTCGTGGTGATGAACTCATTGATCAGATTGAAAACGGCGTTATCGATTTTCTTTACCATGGAAGTGGCAACCGACTTTTCAGCAATGAAGTATTGATCTGAATCGACCCCTCCTGATAAAATGCCTGCGTTCTGTGAAGCCTGAATCGCCCCGACCCCTGTAAAACCAGCGGCAGGATAGATGAAGTCGACCCCTTCTTTAATCTGCTTCTCAGCGATTGTACGACCTAATTCGGAATCCCCGAAGTTGTTGGCAGTATCTTTCACGATCGTAACAGATGGTTTAACATACTTGGCACCTTGCTCAAAGCCTTTCTCGAAACGTTGGATGACTGGTACATCTGCACCGCTGATGAACCCGAGTTTATCCGTCTTCGTCTTCATTGCGGCCACCATTCCGAGAAGGAAGCTTCCTTCATGCTCTTTGAAAGTGATCGACGTAATATTATCAAGCTCTGAAAATCCATCAATCAAAAGGAACTTTTGATCAGGGTTTTCCTTCGCGATTTTCTCAAGTGGCTCCTGTATCGAGAATCCAAGGCCGATGACAAGATCATGTCCTTCATCGACAAGATCCTGAAGCTTTTGATCAAAGTCTCCGTCCGGTGCTTCTCTATAATCAAATAAAATACCTAATTCATCCCGTGCCCGTTCCAGACCCCGGAAAGCCGAATCATTGAATGACCCGTCCCCAAGTCCTGTATCCGAAAGTAGGATTCCTACGCTCTGCTGCTTTTCTGTACTTGCTTCTTTTTCATTCGAACTAGAACAACCTGCCACCAAAAGAGTGACTAGAAGAAACAAACTAATTAACTTCTTCAAACCGTTACCCCCAACTATATAATGATAAGACACTTATCATGTCCGTACCTCTCTAATATCGGAGGGACGGACCTTTTTTGAAGAGAATGTGAAAAAAAAGTAATGGGTAAATGGGAGGGTGTTTCTGGAAAGGCAAATGGAGGGGGATTCTTTGAGCAGGGAGCTAGGGATCAAGGGTTAGTGTATAGTGATAGATTGTGGAAATGAGCATAATGAGAGAGGGAGGATAAGTCTTGGGGGAAGAGATTTGATTTAACGGCGGAATCTGAATTTTAACGGCGAAAAATTCAATATAACGGAGAAATCCAAATTTTATCAACGCCAAAAAATTGCCTAGCCAACACACCTCTCCATAAAAAAAGAGACGCCCCTGACAGGCATCTCCAACAATCAATAAGCTTTCCGGAAAAACTCCGCCAGCTCTTGACTATGCTTTTTTCTTGCTTTACGGTGCTCTGCACGATTTTTGGCTGTTTCATTCAGCCATTCCTCTTCCTCTGTCTCTGGTACGACTTCAGGTATGACAGCGGGTTTATTACCTTCGAGTGCGACAAAGGTCAGGAAGGATATTGCCGCTACATTGGTTTCACCTGTTAAAAGAACCTCTGAGGTTACTTTCACACAGATTTCCATGGAGCTGCGTCCGGTGTAGGTGACGATTGCTTCTAGAGTGACCGCATCCCCGACCTTGATCGGCTGAAGGAAATCGACGGAATCGGTCGAAGCCGTCACGACAGGCTTGCGGGCATGACGTGTGGCTGCGATCGAAGCGACATCGTCTATATAGGCCATGAGCTTTCCGCCGAACAGCGTACCGTGATGGTTCGTGTCCGGTGGAAGCACGTGGGTCGTTTTACTTGTTTTCGTTTCTTTCATGAACTTTTTTTCTCTCATTGGTTTCACCTTCCGTAATCAATATGAAAAAAGAGTGCTATCTTTTACTATTCACTAATTGATGCCGAAAGAAACACAAATATGAGAAAAAATTATAGAAATATACTAATGATGATCGCCGTAATAAAGCTTGCAAGTGTCCCGGCAAGGACTGCCTTCATGCTTAATTTAGAAACCATCGGGCGTTGGGACGGCTCCAATGAACCAAGTCCCACGATCAGTTGACCGATGGAAGACAGATTGGCAAAGTTGCAAAGTGCAACGGACAGAATCGCGATTGTCTTCGGTGAAAGCTCGTCCATCATGCCGGAAAGATCTTTATAAGCGACAAATTCATTCACAGACAGCTTGGTACCGATGATGGAAGCTGCGCGGAACGCTTCATCGACTGGAATCCCGACCAATATAGCAAACGGATAGAATAGATAACCGAATACAGTCGAAAGGCTAAAATCAAACATTCCCAATAATCCGTTGACAGCTGCAAGGATACCGATGAAAGCAATGAGCAGCCCACCGATGTTCACCGCAAGCTGGGTACCGCTGAGGGCACCTTCGGAAATCGCTTCAAACACGTTCGTATGAGTGGTTTTCCCTAATGAAATATCTCCATTTGTTTCTGACTCTTCTGTTTCAGGCTCGATGATTTTTGCCATGATAAGCGAAACGATCGGTACACTGAACACAGACAGGAGCAGGAATTTCATATCGATTCCCATCAGGGAGTATCCGATCAGGATCGCACCACTTGCAGAAGCCGTTCCACCGACCATGACGGCAAATAATTCAGAACGGGTCAACTTTGCAAGGTAAGGCTTGATCAATAGAGGCGCTTCTGCCAAACCGAGAAATGAATTCCCGATGGCGTTGAACGACTCAACCTTCGTTGTACCGAGGATTTTCCCAAGTCCAATCCCGATGTACTTCACGAAAAACGGAATAATCCGTAAATAATAAAGAGCAGAAATAAGGGCAGAAATGAAGATGATTGCACCCAGCACATTGATCGCGAAAACGAAAGAAATATTCGTGCCTTCTTCGAAAAAGCCGCCGAACACAAACATAATTCCTTCATTGCTGTAATCAATGACCTTCTGGACACCAAGGGCAGCTTTCTCCAGCACCTTTTGCCCAAATGGGACCTTTAAAACAAATAAAACAAGCAGAAACTCAAGGCAGATGCCGATGATGATGGTGCGCCACTTAATGGCCGAGCGGTTGCTGCTCAACGTCCATGCTAAAAATAATACGCCTACTAATGATAAAATGCCGTAGATCAAACTCACAATACCAATCCTCCAACATGTATTCTTCAATGAATCCTCGTGTAAAGTCGTATGATGTCAGACTTCTCTACAAAAAATAAAAAAGTGCATGAAGACATTCTCTAATAAAAATAGGGAAAGTCTCCATACACTCTAAATATCGCATATAGAAAAGACTTTCCTTATAGTCTGACATTTTACGGGCGTCAGGTAGAGACTTATGGTCCATATCACCATAGATATATAAGGAATTCGTATGAAGTTATTTTTAAAATATGTTCCTAACTGTATCACAGGGATAAAGCGTATCACAACAGTTTTTTTTAAAAAAATAATGGAAAAGGAAGGTGGTTCAATATTACTAAAATTCTATCAATTGCAACAAAAAGAGGGACGGACCTTCATTCCTATGACCAGGTCATAGGAATCGAGGTCCGTCCCTCTAAGCATTGTTTATTTTGTACGTTCTAATAGGTTTGCAAGAACGTGTTTTTTGTAGGATTCAACATAGCGTTCCTCGTAGTGGCGTACGCCTGCTTTTTTTAGTTCTTGTACGTACCAGCCTTTGCTTCCGATATGCATTGAAATCAACATCCTTTCTTTGCGTAGTATTGATTGGAATCTCCGACTAACTCGCGTACGAGCTACGTTAAGATTGCTTACGGTTGTACATTGTAACATCTCAGTATGGATGAAAAAAGGGGGGGAAGGGAATTTTTCGGATTCATCCTTTTCTGAAAATTAGTCTATAAAAATTTATAAAAAAAGTGATCCAACATTCAACCTCCTGCGTTAGCTTAGTGAAAAATGGATCCAAATACCGGTTCGCAAGGATGTTTAACGAATAGTATCGGGGGTATTAACCCATACCAGGTACATCAGAACGATCCTTTAATATGGATCCGATCAACTGAATCGGAAGGAGGTGACAAGACGCAGTGCATAAACGCCTCATGCAGGCTTTACTCTTTCTTGGCGTGATCAGTATTCCAACCTTTGCATCAGCAGAGGGAGGGCTTCTTTCAACAGTGACCAATGAGGTCAATACAGTCACCGATGAAGCGACGTCCACAGTGGATGAGGCCATATCCGCTCCTGACGAGGAGAGGGACGGACCTTCCACCAAGACGACTTCAAAGGATGAGGATCAACAAAAAGGCAGTATTCTTACAGATACCGTTGATCAGGTGACAGGAACCGTTACTAATACAGTTGAAAAAACGGCGAAAGCAGCCGGTGATACTGTTAATAAAACCGTGCAACGTACTACTGAACCAGTTACGAAAATCGCAGGGGATTCAGCGGCTCCGGTAACGGATACCGTGAACAATACCACGAAGGCCGTTACCACAACTGTTGAAAAAACAACGAAAAATGTAACGGACACGGTCGAAGCGACCTCCAAAAAGGCCATCGATACGGTGGAAGAAACGGCAAGACCTGTCACTGAATCAGACGGCAAGCCTTTAACGGAATCAAATCCGACAGATGAAGCCGACACTGTAATCGTTGAAGAAGTGAATATGGAAGATGACAAGGGGAAAGTGAAACAAGTAGAACCTCCAGAATCATCTTCTGTAAAGATTGATCAACATTCAATCAGAGTAACCAAAGCCAAACAAATAAAAGAAAATATACTTACACAGCCATTGGAGGCTGAGCGAGGACAAAGGAACAATCAGCAAACAGCTGATGAGACATCAGAAACAGATGGAAAACGTCCTTTCACGCCGGCCAAACAGATTGAACCGATGCTCACGACAACCAACATGAACACGACCAATCAGTCTACAAGTGCAAATGGAGTGAGTGGGCATAATGCCGGATCAACTTCAATCTGGTATGTGGAGCAGCAGGCGATGGCCGTCAACCTCCAAAAAGCGAGCGTATATGAGAAAAAGAATCTCTATTACGATCAATGGTTAAACGCACCACCGTCCCAACCACCTCAAACATCTCTTCTTTTCAAAAGTATATAAAACTAAAACTTTTAAAAGGAGAGAAAATAAAATGAGAAAAAACGTATTTAGAACATTGGTCATAACAGGTGGATTAGCAGCAAGTCTTGCAATCGGAGGTCACACAAGCTTAGCGGCAGGGAATGATTCACTGCTAAACAGTGATGATGGATTATTGGAAAACGTCAACATCCTTGATTCTGAAGATGGTTTATTGAATGGACTTACCATTGGTGAATCAGACAAAGAATCGAGTACGGGTGCCAATGCTGATGCAAACGTCGTAAATGAAACGGTTGTAGATGAAGAGAATGATTCTGTTACGACTAACAATGGTGCAGAAGCAACTTCAAATGTGAATGCGAACGTAGAAGGAGAAGACGAGTCGGCAGAAGTGAATGCAGACACTGAAGCTGCCGTGATGAACGAAACAATGGTGGAAGAAGATTCAGCTGCTTCCAAAACAGAAGCTGGTGCATCTCAAGATGTTAACGCAGCTGTTGAAGGAGAAGACGAATCAGCAGAAGTGGATGCAGACACAGACGCTGGAGTCATGAACGAAACAATGGTGGAAGAAGATTCAGCTGCTTCTAAAACAGAAGCTGATGCGTCTCAAGATGTCAACGCAGCTGTTGAAGGAGAAAACGAATCAGCAGAGGTGAATGCAGACACTGAAGCTGCCGTGATGAACGAAACAATGGTGGAAGAAGATTCAGCTGCTTCCAAAACAGAAGCTGGTGCGTCTCAAGATGTCAACGCAGCTGTTGAAGGAGAAGATGAATCAGCAGAGGTGAATGCAGACACTGAAGCTGGAATCATGAATGAAACCATGTACAATGAAGAAAATGATTCTTTTGCGTCGACTACTTCCGGTAACCTTGCTTCAGATCTGAGTGCTTCTGCATCTGATGAAGATCAGGAAGTGATGGCCGATGCTATGACTGACTCTGATGTGTGGGCTATGACAGAAAGCAATGAAGAAACCGATTCTTCTAAAAAATCAATCGGTACTGAATCTGCAAATGGTCTGGTACTTGGTGCAGAAGACAAAGAAGATGGTGATGCTTCTAAAGTAGAAGCAATGAACACTACTTCTGCTATGACGACAGTTGAAAATAACGACGAGTATTCAAAGTTTGAAACAAACGCTTCAAATGATTTAATGCTTGGTGCTATGACAACGGATGAAGACAATGAATCATCAGGTCATGTCATGAACGCAGTGAATGCAGGACTATGGGCTGAGTCAATGGATACTGAAGAAGAAGAGTATACAAGTGCCGGATTGAATGCAGGTACTGATACAGCTCTAGGATTTTTATCTTCTTCTGAAGAAGATGAAGCTTCCCTCATGTCCAACCTTGGTGTGAATGCAGAGGCAAGCTATACGCAATGGGAAAACGAAGATTCTTCAGATTCTGAGTTAAACCTTGGTCTTTCAACTGATCTTGGTCTAAATACAATGTTGCAGTCTGACGATGAAAATGTTGATTTAGGACTTTAATATAAAAGAAAGGAATGATCCGCTCTGGATCATTCCTTTTCTTTATTCAACCGCTTTTTTCAAACCCGACTGTTCTTTCTCAAACCGCTCAAACATGATGTAGAAAAGAGCGGCACTGACAAGCGCAAGGATGGAAAGGATGATGAAAGTCCAATCATATCCCGCATAAAGTGAAAGGGTGATCGATAACGGTGCAATTGTCCTTGCGATCGTGAAACGGAGGCTCGCCGCGGCAAAGTACTGTCCCCGCATATGATCCGGTGCAAGCTTTGAGACGAAGCTCTGCTGGATGCCTGCTGTCATCAGTTCCGCAAACGTGAAAACGGCCATACTGATCACAAACATCCATACCGACGCCGTTTGTCCAAACATAAAGATCGAAATGGCGTAGATGACGGATGACAGGATGAATACGTTCCGCTCACGGAACTTCGTGATCCAGCGGGTGATGACAACCGTCAGGAGTGCGACCAGGAACCCGTTTTCAGACAGGATCAGACCGAATACCTGCTCACTCACAAGCGTCAGCGACCAGTCCCCGAAGCTGAACAGGGTGGCCTGGTCCATCACATCCTTGATATATACAGGGATCAGCAGGTCCAATTGCATGAACGTCTGACCAACGAGAACCCCGGCCAAAATAAATAATAAAAACGTCTTATCATTGAAAATAACTTTGTAATCCCTGAATTGATCCGTCATGGCACCATACCAGGCTTTCTTTTTTCCTTCAGTGACAAGGAGCTTGCTATGATCTGCCGGTGCCGTTTCCCTCGTCATTTTATATAAAAGAAGTGCAAGGAATATGCAGATGAGTCCTGCCGCAATCAATAATTGAAAACGGTAGTGAACATAGAATATGCCGCCTAAAACCGGACCGATGACGACCGCGATATTGATGGAGGTGTAAAAGACAGCAAACACATGGCTCCGGTCCTTCTCCTCCACAACATCGGCGACCATAGCCTGACTCGCAGGCCAGTAAAATGAACCAAAGACACCGACAAGGCTGAAGCAGATGAAACCGATCATGGCTGAATCGAGCCAGGGTGAACTGGCGAGCCCAAAGATCAGAAATGCAAGCCCTTGTCCAAATGCAGAAATGACCATCATCCGTTTACGTCCGAAACGGTCAGCGCAATAACCACCCATTAAATTCGCGAGCACCGCGAATACTTGTGAAAGTACTAATAATAATCCAGCCGTCTGCTTTCCAAACGACTCTGCAAAATATATAGTCAAAAACGGAAAAAACATCCAAAATGTAACGTTGATCGCTGCTTCCCCAAACAGCCGGACCTTTAAATTACGGTCCCAATCCCGAATCCTCATCATTCTTCCTCCCCCTCTAAACTAGAACATCATAGCCCGACAGGACAAAATAAACAAGACTTCTTTACTGGTATTTTCAATTTTTTGACTGGGAGTGATTCGGACGCTTAAGATACCTTTTTCATATTTTTGAATACATTAACAGTACTGATGTGGAAAGGAACGGTGGTCGGAGGTGATTGATAGGCTTATTCTCATTACCGGCGCATGGACCCAGGTGGCCGGAACGGTGATCGCTGCAATCGGGGAAACGATGATCATCCGGGAAGAACGATTGAACCAGGAGCCAGTCGGACTGCGCTTAGTCTCTATCGGAAACGGATTTGAAGCGGCAGGAAACTCACTCCAGGCGGTAGGAGCAGAAAAGCTTTCCGATGGATCGATCGGTGAAACATACAGAGTGATCGGCGACTGGATCCAGGCTTCAGGGAACGTGACCAACGTCATTGCGGCAGAAGTGCAGCTTAAAGATAGCGAATTCGAAGGCTTGAACCTTGATATTTTCGGAGACACGATCCAGTCAATCGGAGCCGGTTTGGAAGCATATGGAGCCACTTTGATTACGAGGGATTATGCAAGACTCCTCGCTGCCGGGAATAGCCTCCAATCACTGGGCGCCGCGTTGGAAGCAATAGGGGAGGTTTATATATTAAAAGAAATGCGGGAAACCGGTTTGCTGATCACCGCTTTCGGCAGCTATGCCCAGGCGGCAGGAGCAACAATTGCCGCGGTCGCGCTGACGAAGGAGTATGGGTAGATAGGGCATGTTTAGGGATTATTCGTGAGGGAGATATTGTTTTTTTGAGGAGAATGATCTATTAATCATGTAGTTTGCCAGAATTGAAACCTGTAATGTTGCTGCAGTGGGTGATGTCAGCAGTGGATTGCGTCGATTTGGCCGTTTATTGCGTCAAAATAAAAATTTATGCGTCGTTTTTTTGATATTTGCGTCTTTTAAGGGTGTGATTGCGTCAAAAATTGATTATATGCGTCTTTTTGAAAAAATACCCATTTGACCAAGCGCTCAGTCAACCAGGAGCAAGTATTCAGTCAACCAGCACCAAGCACTCAACAACCACTCCAACAAAAAAACCCCCAAAAAGACAGCCAAGCCATCTCTCCAGGGGATCCTCTCTAAAACCTCAACTTAAAAGCCCATCCGCCATCACGGAATACTGCTTCAGTTGATCCGTCTTCTTTCACGCCGTCGATGTTCATCTTGTCTGAACCGATCATAAAGTCAACGTGGGTGATACTGTTGTTCAAGCCGTTTTTCTCAAGCTCTTCTTCACTCATCTTCTTGCCGCCTTCAATACAGAATGCGTATGCATTTCCGATTGCAAGGTGGTTCGATGCGTTCTCATCAAATAATGTATTGTAGAACAGCACATTTGATTGAGAGATCGGTGATTGATGAGGGACAAGGGCGATTTCTCCCAGGTAGTGAGAGCCTTCGTCTGTGTCGACAAGGCGTTTCAGGATTTCTTCGCCTTCTTCAGCCTTCACGTCCACGATGCGTCCGTTTTCGAATGTGATGGTGAAGTTGTCGATTACGTTACCACCGTAGCTGAGCGGCTTCGTGCTTGAAACGGTGCCGTTCACGCCCGTTTTCAATGGAACCGTGAATACTTCTTCCGTCGGCATATTGGCCATGAATGTTGTGCCCTGCTCGTTCACGCTGCCGGCACCGACCCACAGATGACCTTTAGGAAGCTCGATTGTAAGGTCCGTCCCCGGGGCTGTGTAGTGAAGCTTTTTGTAGTTCTTTTCGTTCAGGTATTCCACTTTTTCGTGAAGGTTGGCATCGTGATCTTTCCATGCCTGCACCGGATCTGCCTGGTCGGCACGCACTGCTTTGAAGATGGCATCCCATAATAGATCCACCTGCTCGTCTGCAGAAGCATCCGGGAATACTTTGGCAGCCCAGTCTTTTGAAGGGGCAGCGAGTACACACCAGCTCACTTTGTCGGATTGGATGAACTGACGATACTTGGACATCGCTTTTCCGGCCACTTTTTGGAAGTTTGAAATGCGTTCAGGATCTACGCCTTTCAACAGGTCAGGGCTTGAAGAAACGATGCTCATGAATGCAGCGCCGCCTTCAGCAAGCTCTTCCACTTCACGTGCTTTCCACTGAGGGAACTCCTGGAATGCTTCATTTGGGGCAAGATCGTATTTTGTGCGGTTGACGATATCGTCACTCCAGTTTACATATACATGCTTTGCGCCTACTTCGTAGGCTTTTTTTACTACGAGACGTACGAACTCTGCAGAATCGATGGATGTGTTGATGACGAGCGTTTGACCCTTCTGGATATTCACGCCGACTTCAACGGCAAGACTTGCGTATTTTTCAAGATTTTCTTGGAATGTGGACATATGTATTCTCCTTTTTCAGAATGTTCTATTACATCCTTATTGTATCAGTGCCTACACGGTTTGCAAGTGTTTACACCTATCTATGTATCATATGCAACAGGATCGGAAAGTATTTGCGGTCGAACGTGGCGGGACTGTGGACAACTATATTATAATGTGTGGAGCATGATGTTACTAAAGGGGGAAGAAACCATGCAGTGGAATGTATTATTGTTAAGGATGGCGGCCATTTATGGGTTTATCGGCGCATTTCTCGGGTCTCATATGGCCGGGGCAGGATCGTATGCATTCAAGCCCATCCACGCACATATTTTAGTGGTGGGCTGGCTGAGTCTGTTTGCGTATTCGTCTTATTACCGGTCCTATCACGTGCCGGAATCTTCTAAACTGGCATTCGCCCACGTATGGACGGCAATACTCGGTTCAATCGGACTGACGGTCGGAATGTGGATGTACAACCTGAATCCGTTCAACCTGTCAACCGGATTCATCACGGTCTTCTATATCGTTGGAGGAAGCACACTGTTACTCAGCTTCCTACTGTTTGTGTTCATGACATTCCGTTACAGTGAAAGCAGGGGATGACCCCATCAGAAAACGCCGCTCGGCACAGAGCGGCGTTTTCATGTTTACATCAAGTTTTCTTCCTGCTGCCTTTCCTGGAAGAGGAACCGGTATTCCATTGGATCCTGGATGATATCGGCAAGGGTATATTCCTCAAGGACAGAAAGATAGGCGCTCAGCGCTTTCCCGAGCACATGCTTTAAACCGCATACCGGCGTGATGATGCATGAATTATTCTTTGGGTCGAAGCATTCGACCAGGTGAAAGTCCTCTTCGGTTGCACGTACGAGTTTTCCTATATTTATCGCTTCAGGGGGCTTTGCAAGCTTGATGCCGCCGTTTCTTCCGCGGATCGTTTCAATCATCCCCATTTTTCCCAATTCATACGTCACTTTCATCAGGTGATTCTTTGAGATGCGATAGGCATCGGCAATTTCCTTTATGTTTGAGAGCTCATTCGTTGGTTTTGATGCCAGAAAGATCAGTACCCTCAATGAGTAGTCCGTGTATAAAGTTAGTCTCATGTATCTCACCTTTCCGTTCCGTTCTCTTTATTATACAAAAGGAAACGAGCTTGTGTCTAAATGTGTCTTTTTTATTAAAGATGTATTTATGATATTGCTTTAGTGCGGAGGGAGGAGTACTTTAAAGATGTATTTAAAATAAATCTTTAGAGGTGACCGTCATGCTATCTCCTAAAACCATTGAAATCGTGAAATCGACAGCCCCAATTTTAAAAGACAGAGGAAGGGAGGTTACAACTGCCTTTTATAAAAATCTTTTCGCACAGCATCCGGAGCTGTTGAATCTATTCAATCACGCCAATCAAGCGAAAGGAAGGCAACAGGCTGCGCTTGCCAATAGTATTTATGCAGCGGCACAGCATATCGACCAGCTGGAAATGATCTTGCCTGCCGTGAAGCAGATTGCACATAAGCATAGAAGTTTAGGCGTGAAGCCTGAACATTATCCGGTCGTCGGGGAGCATCTTCTTCAAGCGATAAAAGAAGTGCTGAAGGATGCTGCGACAGATGACATTCTCCATGCATGGAAAGAGGCATATGATGTGATAGCCGGAGTGTTTATCGATGTAGAGGAAGAGATGTACAATGCAGCTGGCTATAAGGACTTTAAAAAGTTTGTTGTCGCAAAAAAGCAGAAGGAAAGCGATGTGATCACCTCTTTCTTTCTTAAGCCGAAAGATGGGGTGCTTCCAGACTTTCTGCCAGGCCAATACCTTTCAGCGAGGGTGACGATTCCTGGTGAAGCTTACACACTTATCAGGCAGTACAGCCTGTCGAACGCACCTGGGAAGGATTTCTTCAGGATTTCTGTCAAAAAAGAAGCTGAATGTGATCCGAAAGGAAAGGTTTCAAATTTCCTTCATGAAAAGATCGAAGCCGGGAGTGAAATAGAGGTCAGTGCACCGGCCGGAGATTTTTATTTGGAGGAGGGAGACTCGCCCGCTGCATTGATCAGCGGAGGCGTCGGTATCACACCGATGATGAGCATGCTTGAATACATAGCCGGGAGATCCCCTGGAAGGGTCACGTCATTTATCCATGCCTGCAAACATGAAGGTGTCCATGCATTCAAGGAGAGAGTCGGGGAGCTCATGAACGGATTGGAAAACGGACAAAGCTGTGCAGTGTATGAGGAAGCAGAAGGTGATTTTACAGGCTTTATAACCACAGAAATCCTTTCGCGGTATGTGGATGAAAAAACGATTTGTTATGTGTGCGGCCCCCCGCCGTTTATGAGAAATGTCATCTCCTCATTGAAGGAAATCGGCGTTTCCTCCATCCGGTATGAGTTTTTTGGCCCGGGAATGGATTTGTCAGAGAAGGAAAAGGTGTCAGTGTGAGGGTTTTGAAAATAAACTGTGGAATTTGAAAATAAACGGTCCAGTTTTGAAAATAAAATCCAAATTTTGAAAATAAATTGCCCAACTTTGAAAATAAACAGTCTCGTAATGCAAAAGGAACCTGTTCAACGTACAAAAAAGCCGGGAATTCCCGGCTTTTTCGTTTCTATAAACGATGTTCGTCGTTATCTTCCCGGTTTTTAAAGGCTTCCTGGGTTACAATCAGTTCCTCATCCCCGGCAGCATCTTCCGCGTGCTTTGCAGATGTGCTGTTTTGAGGGAAGTTTCCTGGATGTCCTTTTTTCTTTGAATCGAATGATTTACCTCGTGCCATGTCAACATCTCCTTTGATTACGATAGTATAGATGTAGTTTTTCCAGCACCGTCTAAAATATGTGGGTTGAATTGTCAGAAAATAGACTCATCTTATCCTTTCGACACACTGTCACAATGGATATACTGGTGTTAACAGGAGAAGAGTCACCGCTTCAATAAGGTAGGTGATTCGATGCCGCTGAATGTGTAGGAGGGATAGAGTTGGACTTTTCAACGATTGTGTCTGAACATTTGATTAAGAAGGCTTATGAAGACGGGGATTTCAAAGCACTGCCGGGATTCGGGAAACCACTCAATCTGAATGATGATGTAGGGGTGCCGGAAGAGTTGAAGATGGCCCATCGAATGATGAAAAATGCAGGGTTTTCTCAGGAAGAGATGAATGTGAAGAGAGAAATGTTGCGGATCGAAGACATGATCAAGGTATGTGATCATGATGGGGAAAGGCAGGAACTGCAACAAAGCCTGAATGAGAAAATGTTGAAGTATAATGGGATGTTGTCGAAGAAAAGGATCAATACAAACAGCTCTCTGTTTAAAAATTATGAGCATAAGCTGGAAAGCAAGCTGTTGAAATGAAGAGGAGAATTAGCTGATTCAGGTCACGGAAAAGGCGTACAATCCCTACGAATTCTCCCCGCAACACCTTCCAGACTGGTCCTTAGATGAAACGTAAAAAAATCCGAACGAGCTTTCGATCACTCGTTCGGATTTTTATTTGGTGGAAAAACGCTTATCTCTCATCCTCTTTGAACAAAAAGAATGAAATTACCCCGGATAAAAGGGCGCCGCCGATGATCAGCATGGTTTTTGAGCCTGCCGGGATTTCAGCGTATTGTTCGCCGAGGAGCCAGTTGGACGCCAAGGCTACGATGATCATGATGGGAATGACTATGGTGAGTCGTTTCTTCAAGACTGACACATCCTTCATAAACGTAAATATCGCTATTATAGCACAGTTTATCCCTCTACACTCCGTTGAATCCGTTCCGCGCTTGTGGCTGTATCCTGGACATATTGAGCGATCGTCGCGTTATCCCCGTGAAGGGTTTCGATTGTGGCACTGATTTCTTCAAGTCCTGCAGAGGCCTGTTGGATGACGGCCGCCAGTTCTTTCGTCGAAAGTTCAGCTTCTTCTGTCTGTCCCTTTACATCTGATGCAGTATCAGTCAAGTGCTGGAATTCGCTGGATAGTGCTGAAAGCTTTTCACGAAGGGTTGTGAAATAGTCGGTCACTTCACTTGTCGCCCCTACATTTTCATTCAGTTTCATCGAGCTGAGGTTCATGATTTCGACGGCTGTGGAGTTTGCAGAGTTCACAGACGCAAGATTATCGTTGATCTGGGTAGCCGTGTTACGTGTGATTTCTGCAAGCTTACGGATTTCGTCTGCGACGATGCTGAAGCCCCGTCCTGCTTCACCGGCCCTCGCTGCTTCGATGGATGCATTCAGTGCGAGCAGGTTGGTTTGATCGGTAATGTCCTGGATGCTTCCGATGAATGTATTGGTTTCTTCGATTTTGCTTGTGAGCTCCTTGAATGTCTGGTGGAGTCCTTCAATAATATTCTTCAGCTCGATCATGTTTTCTTGAAGGTCTGTGACCCGCTCACTTCCTGAAACGGCAATGTCATTTGCATCGGTGGAGTGAACCGCAAGATCTTGAGAAAGTTTGGTGACTTCCTCCATTTTCCGCATCGTCGTTTCTGTCACAGAAGCGATATTATTGATCTGGTCGCTTTGGGTGACGCTTCCTGCCGAGATTTCGCCCACAGCGGTTTTCATCTCTTCGTGAGACATAAGATGAGTTTGGATCTGGTCATTGATTTGGTGGATGCTGCTGGTGATGGTCGTTAATTCTGTCTGTAATAATTGGCGCTGGTCTTCTTTTTTCTTGCCTTCGCTTTCTGTTAGGTAGATGAATTCCTGAAGCTGTTTAAATTGTGTCCGGTTGAGATGGATGACGACCCCGAGGACGATGCCGAGCAGTACATAGCTTAAGAGTGCCGGCACAAATAATTCGGCGAAGATTGGATCTCCTTCAGGCGCAAGTACACCATTGAGCACAAGCAGGATCAGTCCCGATGTGAAGCCGATGCCGAAGATCACTGTATTGAAATGGATGGCAGAGATCACTGCTAAAAAGAGCAGGATGATTAAATCTGGTGCATTGGCTCCTTCAAGGAAGACCCAAATCCCCATGATTGTATAAATCGTCGGAATACTGAAATATACAAATAAATGCGGTTTCTTCATGACGATTTGAAGGATAACAAAATACCCTGAAAGTAACACGAGCTGGGATGCAAATGCGGTTACGGTAACCGTGCCCGATTCATTGATGATCGAATACACCAGGGCTGCTGCGAGGCTGATTCCATAAGTGATCAGCATTAGAAGATTCTTTTTCTTATTATCGACTTCTTTCACTTGCTTTGGGCTCATGACAATTCTCTCCTTTAATTAAAAAACACCTCTATACCATATATCGACAAGAATAGATGGCGCTTTCATAACGGAAAACGGTAATTTTTAGAAAAATTTTGAAAGCATCTTTCACTCAATAATCCAAAGTTCCATCCGATATTAAAAGTAGACTACGAGAAGTTAGGTGGAGCGATCAGATGGATAAAACGTCTTTAATAGGACTCATATTAGGGATCATAGCGGTTGGAGTGGGGATGGTGTTCAAGGGTGTAAGCCCTGTAGCGCTGCTGAACCCTGCGGCCATTTTGATTATTATACTGGGGACGGCTGCGGCAGTGGTCATTGCCTTTCCAACCCATGAAATTAAAAAAGTACCAAAGCTTTTCGGCATCTTGTTTAAAGAACAAAAAGTGCAGGATCCGAAACAAACGATTCAATTTTTCTCACAGATCGCTGATTTGGCGAGAAAAGAAGGCTTGCTTGCCCTTGAAGCCAAAACTCAGGAAGTGGACGATCCTTTCTTGAGGGACGGACTTTCCTTGGCTGTGGACGGTCAAAGTGCCGATTACATCCGGGATGTACTCCATGAGGAAATCGATGCGATGGAAGAGCGGCATAGTGCAGGGGCCCTTATCTTCACACAGGCAGGTACATATGCCCCGACACTCGGTGTTCTCGGTGCCGTCATCGGGTTGATTGCGGCCCTTAGTCACATGGATAACACTGAAGAACTGGGACATGCGATTTCAGCAGCATTCGTTGCGACTCTCCTGGGGATTTTCACCGGATATGTCCTTTGGCATCCGTTTGCAAATAAGCTGAAACGAAAGTCGAAGGTGGAAGTGAAGATGAAGATGATGGTCGTAGAAGGGATCCTTTCGATCATCGAGGGCGAATCTCCGCGGGTGATCGAGCAGAAGCTTGCCTCTTACTTGCCGGCAAGTGAACGGATCCAGTTGCTAAAGGGGGATGAGGATGAAGCGGCGTAAGAAGAAACATGACGATGATCATATGGATGAATCCTGGCTGATTCCGTATGCGGATTTACTTACACTGTTATTGGCCCTCTTTATCGTCCTGTATGCATCAAGTTCAGTGGATGCAAAGAAGTTCGAGGAGCTGTCAGAGGTTTTCAATGAGATCTTTACCGGGGGATCGGGCATGATGGAATATCCAAGTCCGGCGGCTCCTAAAGAGCCTAGTGATCAGGAAGAAAAGCAGGCAGCTTCATCAGAAAATGATGAGGAGAAAGAAAAGGAATTAAGCAAAGACGAACTGGACAAGCAGGCTTTCCTCAAGGATCAGGAAGAATTGAAAGAGATTCAGGAAAAAATAAATGCGTATATCAAAACGAATCACCTTGAAGTTCAGTTTGTCACAAAGCTGACCGACGAAGGACTGCTTTTGACAATCAGGGACAATGTCCTGTTCGATTCAGGATCTGCGACGGTGCAGGGAAGTGATTTGGGAGTGGCTGAAGAGTTATCCGGTCTTCTGGAAATGAATCCGCCCCGGAATATCATCATCAGCGGACATACCGATAATGTACCGATCCGGAATGCAGAATTTGATTCCAACTGGGAACTGAGCGTCATGAGGGCGGTCAATTTCATGAAAATCATCCTGCACAATCCGGAACTTGATCCGAAGTGGTTCAGCGCCAAAGGATTCGGGGAATTTGAGCCGATTGCCGATAATGGAACGGCAGAAGGACGTGGACAAAACCGTCGTGTGGAAGTATTGATACTGCCGAGGGTCACACAATAGCGTGAAGAAACTGCAGCTCTAACCGGGCTGCGGTTTTTTTGTATTCGACATATTTCCGGGGGAATCTGTCAGCATATGTCGGAAGCATGGATCATAAATCTCCGACTGTCATTTCCTTAAAAAGGTTTTGGTTTTCCTTTTTAAGGGAAAGGTTTGGTAGACCATTTAGTGGCATGGGCTCATTCATATGGATATGCGGTCAGTCAGTTATACATAACATTTCTTCGCCAATAACCGCGCCAATGATGAGCCAATGTTTCTACCAAAGGAGGAGCAGCATTGGATACGTTTTTTGACATCATAGGAGATATTTCTGCATGGTTATGGGGTCCGCCATTGATCATCGTATTGGGTGCGACGGGGTTATATCTGACATTTCTGCTGAAGTTCATTCAGTTCCGGTACCCGCTTTATATTTTTAAACAAACGGTGGGGAGCGTGTTTAAAAAACCAAAGGGTGAAGGAACGGTGACTCCGCTTCAGGCACTGACATCTGCCCTGTCGTCAACGATCGGAGCGGCGAATATCGTAGGTGTGCCGGCGGCGATCATGTTCGGCGGGCCGGGCGCTGTTTTCTGGATGTGGGTGATCGCCCTCATCGGGATGGCCCTCAAATTTTCGGAAAGTGTCCTGGCCGTTCGGTACAGGGAGAAAAATGAAAAAGGTGAATTTGTAGGCGGTCCGATGTACTACATGACAAAAGGATTGAACATGAGATGGCTCGGTGTCTGGTTTGCCTTTGCCCTGATGATCGAATTGATCCCGAGCGTCATGGTCCAGGGGAATGCTGTGGCATCCACAGTGGAGGAAACTTTTCATGTAAACAGTTTGATCACAGGCATCGTGGTCGCCCTCATTGTGGTCCTGATCGTATTCGGAGGAATCAAACGCATCGGTAAAGTGACCGAGATCTTTGTTCCGTTCATGGCATTGATCTATGTAGGAGGAGCCTTGGTCATCCTGTTCATGAATATGGATGCGGTACCTGAATTCTTCCGCTTGATCTTCTCCAACGCCTTTCAGCCGATGTCGGCAATGGGTGGATTCGCCGGGGTGGCGGTAGCCGAGACGATCCGTTGGGGATTCGCGCGCGGGCTGTACTCCAATGAGGCAGGTCTCGGGACAGCTCCGATTGCCCATGCTGCTGCCCAAACCGATCATCCGGTGAGACAGGGGTTGTGGGCAATCATAGGGATCGTGATCGATACAATCATTGTCTGTACGGCTACGGCGTTCGTTGTATTGTCATCAGGTGTGTGGACCGCTGAAAATGCCCTCGATGATCCGTCAGCCCTTACGACAGAGGCATTCAGCAGTTACTTTGGAGAATTTGGCGGCATTCTGGTGACGGTTTCCCTCATCTTCTTCGTCCTGTCGACGATTATTGTCATCGTCTTTTACGGTGCAAAGCAGGCAGAATTCCTATTCGGCTGGAAAGCAGCCCAGGGCATCAAACTGGTGTATACGATTGCCATCGTACTCGGCTCTGTTGGAGCGGCGAAAGTCATCTGGCAATTCCTTGACCTGGCATTGGCGGCAATCCTGATACCGAATATTATCGCGGTCCTGCTATTGAGCAAAGAGGTCAAGCGACTGACCGATGAATTCTTTACATCCGAACACTATTACCTGAAAGATACCGGTAAGGTAAAAGAGAAAAAGATATCATAATGAGAAGAGTCTGAAACCACACTTCTTAAGGCAATAGGAAATCCGAATGATGATTCGACAGTCTTTGATGAAGAGCGAATCCATTCGGATTTTTTGTATGCATTCAGCCTCCATATTTGAACAGAGGTCTGCAAAATGAAGCCACATTATATGAAAGTTCGTGTTTAAAAAAGAAGGATGGGTGATGTGCAAGTTTTTTTACATCCCCGTCATTTCCAACTTGTGTAAATCAAAACAAAAGTTTAGAATATTAACAAAAGTTACTTTTCTTTACAGGGGTGGAAAATTTTGAATGAAAAAGAAAAGCTTTTACTGACGTACATCGAAGAAAATCCGTTTATGACACAGCAGGAACTTTCAGAGAGAAGTGGCATATCAAGATCAGCAGTGGCGGGGTATATCTCGAGCCTTGTAAAGCAAGGAAAGTTGTTGGGCCGTGCCTATGTGCTCCCGAAGAAAAATGGAATTACGTGCATAGGGGGCGCGAATATCGACCGGAAGATGCAGTTGGATGGTGACTTGATCCCAGGGACGTCAAACCCTGCGAAGACCGATCAAACGAGTGGAGGGGTGGCGAGGAATATCGCAGAGAACCTTGGCCGGCTTGGGAGAGAGTCCAGTTTGATCACTGTAGTGGGAGAAGACACAGAGGGCAGCTGGTTATTGGGGCAAACAAAGTCATTCGCGGATATTTCCGGATCCCATAGAGTATTGAATGAATCTACGGGCACATATTCGGCGATTCTCGATGAACATGGAGAAATGATGTTTGCACTGGCTGATATGAATATTTATGAAAGCGTTGACATCGGTTTTATTGAAAAGCGATGGGGGTTGATTTCATCATCTGAAATGGTGCTGCTGGATACCAATTTTCCAGAGCATGTCCTGAAGTACATCATCCGCAGATGTCACTCGGAAGGACTTCCGCTGACAATCATCCCGGTTTCAGAACCAAAGGTAAAGAAGCTCCCTCTTTCATTGGAAGGTGTCACCTGGTTCATCTGTAATAAAGGGGAAGCGGAAGTATACTTAGATATGAAGATTGAAACGGAGGGTGACTATTTTAAGGCAGCGAAAGCACTTACCTTAAAAGGGGTTGAACGGGCAGTCATCACCAGGGGCGATCAAGGGCTGATTTATTATACGGCACATAAAGAAGCAAGGGCCGTCCTTCCTCCGAAAGTGGATGTAGAGGATGTGACCGGGGCAGGTGATGCCCTTGTGGCAGGGATCCTTTTCGGTTATTTGAAGGGTTCTGATACAGATGGTGCCTGCCGGATTGGCGTGGTGTGTTCATCCATCACCCTTCAATCAAAATATACAGTCGCACCGACATTGAATAAAAGTAAGCTTCAAAAAGAATTCAGTCTTTATTATTAATAGAGGAGAAATAGAGGAGGACAAGTAGATGGACATGATGTCATATATAGAGTATTCAGAGGAAGTCAAAGAAGCGAAAAGAACGGGAAAGGCCATCGTTGCATTGGAGTCAACGATCATATCTCACGGAATGCCTTATCCCCAGAACGTGAAGACCGCCCGGGAAGTGGAAGATATCATTCGGGCAAAGGGGGCAGTACCGGCAACGATTGCCATTTTAAACGGAAAGATCAAGATTGGGTTATCGCACGAGGAACTTGAGTATCTCGGGCAGGCTTCAGGAGTCATCAAAGCAAGCCGCAGGGACCTTCCGTATATCCTCGCTTCCAAAAAGGACGGCGCGACAACGGTTGCTGCCACGATGATTTGTGCTGAGCTTGCAGACATCCCTGTGTTTGTGACCGGTGGGATTGGAGGAGTACACCGAAATGCAGAAGTGACAATGGACATCTCTGCAGACCTGGAGGAATTGGCCCTGTCGAATGTAGCGGTCGTGTGTGCAGGGGCGAAATCGATTTTGGACATCGGCTTGACTCTTGAATACCTTGAGACGAAAGGGGTGCCGGTGCTCGGTTATAAGACCGATTCCCTGCCTGCTTTCTATACAAGGAACAGCGCATATGACGTCAATTATAGAGTGAACACAAGCTTGGAAACAGCAGAAATGTTAAAAGCAAAATGGGATCTTGGTTTAAAGGGCGGAGTCGTGATTGCAAATCCAATTCCTGAAAAAGATGCCTTGGATGAAAAAGAAATGGACGAGATCATTGAGCTCGCCTTGAAAGATGCGGAGGAACAGGGAGTCACAGGAAAGGAAACAACGCCTTTTCTGCTTGGGAAAGTAAAAGAATTAACCGCTGGAAAAAGTCTTACCGCCAATATCGCACTTGTGAAGCATAATGCAGAAATCGGGGCGGAAATCGCGCTTCAATATGCCGGACTTAGTAAGGTAGAGGCTTTATAACAGAAGATAAAGAAGAGAGAAACCGGACGGATCGGCTCGTCCGGTTTTTGTGTGAAATGAGATTGGTCGTTTATATGTTGTCTGAGGTAGGGTATGATGGTGTTAAATAATGTTATGGAAAAGGAAGGTATTAGGTTGATATGCACCCCTATCATGCACTGAACGTTGAATCAATCCCAGTCCCGGCAGCAATCATTGATATAGCGGCTCCCTCAATCATAGAAGAGAATGGGGAATGGAAAGAGATGGCGAGAGAAGAACATGATCTCCTTGCAAAAATATTGGAAGAAGGGGAGAACGTGATCTTTATCGACCGGCAGCCACACAGTATCAAACGGAAGAGTATCCAGTCTTCCAAGGAACTTGTGATGATCGTGCCACAAGCCCCGGGGGAAAATGTTCCCCTGCCCGGTGGAGAAACCCGGCATTCCCAATCGGCCATTTATGCATCGCTCATACATAATACCCCGACTTGTGTATGTATCCTTGATATGAACAGCAGGGTGATGGAAATGAACGATTCATTCCAGGAGCTGTTCCAGATATCCGACGCCATTCTAGGAAAGTCCCTTTACACCCAGAAGCCCCTTCAGCATGAAGACTTCATCACTTTTGTGGAGGACGGATTGAGGGGATATAATACGTCTGGTAAAGAAGTGACATTCGGGATGCCTTCCAACAGGAAAATCACATGCAATATTACGATTTCACCGGCTGATTATAGAAGTGATGGAACGGTGGAGAGTGTCGGAATCATCCTTCACGATATTACGGAAAAGAAAAAATATGAAAATGAACTGATGTCCCTGAAAGTAGAGCTTGAGAACACCCTCAGGCTCCAAAAGACGATTACCTACAAGATAAGAAAGAAGAACAATGATTTTGTTATTGAAATGGCGGCCGGTGAGCTTTTGAAAAAACTGAATCTGACTCCTTCCAAAGTGATCGGGAAAACTATCCAGGAAGTGTTCGATTCCCATCATCTCGGAAAGATCCAGCCTAAATTAAAGCGGATATGGGAGACCGGAGAAGAACTCACGTATGAAGATGAATACAAAGAGTTGGAGTATTTAGCCTCCATCGTTCCGATCCTGCAAAATGGAAATGTCATAGAAATCATCTGTTCGATTTCCGATATTTCACTTGTCAAGGACATACAGCGCAAGCTTATCGAGAGTGAGCAGAAGTATAAATCGATTGTGAAATACAGCCCTGATAACATTTATATGGTCGACACGAATGGGATCATCCAGGAAATCAATCCAGCGGTGAAAGCCCAGTGGAACCATATCTCACCGATGATGATCGGCAGCCACTTCAGTACCTTCATTGCTGAGGGAAGCAAGAAGGCAGCCATCGATCAATTTGAAATCGCCCTTCAAGGAGAAGCCTCCCGATTTGTGACCACCTTTGAAAATGGAGAAGGTGGAAAAAGTCATGTGGCCGTGACCAATATTCCGATACGGGTCAAAAATAAAGTCATCGGAATTTACGGATTCGGCCAGGACATCACGGAAAAGTTGAAGATGGAAGAAGAATTGAAAGAAGCAAAAGAGCTGCTCGAAGCCTATTTCGAGCATGCCGGGGACGGGATCGCCCTTCTTGACCCGGAAGGCAAAGTGTTGAAGGTCAATCAGCAATTCGAATCGATGTTTGGCTGGACGAAGGATGAAATCACCGGCAGGGAAATCACCTTCCTGCATCAGGAAGATCAGGTGGGGCAGTTCAAACAAAACCTGATTACGGTGAAAGCGGGCAAACGGATCAAAGATTACGAGACCGTCCGCTACCGGAAAGACGGCTCCCCGATCGAAATTGCCTTTAATATGAATCCAATCATTAACGATAACGGCAATCTAATCGGAATCTCGGCCATCATACGGGACCTATCCGAAAAGAAACGAAATGAAGATTTACTGAAGAAATCGGAGCAATTGGCGATGATCGGCCAACTCGCAGCCGGTGTTGCCCACGAAATCAGAAACCCGTTGACCACGCTAAAAGGGTTCCTTCAGCTCATGAAGGAAAACGCCGAGGACGATTTTTACCTGGGTGTCATTCAGGGCGAACTGGACCGAATCGAAATCATCACCAATGAATTCCTGGCACTTGCGAAACCGAGGGCAGTCAAATTTTCGTTAACGTCACTGACGACGTTGCTGACAAGTTCAGTTGAGTTCATCAAAATGGAATGCCTGAAGCAAGGTGTCGATGTAAGATTTTCAGTTGAAGAAGCGGAAATTGATTGTGATGCCCATCAGATGAAGCAGGTCATCCTGAACGTCATGAAAAATGCATTGGAAGCCATGCCTGGCGGTGGTCTTCTCTGCGTTCATCTGGAGAAGGAAAATCAGCATGCCAAGATCCTGATCAAGGATAACGGAAATGGCATCCCGCCTGAACGGATGAAGCATCTTGGTGAACCTTTCTACAGTACAAAAGAAAAAGGGACAGGACTAGGATTGATGATCTGCCAAAAAATCATCAAAGAGCATCACGGTTCCCTCACCATCCGCAGCAATGTGAGCGAAGGGACCACCGTGACGATCTTGCTGCCGATTGCGGAGAAAGAGTAATTGAAGGGAAAATAATGACGCTGACAATTTAACGTGATTACGCTGCTAATTGATGTGCATGGACGTCGATTAACAGTCTGTATTGTCTTATTGCTTAAAGATAAATGATATAAAAGAAAAATCCGGACGCATTCGATTTTCGTGGGGGAAAATCGAATGTTTGTCCGGATTTTTTTGTCTTACAGGCTGCACTTCTTCTACACATATTCCCTGGAAATGTCGAAAGCCCGAAGAGTGACCATCCGACAAATTGCGTAGGCGAATGAATGAGGAACCTTTATATTTTCCGGGAAATATCCCGTTCTACAAATTTCTTATTCTTTGTTTCTATGGGCCAAAGCTGTCTGTTCCTGACGAATATGAAGAAACACATCGCCAAGTTTCAACATAATGGAAATAGGATATAGAGAGGGAAAGAGGTGATGAGAAGAGATGAAGACGGACGTTTTGATCAGCGGTGGTGGAATCGGAGGTCTGACGCTAGGTTTGAAGCTCGCTGCGTGCAACATCGATGTGACGATTGTCGAGCGTTTACCTGGACCGGGATCGGTGTATAAAGGAGAGCTTCTGCAGCCTAAGAGTCTGGAAATATTCGAGTCACTGGGCGTCCTGGATGCAGTTTCCGAGAATGGACACGCCATATCTGATTTAGAACTCATAGAATTGAAGCGGGATGAATCAGACGCCGACCGCTCGATGATGAGCTATTCGATCCTCCCGAGCCGTCACCCCTATTCGATGATGATCCATCATGAAACGTTAAAGGATATTCTACGGAAACAAGGGGAGCGTTACCCGACTTTTCACTACTTGCCGAATACAGCCTGTAAGAAGATAGACGGGCATCAGGTGACCGTCGAAGACAGAGAGACGAAGGGAGAATATGAGATTCATAGCGACTTTATCATAGGAGCAGAAGGAAGGAGTTCGGTCACTCGTGACTATATGGGGATCGATGTGAAGGAAAAGAAGTACAATCATCATTTTCTGACGGTGACCTTTCCGAGACCGAAGGAGATGGTAAAAGGCAAGATCATTTCTACCTATCAATCCTTCCTAGGGTTATTTCCGCTCCCGAATGACGAAGTGAGGTCAGTTTACCTCATTCCTGCCGGTGAGTATAAAACACTCCGGAAAAAGCCGATCTCAGAGTTTCATAAGCTGTATGTCCACCTGTGCCCCGATCTTGAAGGCTATGTGGATCAAATAGAAGATTGGAAGAAAATCCAGCTGATGGTCCCGATGAAATACCATGTAGATACATACGTCAAGGATCATCTGGCCCTCATCGGTGACGCTGCCCATACGGTCCATCCGATGGCGGGAGAGGGCATGAATATGGCCATTCAGGATGGCAGCATCCTGGGGGAATTGTTATGCGATATGTATGGACAGAAAAAGCTGGATCCGGTCAATTTACAATGGTATCCGAAGGTTAGGAAGCGGAGGGTTTCCCACCAGATGCACCTTAGTCATCTGTCTGCCCTCGCCTACTCATACCCCTATCGACCGATAGGCTGGCTCAGGAACAAAAGCCTGCAGCGGATGGAGAGGGATGCCATTTCCCATTATAAACAGATGCTGAATATATCCGGGCTCGGGATGTGGCGGGAAACATTATACGATCGCATGATTCAAGGCGGCGTGCTCCCTTTGAGGAAAGACCCGTTGACCGATGAAGAAAAGAGAATGCCCGCATTTACAGAACAAGAGGATTACCCATGGAAAGGAAAGGAGGCATTACAATGATAGGTGAAATTGTGAAAGTATGGAGGGCCAGGAGCTGGATGAAGAAAAATGTCCCTTTCCTATACAGCTGGCATGCATATGTCGGATATGAAATGGAGCTGTTTGAAAGTTTTACAGAACCCGCAACGATTCAGCAAGTGGCACTGGCCAGGAACATTGAAATGGATTTGCTCGAACAATGGGTGGAGGTCGGCATCACGATCAAGCACCTGAAGCGGGTCGAGGATGATAAAGTCACGACGAGGAACAGATGGAAGCTGCCTTCATCGAAGAGTGATCCCCATTCTTCAGGCATTTTATTAAAAGAAATGATGGAGCTCCATATTCCGGCGCTGCTGTCTTATCCACAATTGTTGCGCAACCGGACCAAGCAGCACTTCAACTCGAATATTCATGGTTCCACGGTCGCGAAAACATCGATTCTCCTCGAGAGATTTGCTTTTCCAAAAGTCCAAAAGGCTATCAAGAACTACGGAGTGAAATCGATTCTTGACCTGGGGTGCGGAGAAGGTGGATACGTGAAGAGAATAGGGGAAAGGCATCCTGAGATGAGGATGGTCGGAATTGAAATCCATGAAGCGGTCGCCAAGGCGGCAGAAGAGTCGCTGCAGGCATATCAGAACGTGGACGTCATGTGTAAGGATCTTCATGAGTATGATCCGGAAGAACGCTTTGACATGATCATGGCCAACAACCTCTTTCACTACATCGATCCGTCGGAACGGCTGCAATTTTTCGAGAAAGCCTCCACTTGGCTGGAGCCGGAAGGCGTGTTCTTCGTCCTGACCCCGATGCAGAAATCCAAGCACGGTAAACAATTTTCCAGTGCCTTCAACAGCTTCTTCATGACATTTCAGAACCTTTACCCGATCCCGTCCCAGAAAGAGATGGAAACACTCGCCGGGAAAACGGATTTTACAGTTGATTCGGTGGAACCGATTGTAAAAGAAGGCGGCTGGTACGTAATGATTTTCAGGAAAAACTGATCTTGTGGAGGGGATTGGTTTTTTTGGTTGGGGGCGGGCATTTATTTGGGGGAAGTTGGTGGTAGGGGGAGTGAGGCCGCTTATTGGGGGAGTTGATGGTAAGAGGAGAGTTAGGGGAGAGAAGTCGGTCATCTGGGGAGTTGATAATAAAAGGGGAGAAGTCGATAATATATCGTCAAAGTCGATAATATCCACGTCGAAGTTGATAATATATCCGGAAACTCGATAATATACGGGGCAAACTCGATAATATATCATCAGACCCGATAATAAACACCCCAGACCAGGTGGAAAACGCCCCCAACCCTCTAATAAACGCTCCAATCCAAGCAATAAGCACTTCAAACCCGATAATAAGCGCCCAGACCAGGTCATAAACGCCCCAACCCCTCTAATAAACGCCCCAATCCAAGCAATAACCACCCCACCCCCGATAATAAACAACCTCAAACCCAGCCCCCACCCAAAAATCACCCTCCATATCCACCAAAAACCACGCTCCACCACACCTCTCCGGCAAATTTTCCCCTAAACAGGGTAATCGCCGGCCCTTTTGGGGTAAAAATAGAAGAGATGTCATGAAGATGGAGGGAAGTCACGTGAATAGAGAGGATATGTATGATTGTATCGGGATTGGGATCGGTCCGTATAATTTGAGTTTGGCGGCGCTGATGGAGGAGAAGACGGATCTGAAGGTGAGATTTTTTGATCAGACGCCTGAGTTCCAGTGGCATCCGGGGATGCTGATCAATCTGACCGATTTGCAGGTGCCGTTCATCGCTGATTTGGTGACGTTTGCGAATCCGCAGAGCCGGTACAGTTACTTGAATTATTTACATACACACAATCGTTTATATAAGTTTTTTTTCTTTCAAAAGTTCGAGATGCCGCGGCAGGAGTACAATGATTACGCCCGCTGGGTGGTGGGGCAGCTGCCGTCGTGCCAATTTCAGAGTGAAGTGACCGCGGTCACGGATGAAGGTGATTTTTATAAGGTGGAAGTGAATAACCGTCTGACCGGTGAAGGGGAAGTGTACCACGCCCGGAATGTCGTGATGGGGACTGGCAGTAAGCCATTGATTCTGGACGGGATGGACGGGCTCCCTGATGAGGATATCTATCATACGAGTCAATATCTGTTTCGTAAAGAGGGTACGATGGAAGGTTCGTCGATTACGATTGTCGGTTCGGGGCAAAGTGCTGCCGAGGTATTCTACGATTTATTGAAGGAGCAGAGACATCATTCGTATGAGCTTACGTGGCTGACCAGGTCCGAGGGGATCCTGCAGCTCGAGTCGTCGAAGCTTGGGCAGGAGTTCTTCGCGCCGGACTATGTGGATTATTTCCACGGGCTGACGTATGAAAAACGGATGGAGGCCTTGGAGACGCTGGATCAGCTCAGGAATGGAATCGATCCGGATACGCTCAATCAAATCTATAACATCCTGTACAATCATTCGGTCAGCGACCGTTCACCGCGCATCACGATCCAGCCTCTGACGGAAGTGAATGAGATCCGGAAAGAAGGTGACGGGTATATGCTGAGCTGCCGTCAATGGCAGGAGGACCGAACGTTTTCCTATGGAAGTGACAAGGTGATATTGGCGACAGGGTATAAACCGAATATCCCTCAATGGTTCTTCGATGCGTTCAACGACAAGATCGTGTGGGAGGATGACAAGAAGTATAAAGTGTCCCGGGACTACCGGCTTCAATTCAAGGAGAACCCGGATCGGGACCACCGGTTTTATACGGTGACGAACCTGGAGCATTCCCACGGTGCCGGTGCGACGAACCTCGGACTCGCAGTAGACCGGAATATTCAAATCATCAATGATATGGCAGGGAAAGAAGTATATAAAGTGCAGAGGAATACGATTTTTTCTCAATTTACGATGGATAATAAAGGGTTTTGATTTTTGCATGGCGGGTAAAGTACATGTGTGAAGAAAACAAACGATAAATAGGAGTGTTATATTTTATGGCTAAAATCGCTACATTGATTACAGACATGTTTGAAGACGTAGAATGGACAGATCCTGAAAAAGCGTTTAAAGAAGCGGGACATGAAGTGGTGACGATTGAGAAGGAAAAAGGGAAAACGGTGAAAGGGAAGCAGGGGGATGCGTCGGTGACAATCGATCAAAGCATCGATGATGTCAATCCATCCGACTTTGATGCCCTGTTGCTGCCTGGGGGATTCTCACCGGATCAGCTTCGTGCCGATGAACGCTTCGTCGCATTCACGAAGCATTTCATGGATGAGAAGAAGCCGGTCTTCGCCATCTGCCACGGACCGCAATTATTGATTACGGCTAAAGCCTTGGAAGGACGGAAGGCGACAGGCTTTAAATCCATTAAGGTCGACATGGAATATGCAGGCGTGACATATGAGGACAAAGAGGTCGTCGTGTGCGGAGATCAGCTCGTCACGAGCAGGACACCGGATGATCTTCCTGCATTCAACCGTGAATCTCTGAAGCTTCTGTCTAAATAGGACATATACATGAAAGGGGACATTCCCCAAGGTATTTATTACCTTTGCGGGAATGTCCCCTCTTTAAGTGGGTAATCTTCTTATTTACGGCGAAGATTGCCCATTTCTTCGATAATGGCCGTCATTTCACTCGGGCTGAACCGTTCTTTGCGGTCGACCATGACGTACAAATCATGAAGGTCTTCGTACATCGCTTCATCGAAATCTTCTGGTTTGACGGCACCGGCGTTGACTATTTTTAATTTTTCTTTGATTGCTGTTACCATGAATTCGATATTCTCTGCTGTATTTTGAGATAAATCCACTTGAAATCGTCCTTTCTGACGTACCTGTTTTATATCATTTATCTTTCCATGATTTGGCCCCACTGTCAACATGACTTCACACGATGTAGTTTTTGTAAGGATTTTTTCCGGCTAATGTTTTACACTATTATGGAATGGGGAATAAGTAGATAAGCTAAAACGTTGGAGGAGGCGTGCTGATGGTATCTGTTTTGTTCGTGTGTCTCGGGAATATATGCCGTTCCCCGATGGCAGAAGCAATCTTCAGGGCGAAGGTGAAGGCCGGGAACCTTGAAGGAGTCATTGAGGTGGACTCTGCTGGCACAGGCGACTGGCATACAGGAAAGAAACCTCATGAAGGAACTTTGTCCATCCTTAGCGAAAATAACATAGACAGCGATGGCCTCAAAGCCCGCCAGTTTACGGCGGAGGATAGGGAGTATGACTACATCGTTGCCATGGATTCATCCAATGAACAGCATGTGATGGAGATGCTTGAAAAAGAGCATCACGGCAAGGTGTTCAAGCTCCTTTCGCTCATAGAGGAAAGTGATCTGCAGGATGTACCTGATCCGTATTATACCGGGAATTTTCAAGAAGTGTACGAATTAGTGGAAACCGGATGCGGGCTGTTGCTGAATAAAATAATAAAAGACAATGGATTGAAGGAGGGCAATACATATGGGAAGCAATAAATTTTTCAAAGGGGTCATGTTAGGAGCCGTTGCAGGGGGACTTCTGTCTCTGCTGGACAAAAAAACACGTGAGGAAGTCGGTACCTCCCTGAAAAATGGCGGCGAATACCTGTCTGCCTATACAAGAAATCCCCAAAGCCTGGTCGATGCGTCGAAGGACGTGTATGAAAAGCTGCGGACAACCGCAGATCAGGTGGGCAGGGATATTCAATTCATCAGTGAAAAGGTGGAAGAAATCAAAGGGATGTCCCCGCAGGTGAAGGAAATCATCGATGAGACGAGAGAAACGTTTGAAGATTCATCAGAAGCATACAAAGAGACGTTCTCAGATCGGGAAACATCAAATGAACTGACCCTGTCAGATGAAGAAAATCAACCGATTGCATCATCTTTCAAGGGCTACTAATCAAACGGGGTGAGAAGATGTCTGAAGAAACGGTTAAAGGAGGATGGAAAGGATTTTCAAAAAGTCTTTTCTCGAATATCAGTGAGAATGATGTAACGGGTCTTGCGGCTCAGATTGCTTATTACTTTCTATTGTCACTCTTTCCGCTGCTGATCTTCATCGTGACCCTCTTGCCATATCTGCCTGTCGAACAGGGGGATCTGCTCGGCGTCGTCAGGGATTTCGCACCGGGCGAGACGATGGCGATGATCGAGGAGACGCTGGAGGATGTCATGACGAATCGTAATTCCGGATTGCTGTCTATCAGTATCATTGCCACGATCTGGTCAGCTTCGAATGGGATGAATGCGATCGTGAAAAGCCTGAACAGAGCATATGATGTGGGAGAATCAAGGTCGTTCATCGCCACCCGCCTCATGTCGATCCTTTTGACGCTCGGCATGATTTTAGTATTTGTGGTAGCCCTTTTGCTTCCAGTATTCGGAAAGCAGATCGGCATATTCCTTTTCTCCCAATTCGGATTTTCCGAGCAGTTCCTGTCGATATGGAATGCGATCCGCTGGGCGATCAGTCCGATCATCCTTTTCATTGTGTTTGTCGGATTGTATTATTTCGCTCCAAGTAAACGGATCAAGTGCTTAAGTGCCTTCCCGGGGGCAATCTTTGCGACGCTCGGCTGGGTACTCGTTTCCCTGGCGTTCTCCTTTTATGTAGGGAGCTTCGGAAATTACTCGGCGACCTACGGGAGCATCGGGGGGATCATCGTCCTCATGATCTGGTTTTATCTAACCGGGATCATCATCATGATCGGCGGTGAAATCAACGCATTAGTCACCATTAAGGAGCATGATTCGTGTTAAAATAGGGGAAATTGTTCCCCGGACATAGGAATGGATAAACAAGGGGAAGATGCTATTGAACACATTGTTCGGTAGGTCTTCTTTTTTTATGCTTAAACACAAAGGAGGTGGGACGCATGTTGGTAGCGGCAATGATCGAGCGGCTCGGCATCATCGTGACGATTGCATTTGTGATGACGAGGATCAGCTTTTTCCGTCACTTGATCGAGAAGCGGAATCATGTGAAAAAGAGGCAGACGATCCTGATCATCTTATTATTTGGTTTCTTCGGGATCGTCGGTACATATACAGGCTTGATTGTGAATCCATTTCAGGAGGAGTACACCAAATGGCAGTGGCATCTCCAGCAAAATGAGGCGATCGCGAACTCAAGGGTGATCGGGGTCGTGGTGGCTGGTCTCCTTGGGGGACCTTGGATCGGGCTCGGTGCAGGACTCGTTGCCGGTGTTCACCGCTATTTCCTTGGCGGTTTCACAGCCTTCTCCTGTGGGATTTCGACGGTGCTCGCAGGTCTTTTGGCAGGATGGATCGGGAAGCGGGAAAAGAAAAACCGGCTCGTTTCCCCGCAGAAAGCATTTCTCGTCGGCTTTATCGCAGAAGGGATGCAGATGCTTCTCATCCTGCTGTTATCCAAACCATTCAACGATGCCTACCTGCTCGTTTCCGATATCGGCTTGCCGATGATCCTCGCGAACGGCGTCGGCACCGGTATTTTTTTGCTGATCATCAAGAGTGTATTCCATGAAGAGGAGCGGATGGGTGCGGCCCAATCACAGAAGGCACTGCGGCTCGCCGATTCCACCGTCAAATATATGCGCAAAGGGCTCAATGCCGTGTCGGCACAGGCTACTTGTGAAATTCTGATGAGGGATGTAAATGCCCTCGCCGTTTCGATCACCAACACGTCCCATATTCTTGCCCATGTGGGACTTGCATCGGATCATCATCACGAAGGCAGGCCGATTCAAACCGAAGCGACGAAGAAAGTGATCGGAACCGGTGAACTGATGAAAGTAGGCAGGGAGGATATCCAGTGCGACCGGGATGGGTGCCCATTGGGCGCAGCGATCATGGCGCCTCTGCTCAAAGGGGATGAGATCGTCGGGACGTTGAAATTCTATTTTCACTCTGAAAAGGAAATCACCCCGATCCTGATGGAATTGACCAAAGGAATCGCGACCCTTCTCAGTCACCAGCTTGAGCTGGCAGAGATCGATACACATAAAGAACTGGCGAAGCAGTCAGAAGTGAAGGCCCTTCAAGCCCAGATCAATCCCCACTTTCTGTTCAATACGATCAATGTCATCGTATCGCTTACAAGAATCAATCCGGATAAGGCAAGGACGCTGCTGATCGCCCTTTCACAGTTTGTGAGGCAGAACCTGACCGGAAGCACGAAATCCACCTCGACACTGAAGGAAGAATGCCAGCATGTGCAGTCTTATCTTGCGATTGAGGAGGCACGGTTCTTTGACAGGCTGAGCGTTGTCTATGAAATCGATGAAGACGCACTGCAGGCGAAAGTCCCTTCCATCACCCTTCAGCCGCTGGTTGAGAATGCGATCAAGCATGGAATGAAGAATGTGGAAGAAGGATTTGTTCTGAAAATCACCATCTCTGAAAGCGGGGGCGGTGTGACAGTTTCGGTATCGGATAACGGATACGGCATACTTGAAGACAGGTTGGATCAGCTGTTGGAAGCTCCCGTTGAATCACATTCAGGCACAGGGATCGGACTTTATAACGTAAATAAAAGATTGGAAATGATGATGGGGAAAGACGCCGGACTGTCGATCTCTTCCTCAATTGGCAAAGGCACGACTGTCAAATTTACGCTAAGGAGTGAAAAGGGATGAAAGTCGCCATAATCGATGATGAACCGTATAGCCGGGAGGAAATGAAGCACCTTTTAAGCGGATATCCGTGGGTGGATGTTGTAGGGGAAGCAAGCTCAGCAGAAAAAGGCTTGGAAATCATCCTGACGAAGGAACCGGACGTCTTATTCCTCGATATTGAAATGCCAGGAATGAGCGGAGTGGATTTGGCAGAAGCACTTCAGAAAATGAAGCGGAAGCCTCAAATCGTCTTTGCCACTGCGTATCCTGACTACGCCCTGAAAGCATTCAGGGTGGAAGCTGTCGATTACCTTCTGAAGCCGTTCGAGGAAGAGCAGCTTGCCCGGACGATGGAACGGTTGAAACATGTGTTGAAAGTCGAGGATAAAGAGCAGTCACCTTCGATTGGAAAGCTGGCTGTGCAGGATGAGGACAAAATCGTTTTCATCAACCCGAAAGACATTCTATATATTTACCGTGAGGAGCGGGAAACCGTCATCTGTACGGAGAAAAAGAAATACACATGCAGGCTGCCGATCAAGGATCTGGAAGCGAAGCTGACGACCTATCCATTCTTTCGGGTTCACAAAAGCTATCTCGTACAGCTCCCGTTTGTCGACGAACTGATTCCATGGGGGAGCGGCGTCTATCAGCTGAAAGTCCACGGCGCAGGCGAGTCTATCCCGGTGAGCAGGAACTATGTGAAAGAGCTTCGAGAACGGTTGGAGCTGTAAGTGGTACCAGGCAGAAAGACGGCCTGGTACTTTTTTTCTGCATGTCAACCGCGCCAACCGACATGTCGACCTTGATTTCTGACACGTTAAACAGAATGTGACGAAACGGTGAATATGGTTGCTATAATGAAAGCGTATTCATAAACGAACGAAAGGGGATCACTTGAATGATCACATTTCTGGTCGCAATCATTGTTTTAATCATCGGGTATTTCACATATGGAAAATTAATTGAAAAGATTTTTGGCATCAATGAAAACAGGTCGACGCCTGCGTATGCAAAGGCGGACGGAGTGGATTACGTTCCTATGGACACGAAGCGTAATTCCATGATCCAGTTATTAAATATTGCCGGTGTCGGACCGATATTCGGACCGATCATGGGCGCATTGTACGGACCGGTTGCTTTCCTTTGGATCGTGCTCGGTGCAATCTTTGCAGGAGCGGTTCATGATTATTTGACCGGTATGATTTCCATCCGTAACGGAGGGGCTCACTTACCGGAGCTTGCAGGGAGGTTCCTTGGCAAGACGATGAAACATGTCGTCAATGCATTCTCGATTCTGTTATTGGTCCTTGTAGGGACTGTGTTTGTAACGGCACCTGCAGCACTGATTGCGAACTTAACGCCTGCTTGGATTTCACTGGGTGTCATCATTGCCGCAATCTTTGTGTATTATATTGTCGCTACGCTCTTGCCGATCGATAAAATCATCGGAAAAGTCTATCCGCTATTCGGGGCGCTTCTTCTGATCAGTGCGGTCGGAATCGGAGCAGGATTGGTGATCACAGGAGCAGACATCCCTGAAATGTCACTCACGAATATGCATCCTGATTCAGTAGCGATCTTTCCACTGTTATTCCTGACGATTTCATGCGGGGCACTGTCAGGTTTCCATGCCACACAGTCACCGATCATTTCAAGAACGACTCAAAATGAAAAGAACGGACGTAAAATTTTCTACGGTATGATGATCCTTGAAGCGATCATCGCGATGATCTGGGCAGCGGCAGCGATGAGCCTGTTCGAGCCGGGTGAACTGAGCGCCGTGCTTAAAGAAGGCGGACCTGCAGCGGTCGTAAGTGAAGTATCGGTCTTGATGCTTGGTTCGATCGGCGGTACACTTGCGATCCTTGGTGTCATCGTCCTTCCTATCACATCAGGTGATACATCATTCAGAAGTGCACGTATGATCATCGCTGATTACATCAAAGTCGGACAGGTGAAGATGAGCAACCGACTATGGATCGCGGTTCCACTGTTTATCGTATCAGTTGTGCTTACACGAATGGACTTCAACCTGTTATGGAGATACTTCTCCTGGGCAAATCAATCCACGGCGATGATTGCCCTATGGGTAGGTGCCATGTACCTCGGCCTTCAGAAGAAGCCGCACTGGGTAGCAACCATCCCGGCGATCTTCATGACGATGGTGACATTCACTTATATCCTGAGTGCACCGATCGGCTTTGGCCTTTCAATGGGCACAGCATACATGGGCGCATCTGCCGTGACGATTATCGTGATATCAGCCTTTATCTACACATTGAGAAAGCGCTTAAACGACGGAAGCGTCATCCAGGTTGACGAAGAAGTGCCACAGCCTGCAGCATAAATGGAGAGTTTTCCGGTAATTACCGGGAAACTCTTTTTCCTTTTCGCACACAATAAGAATGGTTCACAAAACGCTTCATAGGAGTGATTCCCCATGACAAAGAAAACGAAAAAAGACGGCGGTACGAAACAAAACGGAAAGCATAAACCGACACAGAAAACATCAGGTTCTGCAAACGGTCAGAACGGATACCACTAGAAACAGATTGCCAATCCTTTATGGATTGGCTTTTTTATTTCACTGCCGAGATGTTTTATTCAACATGATGGTTTATAATAAAGGGAGTTTCAAAAAATTTGCAATCTCAAAAGGAGATCCCATTATGTCGAATAATGATCAACCAATACAGCCAGAAAAGAAAAAAATCAGCCTGCAGGAAGCAATGAAGCAACAGCTTGCGAAGAAGAAAGAAGCCCAAGCCGGCGGAAAACAATCAACAGGCGGACTGGCTTCAAACCAACGCATGCAAAGCCAGCAGACGAAGAAGCCAAGCAACACTCGTCGCAAGATGGGAAGCTGATGAAGGGGGAGCGCTCGTAAAGACGAGGGCTCTTTTTTTATACAAAAAACCAAACCTTTTCCCTGCGAGCATCGTCAAAGTACTAGAAATGAGGTGATGACCCAATGAGTGAAGACCAGGCATATGACATTTCCCTGACAAAGGATGACCTATTGGAAGAAGTCATGAGTCGATACGGGAAAGAAGTGCTGTACATTGCCTACACTTATGTGAAGGACCACAGTGTGGCGGAAGATATCGCCCAAGAGGTGTTTGTGAAGTTTTATCAACGTTATGATTCGTTCCGGCACGAGTCATCCCTGAAGACCTGGATCATTCGGATCACAATCAACCAGAGCAAGGACCACCTCAAGAAATGGGAAACGAAGAAGCTGCTGTTTACCAACAAACTTCATGACGTGATTCAAGTTGGGAAGGGAAATAGACCTGATGAGCAGGTTCTACATAAGGAAACGGGCAGGGAACTGCATAACAGATTATTATCCCTTCCCGTCAAGTACCGTGAAATTCTGTTCCTGTATTATTATGAGGGATTGAAAATACATGAAATCGCCGACTGTTTGCACATTAATATCAATACGGCCAAAACGAGATTGAGGACAGGGAAAGAGAAACTTAAAAAATTGTATCCAAAAAGGGGGGAACTCCATGGATAGAGAGCTGCAGAGACAAATTAGGAAGATGACGGAAGAAGGACTGGACGGGTTCGATTTTAATGACAGACTGAAGGGTGGCGTAAGGGAGAGGCTCGCAAATGGAAAGCCGAAAAAAGAGTATCGCCGCAGGTGGTATGCCCCGGTGATCAGCTTGATGATCATGTGTCTCCTCGTTTTTTTGTTTGCCGTCGTGAAGGGTGAGCAGTGGGGGCCGTTTGGAAATGGGAAGCTGAGCGGCTTTTTTTCGAATAAAGCCAACTTTGACGTGGAGCTTCGCTATGATGAAGGGCCGGTCATCAGCACGTTTACAGACACAATCGTAAACGGAGATGAACAAAAGCCTTTGGCACTCACCCCACATGAAATGAACGTCATGTATGAAAAAGTGGAGAGTATGAATCTGCATGAGAGCCAGCCGGTTTCCGGCAGTGGAGACTGCCTGATCCTGGCGAGCAGAACCTACACAATGAAAATCAGGATGAACAAAGATGTGTACGAATATCACTATTCAGATTGTGGGACGGACCGTGACAGAAGAGAGTGGGAGGAACTCCGTGAACTGATCATCTCAATCCTCAAAGAAAAGGGAGGGTATGAGGAGATGTTAAGGCAGAAGCTCGTGATGTAAACTTTCCATTTACTTCCTGAAAGATGTGTGATACTATAATGAAAATTTCAAAAAAATGCCACGAAGAGAAGAGTAAATACCGAGAATTCTTGAACAGAGAGCCCCGGCAGCTGAAAAGGGGCAGGAAGGACGGTATTGAAGCAAGCCTCTGAGCAGTGCACCGGAACCGGTCGGGGATGGTATGACGGAAGCTCCCGTTACTGAGCTAGGGTATAAGCCTGACGGCCGTACCTGAAAAGGTTAATATGGTGACATATTAGCGAACTGGGGTGGCACCGCGATATACAATCTCGCCCCCAAGACCAACGTCTTGGGGGTGGGATTTTTTTGTTTTTCACTACAAATCGCGGGGAGGAAATGTAAATGAAGAAGTGGAAAAATCCTTTACTTTTGCTGACTGGAATCGGCATTTCGAATATTGGCGGGTGGATCTATTTGATCGCCCTGAACTTGATTGTGCTGGATGAATGGGGTTCGCCCCTTGCCGTGGTGATGCTTTATGTGCTTAAGCCCGTGGCGTCATTGTTGACGAATGGCTGGTCAGGGAGCTTGATCGACCGGGTCGATAAGCGGAACCTGATGGCTGGCCTCGACTTTTCGAGGGCCGTGCTGATTGCCATGCTGCCGTTTCTTTCGTCGACCTGGTGGATGTTTGTTGTCGTGCTTTTCATCAATATGGGAAGTGCGGTGTTTTATCCGGCATCGATGAGTTATATCACGGCTTTCATACCGAAGGGAAACAGACAGCGGTTCAATGCGCTCCGTGGATTGATCGGCTCAGGCGCGTTTCTCATCGGACCGGGTGTTGCCGGCTTGATGTTCATGATGGGTACGCCTTCATTTGCCATCTACATGAATGGATGCGCCCTCCTTTTGTCAGGTGTGATTACCCTGCTTTTACCGAGCATAAAGGCAGAAACTCCTCTGGGAACAGCTGAAAGCAACTGGGAGGTCATCAAAGGGGATTGGCTGATTGTCAGGCGTTTTAGCGGACGTAACATGTACGTGATGCTTCTGTACGTATTGTTCACCTCTATGATCGTGATGACGGCGGCAATCGATTCATTGGAGGCAGCATTTTCTAAAGAAGTACTGGGGCTGTCGAATAGCACATACGGATACCTGGTAAGCATTGCGGGAGGAGGATTTGTCGCCGGATCGCTTTTGAATACTGCACTTGCACACAAGCTTCATTACAGGCACCTGATGGGAGTTGGATCGCTGATCGTTTCCCTCGGATATACCTTTTACGCCTTCACGGCAGATTTTCTCGGTGCGGCAATCGGCTTTGCCCTTTTATCCTTTGCCCTCGCCTTTGCGACGACTGGTTTTGAAACTTTCTATCAAGAGCATATCCCGGTTGAAATCATGGGAAGGGTGGCAAGCATCTATGGATTACTCGAAGGTGCCCTCGTCATCCTGTCGACGATCCTCATCGGCGTTGGTGCCGAATTGGTGTCGATCCGCTTCATCGTGGCATCAAGTTCTCTCGTCATGCTCGGGATCACCGTGATTTTATTCGTTACCATGATGAATAAATATTGGAAAAAACAGTTAAAGAAGTATTCTGAATGTTATAATAAGTAAAAAGAAACAAGGGGGTCAGCAGATGAAGATGACGGTGGATCAGTACTGGGATAAATGGGAAGAGTGGATGAACCAGGAAGAACCAAGCTTTGAGAAATGGGACGGCTTGGAGAAGCTGTTGAACATTGCCCAACAGGAAGGGGATCTATATAAAGAATTCTGCTGCCGTTTCGGCATCATGAGAACCGTTAACTATCTTGGGGAATATGAAGAGCTCTTCGATCATTTTGAATGGTGCAGCGGATTCTTTTTGGATAATGAAGAGAATCTGCAGGATTGGGTTGAATACTTTTTCTGGATTTACAAATGGATGGCCGAGCATCTTGTGAAAATGCCGGGAATCAGCACGGAGCTGATCCAGTCCTTTTTCGATGATTTTAAAGAAGCTTATGAAAAATACGGGTACAGCCTCCGTCCTTATTATCAGCACCAGCATAAGATGGCGTTGAAAACAGGGGACATGAAAGGTGCAAAGAAATATTACAGCCGATGGATTGAAGCAGAAAGGGACGCACTTGCAGACTGCGAAGCATGTGAATATCAGACGCAGCTGGAATATTTCCATCTGATCGGGGAGATTGACAAGGCTGAACCGATCGAGAAGCTGTTATTATCCAAAGAAGTGAGCTGCGGTGAAATCCCCCACCTCACATACAGCAAGCTGCTTCTCCCTTATTTGGAAGGCGGACGCATTGAGGAAGCGGCACGCTATCAGTCCGAGGGCTATTTTTTCATCTATGATAAACCTCATTTCCTGGTCGAGGCATCGGAACATATCCGTTTCCTTGCCATGACGGACCCTGTGAAAGGGATCAAGGTGTTAGAGCGCCATATTGAGTACGCCGACAGCGCCAAGGACCCATACGGCATGTTCTATTTTTACATGAGCGGGGTCATCCTTCACCGCAAGCTGATAGAAGCGGGACACCGTCCGGGATTTGCCGTCGATATGATGACCGAAATCGCCGAAGAGATTGCAGGTGATTTCGATGAGCGGAACGGAAATGATTTCTTCAGCAGGGAGATGGAGAAGATTTATGCGATGTAAACAGGGATGCGGCATTGTCCTAGCCTTCATGTGTATCCTTGCTTTATTCTCCTGCAGCAATGAGGACGACCGGGAATGGTTTGAAACGAAGGAAGAAGCCATTGAATATGGAACGAGCAAGGTCGAAGGTGACCTCAAATCGACCCTGCTTTCCACCGAAGAGTATGAAGGAGAAACAATCGTCTTCTATGACTATGGAGGCGCTTTGGGAGTCGCAAGCATCTCACGGGGCGAAGAAGGATACAGCTGGTACCGGTCGAACGCCTACCTGGATTTTGAAAGCGACGGCGAAACCTCATACACGACAGCAGGCTTCGACCTTGAAACCGAGAGCGGATTAAAAATTCCGATCTTATGTGGAGAAGCCGTGGATCCTTCCATTGAAAAAATGTTGCTTACCGGGGACGGACCTCAAAGGGAACTCGATATTTTGGGTGATGCCCGACATTTTTATGCCATCCATGATTCAGCATTTACCCAGCTCGAAGTGACAGCGGTGAAACCGGGTGAATAAAATGCAATTGACACCCCTTTTAAATCTCTATATAATCATCTCAAATATATGAAACATTGCCGAGGATCAGTAAAGGGACCTTGTCTTTTCAGAGAGGGGGCGGCTTGGTGAAAAGCCCCTATGGATGAACCTTTGAACCTGCCTCTAAGTTCTGTATCGATTGAAGATATCAGCGGTTCGAGACCGTTATCATGGAATGAGTGTAAAGCTTTGCTTTGAATCAGGGTGGTACCGCCAGAAATGGTCCCTGATGAGAAGCAGGGCTTTTTTTGTTGTATGGGTTGCGGTCATTTTAGTGGGCTCTTCTGGAGAAGGGGAGATGGTGTTGAAAATGGATATCGCCGTTATATTCGGAATTTCGCCGATAAAAATGGGATATCGCCGTTATATTCAGAATTTCGCCGATAAAAGTGAGATTTCGCCGTTAAATGAAAAATATCGCCGATAAACCCATCCGCAGCCCCAATCCCATACCCAAAATCATTCCCAACCAAGCGACGACAATGCTGAAATCAACAAATAAATCAAATAAATCAAACGAGGTGCACAAAATGGCGAAAGAATTTGTGAAAGATGTGACGGGCATGGAGGAAGACTTTGCCCAGTGGTATACGGATGTGGTGACGAAGGCTGAGCTTGTCGATTATTCAAGCGTACGGGGGTCGATGATCATCATGCCTTACGGATATGCGATTTGGGAAAATATCAAGGAGGCTCTTGATGCCAAAATCAAGGAAACCGGTCATGAAAATGTGTATATGCCGCTTTTTATCCCTGAAAGTCTGCTGCAGCGGGAGAAGGATCATATTGAAGGATTTGCGCCGGAAGTGGCGTGGGTGACCCATGGCGGGGAAGAGGAATTGGCGGAGAGACTGTGTGTGCGGCCGACGTCTGAGGTCCTGTTTGGCGAGCATTATAAAAACATTATCCACTCCTATCGTGATCTGCCTAAATTGTACAATCAATGGGCGAATGTGGTGCGCTGGGAAAAGACGACCCGTCCATTCCTCCGTACGCTGGAATTTTTATGGCAGGAGGGGCATACGTGTCATGAGACCGATCAAGATGCCCATGATGAAACGGTAAAGATGCTGGAGGTGTACGCAGAGCTTTGTGAAGAGCTGCTCGCAATCCCTGTCATTAAGGGGCAGAAAACGGAAAAAGAGAAGTTTGCCGGTGCGAAATATACGTATACAATCGAGAGTCTGATGCATGACGGGAAAGCCCTTCAGTCGGGAACTTCCCACCATTTGGGGGATGGATTCGCCAAAGCGTTCGGCATTCAATTCACCGATCGGGAAGGGAAGCTTCAGCACGTGCAGCAGACGTCTTGGGGGCTAACGACCCGCATCATCGGGGCGATGATCATGGTGCATGGAGATGACCGGGGCCTTGTCGTTCCACCAAGGATCGCACCGACCCAGTTGATGATCGTGCCAATTGCCCAACACAAGGAAGGGGTACTTTATTTTGCCTATCAATTGAAGGATCAATTATCAGGACGTGTCCGTGTGGGAATCGATGCGAGTGACAAGAAGCCGGGATGGAAGTTCAATGAGTATGAAATGAAGGGGATCCCTCTCCGTTTGGAAGTTGGTCCACGGGACATCGAGAATGGACAGGTGGTGCTTGCAAGACGGGATACCGGTGAAAAGATCACGGTCTTAATAGAGGAGATTGAGAGGAAAGTCAGTGAATTGCTGCAGGACATCCAGGCAGGTCTGCTTGAAAAAGCCAGAACGCATCGTGAAGAAAAAACGAAGGTTGTGACTTCATTTGACGGATTCAAGGAGACGGTCTCTGAAAAAGGCGGCTTCATTAAAGCGATGTGGTGTGGCGACCGGGTATGTGAAGACAAGATCAAAGAAGAAACCGGTGCGACTTCCAGATGCATGCCTTTCGAGCAGGAAATGATCGCTGATACATGCGTGTGTTGCGGCAAGGGAGCAAAACATCTGGTGTATTGGGCAAAGGCATACTGATGTTGGGGAAAAGCATACTGATCCTGTCGATTACAGCCAGTGTCCTCATGATTGGACTCGCCTTTCTCCAATGGAATCTCGTCGAAATCCTGACTCCTTTTCTCATGCCTTTCGCCTGGGTGGCATCCTGGGGATATTTTCTGACAGTGGCGGTGTTCTCCCTCATCCTCCTGTTTAAGGAACGGAACGTGAAACCCGCTCTGATCCAGACCATCACGGTTCTTTTGCTCGTCTTTTTTCCGTTCACAAAAGTGGTACTGGACATGGACTTCAAGTTAAATAAAGGGGACCGTGAAACGGTTGTGAAAAAAGTGGAGAGCGGAGACCTCGTGCCGAATGTCGCTCATAACGATACCCTCATCCATCTTCCAGAGGAGTATGATGGACTTTCAAAAGGGGGAGGGGAGATTGTCGTAGAGGAAAAGAATGGGGAAACGATGATTCTGTTCTTTACCTTTCGGGGGATCCTTGAGGGCTTCACCGGTTTCGTCTATTCATCCTCGGATGAAAAGCCCCGGACAGGTGATTTCGGTGGGGACTTCATTGAAATCGAAAAGCTTGAAGATCATTGGTATGTCGTCTCTTCTGGGTGAAGGGGGACTTTCTAACCTTTCCTGATTTTTTCGTGAATAAGCCTTCTTTTTCCTCTGTTTACTTAATAAACATAGGTAAAGGAGGCGTGATTATATGGAATTTGGACTCATCGTCATTTTATTCATGGTCTTCGTGGGAATCAGCCTTTGGGTCGTTCATTTCAAGCTTAACCGCATCACCGAGCATGTACAGCAGCTCGATGAAGAATATCTGTCTGATGAGCAGATTGAGCGGGAGTTAGAGGAAGAATGGAATAAGGATAAGTAATGATGCAGGCGTTTCTCGGCAGAGGAGCGCCTTCCGTCTGTTAAAATGTGGTAAATCTGCGGTGTTGGAGCGAGAAGAATAAAATCTATCATTCTCCCACTTCCATTGATACTATTAAAATAAGACCATAAAAGAGGACGTGTGAGTGTGAAGCATAGAGACTTAACGATTGAAACACCACGGCTGGTGATCAGGCCTTTCACCAACAGTGATTACGGCAACTGGATAAGGGAGCATATGAACAGGCTTCCGTCACAGCATAAATACGATGTCGGCTTTCAGGATATGAGAGAGTGCACGGAGTTCTGGTTCCGTGACATGCTGGAGAAGCAGGAGGAAATGATGGAAAAGGATGAAGTCTATATTCTTGGAATCTTTCTGAAGGAAGGACCGACCGTCGGGACGATCGATTTCTCCACGCTCATGAGGTACAACTTTCATTGGGGCCGGGCCGGGTACACCGTCCATAATACTTATTGGAACAGGGGATACGGGAAGGAAGCGATGCGTGCAGCGCTTCAGCTCGCATTCACCAAACTGGGCTATCACCGGATCGAAGCCCATATCAATCTTGACAACACACCCTCCATCAAGCTCGCAGAAAGCATCGGCATGCAGTATGAATGCACAAGAAAAGGCTTCATCTATGAGTTCGGCAAATGGACGGACAATCTTGTGTACTATGCGAATGCAGGGGAGAATGATTGAGGTATGAAGGAGTTCTCTGTGGGGAAATCAATCAATACTTTTAATTTGATGGTAGGTTGAACATCATCACCTGTAGGATAAAGGCGAACAATCACTGTGAGTTTCTTGCATCACCAGATACACCGCTGTTGATTTCCGTGCAAGACTTCGCTTTCCTCGGGCGGAAGGCGAGCCTCCTCGTCGCTAGCGCTCCTGCGGGGTCTCACCTTTTCCGCTTTTCCCGCAGGAGTCTTCGTCTTGCACTCCAATCAACAGCTGGAACCTGCAGAATACATGTATGAAGCAGTATTGTTATAAAAGAAAAATCCGGACGATTTAGATTATAATCAAATCAATCGTCCGGATTTTTTGTGAATGAAACGCTTATGTTCAGCTACATACAACTGCTCGTTCACTCTTGAGTGGAGCGGAAATCAACAGCGGTGTAATGCGTGTCTCAAAAATTAATACCTCAATTTTGTTATATCAATATAACATCATCCGCCGATATGATGCATTTCAACTTTCTTTCTTTCAAGGGACTTGTTCTCACGGTCTTCTGAATAGCGGTCCTGGCGGCCGAACCATATATTCTTGATTTCGTCGGTGATTGTGCCGGCTTCGTCTGAACGAAGAATGGTCTTGAGATCATGTCCGTTCGATGCGAATAAGCAGGTGAACAATTTTCCGTCTGCCGATAAACGGGCACGGTTGCAGCTTGAGCAAAAGGCGTCAGATACAGATGAGATCACGCCGATTTCTTCCTTGCTTCCCACATAACGATACCTTTTGGCGACTTCTCCTTTGTAGTTCGGATCGATCGGTTCGATGGGCATCACTTTGTGGATGTCGTCCAGGATCTGCTGCTTAGAATAGACTTCGTCCAGCTTCCACTGGTTGGAGTTTCCGACATCCATATATTCTATGAACCTTAGAATATGGCCTTTTTCACGGAAGAATTCAGCCATTGGAACGACTTCCTGCTCGTTCATCCCCCGCTTGACGACCATATTGATCTTCACCTTCAGGCCTGCTTCAGAGGCTGCGTCGATGCCGTTCAATACTGTTTGGACCGACACACCCCGTCCGTTGATGCTTCCGAATATATCATCATTCAAGGAATCCAGGCTGATTGAAACCCGGTCCAATCCTGCAGCTTTCAAATCTTTTGCAAACTTAGGCAGAAGGGATCCGTTTGTTGTCATGGCGATATCGTTCAATCCGTCAATTTGTTTTAATTTACTGATTAACATGGGTAAGTCTTTCCGCATGAGGGGTTCTCCTCCGGTGATGCGGAGCTTTTTTACACCGAGTTCCTTCACGAAGATGTTGGTCAGGTGCTCGATTTCCTCGAACGAGAGCAGCTCTCCTTTTTTCAGGAAAGGAAAGTCAGGCCCGAAAATCTCAGCAGGCATGCAGTATGTGCATCTGAAGTTGCATTTATCCGTGACAGATATGCGCAGGTCGCGGAGAGGGCGCTTGAGCTTGTCCAGCACTGGTTGATTCATGTTGAGGTTCCTCCTTTCCAGGTTACACTTCTGGCTGATCTATGATTCTTTCTGGATGTGAATAGACATTGAAAGATGTTCCACGGATGAATCCGACTGTCGTGATATTCAAGTCATTGGCGAGCTTGATGGCAAGATCGGTCGGGGCAGACTTGGAAAGCACCATTCCGACTCCGATCTTGGCAGCCTTCAATAACACTTCAGAAGAAATCCTGCCGCTGAACACGAGGATTTTATCCCGGACGGAAATTTTGTTGATTAAGCTATATCCGTATAATTTATCGAGGGCATTATGCCTGCCGATGTCTGCCCGGTCAATGAGCACTTCACTGGTGGTACATAGGGCTGCGTTGTGAACGCCGCCGGTATTTTTGAACACATGGCTGTTTTCTTGCATCGCCTTCATCAGTTGTATGCACTGTTCCGGGTGGATCGTCGTCTTCATCATCGATGTCTTGGCAGTGCGGGCATCGTTTTGGAAATAAAACTGTCTGCTTTTCCCGCAGCAGGATCCGATGACCCGTTTAGCATATTGCCTTTGATCCATATCAATCTTTGTTTTGAGCTTGACGTAGGCGAAGCCCCCGTCTTGATCGATTTTGAAATCGGTTATGTCATCTTTAAAAAGGATGGCGCCCTCAGAGGCGAGGAAGCCAATGACCAGTTCTTCTAAATGAGTAGGGGAGCACACCATTGTGGCAAACTCTTCTCCGTTGATGAAGATGGTAAGGGCAAATTCTATGACGATATCATCTTCCAACTCTTCCAGTCTGCCATTTCTATATTTCGTGATGGACCGTTGTTGGCTCATCATTTCATCCATATTGTTCACACCCATTACTATTAAATGATAATTAGTATCATCTAAACACAAAAAAATTGAGAAAACAAGCGGGAGCGTTTTCCTAAAATTTAAAAATAAGTTGAAATGTCAAACGTTTTCATGCTATTATTTTTACAAGTTCACAAATCTGTAACATAAATTTGATTCGGGATAGCGCTCCTGTCTTCGGTTATATTTATGTGGAGATTTATTTAAAGATTGTAACTGTTGGGCCAATAGTAGCGAATCCTGCTGTTTACTAACCGTTAATCTTCCAAAAAAAGAAATGCCTTTTTGCATTTTTTTTGGAGGTTAGCGGTTTTTGTTTTGGAAAAAATAATAGAGGGCGTGGGAATCATGCAAAAAAAAGCAAAGAATCGATGGTTAATCGCAGCTTCTGCTGTAGGGATCCATATTTCAATCGGATCGGTTTATGCTTGGAGTAACTTCACTACTCCATTGATGGAGGAGTTTGGCTGGACAGCCAAGCAGGTCCAGTTCACATTCAGTTTAGCTATTTTATTTTTAGGTTTATCTGCAGCGTTTATGGGTCACTTTGTTGAAAAATATGGACCGAAAAAATCAGGTTTACTTGCTGCACTCTTCTTTGGCGTGGGGATCATTGGTTCCGGCGTGGCAGTGAACACAGGTTCATTGACTTTACTGTATTTATTTTATGGTGTGTTTGGTGGAATCGGATTGGGTGTAGGTTACATCGCACCGGTATCAACACTTGTGAAATGGTTCCCTGACCGTAGGGGTCTTGCAACCGGTCTTGCCATCATGGGCTTTGGTTTTGCAGCTGCAATTGCCAGTCCGATCATGAATGATCTCATTTCAGGAGTAGGGATTGCCAACACATTTTTTGTTCTTGGGATTTCATACTTCATCATTATGACATTATCTTCTCTTTACCTGGCGAAACCTGAAGAAGGCTGGGTGCCGAAAGGGTTCAGCGAAGGCGGGAAGAAAATTCCTCAGGATTTATCTCAATTAACAGCAAACGAATCGATTAAAACAAGAAGATTCTATTACTTATGGATCATGTTATTCATCAATGTCACTTGCGGGATTGCCGTCATATCTGCCATGAAGCCACTTGCGGTTGAGAGCATCGGCTTGACGAAAGAAGCGGCAGCAGCACTTGTAGGCGGACTCGGAATTGCGAATGGACTTGGAAGGATCGGATGGGCATCGATTTCAGATTACATCGGCAGGGCCAATACATATACTGCATTCTTCCTGCTGCAGATTCCGATTTTCTTCTTCCTTCCTAACATTACGACACAATCGATTTATGCTGTGATGGTTGTCATTGTGTATGCATGCTATGGTGGAGGATTCGCGTCGATCCCGGCATTCATCGGGGATTTATTCGGAACGAAACAACTGGGTGCAATCCACGGTTATATTTTGACCGCCTGGGCGGCAGCGGGGCTTGTCGGTCCACTGTTTGCAGCGTATATCAAGGACTCAACAGGAAGCTACGCAGGAAGCTTGACGTTCTTTGCTGGATTATTTGTCATTGCCCTCGTCGTTTCATTCTTGATCCGTATCGATATTAAGAAATTACGGGCGAAGCTGGATGAAAAAGTAAAGAACTCGGTAGCGAGCTGAGTTTAAATAGTCTTATATTCTGAAAGAGTGTGGTAATATAGTTGTAGACACACTTGTTTTAGCGGGAGGGTTCAATGAATAAGTATGAAGCAGAATTCAGTAACTTAGTCCGTTCTTTCAGAAAAAAACATATGGGAAAGGGTCCGAGTAAGATCAATACGACGTTCTGTAAAAATTGGGCGATTTGTGAAATGGAAGGGAACCTCTCTCCTGTTGAAAAATTCATTTCAGGAACAGATAAAGGGAAACAAATCCTGAAATCAGCCCGGACAGAAATGGTCAAAGATTTATACCGGAACAATCCTCCTAAAGAAATGGAAGAGTTTCTAGGATGTGCATTTGTCGATTTATTCGTCGATATAGATATTGATCGAGATTTTGGGATGTCCATCTTCATCTTTGAGGAAAATATTGAAATGAAATATTGCAAATAGAATACCAGGATTGGCACTTGGCAGCGACCCTGCTAAAGACTAACCACCGTAACAATTTCCGCACAGGGAGATTACGGTGGTTTTTTATTTATTTAGAAAAGTTTGTGTAATCAACATGAGGAGTGATGTGAAATGGGTAAAACAAAACACCCGGGACCACAGAAAAAGCAGATAAAACCAGACCCGTCATTATGGGTAAGTCCGATACCGTTTGGATTAGGAAAAGTAAAGCCGAAGCATATTCGGGATACAATGAAAATCGCTTGGGATAACAGGGATAATATGGGGTATGCAACCCGGATCCTGACAGAAGGGGTATGTGACGGCTGTGCGCTTGGTGTATCCGGTCTGAACGACCAGACATTGACTGGCCCACATATTTGTACGACACGGATGAATGTCCTGAGATTGAATACGATGCCGGCGGTCAAGCCTGAAATTCTCCATGCTGATATCGATGAGCTTCGTCAATACGACAGCACCGAGCTGCGGAAACTGGGACGGATTCCATATCCGCTCATCCGCCGCAAGGGAGAGCGTTCATTTTCAAGGTTGACATGGGATGATGCGATGGATATGATCGCGGATAAGATGAAGTCACTCGATCCAAAGCAGTATGCTTTTTATTTAACGTCAAGAGGGATCACGAATGAGAGCTACTATGTAGCGGCGAAAGTAGCCCGTTTCTTGGGGACGAATAACATCGACAATGCGAGCCGCATCTGTCACTCCCCTTCAAAGACGGCACTGAAGCGTTCGGTCGGCGTCGGGGCTTCGACTTCAAACTATTTAGACTGGATCGGAACAGATGTCATTTTAGTATGGGGAAGCGTGGCGTCAAACGCTTCACCTGTATCGACCAAATATATGCTGGAAGCGAAGAAAAAAGGTACGAAGATCATCGTCATCAATCCTTATAAAGAACCGGCGATGGATAAGTATTGGATACCGTCAAACGCAGAGTCTGCGATCTTCGGCACAAAGCTTGCCGATGACTGGTATCAGGTAAATATCGGCGGTGATATCGCCTTTATGCACGGTATCATGAAGCACTGGTTCGAAATGGAAGAGAACAATCACGGATCTGCCATCAATCATCAATTTGTGAGCGAGCACGTGAATAACTACGAAGAATTGAAGAATACCGTTCAATCTCAATCATGGGAAGAAATCACTGCTTCTTCAGGCATTACACAGGAGCGCATCGCTGAACTGGCTGAACTGCTAGCTAAAAGTGAAAATGCCGTGTATGTGTGGGCACTTGGTTTGACGATGCACTCGTTTGCAACGGATAACATCTCGCAGGTGGCGAACCTTGCACTGCTTCGCGGTCACCTTGGCAGAAAGTATGCAGGATTGATGCCGTTCCGTGGACACTCAAGTGTTCAGGGAAGCGGAGAGATGGGTGCTGACCCATTTGTTCTCCCAGGCGGTGACTTTGCCGGTGAAAATATCAACCGCATCGAAAAGCTATGGGGCTTCGATCTTCCGAAATGGCAAGGGGATGTCGTCGGGATCACCCTTGAAAACATCTTATTGCCAAGCGACCATGAGCGTAAAATGAAGCTTTATTATATGAGCGGCGGTAACTTCCTTGAGACGATGCCAAACCCTGATTTCATCGAAAAAGCTTTATCCGAGCTTGAAATCCGCGTTCATCAGGATATTATCCTGAATACGTCCACATTGGTGGATGCGAAAGAAGCGGTCATTGTGCTGCCTGCGCAAACACGCTATGAGCAGGAAGGCGGCGGAACGAGTACGTCAACGGAACGGATGGTGTACTTCTCTCCTGAAATTAAAGGAAATAAGAACCTGGTTGAAGAGGCTCGTGCCGAATGGAAGATATATATCGATTTGGCCAAGCGTGTAAAAGGTGAAGAGGCAAGCCTGGTTGAGTTCAAGACCGGTCAGGAAATCCGTGACGAAATCGCCCTTGCGAATCCAAGCTATGACGGCATTCAAAACCTGAAAAAGAAAGGGGACGTCTTCCAATGGGGCGGAGCCTGGTTATGTGAAGGCGGAATCTGCCCGACGCCGGACGGAAAAGGGAACCTGATCTCTGTAGAAATCCCTGATCTGAACAAAAAACCTGATGAGTTCTATTTGACGACACGACGAGGGAAGCAATTCAACTCAATGGTGTATAAAGAAACAGATCCATTCAACAACGCTGAACGATACGATGTGCTGATCAATAAAGAGGATGCACAGGAGTTGAGTGTTGCTGAAGGAGAAGGCATCGTCCTTCACAATGGCTATGGTGTGTTCCAGGGCCGTGCGAAATTCGTTGATATCGCGAAAGGAAACATCGAAGTGCATTTTCCTGAAGGAAACTGCCTGCTTCCGAAAGGCCGATATGAACAATTCTCGAAAATCCCTGATTACAACATTGCCATCACTGTTGAAAAAGCAGACCGCTATACAGCGAAAAAAGATGTGAACTATTTAGAAAAGAGGATTGATGATCTGGAAATGGAAGTCAACTAACTTTCATTTTCAGGGCTCTGTCCCTTTATGTTATAAATTTGAATCCTATTTAGGTTATAATGACCGCAATAGGATTCATTTTTTGCTATCTTCGCAAAACTTGTCGTTTTATAATATTCAGGATTCTGGGGTGTCGGTGTGCGGAAAGCAACCTCCCATCGCTTACATAAACAACAAGGTTTACAATACAGCCAAATCATAAAACAAATATAATAGAAGGGAGGGATTGAGATGAACGAACGGTATTCACGCCAGATCCTATTTAAACCGGTTGGTGAAAGTGGACAGAAGCGTATCAGTGAAAAGCACGTCTTGATTTTAGGATGCGGGGCGCTTGGGACGGCCAATGCGGAAATCCTTGTCCGTGCGGGGATCGGGAAACTGACGGTGATCGACCGGGATTACGTCGAGTACAGTAACCTGCAGAGACAGCAATTGTTTACAGAACGGGACGCAAGGGAACAGATTCCGAAAGCGGTCGCCGGGAGGGACAGGCTGGTTCAAATCAATTCTGAAGTTGAAATTGATGCCCATATCATGGATGCCACTCCTGAGAATCTCCTTCCTTTACTTGACGGGGTCGATCTCGTCATCGATGCGACCGATAATTTTGACGTGCGCTTCATGATGAATGATCTCTTCCAGAAACACAACATCCACTGGATATTCGGTTCCTGTGTCGGAAGTATGGGGATGAGTTATACGATTCTGCCGGGGCACACGCCGTGTATCACGTGTTTATTACATGCCATGCCCTATTCCGGGGCAACGTGCGATTCGGTCGGCATCATTTCCCCGGCGGTCCAGATGGTTGCTGCCCATCAAACGGCCGAGGCGCTGAAATTGCTTGTTGGGGACCACGATTCATTAAGGTCCCGCCTCGTACTCTTTGATCTTTGGAATAATCATTATCAAACTATCAAGGTAGACCGGGCCAAAAAAGAGGATTGCCCGACATGCGGGGTAAACCCAAGCTTTCCATATTTAAACTACGAAGCACAAACGAAAACGGAAGTGCTGTGCGGCAGGAATACGGTCCTCATACGTGCAGGACAACCGTTTCATATTGATGAATTGTCGGCGAGGCTTGAAAAGCTCGGAAACATAAAGAAAAACCAATATTTGATTTCACTCGAATACGGATCTCACCGCTTGATGTTCTTTAAAGATGGAAGAACGATGGTCCACGGCACAAACTCAATCGATCACGCAAAAAAAATATATTATCAGATTATGGGGTGAGAAGGAGCTATGGTGAAGAAAAGAAGTCCGATCAAAGTACATGAAGCCATTGAACGGGTAATGACATTTGCAAAACCCGGCAGTGTGGAATTTGTTCCGATTGAACAAGCGAATGGACATTTTCTGGGGGAAGATCTGCTTGCCGATCACGATGTCCCAAGCTTTAACCGCTCTCCGTACGACGGATTTGCCCTCAGGTCCATCGATACACAACAAGCTTCTGCCGATCAACCGGTCCAATTCAAAGTGGCCGGTGAAATCGGGGCTGGAAGTGTTTATGAACCTACGGTCGCGTCAGGGGAAGCGGTCCGCATTATGACCGGCGCTCAAATTCCAGAAGGCTGTGACGCAGTCGTCATGCTTGAGCTGGTCAAAGAACTGAAAATCGACGGAATGGATTTCATCCAATTGAAGCGGGCCTATCCAACGGGTGCCAACATTTCATTCAAGGGTGAGGATACAAAGCGGGGGACGGTCCTTGCAGAAAAGGGGACCTTTATCAATCCCGGCATCGTCGCACTGCTTGCGACCTTTGGATATAAAAGCGTGCCGGTCAGCAGAAAGCCGAAGGTAGGGGTGATCGCGACGGGAAGTGAGCTGTTGGAAGTCGATGAACCGCTTGTGCCCGGCAAAATCAGAAACAGCAATGCCTATATGGTCAATGCCCAAATTGAACGTGCCGGAGCGCTGCCTGTCTATTTAGGGCAGTTCAGCGATGATTTTGATACGTGCTACGAGAAGGTAGTGGACGCCCTTTCGAAAGTCGATATCCTCATTACGACCGGTGGCGTTTCTGTAGGGGATTATGATTACTTGCCGGCAATTTACGAAAAGCTGGAGGCGAATGTCCTTTTTAATAAGGTAGGGATGCGACCGGGAAGTGTCACGACGGTTGCCGAGAAAGACGGCACATTGTTGTTCGGATTATCAGGGAATCCTTCCGCCTGTTATGTCGGATTTGAACTCTTTACAAGACCAGTCATCCGTACTTCCATTGGATGTGAAAATCCGTTCATAAAGAGCATCACTGCTGCACTTGGTGCAGACTTCACCAAGCCGAATCCATTTGATCGCTTCGTGAGGGGCCATATGGCATTCCAAGACGGAGAAGTGAAGGTGTATCCGAATGGTCTGGATAAGTCAGGGTCTGTCGCTTCTTTGGCGGGGACAAACGTACTCATCATTTTGCCCGCCGGGACAAGAGGATACGAAAAGGGGATGAAAGTGAGTGCTCTCCTCCTTGAAGACCAAGAAGGATCCGCATCATACCGTTACAAAGAAACGGGAAAGGGGAATGGACGTGAAAGAAGTACTTTTTAACGTGACAGACGAACCGATCGAGCTTCAAGAGCTGGTGGATAAGGTTACGAGAAGAGAAGCAGGGGCTGTCACGACGTTTATCGGAACGGTCCGGGAATGGACAAAAGGGAAGAAGACCGTTTATCTGGAGTACCAGGCGTATAAACCGATGGCGATCAAGATGCTGCAAACGATCGGAGATGAAATCCAAGCCAAATGGCCAAACACCATCGTTGCGATTACACACCGTGTCGGAAGACTCGATATTTCAGACATTGCCGTGATCATCGCTGTTTCATCCCCCCACCGAAAGGCTTCTTATGAAGCGAATGAATACGCGATTGAACGGATAAAGCAAATCGTGCCGATATGGAAGAAGGAGCACTGGGAAGACGGGGAAACGTGGATTGGCGATCAATTGGAGAATGTTCCATATCCGGAAGGAAAACCTAAGATAAAGGATGAAACCCAATGATAACAGTATTACTTTTTGCCCACCTGCAGGAAGAAGCAGGCACTGACAAGCTCTCATTACCAATGGACGGGGTGACGATTGAAGAATTGAAGGCTGAGCTTCAAAACACCCACCATCTCACACGTTTGGATGCTGTAATGGCAGCAATCAATGAAGAATACGCAGGAAATGAAGATACAGTCCAATCAGGTGACACCGTGGCATTGATTCCACCTGTAAGCGGCGGATGATGAGGAGGGAAAGACATGCTGAAAGAACATAGAAGAAAGTCTCCGAAAATCGTTCAGTGTGGAATCATCACAGTAAGCGATACGAGGAATCAAGAGACTGATAAAAGCGGGAAGCTCCTTCATGAGTTATTGAAGGAAGATCATCACGACATCCTTGCGTATGACATTGTCCCTGATGAAAAAGGGCTCATTCAGGACGCGGTGAAGCGTCTGGTGGAGAATGAGAAGATTGAAGCGATCATCATCAATGGGGGAACGGGAATTGCCAAGAGGGATGTCACGATAGAAGCGGTGCAGCCTTTACTTGAGAAGGAAATCCCCGGCTTTGGAGAGTTATTCCGCTATTTGAGTTACGAGCTTGATATCGGTTCTGCAAGCATGCTTTCCCGTGCGATTGCAGGAGTCGCAAATCATACAGCCATCTTTTCCACTCCCGGTTCAAGCGGTGCGGTCAAGCTTGCGATGAATAAGCTGATCCTGCCTGAGCTTGGCCATATGGTCATGGAGCTCAACAAAGACTTGTAGAATAAAGGATGAACACATTGAAACGGATCAGTATTTCTCTCATACTATTTTCAATATTATTCATATTCGGGTGCAGTCCTTTTACAAAAGATACAGACGCACCTGTCAATATTACGGTCTCTGCTGCCTCGAGTATGACCGAAAGCTTAAATGAATTGAAAGACAGGTTTGAAAAAGAGCACCCTGACATTTCCGTCACGTATAATTTTGGCGGCACCGGCACCCTTCGGAAACAGGTGGAGCAGGGAGCACCGGTGGATCTGTTCTTCCTGGCCTCACAAAAAGATTATGTACTTCTTGAGGAAAAGGGCTTCATACAGAAGGGATTCCCGATCTTTGAAAATCGCCTTGTGTTGATAAAGCACAAGGAGGTGGCAATCGACAGTTTCGATTCTTTCCTGTCATCGGATGAAAAAGTTGCCATCGGTACGCCGGATGCCGTTCCAGCCGGAACCTATTCAAAGCAGATGCTCCAGGCTGTCGGTGCGTGGGATATGTTGTCAGGGGATAACCGCCTCGTATTCGCAAAAGATGTTCACCACGTGCTGAATTTGGTGGAAACAGGCGCAGTTGATATCGGCTTTGTATACGCCAGTGACACACTCCATGCCGACAATATCGACATCGTGGAAGAAATCGATCCAGAATTACATGAACCGATTACATACTATATGGCTGAGATTGACGGCCGCGGGTCCTCGAATGAAGATGAGATTGAAACCTTCTATGAATATGCACTGTCTGCCAAAGGGTTGAAGCTGTTCAAATCATATGGTTTTGCAGCCGAGAAAAAGTCGGGTGGCTCTTGATGGAATGGTCCTGGTTTCCTGTTCAATTATCCATTACCGTCGCGTTAACGGCGACCGTGATCACATTCATACTGGGGCTTACCGCCGCATACGGGGTGGCGACCAGGAGGATAAAAGGAAAAGCGGTCATCGAAACGATTTTCTTCATGCCATTGGTGCTGCCGCCTACGGTCATCGGCTTTATTCTCATTGTTGTATTCGGAATGAACAGCCCCGTCGGACAATGGGTGGAGTGGATGACCGGCAGAAGCCTGTTATTTACGGCGACTGCCGCCACCATCGCTGCCACAGTCGTGGCTTTTCCGTTGATGTATCAGTCGATCAAGACCGGATTTCTGTCAGTGGATCAACAAGTTGTCGATGCCGCCATGGTCGACGGGGCATCTGAAGGGAAGCTGTTGACCCATATCATCCTGCCGTTATCCCACCGATCGATTATCACAGGCGTGATCCTCAGCTTCACGCGGGCATTTGGGGAATTTGGGGCGACCCTCATGTTTGCAGGAAACATACCGGGCGTCACGCAAACGATCCCAACGTCCATTTACCTTGCCCTCGAAACAGGTGAAACCCGGATTGCCTGGTATTATGCGCTGATCAGCATCGGGATTTCATTTCTACTCCTGCTATCCATCAACCGGACGAAGGGCTCTTCATAAAGTCGTTTCCTTCGGCTGCAAAAAAAAGGACGCCGGAAATCATTCCGGGTCCTTCTCCATACGTTTGAAATCACCATTTTTGCCGCCGCTCTTTTCAAGTAGATAGGTGGGACCGATGATCATTCCTTTGTCTACTGCTTTACACATATCATAGACAGTCAGCGCTGCTACGGAAGCGGCCGTCAATGCCTCCATTTCAACACCCGTACTGCCGACCGTTTTCACCTCGGCTTCGATCACCAACTCATAGCGTTCTTCTGAAAGAGACTCCCAGTTGAAAGTAAGATCAACCCCGCTGATTGGAATCGGGTGGCACATCGGAATGACAGAGGATGTCTGCTTGGCTCCCATGATGCCGGCAATTTGGGAAACGCCCAAAACGTCCCCTTTTTTATTATTCTGGTGAATGATGTTCTCATATACTTCTTTCGTCATTTGCACACTTGAACGGGCCAGCGCCTTTCTGGCACTTTCTTTCTTATCGCTGATATCAACTATCTTGGCTCTGCCGTGATCATTGAAATGAGTGAATTCGCTCATGCTGTATCATCCTTTAATATAGAAATAGTCTAGTTTCATCCTATCACAAGTAGAACAATTAGGAGAGATTAATATGTTCATTTTTCAGATTGCCGGATATAAGCGGAGCGGGAAGACAACATTGGTCAGTGGGCTCATCCAATTCTTCTCGGAAAAAGGGTTCAAGGTTGCGAGCTTGAAGCATCATGGTCATGGAGGAACCCCTGCCGCTGTTGAAAACACCGATACGAGAAAGCATGAAGAAGCAGGTGCCGTCATGACGGGTGTCGAAGGGGAAGGGGTCTTACAACTGACCATGAGCAAACCCTCATGGAAACTGGATCAAATCCTCTCATTCTATCAGCTGATGGAGGTTGATGTACTTCTGATTGAAGGCTATAAGGAGCATGATTTTGATAAAGTGGTGCTGATACGGGATGATCACGACCTGCCGCTGCTGGACCACTTATCAGGAATCAAAGCAATCATGACACCATTGCCATTGAAACATGAAGACTATGACATACCGATCTTCAGGTCGGATGAGACAGAAGCGTTTTGTGAATGGCTGGGAGAGAGGGTTGAAGATTTATAATATAAAAGAAGGAAGTGGTGTTTATGACAATAGAATGGACAGGCATCCTGCTGGCAGGAGGCGAATCAAGGAGATACGGTTCTCCGAAAGCTTTTGCCAAACGGGACGGAAAAGCCTTTTATCAATATTCCCTCGATGCGTTAAAGCCCCTTTGTTCGTCGATCATCGTCGTGACCCGGCCTGAACTTCTCCATTTGTTCGATGAGGCGCAAGGAATCGGCATCATGACTGATAAGGAAACGTACAAAGGTCAAGGCCCACTCGCAGGTATATTCACCGCCATGGATGAAGGGGATGCTGAATGGTATATCGTGCTGCCGACGGATGTGCCTTTTATCGGGGAGAAGATTTGCCGGTACTTGATGGAACAAATAGAACCGGGTGTGGAGGCAGTGGTCCCGGTCGCAGCAGGCAGGGAACAGCCGCTTATCGCTGTGTATCATCACACCGTGAAAGATGTAATAGAAGGTCAGCTGTCCTCAGGGAAAAGATCTTTAAGAAGCCTCTTTACACACATCAACGTGAAATATGTTCAAATGAAAGAGGAAGAGTACTTCCGCAATATCAATCGACCGGAAGATTTATAGCCCATGAAAAAATCCGAACGGACTCGAAGCCTGCCAGGCATGTCGAGAAACCGTTCGGATTTTCTTCTGTTCAATCATCTTGTTTCAGTGCTGGATGGATTCTACAATCCGTCAATCGTCAGTTCTTTCACAGGCAGGAATGCTTCTCCCGTATCCAAGTAAGTGACGTTCACTTTGTCATTTTCCTTCAGATAGATGGCAAGCAAGTTGTTTTCAGAAGAAACGATATAGTTCTTCCCATTATCGAGCAGGAAGGATACGACGGTGTAATCACCTGACTTTTCCTTGTAAACCCGGACGACCGTGCCGTTGGCCTGCTTTTCCTCTGCCTTCGAGCTGCCGTCTACGCTGCCGCCGCCACGTTGAAGTGCTGTTTTATAAGCTTTAAGCGCCTGGTTCGGCGTACCTGCATACGCAGAAATTTCCGGATTGGCAGCCGATACGATGAAATAGTTCTGTAAGAAGCCATTGGCATCAAGGACAGGTGTCAGCCAGCTTGCTTCTCCGTAGAAGTTATACAGAACCGGCATTTCCCCGTCCCATTTCTTCTCGATGAATTTCTTCTGGATGATCTGCAGGGCACCTTGGGAATCCATATAAGATTCTTCAAGATTACCTGTGTAGAATGTCGATTCACCGGTTCTTGAGTTTGTCAGGGAATAACCCAACATGGAATCGACGCCTTCTTTCGGCGATGTGAAATCCGTGAAGTAGTACATGTCGCCATTTTCGTCAAAAATAGGGCTCACGTTCGCTTCCGTTCCTTCATCTGAAGGAAGCTTTACATCAGACTTACCGAAGCGGCTGTTCCAGAAGCCTTTCACATAATTACCGAAATAACTGTTCTGAAGGCTGACCGTTTCAGGTGAGACGGCTCCGTCGATGAATGCCGGAACCTCGTCAATCTTATATGAGTCGGTTTTACCGGTTTTCGGATCCACCATGACGATCCCGTCAACTTCAAATCCATTCCGTGCAGAAATGAAATCCCCGTACGTCTGGATGTAGAACGGCTTCCCATCATCATCAATCTCAAGCTGGACATCTCCATTGAAGATTTGCTTCGGATAGTTCAAACGGATATGCCTTTCGATCTTTTTATTAAAGAAAGCGGAAGGTGTGTAAACCATTTCTTCCTTGATGAATTTAGGATTCGCATTGGAATCGGTGGCACTCAGCTTGAAGTACCCAGGGGTAACGTCCCCTTTGAACCATTTGAAAAATCCTGAGAACTCGACAGGTGCAATATACACATATTCACCGTCAATCTTCTGGATCTGCAGATTCCCAAGCTCGTAATAACTGGTGTTCGGAACCTGACCGAATGCTTTCTTCATTTTATTCCGTGCAAACTGTGGAGGGACGCTTGCAGGCGTCTCTTTCTCATCAAACGCCTGGATTTCCGTTTTGACCTCCATCTTGGCTGATTCAAACTTCTCATCGGCATTAAAGATGAACGCAGTCATGAAGTAAGCCCCGACACATAAACTTGCCAGGAACAATACCCCTTTCGCCATTCGCTCCTTGCCGGTCGCAAGTGTTGCCCCGAATCCAGAAGCGACAATCAGGAAGATCCACACACTCGTGAAATTCTGATCCAGATTCGTCAGGTAATAGCTGACAAATACCACCACGGTGGCAATCAGGAATGTTCCCCCAAATAAAGCAGTGAAGGAAGGATATCCCTCTTTTTTATTTTGCTTTTTCATGATAGTGACCGGTACAAGCAAGAGCGCCATCACCAATCCGACAATCACTGAAAATAGTAATATGTTTCCCATAATGTTCCCCTTTCAAGGTTGTGATTCTGTTTATAGTGTATATACGGATGAGGGGGCGGGAAGGTTTCAAAGGATTTATTGGGTGGGGGAGATTATTACCGGAGATCGGCCGGTGGTTGTGAACGGACAACACTTGGAAAGTGGTATTTACAAATAAACCGGACGATGATTCGACCCCGAAAATGGGTTTCGAATCATCGTCCGGTTTTTACCCACGCCTGTTAAAACAGACGTTTCAATGCCTTCCGCAATGGCGGCATGTCAACTTCATGATCTTTGAAAAACTTTTTCATGACGTGCTTGGAGTATCCTTTCGCTTGTTCAAAATTGATTTTCCCCGGAAGCGGTGGCTGATCTTCAATGACGCAGTCGATGATGACCGGTTTGTTTGATCTGAGAGCCATGTCAAAAGCCGGCTGCAGGTCTTCATGCTTGATGACCCGGTATCCTTCCCCGCCACATGCTTTGGCAAATTGAGCGAAATCGATGTCTTCTAGATCGGTTTCATATTCCAGATGTCCGCTTGCTTCCTGTTCGTATTTGATCATACCGATTTTACGGTTATTTAAAATCACGACGATAATCGGAAGCTTGTACTTAACCGCTGTAACGAAATCCTGCATCACCATGGTAAAGCCACCGTCTCCGCACACAGCGATCGCCTGGCGTTGAGGCTCCGCAAGGGCACTGGCGATTGCTCCGGGAAGGCCGCAGCCCATCGTCGCCATCCAGCTTGAGAAAATCATCCGTTGATTGGTGACTTTGAAATGCCTGGCTGTCCACACCGTCACATTTCCCACATCGACGGATAATGTGGCATCATCAGCAGCGATCTTCCTAAGGGCTGCTATGACCTGGGGAGGCTTGATAGGTGGGGTATCCCCCGATTCATCTTTTTCAACATGCTTCCACCAATTCTTCATATTAGATTGACACTCTTCCAAAAAGGATCTGTCTTCTTTACGTGTCAACTGCTCATTCCACTGTTTCAACACAAGCTTTGAATCCCCGACGATGCCGACGGAAACCGGATAACGCTTTCCGATTTGAGCAGGGTCAGCGTCAATCTGCACTGCCGGCGTATCATCAGGAAGGAAATCACGATACGGGAATGAAGTCCCGATCATGATGAGCAGATCGGCTTCTTCCATGGCTTCATAAGCAGGCTTTGTCCCGATCTGTCCCAGCTGCCCGAGGTTGTGGGGATGTTCATCCGGGAGGGTTCCTTTGGCTGGAAGTGCAAAGATGACCGGAGCTGCGATCTTCTCAGCAAAGCTCTCAAGCTCCCGGGCGGCATGCCTGGATCCGGTTCCTGCCAGGATGACGGGACGTGTCGCTTTATGTACCAACTCCATCCCTTTCTTGACATCCTGTTCAAGGGGTGCGGCGATGGTGGCAGCAGGGATGCTGGATGTATCCTTCACGCCAACGTCGATCTTTTGTGCCGGGAGATCATCCGGGATGATTAACACAGATACCCCTTTCTTTGCATAGGCGGTACGAATCGCCTGATTCATCAGATCGGGGAATGCTTCAGGTGATGAGACACGTTCACAGTAGACTGAAACATCTGCAAACAATCGGTCCAGATGAACCTCTTGAAACGAATCCATCCCGAGCTCATCCGTCGCCACCTGACCGGCAAGAACCAACACAGGAGCACTGTCAGCTTTTGCGTCATACAACCCGTTTAATAGATGGATGGCTCCGGGTCCGCCGATGGACAAACAAACCCCGATGTTTCCAGTGAGCTTTGCATAAGAAGAGGCAGCCAGTGCCGCGACTTCCTCATGCCTGACCTGAATGAAGTCAATCTCCTCTTTCTCACTCCGCAATACGTCGACAAAGTGATTGATTGAATCACCGGGAAGACCAAATACATGCTTAATATTCCACGTTTCCATGATATTCGCTGCAACCTGCCCTGCGCGTTTTTGAGCCATGGTAGAACCTCCTTTGATTGATATAGTGATTTGTACCACTGATGGGGATTTGCTAAACGTTGGGGGGAGTGGGGGCTTTGGCGAAACCGGGAGAGCTGGGTGAAAAGGGGTTTCGATGTTAAAGCTGGGATAACAGCGTGAAAAGGGGTTTCGGCGTTAAAGCTGGAATATCAGTGCAAAAAGAGGTTTCGCCGTTATATCCAGGATATCGCCGATAAAAATGATATTTCGCCGTTAAATCAGAGATATCGCCGTTAAAATGAAATTTTCGCCGTTATATCCAAAATATCGCCGATAACCATCCCCCACACCCCTCTCATCAGCAGCTAATCCCCATAAAAAAGCAGCCGATCAAAGATCAGCTGCTTTTTCATTACCCAAGAACCACTTCCACGCCGAAATGATCTGAAATAACGGGTTTATTATCCGAATTAAAGATGACTTTTGAGGATGTCACCGCCGTTTTTTCGCTGGCAAGGATGAGGTCGATGCGTAAATTGTGTTTATTGTCGTCCCAGCCGGCGATTTTACCTTCGACGGTGATGCCCTGGTCATGATCGGTTGCTTCAACGAATGTATCGACAAGCCCTTTTGACATGAGGTAATCGTAGCCTTCATGTCTGACATGTGCGTTGTTGTTGAAGTCCCCCATAAGGAAGAAAGGTGTTTCTCCGGTCACTTGTTCCAAGAGGGAATCGACCTGGTATTTAAATGGTTCTTCTTCATCCGACCACCAGCCGAGGTGGCAGGAGTAGAAGGTGAGGGGGGTTCCTTCATATAATATGGTGGCCCCTACGATTTTACGGGTCTTCCAGTATGATTGATCCTCACTCTTTGATATGAAAAAGGAGTGTTCTTTCACTACCGGGTGCTTCGTCAAGAGGGCGACGCCTTCCTCATAAACGTCGTAGCCGATATGGGCGAAGTCCCAGGTGAGTGAGTAATCGGTGACGCCGCGTTTTTTCAGTTCGTCGAGAAGGACGACGGCGTAATTGTCCCGTTTCACGAGCCCGTGGAGGATGTCACTGTCGATGAGCTGACTGACTTCCTGAAGGGCGATGACATCGTAGGATTTTTCCGCGATGTCATCTGCTAAAATAGCGATTTTTTCGAGCTGGTTGTTTTCTTGCCATGAGTGGCAGTTCAACGTGAGTAATTTCATAGATCAGGCTCCAAGGAGGTCTTGGATATCAGACTTGATGACATCTGCTTTTGGACCATAGATGGCCTGTACGCCTTTGTCTTTCATGATGAGGCCGAGTGCCCCGTTTTTCTTCCATTCCTGTTCGCTTCCGACAAGGCTTGTATCTTTTACCGTGACACGGAGGCGGGTCATACACGCATCCACGTCGACGATGTTTTTCTTTTCCTCCAAGCATGGCCACCACTTGTGGTGCGATGGAGTCGGCACTGACGGTTGCTCCGCCTGATGAAGCTTCATCTTCGATATAGTTACCGTTTCGGCCAGGTGTCGGGAAGTTGAACTTCTTGATCAGGAAGTTCGCAACCGTGAAGTTCAAGCCAAAGAATACGAGACAGGCAATGACGAAGTTTACCAGGTCGAGCCACAGTCCTGCTTTAATGATCATCGGCACACGGGTCAACAGCTCAATTGATCCAAATGAATGGAGGCGGATGTGAATGAGATCCACAATCGCGAATGCAAGACCGGTCATGACTGCATACACAACATATAGAAGCGGTGCAGCGAACATGAACATGAATTCGATCGGCTCTGTGACACCGGTCAGGAATACTGCCAGGCCGGCAGAGAAGAACATGGATTTGTATTTCTTTCTTTTATCTTTATCCACATTGCGGTACATGGCATAAGCGATCCCGATCAATGCAGCGGAAGAAAGGATCATTTGACCGACTTTGAAGCGGGCAGGTGTGACGTCTTGCAGAAGCTGGTTGTAGCTTGCTGTGTCACCTGCAGCCAGGAAGTTGTTCAGGTCGGCGATCCACGCAAGCCATAATGGGTCTTGTCCTGCTACTGTCGATCCAGCGCTAGAACCTGTCAGGATCGTATAAGTCCCGCCAAGTTCCGTGTAGTTGATTGGAACCGTTAACATGTGATGCAATCCGAATGGCAACAGCAGGCGTTCTAAAGCACCGAATACAAATGGTGCAATGATCGGTGCCGAGTTGCGGGAAGTTGCGATCCATTGACCGAAATCATTCAATGCTCCCTGGATGAACGGCCATACGAGCGCCATCACGATTGCGATCACAACGGAACCAAGGATGACCACAAATGGTACGAAGCGCTTTCCGTTGAAGAAGGAAAGGGCATCCGGCAATTTACTGTAGTTATAATATTTGTTGAATAGGTTGGCACCAAGGAAACCTGAAATGATGCCGACGAATACGCCCATATTTAATGCGGGTGCCCCAAGCACCGATGTGAAATAATCTGAAACGATCAGCGTCTGGCCGAATAGGGAGGAGACGGTTGCTTCCGGATCTCCGAGCATATCTCCGCTTACGCCGAAGATCGCCCCTGTTATGCGGTTGATCAGGATGAAGGCGATCAGTGCGGCAAATGCCCCGCCGGCACGCTCCTTCGCCCAAGATCCACCGATGGCTACTGCGAACAGGATGTGAAGGTTCGTGATGACACCCCAACCAATGTCCTCCATTACTCTTGCAATCGTTTGCATTAATGTGATGTCTCCACCCATCATCGCAATCAATTTACCGAGGGAAATCATGATTCCTGCAGCGGGCATGACGGCTACGACCACAAGCAGTGCTTTACCGAATTTTTGCCAAAAATCAAAAGACAGTACATTCTTCATAAACTCATTTCCTCCTTTAATACCAATCTATTGGACTATTTTTTCTATGACTTCTTATATGTGTGCGTTTACATTTCAGGGTAAATTGAAATGAGAGAATACACCTTCTGTGGAACAATCTATTATGTAAATATTTTACGAACAAAAGGATGCAACCGTTTGCACTAACTAACTACACACATTTTATGATATCCCTTTCAAGAAAGCAACAACAAAATATTATTTTAGTAAAATATTGTAGGGGGGGTGCCAAAAAAAGCACCCAATCCTGAAGATTGGGTGCGAAGCTGATTATTTTAACAGGCGAAGCCCGTTTAGGATGACGAGGATCGTACTTCCTTCGTGGCCGATGACCCCGTATGGGAGGTCAAGGATTTGCAGGAAATTTGATGCAATGAGCAGCATGATGACGGCGATGGAGAAGACGACGTTCTGCTGTACGATCCGTTTCATTTTTTTTGAAAGTTTGATTGCTTCTGCAATTCGGGTAAGATCGTTTTTCATCAGTACGACATCTGCCGTTTCCAATGCGACATCGGTACCTTCACCCATGGCGATCCCTACGTTGGCAGTTGCCAGTGCCGGGGCATCATTGATCCCGTCTCCAACCATCCCGACCGTACCGAATTGATGTTTCAGCTTTTTCAATTCGTCTACTTTCGTTTCCGGCAGGCACTCGGCGATAAAAGAGGAGACACGTGCTTCTTCTGCAATGGCACGGGCTGTTTTTTCGTTATCTCCTGTAAGCATGATTGTCTGGACGCCTTCAGCTTTGAGAAGATTCAGGGCTTCGATCGTTTCTTTCCGGACCACGTCTTTCAGGGCGATCATGGCGACGATATCCTGTTCTATTGCAACAAATACCGTAGTTTTTCCTTCAGAGGCGATTTTTTCATAGGCACCGTTCATAAATTGACCTGCCTGTTTTTGGCCCACAAAATCTGGTTTACCGATCTTCCACGTGGCACCATCCACAACAGCTTTCACGCCCCAACCGGATACATCTTCAAGGGAGTCGGGCTGGAACATGGTGATATCTGCGCTGCGTCGTACATGTCCGACGATTGCTTGTGCGAGAGGATGATTGGATTGGCTCTCAATGGAAGCGACGGTGCGCAGCACGTCATGTTCATTCATTCCTTCTGCAATCAGGACATCGGTCACTGCCGGCTTTCCTTTTGTCAGCGTACCGGTTTTATCAAAGGCAATCGCCTTGATATTGCTCAAGTTCTCAAGATGGGCACCGCCCTTGAACAGGATACCGTGACGGGCACCGTTTGAAATGGCCGATAAGCTTGCCGGCATGATCGCCGCGACGAGTGCGCATGGTGATGCAACCACAAGGAGAACCATCGCACGGTAGAAGGTTTCCGTCCAGCTCCATCCAAGGATGAAGTGAGGGAGGAACATCATCAGGAATACAACGGCGAGTACGACTTTGACATACGTTCCTTCAAAACGTTCGATGAACTGCTGGGAAGGGGACTTTTCGCTTTGTGCCGATTGGACAAGGTCGATGATTTTTTGGAACAGGGTTTCGCTGCTCGGTTTCGTCATTTCAATCGTGATGGCACCGTTGATATTGACCGTCCCGGCGAAAACTTCATCTCCGTCTGCCTTTGTGACCGGAACGGCTTCACCGGAGATGGCCGCCTCATCAATGGACGATCTCCCTTTTACCACGACACCGTCCGTCGGTACCCGCTCACCGGGCTTAATCAGGATGTGGTCACCGATTTTAAGTGTCGACACGCTTACTTTCTTTTCTCCCGATCCGGTAACCAGCCATGCTTCTTCAGGCTGAAGCTCCATGAGGGCTGAGATTTCCTTTTGACTTTTATTCATCGTATACGTTTCAAGTGCGCCACTCACGGCGAAGATGAAGATGAGGATTGCTCCTTCTGTCCAGTAGCCGATGATAGCTGATCCTACAGCGGCAAAGATCATGAGCATTTCTACATTCAATTCTTTATTTTCGATGGTTTCTTCGATTCCTTCTTTCGCTTTGGCAAAACCGCCGATCGCAAAAGCCAGGATATAGAAGAGGACGCTCAAGCCCGAATCTTGCTTGGCCGTCAGCCATCCAAGCAGGATGAATACACCGCTGATAACGGCGGCGATCAATTCGGCATGGGGTTTTATTTTTTCAAGTAAGTTCATTTTTTCATCTGGTGAATGCATTGACAGGGCTTTGGATTGTGAACTCATTACTATTTCCTCCTTAAGGTAAATGAAAATATGGGTTTCTCATTGAGAATAATAATCAACGTCAATACCCCTATAAAACGACGAAAGCTGCCACCAGTAAAAGGTGACAGCAAAACTGCACGTGCTCTTAGTTGAAGCTATATGAAGTTATTAATTTATAATCATTATAATCTAATCCTATCACATGTATATGAGGAAGGAAAGCTTTTTGTGCTAGTTGTTCTGGGTTATTTCTCCACGTCGGTGTTGGAATGTGAAGACGAGCAGGCTGATAAAGATCAGGAACATCATAAAGGCGATGAGGTAAAAGAAGCTCGAGCCTTTTAACCAGTCGATCGTAAGCCCTCCAACAAATGGTCCGATCATGCTTCCGAAGCTGAAGAAGATCCCGCACATGATATTACCGGCAGGAAGCAGCTCTTTCGGCAGCAGGTCAGTCATATAGCTGATGCCGAGTGAAAAAGTAGAACCGACGGCCATGCCGGCCAGCGTGAAGCAGATGAATAAGCCGGTGGTGGAGCCAGATACAATGCCTGCCGCGGAAAAGCACAGGAAGCCGATCATCATCACCGTCAGAAGGACAGGCTGCCTTCCATGTCTGTCACTGAGCATGCCGAGTGGGACCTGGGAGATGATGCTTCCGATCGCAAATGCCGGCAAGAGGATTGCGACAGCGTCAATTGATAAGCCGTTCCGGAGGGCGAAAACGGGAAAGTTCCCATTTAAGGACGCTTCCAGAAATCCATATCCAAGCGGGGGAAGCAGCGCTGCCCATGCATAAGTAAGTACTTTTCCAAACCGGTGGAAGGAACCGAGGAATGATGCGCTGCCGATTCCTTGGTCTTCCGGAAACTCGTTTTTCAATTTAAAGACGAAAGCCCACACCGTTACACTTAATAAGGAAGAAATGACGAACGGAAGGGCTTGGTGGATGGAGATGAGCTGAGTCATCATCGGCCCGGCGGCAAATCCAATCCCGAATGACACACCGTATATGGAAATGTTACGTCCGCGGCGCTCCGGCGGTGAAAACGATGTGATCCATGTCTGGGTGGAAAAGTGAAGCATCTGATCGCCTATCCCGATGAACATGCGGAGGATGAACCAGAACCAAAAGGACTGCCAAAGCGGGAATAATAAGAGCGAAAGGGCGACGATGATGCCTCCGATGATGATCATCGGCTTGTAGCCAATTCTCTGCAGTGGCCTTTCCATTAAAGGCGAGGCCAGAAGTATGCCTATATAAAGGGCGGTTGCATTTAACCCGTTCAGGGAGGAGGAAAGTCCGTCCTGCTCTAATATGATGGCGATGAGCGGCAGGAGCATACCTTGTGAAAAACCTGATATGGCGACGATCGCTACCAGCACCCTGAAACGGAAGGATAGTGATTCATTCATTGTGAAAACTCCCAATCATTGTGGATATCTTTCTTGATGGTACCCCCAATTTCAATGTTTGGCAATACGAAGGGAATAGAGTAAAATCAAAACATCAACGAAGTATATAAGGAAGGAATGATGATTTTATGGAATATATCATGCAAGACGGAGGATTTTACACAGATTTAGGGTTTGGCAAACTGGAAGTATCGGGTAACGAAGAATATGGCTTCCGTCCCTACCAACTGATGGTGTCATCAGTAGCAGTCTGCAGCGGCGGCGTTCTCCGCAAAGTCCTGGAAAAAATGCGCATCCAAATTGACGACATACATATCAAAGCAGACGTCACCAGGAACGAACAAGAAGCCAACCGCATCGAAGCCATCTCCCTCCACTTCACCATTCGAGGGACGGACCTTAATGAAGCGAAGATCGAAAAAGCGATGAAGCTGACTCGGAAAAACTGCTCCATGGTCCAATCGGTGCAGGACAGCATCAAAATTGAAGAAACGTTTGAGCTGGTAGGGTGATATTTCTTTGGGGACGGACCTCAAATAAGGGATTTTCTTATGTTTTCAGGTGCGTTTGAGGTCCGTCCCCCAACTCTAGTCCCCCAACTCTAAATTTATAGCAAAGGGTGATCGTATACGTGAATAGGGTGTTTACTTTGCTGGTATTTGCAGGGGTACCGGTTTCGGTGATCGGTTCTCTGCTTCATTGGCCTAGTGTGATCATGTTTGTGATTTATTGTGTGACGATTATTGCACTGGCAGCCTTTATGGGGCGGTCGACGGAAAGCCTGGCGGTTGTGTCCGGCCCCCGGATCGGCGGTTTGTTGAATGCAACATTCGGGAACGCGGTCGAGTTGATTATTTCGATTTTCGCCTTGAAGGCAGGGTTGATCGGGGTTGTGCTTGCTTCCCTGACAGGGTCTGTCCTTGGGAACCTGCTTCTTGTTGCCGGTTTGTCTTTCTTTGTGGGCGGCATCAAGTACAAGCGCCAGAAATTCAATGTATATGATGCCCGTCACAATTCAGGACTTCTTATGTTCGCAGTGATTGTGGCGTTCGTCATACCGGAAGTGTTTTCGATGGATATGAACGAAACGAAGACGATGAGCCTATCAATCGGTATCTCGGTCATCTTGATCGCCCTTTATTTATTTGCTCTGTTCTTTAAACTCGTGACCCACCGTGGGGTGTATCAGACGGAAAGTGGGGAAGACGGACACGGTCATGACGAGGAACCGGAGTGGAGCAAAGGAAAGGCACTGCTGATCCTGGCTGCCTCAACGGTTGCAGTCGCCTATGTGTCAGAACGTCTTGTTCATACGTTTGAAGAAGTCGGTGAAGCGTTTGGATGGAGTGAACTGTTCATCGGGGTCATCATCGTCGCCATCGTAGGGAATGCCGCCGAGCATGCTTCTGCCATCATCATGGCTTATAAAAATAAGATGGACGTGGCAGTGGAGATCGCAGTTGGATCAACCCTGCAGGTCGCCATGTTTGTGGCACCGGTCCTTGTATTGATTTCCTTATTCTTTGAGAAAAGCATGTCCCTTGTGTTTACTTTACCGGAACTAGTGGCGATGGTGTCGGCGGTCCTCGTCACGATCATCATATCCAATGATGGGGAGACGAACTGGTTTGAAGGCTTGACCCTTCTGGCGGCCTATTTGATCATGGGAATCGGATTTTATCTATTATAATGGAAGGCCCGGCAGAAGGATGTCGGGCTTTTTTTTATGGGTGAATGAAAAATGTGGGAACCGCCTACTCATTTTGGAATAAAATAACAAGATAGTTTTTGGATAAAGGAATGAGTATAGGTGAGAAAAAAGAAAAACATGTCTCCCGGTAAAATCATTGACTGCAAACTTGACATCCCACCACGCGGATGCTCTGGAATTTTTCCTTATGATGGATGTGAAGATCCGACACTCCAACTAGATGATATCGATTCGATCAGCTGTGAAGGGGTGATCAGCGGCAGGGTGCTGTGTGATTATCAGCCCCTTCAAGGTGTGACGGTCACCCTTGCGTCATCGTTCCCCGGTCTCACTTTTGAAAATGCCCAGCCGGTGACTGACAGTACGGGAAGGTTTCAAACAAGAGTAACAGTGAATCCAGGTACGCCGATTACGCCTAATGTGATTGTTTCGGCGACGGCAGTTGTAATTGGTAAAACGATACGGGATTCTATTTCAATCAGAGTGGATTGTATTAAATGTAAGAATCCCGTGCTTATATTGGATTCCATCCCTTGTCCTGTCAAATGCAAGGGCGCGCAGATCAGTGGAAGGCTCACATGTGATGGAATGGCGATTGGTGGTGCTGCTATTAGCTTTATTATAGAGTCGGCTTCAAATCGAGTCGTCATCACGCCAAATCCTGCCATTACCACAAATGACGGCAGATACACGGCAACCCTGGTCCCATTTCCGGATATAAATGAAACCATTACGATCACAGCCACGACAAAGATTGGGGGTAAACAGGTATCCTCTGAAATAAGAGAAGTGAATGTGCATTGCGTCAAATGTAAAAATCCTTCCATACAATTGAAAAAAATAAAAAAAATCGATTGTCGGGCCATTGTATCAGGTAAAGTGACGTGTGATGGGGTTCCTCAGCCAAATGTCCCTGTCACACTATCCGGTTCTTCCATACTGGCGTTTGACCCTATAAATCCTGTTACGGATGAAAATGGATTTTTCTCTTCTTCTATAACAGTAGAGGAGGGCACACCTTTTCAAAAGGCTGTCTATACAGCGACAGTGAAAATCGATGGGAAATTGATCAGTGCCACAGATACCGTGAAAGCAGGCTGTGAAAAATGCAGAAAGCCAAAATTAACATTAGAAGTTCCCTGTGAAACCGTCACATGCAAGGGGGCGAAATTGACAGGTAGATTAACGTGCGACGGTGTGCCTGTTCAAGGTAAAAGTGTTTCATTCATTATTTCGGCTTCCTCTCCAGATATAGTGGAATTACAGCCCAATCCAGCGATAACCGACCAAAACGGAAATTATGTTACAAAGCTCGACGTATCCCAGGGTGTGATGGAAACCATTTCTATCAAGGCGGTAGCGACTATTGATGGAGCCCCTGTTATTGCGTTTGCAAAAGTTACGATTGATTGTCGGTGTGAAAATCCCACCTTCCATATGAGAAAAATAAAAAAACTTGATTGTAAGGGGATCGTGTCTGGTTGCCTGACTTGCGATGGAAAGCCTATATCATACCAAACAGTATCCTTCTCCAGCCCTGTTTTAACATTTAAACCACGGGCAGTCGAGACGGATGAAAACGGTGAATTTTCAACCCTTGCCTTTGTACCACCGCATCCGCCCTTTAGGGAAGTTCCTTATACTGTGTCAGCAAAGGTAGAAGGTAAGCCTATTTCTGAGGTGTTCTTCGTATATGCAGGTTGTCAGCGATGCGATCATCCTAAGTTGACGTTGTGTGTTCCAGACTGTATTGATTGCGAGGGTGCGAAAATTACAGGTGAATTCTCATGTAACGGCCGGCCTGTAGGAAACGCAAAGATCGAATTGAAAGTATCCCCCAAGGTAGCGACGATCAATCCTGAAAAGGTGATAACCAATGAACATGGTGAATATGAAGCATGGATCCATCCTGATGGGGATGTTAATGAAGATGTATTGATTCAAGCAACCGCACGCTTAGAAAAAAAGGAGATCGTTTCTGTAAATAAAATGACAAAGATTCATTGCATTTGCAAACATCCTGTGGTGGAACTGGATTCTGTCACAGAAATTATTTGTTGTGGAAGGATCGGAGGGACCGTCCTCTGTGACGGAATCCCGGTCCCGGATATTGATATTGAGCTTGACAGTCCGCTTCTTGAATTTGAAAAGAAAATGGTAACGACGAATGAACAGGGCAGGTTTTCAAGTGAAGTCACAGTGCCGGAAGATACAGACTTTCAGGAAATCCCTTATACTGCGACAGCCATTGTTTCGGGAGAAGTGATTTCTGCAAAGGGCTTTGTGTACGGAGGGTGTCTTCTATGCGAGGATCCTGACATATCACTACGCGTTCCGTTGTGCATCGACTGCAAAGGGGCAACGATCACTGGTAAAGTAATGTGTGATGATATCCCCCTTGAAGGAGTGAAAGTCTTCTTTGAAGTGATGGAGAAAGATTTGAAAAAAATCATCCAGCCAAACCCTGCGGTAACAAATGCATCCGGCAAATATTCGGCGAGAATCACCTCTGTCCACGGAATGGATCACTGTCTCACCCTCAGGGCGGGAATACTTTGGGGAGGCAGGAAGATTTACACCAAACCGTTTTATACAATCATTGAATGTACGTGTTAACCACCAACACCTAACAGCGGAATCCGATTATAGGAATCCGCTGTTTTTTTTGGAAGCAATTGATAGCAGTTTTGGGGGATAAGCTATGTCTTGTAGGAAAAACTAACGGCAAAACCTTAAGTTTAGTTTGAAAGGAGTCAATGATATGAAAATCATGCGCACTGCTCTTATGATTATTCTCGCATTCTTCGTTACCACATCAGGTCTCCATGCTGAAAATAATCCTAAAAAAGCGAATGAAAAAGCACCAAAGACAACTGAAAAAGCTCCACAGGCTGAAGATACACGGGTGAAAATTCCAAACTCGGTCTTAAACATCGCCAAGGAAAACACGTATCCGAACTCCACACAAGATCAGCCATACCTTCAGCCCAGCGAATGGTCCCAGGAACTCATCGAAACATCAAATGTTAGGATTGAAAATCCAAACCTGATCAGAATGTTGAACGAGTCGACCATGAATAAAGCGCCGACAATCGGTCTCAGGGCGACCATTTACCTAGGTGAGTGGCCTTTAAACTATGCATCGTCGGAAACCTCCCCAAATTGGGAATATCAGAAGGTGAACACAAACTACTTCGATAACCGTGGAGGTAAGTCCAATTACCAAATCCACTACGTTCAAGAAGCACAAAAAGTAGTAAAAGGCGGACTCACGGCTAAGGTGCCGCACGCAGATGATGTAGAAAAAATGATGCTCATCAAAGCCATGGATAAATCAAAACTTCCCCTCGCATTTCAAACGATTGTCGGTGCAGGGACAAAGAAGGACCATGTGTACAACATCTCTCCTAAAAGACTTGGATATCTGTACGCCTTTGCCCCGGCCATAAACGAAAAAGGAAAAGTGACATATGGGGAAGTATTCCTCGTCATGAAAGGAACAAAGCGCTCCATCGTTGTCAAAAACGTCACTTCACAAGGCGTGGGAGCATGGATACCGGTTCAGGATCATGTCCACTTCGGCTTCATGGCCAGCGAATCACCAAGATAAAGGTTTAAAAAAGAGTGAATGCGGGTAAATCCATATTTCACTCTTTTCTTATTTTCCTTAATATGTTATAATAATTAGAATATTCAGAATTAGGAGGGGTATCAATGGAATATCTTATGATCTTTGGTGGACTGCTTGTAGCATTCATTACACTGAGAGTTTGGTTCGGGGCAAGACGTGCGAAAATCTATGCGGAAATCAAAAAACAAAAATACAACGCCATAGACCCGGCACTCGAAAAAATCTCCCCAACCAACAACCGCACAACCATCAACTAAAAACACATTGGACCCCGATCCAATGTGTTTTTTTCTCTTTTGTGAGGGACGGACCTTGGTTTTTTAGATGAAAATGGTGTCCTAAAGGGGTTAGTGGTTCCGTTGTGGGGGACGGACCTCCATGGGTGGGATCACTTGGAAGCAAAAAGAAAACCCAAATCCACAACCAGATTTGGGTTTCCTTCATTATTTATCGTGATATTTTCGCTTCCCGCTTTGAAAAGTCGACATCCTGATAGTACATGGATTTCACCAATACGTTCGGTCCGAGGCAGCGGGCCATCGGGCAGTGGCAGTTCAGTTCCTTGGCAAGGGGCTGATCTTTCCACTTGTTGAAGATATCGGGAAGCGTGTCTGTCGTAATATTACCAAGCGGCGCTGTGTCTCCGAAGTCTGTCACGATCACGTCTCCGGTGAAGATGTTGACGTTGAGGCGGGATCGTCCGTCCGGGTCATTTCTGACACTCACATTCTTGGCTGCATAGAGCTCAGTCAAGAAATCAAGATCATCTTGAGATGAGCTGCATGGATAAAAGGGCAGTGTGCCGAACAGCATCCACACGCTGTCATCACGGAATGCAAGGATGTTCCGGATTGCTTCACGGGTTTCTTCTAATGAAAGTGTCTCAAGGCTTGAAGCGAAGTCTGAAGGATACATCGGATGTATTTCGTGACGTCCGCACTTCATTTCGTCAACTATCTGACGATGGATCTTCTCGAGATAAGGCAGGGTATTTTTATTTAACATCGTTTCCGCCGAGACAAGCACGCCACGCTCAGACAGGGCACGACTGTTTTCAATCATGCGGTCGAACAGCTTCTTGCGCTGCTCCCTTGTCGGCTTTCGTTCCATGTTGGCAAACCCGACATCGATGAATTCATCGATCGTTCCCCAGTTATGGGAGATGTGCAGCACATCGAGATACGGGGCGATCAGTAAATAGCGGTCGAGATCAAGGGTGAGATTAGAATTAATCTGTGTATGTACGCCCCGTGAATGTGCGTACTTCAATAATGGAAGAACATAATTTTCAACCGATTTCTTAGACATCATCGGCTCTCCTCCGGTAATACTAAGGGAACGGAGCGTTTTGATATCATCAAGTTTCTTAAGGATCAGTTCAATGGGAAGGGCGCTCGGGTCCTTCGGTGAAAGGGTATAACCGACGGCACAGTGCTCGCATCTCATGTTACAGAGCGTCGTGGTGGTGAATTCAATATTGGAAAGCGTGATGTCACCGTGTTCATCCACGTCTAAATATGCCTCCCAAGGATCATGCTCAATCGACATTTTCTTGGTGAGAGGTTCAGTTTTCATTCGTAAAAGCTCCTTTATTAATCAGTCATCTATCCATTATTGAGAAAGGGTAAGCCCTTGTCAATCCGAAAATTATTGGTTACGATAGTAATCGAACTGAAAGGAGAGAGGACCATTGGGTAAAGCAGTCAACGATAAAGACTCACAAGTGAGTTATTTGAAACAACGCCTTAACCTTTTCGTCGACGTTCTGGATTCAATCGACCCTGAACAGGCTGACATTGACGATATCGACCGCCTGATCGCGATGATCGATGATATAGAAGTAAAATGCGAACAATTCAAGAAAAGTGAGTAAGAGTCCAGAGCGGGCTCTTATTTTTTTAGGGAAGGACCTCTGCTCGTCCACAACCCCCACCAAGCAGGAATTCTCTTCCAATAGGTCTAACTTTAAATACGATACCAATCATTAAAGGAGAGACGCCCCATGATCATCACACCCATCGACAGAGATCAATGCGAACAGGCCAAGAATGTAATATTAGCAGGATTTATGGAACGTTTCGGCTTCATCGACCACACATTAAATCCTGATATTCAGGACATTTCCTTAGAGTATGACGGCATACAGCATCATTTTTTTGTAGGAAAAGAAAACGGCAGACTCATCTGTACCGGAGCGATACGTAAGGAAAAGGGAGATACATACCAGATTGTCAGGATGTCGGTTCTTGCTTCACACAGAAAACGTGGTCTCGGACGCATCATGCTCAAGTTTTTGGAAGAAAAAGCCCAAACGCTTGGAGCCCGGCGCCTCATCTTGGAAACGAATAAACAATGGTCGGATGCGATCCGATTTTACGAAAATAATGGGTTTGTCTATACCGGTGAAGACGACGATTCCTGTTATTTCGAGAAGGAAATTCCGTTGTGAAATCCCTTTCAATCTCAATCTTATAGGAGTATAATGATGTATGAAAATTAAGACTGTTATTGAGATCTTTAGAGGGGGAGAACGATGAATAAAGAGACATTACAGCAAAGCATGTACGACTTGATTGTGGAAACGTCCACGAACCTGCCGAAGGATGTCAGACGCGCGATCCGGTCGGCGAAAGCCCGTGAGAACGCAGGCACCCGTGCGGCAATGAGTTTGGACACAATTTCAAATAATGTAAAGATGGCCGATGACAATGTATCACCGATCTGTCAGGACACCGGTCTTCCAACTTTTAAAATAAAAACACCGGTTGGCGTGAATCAGCTTGAAATCAAAGAAGCGATTTATGCAGCCATGGTACAGGCGACAAAGGACGGAAAGCTCCGCCCGAACTCTGTTGATTCTCTCACTGGGGCAAACTCCGGGGACAACCTTGGTCTTGGGACGCCTGTCATCAAGTTCGAGCAGTGGGAAAAGGATTATATCGATGCACGCCTGATCTTAAAGGGCGGTGGTTGTGAAAATAAAAACATCCAGTACAGCCTTCCTTGTGAGCTTGAAGGACTGGGCCGTGCAGGACGTGACCTGGACGGGATCCGCAAATGTGTGATGCATTCTGTGTATCAGGCCCAGGGACAAGGCTGCAGCGCCGGATTCATCGGCGTTGGCATCGGTGGAGACCGTTCGTCTGGATACGATCTTGCAAAAGAGCAACTCTTCCGTTCCGTTGATGACGTGAATCCAGTTGAAGATCTTCGCAAGCTGGAAGAGTATGTGATGGAAAATGCGAATGAGCTAGGAATCGGAACGATGGGATTCGGCGGGGAAACGACGCTTCTTGGCTGTAAGGTCGGCGTCATGAACCGTATCCCGGCAAGCTTCTTCGTGTCGGTTGCCTACAACTGCTGGGCTTTCCGCCGCCTCGGCGTGAAGCTTGATGTGGACACTGGCGGAATCGACGAATGGTTCTATCAGGAAGGCGAAAAGATTGACCTGACACAAGGATCTGAAGCCGAGCTTGAAACAGCTGCTGCATCATCCGGCGAACAGCCGAATGTCGTGGTTCTTGAAGCGCCGATCACGGAAGAGAAAATTCGCGGATTGAAAGTGGGAGACGTTGTTCAGATCAACGGCCGCATGTACACAGGACGGGACGCAATTCACAAGCATCTGAGCGAAAACGATGCGCCGGTCGACCTTGATGGTCAGATCATCTACCACTGTGGGCCCGTGATGTTAAAGGACGATGAGGGCAACTGGCATGTGAAAGCGGCCGGTCCAACGACATCGATTCGTGAGGAACCTTACCAAGGCGACATCATGAAGCGCTTCGGTATCCGTGCTGTCATCGGTAAAGGCGGTATGGGTCCTAAAACCCTTGCTGCCCTGAAAGATCACGGCGGCGTGTACTTGAATGCCATCGGCGGCGCGGCCCAGTACTACGCAGATTGCATCAAAGGTGTAGACGGCGTCGATTTGATGCAGTTCGGCATCCCTGAAGCAATGTGGCATCTGAATGTTGAAGGCTTCACAGCGGTCGTGACAATGGATTCGCATGGAAACAGTCTCCATGAAGAAGTAGATAAATCTTCACTGGAAAAACTGGCACAGTTCAAGGACCCTGTATTCAAATAAGAAAAAGGTACCATCCTGCACAAGCTGCGGGATGGTTTTTTTAATGGGTAATTATGTTAATATAGGTGGAGATATGAAACACTGAACGCAGAAAAATATTGGAGGATGACAGATGAATTTCTATAAGGTAATGGGCATGATGATTCTCGTGTTGATGCTGATTTTAACAGGCTGTGGTAGCAATCCGGAAAAAGAAGCAGACATCACTTCTATTGAAGATGTGAATCTGGATAGTTTAAAAGATCATAGCGGAACCTATGTAGGAGACAACTCAAACGTACAAGCGATCCTACAGGAGCTCCCTGGTGGTGAAACGATCAAAGAAATCGATCTTTCTAATGAAAGCCTGGACGTAACCTACGGATATAAAGAAGGAAACCTGTCAGAATCAGACGTAAATGAATACTGGTTCGACGGTACCAACGTCAACCGTAAGAACTTTTACTACAACGCCATCTACCTGACACTTCTCGTTCCAAACGCTAAAGAATATCATTTTACCGTCGACGAAGCGAAAGTGTCAGTATCCCGTGACAAAATGGTCGCAGGCCTGTCCAAAGAATTCAGCGACTTCCCAAAAGGAGAAGACATCTGGGACCCAAAAACCGTCTCTGCCTTCATCGAAAAACACCAAGGCAAAATGACCGAGATGGCAACTCAGTATCAGACTTTTTTTGAGTAGGGGGGAGTGATTAGGGGGACGGACCTTTGGGGGTAGTTGGTTTTTCAATTAGGGTTGGGGGCTGCCAGCCCTAATTACGCAATAAACCTTGAAAGTCGCGCAATTGATGGCGGATTTCACGCAATAAAGGGTGAAAGTTGCGCAATAAGTGGTGAAAGTTACGCAATTAGCTCTGGGAAGCAGGGTGCGGGCCGGAGCTTTACCTGTAAAACAGTGATTTAAGAGGTGGCTGGTCAAAAATAAGCATAGTACTGACTAAAAGGTATGAGGAGAAGGCGAAATTTGGCTGTGAATTTGCATTTTGAACCCTGCCTACCGTCAATTACGTAGGGATCAGCCCGCGGAACTAGTTGAAGCATCAGGCCTTCCATATCAATCGCAGTGATCTAAGAATTCACTAATTAATATTACGAAAAAAAATCATCCAAAAGGTAAGACGAGAAGCTGAAATTCAGCTGCGAATCCACCATCTAAACACCCTCAACAGCAATTACGCAATAACCCCTCAAAGTCACGCAATAAGTACTGGATTCCACGCAATAAAGCCTCAATCTCACGCAATAACCATCCATTCTCACGCAATAACCATCCATTCTCACGCAATAACCACTCCACCGTCCATAAACCATACCCCATTCCCCATGCCGACGGCCAAAACTCCCCCTGCACCAGCACAAAAGACCATTCCGCCACCCTTTTTACCACTAAAATTCGCAGATCCACCCAATGCTGGATACTATTAGTACACATGAATCCTCTCTGTTCTCAGGAAACTAAGGGAAACGGTAGTGAAAGAAGGGTTCAATTTGCGAAAATCGCTTAAAGTGCTGCTGATCGCGTCCATTTTAGTATGTCTCATCCCGGCCCAGGCTTATGCAGTATCGAATAATCCGATCGGGTGGGGCTTCAAGAAAAGTCAAAACGAAGTACAACCGGAGGCAGGTCCAGAATATGACCAACTCCTTGAAAAATACGGAGCCTTTTATAAAGGTTCACCAGATGAAAAAGTGCTGTATGTCACCTTTGATAATGGATATGAAAATGGCTACACGGAAAAGATCCTGAACGTGCTGAAGCAGGAAAAAGTGCCGGCCACGTTTTTTGTAACCGGCCATTATCTGTTAAGTGCAGAGGACCTCGTCAAGCGGATGGTAAAGGAAGGGCATATTATCGGTAACCACTCCTGGCATCATCCGGACTTCACGGCAAGTTCCGACCAGAAGATCAGGGAAGAGCTGGAGAAAGTCAAAGTGAAAACAAAGGAGTTGACCGGGCAGAAAGAGATGAAGTATTTGCGTCCACCACGTGGCGTCTTCTCTGAGCGGACGCTTCAAATCGCGAAGGAAGAAGGCTACATCCATGTGTTCTGGTCGCTTGCTTTCATCGATTGGAAAACCGATCAGCAAAAGGGCTGGCAGTATTCATACGACAACATCATGGCCCAAGCCCATCCAGGTGCGATCATACTGCTCCACTCCGTCTCAAAAGACAATGCTGACGCACTAGAAAAAGCTATTAAAGACCTCAAAAAACGTGGATATACCTTTAAAAGCCTAGATGAGCATCCAAAGATGAAGTAAGAGGGACGGACCTTCATTCCTAAGACCTGGTCCTAGGAAATGAGGTCCGTCCCCAAAATGGAATATTTTTCACAGTGGGATGGACCTTTGAAGGTCCGTCCCTCTTTAGTTCCACGGGGTGTGTGCTATAATACACATACAAGTTTTGTGCGGAGGGATGAGGACAATGGCAGTTAGGAATGTTAAGATTGAGGGTCCGTATGATTTTGATCGGGTGTTGGAGCGTTTGGCGCTTGATCCGTTGAATAGTGTGGATCAGCTCGACCGGAGTGTGAAGGTCCCGTATTATCTTCAGGATGGTGGCGGGGAGGTCATTACGGTGCAGGCTGTCGGTACGACGGATGAGCCGGAGTTCACGATCACGTTTGAGAGTGAAGAGGGGATTGAAGAGAAGCAGCAACGCATGTCGGATATCTTCCAATGGGAGACGGGTCTCATGGATATGCACGAGCACTTTCTTCAAACAGATCTCAGACCGATTTTTGAAGAGCATGTCGGAACGCCTATCATGCTTGAATTCGACCCGTTTGCGACGATCGTGAAGAGCATCATCCATCAGCAGCTGAATCTGAAGTTCGCCTTCACCCTCACCCATCGTTTCGTTACGACTTACGGATGGGAGAAAGACGGCGTTTGGTTCTATCCGTCAGCTGAGAAAATCGCCGGTCTTACGGTGGCTGAACTTCGTGAGCTTCAATTCAGTCAGCGGAAAGCGGAGTATGTAATCGGGCTTGGGCAGAAAGTGTCCAGTGGTGAACTTGATTTAGATGCTTTGGCGAAGCAATCCGATGAGGAAGTCATCAAAGAGCTGACGAAAATCCGCGGCATTGGTCCATGGACAGCCCAAAGCTATCTGTTATTCGGGCTCGGCCGGCCGAATTTATTCCCGAAAGCGGATATCGGCATCCAGAACGCCATCAAACAATTATTCGAAATGGAGCAGAAACCGACGATGGACGAACTCGATCGCTTCAGCGCGGACTGGCATCCTTACTTAAGCTATGCATCCTTGTACTTATGGAGAAGTATTGAATAGATAGAACGGACGTGAATCAATGAAAAAGCAATATGCAAAAAAGCATCACAGTAATGAAGTGAAAATAGAGCTGAAACAGCAGTTTCCCCTGACGATAAAGAAAATCGGAATCAACGGTGAAGGAGTCGGGTTCTTTAAGCGGAAAATCGTCTTCGTACCAGGCGCCCTCGCAGGTGAAGAGGTGGTCGTGGAAGTGACCAAGGTCCACCCGAAATTCACAGAAGCACGCATCAAAAAAATCCGCAAGAAGTCACCGCAGCGAACGAAAGCGCCATGCCCGGTATACGAGCTGTGCGGAGGATGTCAGCTGCAGCATTTGTCCTACGAGGGTCAGCTTGATGCGAAACGGGACATCCTGCTTCAATCACTCGAGCGCCATACGAAGCTGAAGCTTGAAGATATGGACATCCGCCCGACGATCGGTATGGACAACCCTTGGCATTACAGAAACAAGAGTCAATTCCAGGTGGGCACCCAGAATGGGAAAGTCATTGCAGGCCTGTACAGCATGAATTCCAATAAGCTCATCGATATTGACGAGTGTATCGTTCAGCACCCGCTGACAAACAAGGTGACTACTGAAATCAAACGGATCATCAATGATTTCAACATTCCTGTTTTTGATGAGAAAAAGAAAATGCCGATCATCAAGACGATTGTCACCCGGGTAGGATTTGAAACAGGAGAGGTCCAGGTGGTACTGGTCACGACGGAAAAGAAAATCCCTCGCAAGGAATTACTGATCAATGAAATCCAAAAGCGCCTGCCGGAAGTCGTGTCGATTGCACAGAATATCAATCCGAAGAAAACGGCACTCGTCTTCGGCGACGAAACGATTCATTTGTCGGGTAAAGAAAGTATCGAAGAGCGTCTCGAAGAATTCACATACGAGCTTTCTGCACGTGCCTTCTTCCAGCTTAATCCGATCCAGACGAGCAAGTTGTACAATGAAGCCAAGAAAGCGGCCGGGCTCACTGGTGAAGAAAAGGTTGTCGATGCTTATTGTGGCGTTGGGACGATCGGTCTTTGGCTTGCTGACGGGGCGAAGGAAATCCGGGGGATGGACCTCATCAAGGAAGGGATCGATGACGCCAAGAAGAATGCGAAGAAATTCGGCGTCGATCATGCTGAATACTTTGTCGGAGGAGCGGAAACGCTCATGCCTAAGTGGAAGAATGAAGGCTGGCGACCGGATGTCGTCGTAGTCGATCCACCGCGGACGGGGTGTGACAACAAGCTGCTTGATACCCTGAAAGAAGTGAAGCCGAAAACGTTTGTCTACGTTTCCTGTAACCCTTCGACCCTGGCGAAGGATATCGATTATTTGAAGAAGCAATATCGGGTCGAGTATTTACAGCCTGTGGATATGTTCCCGCAGACGGCACACGTGGAAGTTGTGGCAAAGCTTGTATTAAAATAAGAAAATATATAAATACCAAAAAGCCAAGAATGCGTATCAAACGACATCCTTGGCTTTTAGTTTTATACAAACGTCAACCCTTACTTATCTTCCCGATACATAAAATAATCAAAGTCTGCATGCAGTTTTTGACCGGAAGTATCCTGGCACTGCATGCCGACGAAGGCTCCGGTGAAGAATCCTCCACCTTGGATGTAATCATCAGAAAGCTTGTGTGATGGAAGGGAGACAGGGATCTCAGTCCAGTCCTGTCCATCAAAGGAGTAAGAGTATTTGTATAGAGTTTCTTTGACGTTGACCCGTAGATAGACGGATTCGATGTCATCAGGGATTTTGATGACGTCTGCCCCTAATGGTTGATCGAAAGTGAAGTTGTCACATGTGGTGAGATCCAGGATCCGTCCTTTTTCTTCATGCCAGGTGATTTGAAGGGCGGTCCAGTTTTGGGTGTTGTAGTAGTTGACCAGGCCTGCTGCCTGTTGGAACGTTTCAGGTCTGAATGAGACTTTCGTTTCGGCAGTGAAATGGAAATGCTGCCAGCGTCTTGCGATGTGGGCCTGTGTGAATTTGGATGTAAGTGACTCGGCTCCGTAAAGGCGGAGGTGCCCAGGGTTATCACGCAGTGACATGATTGTTTCATTTAGCGGGATACGCAGCGATTGAAAGTGAAGGTTGAGCGTGTACGAGTTGAAATCGTCTACTTCCTCAACATCATCCTCCCATACGACTTCATCCATGGCAGGTGCCTGTATGTTGACGGAAGGATGGCTGCCTCCGACCACATATGGCCAGTCTTGTTTCCACTCCAGCCGTTGGATCGCGGTCTCCCTGCCAAGTGGACAATAGCCTCTTGGATCGAGTAAAGGTTTATTTTCCTGCTGAAGAGGGCGTCCTGTTAAATGGACAAGGTACCATTCGTCGGTATGGGTGTGAACGATGGACGCATGGCCAGCTTTTTGCAATGGATTTCTTGGGGTTTGAAAGGACGAAATCAATGGGTTCTCAGGATGAACCTCATATGGCCCCCATAAATCCTTTGATCGTGCGATGGTTGCTTGATGATCGTATTTTGTGCCGCCTTCAGCTGTAAGAAGATAGTAATAACCGTTCATCTGATAAAGGTGGGGGGCTTCTGTCAGCTTGACATCGGTCCCTTGGAAAATGATTTTCTTTTTCCCGATCAGCTTTCTCTCGCTCACGCTGTATTCCTGCATGACGATACCGTAAAAGGGATGATGACCCACCCGTTGGTCCCACATCATATTGACGAGATATTTCTTCCCGTCATCATGATGGAAAAGGGACGGGTCAAAGCCGGAGCTGTTCAGGTGGATTGGTTCTGACCATTCTCCATCAATGGAGGCGCATGTGACAAGGTAGTTATGGCAGTCTTTCCATTGTCCATCAACGACTTTCACATCGGTATAGATCAGCCAGAACTTCCCGTCGGCGTATGAGAGGGCAGGTGCCCACACGCCTCCAGAATCCGGATTTCCTTTCATGTCAAGCTGGGTGATACGGTTTAATGGTCTTGAAACAAGGTGCCAATTCTTTAAATCCTTTGAATGGTAGATGCCGACTCCAGGAAACCATTCAAATGTGGATACAGCAATATAATAATCTTCGTCTACCCGGCAGATGCTCGGGTCTGGATTGAAGCCTTGCAGAATCGGATTTTGAATCATGTTCATTGTGAATCCCCCTTCAAGTATCAATGCTTACAGTAAATCGATCGTTAAAAAGTTTTCACTTGCATAAGCGGCTACACCCAAAGCTGTTGAATGGGTGGATAACTGTGAGAAATCAATGCTCAGATCTTTTTGATGTGTCCAGAGTGTCTGGGTTTTTTTCTTGCTGATTGGTTCATTAAGCCACCGGGAGGAAGAAGCCAGGCGATTCCCGATGATGACTTGCTCGGGGTTGAATATATTAATGATGTTGTTGATGCCGGTGCCAAGATAAGCACCGATTTCTTCAAAGATCGAAATGACTGCTTTATCTCCGTTTTCAGCGAGTTCATTCAAGCTTTCCAGGGAGAGGTTATCACCGTCATCCGTCTTGATTTGTTGATTGGCGGCGCTGCTCAGCAGGGCTTTTTCAGAAGCGAACAGCTCCCAGCAGCCAAAGTTTCCGCATCGGCATTGCGGTCCATCTCCTTCAATTGTCATATGACCAAGCTCGCCGGAAAAACCGTTGTTTCCCTTATAGAGTTCACCGTTAAGGATAAGGCCAACACCAATACCGATGCCGACGCTTACATAAATGATGTTATCGGCGTCTTTCCCTGCACCGAACTTTTTCTCTCCGTAGGCTCCGGCGTTGGCTTCGTTCTCGATTTGGACAGGAACGTTATACTTTTCCTCAATGATGTTCTTAAGATGGATGTTTTTCCAATTTAGATTGGGTGCAAGGAGGATCTCTCCGTCGGTGCTGACTGTACCCGGTACACCAACCCCTATGCCGACGATCCCGTAATGGCTCGGGGGAGCGGCTGCAATGAGCGCATCCACAATCACAAATAATTCTTGAAGGATTTCTTCATAGGTGAAGTCATTGAATTGAATCATTTTTTCATCGCATATATTCCCTTGAAGATCTGTTAGGATACCGAGGATATAATTGACACCGATATCGACTCCGATGGAATATCCGGCTACTTGATTGAACAGGAGCATGACCGGTCTTCGGCCTCCGCTGGATACACCTGGTCCGGATTCAAGGATGAGGTTTTCTTTTAACAGCTCACTTACCTGGGAAGATACCGTACCTTTGTTCAGTCCTGTTTTGTTCGCGATGTCGGCACGGGAAATGGGGGTGAAGTCCTGTATCGTCTGGAGGACGAGGGACTTGTTGCCTTTTTTCACAACGTGCTGATTATACGTTTGGGTCGTTTTCATGTACAAGCTCCAATCTTTCACTTTTGTCTAAGTGTATCACTATATGTTTATATTATAAACTTAGTTTATCCACTAGACAAACATTCTTTTCGGTGGTAATCTTGAAATAGTAGCAAGTTCCTATGTCAAAATATGAATATTGGGGGTATTTAATTTTGAGGAAAAAGAAAGCGGTTACAACGTTTTTTGCCATTTGTTCGTCTCTGATCCTTGTCACTGGCTGCTCTGGTTCTGATGAAAAAGCTTCGGGCTCCAAAGGGGAAAAAACGATCGAGTTTATGCATTTATGGCCTGAAGGAAGCTCAAAAAAACACAATACGATTGTCAGTGAAATCATCAATGATTTTGAAAAGGAACATCCTGATGTGAAAGTGGATCTTGAAGTACTCAGCAATGAACAATATAAGGATAAGCTAAAGGTGCTTTCGACTTCGAATGAATTGCCGGATGTAGGGATGACGTGGGCAGCAGGATTCATGGAACCTTATGTAAAAGGGAAGAAGTTCGCTTCTTTAGATGATCTGGTGGAAGGTGATTTAAAGGATCGTTTCGTTGCAGGGACCGCAGAAGCATATGCTGTGGATGGCAGCACCTATGGCTTACCTCTTGAATTAAATATCGCCACAGTATTTTATAACAAAGAAATCTTTAATAAATACGGATTAGAAGCGCCAAAAACGTATGAAGAGCTTCAACAAGTAGTAAAAACGCTGAATGAAAATGATGTCGCGCCGATTGCTCTTGGAAACAAAGACCGATGGACAGGTTCATTATGGTATATGTATCTTGCAGACCGGATCGGCGGCGCGAATACATTGCCTGATGCGATTCACCGTAAAGGATCTTTTGAGGATCCGGCACTTGTGTCAGCAGCTGAAAAAGTCCAGGAGTTAGTGGATGAGAAAGCTTTTGTCAAAGGATTTAACGGTCTCTCAGATGAAGAAGCAAAGAGTATGTTCATGAACGAACAGGCCGCCATGTATCTGATTGCGACATGGGACCTGCCGAACTATACAACCAATGAGGATGTGCCAAAAGAATTCAGGGATTCCATCGGCTACTTTAACTTCCCGACGGTTGACGGTGAAGGGGATATGAACAGCTTTGTCGGTGGTCCAGGGGTTGGATTATTCGTTGCCGAAGATTCAGATGTAAAGGAAGAAGCGAAAGAATTTGCTTCATTTTTCCTTCAAGAGTGGGGAGAAAAATTGGTTACAGAAGCAGGGGTCATTCCAGCCACTAAGTTGGACGCTGAATCATTGGATTTACCTGAGATGTATGTTGATGTGCTGGAAGATCTGAATAAAGCAAGCAATATCACATTATTTGCTGATGTTCAGATGAGTGCAGATGTGGCCCAGGTTCATTTAGATATGATCCAGGCATTGTTTGGAAAAGAAGTTTCTCCAAAAGAGTTTGCCAAGGAGCATGAAAAGGCCCTTTCGGCAGAAGAATAATGTAGACCAAATATTATTGATGAAAGAAAAGGACATACCTTTTTGGCGGCTTGTCCTTTTCTATTTTTAACATATGGGGTTGAATATCATGAATAAAGTAATGTCGAATAAATGGATCATTGCATTATATGTCCTTCCTGCCCTTTTGCTTATCGGTCTCTTGATTTTTATCCCGCTTATTCTGACAGGGTATTATGGGCTGATGGATTGGGACGGGATCGGCACCATGGAATTCATAGGGTTAGAGAATTATATTCAGGCCGTCCAGGATAAAAAGTTCTGGGACAGTGCACTTCATTCATCCTTATTAGCGCTATTTTCAACATTAAGCTTAATCATCTATCTGATTATCTCCTTGATCTTGGCTTCAAAGATAAAGGGTGCGGATTTATTAAGAAAGATCTATCTGATCCCGATGCTCCTTTCATCTGTCGCGATTGCCCAACTGTGGATCAAAGTGTTCAATCCATCAAATGGAGTTTTGAATAGCCTGTTGATGTCGGTCGGCTTTGAAAATCCTCCGGCGTGGCTCGCTGAACCTTCCGTTGTACTGTACGCAATCTTCATCCCCATTCTATGGCAATACGCCGGTTTTTACATTCTGATCTATTACGCAGCATTGAAGAACATCCCGGAATCCCTAGTGGAGGCAGCAAAAATTGATGGTGCCACACCTTTTCAAATCGCTTATAAAATCAAGCTCCCGCTGATCATGGGGGTGGTGAAGGTCACCATCGTCCTTGCAGTAGTGGGATCCTTGAAGTATTTTGATTTGATCTATGTGATGACAGGCGGGGGACCGAACGGGGCAAGTGAAGTAATGGCTTCTTATATGTATAAATTAGCTTTTTCAAGTAATGATTTTGGCTATGGGAGTGCCATCGGATTCTTACTGCTGATCATTACACTCATTGTGACCGTCATCATCCGGAAGTTGACGGCGACAAAAGAAGAAATCCAATATTAATGGGAGGTATGGTCAAATGAAGCGCGCTGGCTATTCGTTACTCTATCTATGTCTGGGGATCGTCGCTCTCCTTCAATTGTTTCCGATCGTATGGCTCTTTCTCTTCTCATTGAAAGATAACCGTGACATCTTTTCTAACTCTCCTTTCTCCCTTCCTTCTGAGTTTCATTGGGAGAACTACGGAAAGGTATGGGAGGGGGGAATAGGCGTTTATTTCTGGAACAGTATTTGGATCACAGGCATCGCGATTGTGTTCACAGTCATTCTGGCAAGCATGGCCACGTTCGCGATCACGAGAATGAGGTGGAAATGGAGTAAATGGGTGCTTGGCTT